>JAKSDO010000183.1 GCA_022360055.1 Cytophagales bacterium | reverse complement strand
TTTATTGTAAAAGGAATTTTCAAAAAGACCGGCAGCAATGTGAATGTTGAGAATTTGGCACATTTTGGAAACGGTAAAAATATTGAGATCGGTGACAATTCGGGATTAGGAAAGCGTTGCAGGGTGCCGTCCAATATCAAAATCGGAAAAAACGTGATGATGGCGGAAGATGTAATCATTTTAAATCAGTCGCATAATTTCTCCGACCTGGAAGTACCGATGAACCGGCAAGGGACTACAATTTCACCTATTCAGGAAATCGGAGATGATGTTTGGATTGGTACCAGGGCGATTATCCTCCCGAGAGTTTCCAGGATAGGGACCGGTTCCATAATTGGTTCTGGGGCCGTCGTCACTAAAAATGTACCCGATTTTGCCATTGTTGGCGGAAATCCGGCGAAGATCATAAAATACAGGAAAGAAGTTATATTTCAATAATACCATCTGTTCATGCGACTCACAATCAACCACCTAATTGCTCTCCGATGAAAGTTTTGTTTGTATGCAGCGGGAATCACAAAAATGTAGTGCCGTTTATCACTGATCAAAAGGATCATCTGGAGCATGAAGGTATCCGCGTCGATCTGTTTTTGATTAAAGGTAAGGGCGTGTTGGGATATCTTAAGAATATTCCAAGGTATTACAATCTTCTGAAAAATTCTTCCTATGATCTGGTTCATGCACACTTCGGATTATCCGGGTTGTTTGCTTCTTTCCAATTCGGATTACCCGTTATTATTACGCTACATGGAACCGATGTCAACAAGCGGAAAAACCGTTTTTTTTCAAGATTAGCCGCCCTGTTTGCCCAAAAGGTCATTTTTGTTTCGAAAAGAATGTCTTTAAAAATGAAAGCCCGCAACTATTCAGTTTTGCCCTGCGGCGTAGATACGAAAATATTCAAACCAATGGACCGTGAACAGAGCAGGAAGGAATTGTTTCACACCTGTAATATATCCTTTAATTCAGATGTGAAATATGTGCTCTTCTCCGCTTCGTTTGACCGGGAAGTCAAAAATCCGGCCCTGGCAAAGGAGGCTGTGGAACACCTCGGTGAGGATTATGTGCTTTTGGAATTAAAAAATTTCACCAGAGACGAAGTTGCATTGCTTTTGAATTCAGTTGACGTGGCGCTCTTGACGTCAAGGTCGGAAGGATCCCCTCAATTTATAAAGGAGGCCATGGCGTGTAATTGTCCGATAGTGAGTACAAATGTAGGAGATGTCAAAGAGATCATAGACGATACGGAGGGGTGTTTGATTTGCAATAACGATCCCAAAGAGATCTCAAATGCAATATTGAATGCCATATCCGTTGGAAAAACCTCGGGAAGACAAAGGATCATCTCCGGGTATGAACGAAATCACATAACGAAAAGCCTGATCGACGAATATGAAATGCTGTTAGGTAAACGCACCGATTAAAGTGATCGCATGAGTTTTCTATCCCTCGGAATTGGTGAGCCCGGAGGGCGAGAAATTCCATGAATTTTTCGGGTTAGTTGAAGTTTCTTCGATGTTGAACGATGAAAAATGTTGATATAAAAAACTGATTACCAATGATATAATTTGCATTAATTCGAATTAAATGTTATAATGATATATGTTTTTGTCACATCCGCAACCACCTGTTTGCCAACGGCTCATGGGAATAAATAAATGCTTCAAATTCGTTAATTATTAACAATGATAATCAGCGATAAGTATCAATACCTGTTTGTCGAACTACCGCGCACCGGGACTACCGCAATAAGTAATGAGTTGATCGAAAACTATTCCGGACGCCCGATTTATTCCAAACATACCCGATATCGAACCTTTTACCGAAATGCTTCCGAGCGAGAAAGGTCGTACTTCGTATTCTCATGTATACGTAATCCGATCGACAGAACCTACAGTTTATTCCATAAAATCAAAAATGATCATGCCCGCCAATTCTCAAGATTCAAAAAAAGGAGATTCAAAAGCTTACAAGCGTTCTATTTTTACCGTCAATATGATTTTGTAAAGCGGACAAACGCATCATTTCTCGGTTATTTACAAAAATTTTATTCTATTATTCCTTATGACGACTGGGCAACACTGGAGCATGACCGGTTTGATGCCGTAATTCGTTTTGAAAATCTTAACGAAGATTTCCATGCGGTTTTGAGAAAATTAGGAATACCGAGGGTTAGAGCGCTGCCCGTCATCAATAAAACTGCAAAGGATGCTTCATTACCGAACCTATTGTCCAAAGGGGATATCGAAAGTACCCTGAACAAAATTTTCGGAGTATACCTGGATAAAATGAACTATACATTTCCGCACAGTGAACAACCGCCTCAGGTATCCCGCCGGATGAAAATAAACTATGACATCGCGCATATTGCGCGCAGCTTCTACTGGAACTACATAAAAAGGAAATAACCGGGCATGAATCAATATTGATCAAATGAAATTGTTCTTCGACATCTACCACATACCGCAATACAACTTTTTCAGAAATGCAATTCACCAACTGGGACCCGATCAGGTAGAGCTGGGATGTGTAAACAGGGGAAAGCTGAAAGATATTATTCAATATGAATGTCCGGAATTTACCCTTCATACCTTTGGAGATTACAGGCATAACAAAGGTCCTCTTTCAATGGGAATGCGAATTATACTTCCCAGAATGTGGGCTTTGCGCAAATTATTCAAAAAAAACAGATATGATGTGGTCGGTACTGCCCACTATCAGGCAAATGTGGTGGCTAAATTGTTGGGGATCCCCAATTTTTCTGTTTTGGATGATCCTCGCAAAGGGGTCTTACAACTTGTAAGGGTCTCTGCCGATGCCTTTTATCTTCCTCCTTTTGCTAATGGGTACGACAATGTGAGCAAGTTCAATGCCCTTAAAGAGTGGGCTTATCTTTCTCCCGCCTATTTTAAACACGACCGAAATGCCTTAAAGGAATACGATCTGGAAGCCGGGGAATACTTTTTTATCAGGGAAGTATCTACAAATACAAGTAATTATTTGCTACAGGAAAAAAACATTGTTTTAAAAATGTCGGAGATGCTGGGAGACAAGATTCAGGTATTACTCTCCCTTGAAGATAAAAGTTTGAAGAATCAATATCCCGATTCCTGGAAAATTTTAAACGAACCGGTCAAAGACATACATTCCCTGATGTACTACTCAAAGCTCGTGATGTCGTCCGGGGATAGTATGGCGAGAGAAGGGGCAATGCTCGGTGTGCCTTCCATTTACTTGGGTAATAGAGACATGCCTGCCAATAGGATTTTGCTGGAAAAGGGCATGTTGTTTAAGAAGAGTGCCGGGGAATTGCTGCCATTTCTTGATCGGTTATTTAGCGGTAAGGTCAGGGTTCAATCACAGAATGAATTCAGGTACAGGCTATTGAAAGAATGGGATGATGTTACGGAATTAATACTCAACCTCATAAAACAACTAAAACTACAGTCATGAACATTTCCATATTCGGCCTTGGATACGTGGGATGTGTATCGCTCGGATGTCTTGCAAAAAACGGCCATAACCTGATCGGTGTTGACGTAAACGATAACAAAATCAACCAGATAAATTCCGGAAAACCGACTATTATCGAAAAGGGCATAAAAGACATTATAATGGAAGCGTTTGACATGGGCCGTATATGTGCAACCAGGGACTGCGATTTCGCCATCCGGTCTTCTGAGATTTCCATAATCTGCGTTGGGACCCCTTCCTCTTCAAATGGGCATTTAAATCTGAATTACATTTTTAAGGTGGCTTCCGAGATCGGGGAGTCTCTGATTAAAAAGGACGATTTCCATGTTGTGGTAGTCAGAAGTACCGTATTGCCGGGAACAAATCAAAAGATCGGCGAGATCATTGAGCAAAAATCCGGAAAGGAGAGGAATGTGGATTTTGCAGTTGTTTCTAACCCCGAGTTTTTAAGAGAAGGCACGGCTGTCTATGATTATTACAATCCTTCGTTTACGGTGATAGGTTCCGACAATGAAGCCGCAATTGCCAAAGTATCAAGTTTGTACCGGGAACTGGACGCTCCAATCGAAGTTACAGATGTTGAAATTGCTGAAATTATAAAGTATGTGAGTAATTCTTTTCATGCGCTAAAGGTTGTTTTTGGGAACGAAGTTGGAAATATCTGTAAAAAAATCGGGATCGATTCCCATAAAGTCATGAAGTTGTTTTGTAAAGACCGTCAATTGAATATTTCACCGTATTATTTAATGCCTGGTTTTGCTTACGGGGGGTCCTGCCTTCCGAAAGACTTGAAAGGATTGAGGACGATTGCGCACGACAATTATCTGGAAGTTCCGGTATTGAGTTCGATCGAACGCTCCAACGCGCTTCAGATCGATCATGCATATACTATGATTACGGAAAAGGGTTCCAGGAAAGTTGGCGTTTTAGGCCTGAGTTTTAAAGCCGGTACCGACGACCTGAGATTGAGTCCGGCAGTAGAGCTCGTAGAAAAGCTGATCGGAAAAGGATTTACGGTTAAAATACATGATGAAAATGTAAATATGGCCAAGATCACAGGGACCAACAAAGATTTTATCGAAAAGCGCATCCCGCACCTTTCGGAAATCATAACCGGAAATTTTGAACAGGTAATAAATGCATCGGAAGTAGTCGTGATTACTCAAAAAAGAGATATTTATGCCGATATATGGGAAAGGCATTCGGATAAATGTTTTATCGATTTGGTGCGAATCTCTGAAAATCATCGCAATAAAAACCTGGAAGGCATCTGTTGGTAAAAAAGACTGCTTCCCAACGTACTAAAACCTTCATCCGGCGAGCGATGCTTGTAGCGGAAGTTACTTCCGTTACAGTGTTGAGCATGCAGGCTCCGGAAGTTACATCATCAAGGTCGCGGAAGTTACTTCCGTGAGCATGACACTCGTCTCTGAAGCCTCATCTCTGAATTCTGAATTGGGATTTGGTTCCGGTTCTCCGGTTCAAAGCCGACAACACTTTCCGGTATGGAGCCGGCGTTGTAAAAGCCGCGGAAGTAACTTCCGCTTCCGTGTTGAAGGCTTCAGTATTGAGGTGTAGCATCATTTAAGCGTTTTTTGATGCCTTACTTTAATCCTGCCTGCTTTAAAATGCTGTTCTCCGTACCCTTTGCCAAATCATTGTTCTTTCCATGATCTGGTACTGTTACACGGCCAGCCCTGTCTTTATGTTTGTATTGCCTATGGCTACCCTTTTGACCAACAAAATACCATCCATTTGACTCAATTAGTTTTATTATCTCCTTAACCTTCATGCAACATTTGGTATCAGCAAGGTCAAGGCTTCGGTATTAGGAGCTGGAATACTTAGCCCATCTTCTTTCATTCCTTCCAAATGAAATAAAATAGCTTCCTGTATGTTTTGTTCTATTTCTTCCTTGGTATCACCAACTGAAATGCAACCTGGCAGGTCTGGAACATAAGCACTATAACCTGTTTCTGTTTTTTCAATTACTACAACGTACTTCATAATCTACTCAATTTCAATAATTAAATATACATTTAATGTGCTACCATTAAAACATTTAACCGAAAAATGAAACTATAACTATTAAGGTTAAGACAGGGTTAATCGATAAATACTTTAAATGGATGATCTTCTTCTCTGAATTGGGACTTGGTTCCGGTTCTCCGGTTCAAAGCCGGCAACACTTTCCGGTATGGAGCCGGCGTTGTAAAAGCCGCGGAAGTAACTTCCGCTACAGTTTGGTGCGCCGGTTGACCGGCACTGTAAAATCAAGCTGCCTGCCATCTCAAAAAATCTTACAGACCATGGAGTGGCTTTGGAGCATCCACTTCAGATACCTTGAACAGTCGGTTTTTCCGGAGTACAAAAAATGCTTAACCGGAAGATTCACCGAACTTTTCCGGTTAAAATAAATTTGCCGAAGAAAATGATAAATTACTCCTTTCTTAAAAATAAATTTCTATACTTGTTACATCGTGGTCGAGAAGGGAAAATATCAACTATTACTGCAGAAAATCTCGAAGGGCGATGATGAGAAAGCATTAAAGGAGCTTTTTGATCATTTCTATGGGAGATTGGTTGAAGTGGCAAAATTCTTCGTAAACGACTTGTTTCTTGCCCAGGATGTTGTATCGGAAGTATTCATAAAATTATGGAAAAACAGGGCCGGATTGTCCTCCGTCGAGAATGTAAATACCTACTTGTATGTAGCGGTAAAAAGACAGGCATTAAATGCAATTAGAGACAGCAAGCAAAAAAAAATGTTTAGCCTCGAAGACCAGGATGCAGGCATCTATATAGAAGCAGTGAATCCCGAAAAGCAATTGTTGTCCAAAGAATTTATCGACGTACTCAATTCAGCCATTCAGGACCTGCCGTCAAAATGCCGGTTGATCTATTCCCTGGTTAAGGACGATGACATGAAATATAAGGAGGTGGCGGATACTATGGATATTTCGATTAAAACAGTCGAGATGCATGTGGGAAAGGCCCTCAAGAGGATCAAACTGGCATTTGAAAAATATCAGGAATAATTTTAATCCGTAGAGATAGGGTATCCGGATTCCCTTGTGTCCTCTATTCAGTATAATATCAAATTAGTGGATGAAGGGAATGAATATTCATGAGATCATAGGTAAGTATTTATCCGGAGATATTTCTGAGGAGGAAAGCAAGCTCTTTTTTGAATGGTTGAATAGTTCTGAAGAAAACCAAAATGAGTTTAAGCTCCATAAAAAATCCTGGCAGGCTTCCAGGATAAAGTTTGATGCACCGAATTCCGAATCGGTTTTTAGAAATATTTTAAATAAAATTGATGATCATCAGGAGTTTGAAATATCAAATCCAAAGGTCGGGGAGCCGGCAAGGCGCAGGATAAGCATATCATTAATTACCAGGATTGCAGCTTCGCTGATTATTTTTGTCACGCTGTTGTATTTCATTTCCAGCAACATTAATTCGGATGTGGGCGAAAGTAAGGAAATCGCGTATATCGCCAAACAAAATCCGTCGGGGCAAAAGTCAAAAATTTACCTTCCGGACGGTTCGGAAGTGTGGCTGAACGCCGAAAGCAGGATTTCTTTTCCGGAGTTTTTTTCCGAGGATGTGAGAGAAATCGAGCTGGAAGGCGAGGCATTTTTTGAGGTTATAAAGAAAAGTAATCACCCGTTTATTGTAAGGGCCGGCGATCTCACCACAACGGTGCTCGGAACATCTTTTAATGTGAAGTCCTTTAAGGGAGACAGATCCATTCAGGTCGCTTTAAAGAGAGGAAAGGTAAAAGTAGATGTGGAGGGTAGTCCCGGTCGATCTTCGGTATACCTGGAGCCGGGGGAGGCGGTTGAGTTTCACAAAGCGGACGCGCAGGTGGTAAAGAAAAAAATTGATCCGGACAAATTGTCTGCCTGGAAGGACGGGGTCATTGTTTTCAAAGATGCCGACCTGGACGAAATCGTTCAGACATTGAGCAGGTGGTATGGTGTGAAAATCGAGGTCAGAAACCCAAAACCGGAAGCGTGGACATATAATGGGGCGTTTGACAATGCCATTCTGGAAAATGTGTTGAAGAGTATATCCTTTAGCGAAGAGTTCTCATACTCCATAAATCAGAAAAATGTAATTATAAACTTTAACTAAAAATCCGAAAAAATGAATACATCTTAGACAGAAGGTTAATCCTTAAAAAGGAAACTCAGATAACCAATTGAATTGTGGGATTTTCAAAAGCTATCTGAGTCTTAAAAATTTATTTTTCAATAAACATTTTAAAATTATGAAAATTAAACTATTACAACTAATTATAATGCTGTCAAAATATGCATTTGTTGGTTTTGTTTTGCAGTCATTGACGTTTACCCTGTTGTTAGCTTCGGAAACCGTTGCCCAGGAAAACAAAAGCGTTCGTGAAGTGTATATCGACATCCGGCTTCATAATGCAGACATTCTGGAGACCTTTCGAAGCATTGAAGCTCAGACAGATTTCATTTTCAATTATGAAAAAAAGGATATAAAATCCTTGAAGAAATTTTCAATTTCGGGAAAGCACAAATCGGTGGCGGATGTATTGCTGGAGATTTCAAAAGAGGCGAACCTGAAATTCAGGCAGGTCAATAGAAATATTAATGTAGACAAATTGTCGGATAAACCCGCCGAGGGGCCCGCATTGGAAATAATCATTGACGACATCGAGATCACCGGTAAAGTTACTAGCGAGGATGACGGGGAAGGTTTGCCCGGTGTGAATGTAATTGTCAAAGGAACCTCACTCGGAACAGTCACGGACCTTGACGGCAACTACAGGTTGAATGCCCCCGAAGACGGTACCCTGGTATTCAGCTCCGTTGGATACATCTCCGAAGAAGTGTTGATCGGATCCAAGAGCGTTATTGACCTGGTCATGGTTCCGGATATTACCTCGCTTGAAGAAATAGTCGTAATCGGTTACGGCGAAGTTGAAAAGAGGGATGTCACCGGAGCAATTGGTTCGGTGGAAACGGATGATATCGTACGGGCAAACCCGGTCCAGACCGCCAAAGCAATCCAGGGCCAGGTGGCAGGGGTAAACGTAACCAGAGCAAATGGCAAGCCCGGGTCCGGATATGACATAAATATCCGTGGGCTTAATTCGATAGATTTCAGCAATGAGCCTCTGGTGGTTATTGACGGCGTAATGGGCGGTGATCTCAACGCGCTTAATCCGGCGGATATTGAATCGATGGATATACTCAAAGATGCCTCGGCAACCGCGATTTACGGTTCGAGAGGCGCGAACGGCGTGATCATCATTTCAACTAAGCGTGGTGCCACTGGCAAGCCCACGGTAGATTACAATGGTTATGTCGGTGTGAAAACGCCAAACCATCTGCCCGACATGCAAAATGCACAGCAGTTTTATAAGGCAAGCGTCATCGACAGAGAGCTGAATGGAGGGACCGCAAGGACATTCACCACCACGGAACTGGATATCTATGAGTCCGGCAGAAGTACGGATTGGATCGATGCGGTCACTGAATCGAGTTTACAAACCAATCACTCGCTGTCCGTTGGCGGGGGCAGCGAAAACACCACCTATCACTTTTCTGCAGGTTATTTGAATGAAGGAGGTAATCTGCTCCATACGAAATACCAGCGGTACAACATTAAGGGAAGCATGGACAGCAAACTTAATGATTATATAAAAATCGGATTCACGGCAAACTACAGTGTCGATAAAACCGAAATAGGGTCAAATGAAGCGATTCGAAGCGCCTATCGCGCGCGACCTACCGGCGTAATTTACTTTGATGATGTGCTCAATCCCGACGAGAACAAAGACTTTGCCTTTAAAGACTATGCGGTGTGGATGGGGATCAACGATAAACAGGTCCTGAATCCATTGGTTGAGGCCGATCCGGACAATTTCCAGGATGAGACCAGATCAAATACTTTTTTCGGAAATGCGTATATCGATATTACGCCAATTAAGGGGCTGTCAATAAAGTCGTCGCTTTCTACCGGGGTATTTAATGGCCGGCAGGGACAGTACCGGGGCACGATCACAAAATCTCAGAAGACAACGCGGCTTCCCCGCACCGAGCGAAATACCGATCAGATATCCAATGTGACGCTCGATAACATCATTACATATCAGAAGTCGCTAAACGAACATGATTTTACCATTACGGGGGTTCAAAGTTCATTTTACGAGAGAACCGAAACGCTTAGAAGCCGGGTAGACGATCTTCCTTATAATTCGCTTTGGTATGGAATGAGCTCGAATTACACGGTCAAGGCATTGGAAACAAATCTGATTGAGCGATCATTGCTCTCCTTTATGGGACGCTTTATCTATGGGTTCCGGGATAAGTATCTGTTGACGCTTACCGGAAGATGGGACGGAGCCTCTCAATTGAGTGATGGCAATAAATGGCAGTTTTTCCCGTCAGCCGCAGTTGCGTGGAGACTTGGCGATGAGGATTTTATGGAGAATCTTGGCGCTGTTTCAGATTTAAAGCTGAGAGTGAGCTATGGCTTCGTTGGAAATAGCGCCGTAGCCCCATACAGTACCCAGGCTAGATTGATTAGTACCCCTTATGATTTTGGCGGATCGCCGGCAATTGGATTTGCACCTGAAAATCTGGCCGACAAGAATCTCATATGGGAAAAGAGCCAGGAACTGAACGTCGGCATTGACATGGGTTTTTTTGATAACAGAATATCCGCTTCGTTTGAAATTTACGACAGAAAAACGGTCGATTTAATTTACAAGGAGCAAATTCCGGCCTCAACAGGATTTAGAGAAGTTGTGACAAACGTGGGGGAGGTTTCCAACAAAGGTGTTGAACTCACCCTCAATACGGTCAACATTGCAAACGACAGATTCAGTTGGACGACAAATATCAATTTTTCAACAAACAGGAATGAAGTCGTATCAATCGGTAGTGATGGAATCCAGGCCGATATAAGTACGGGTTTGTTTGTGGGCGAGCCGTTAAAATCGAATTACTATTATGAGTTTGACGGTATATGGCAGCTCGATGAAGAAACCGAAGCAGCGGAATACGGCCAGGTGCCCGGGTCGGTAAAGGTGGTCGATCAAAACAATGATGGAAAGATCTCATCAGCGGCCGGAGAGGACGATCGCGTAGTGCTGGGATCACGACAACCGAAATGGATTATGGGCATGACAAATAAATTGACCTTAGGCAGTTTCGATTTTTCATTTTTGCTCTACACCAGTCAGGGCGCGCAGTTCAGGAACGATATGCTCAAGGGTACTATGGGTGAAGTCGGAACAGGCAGGTATAATGCTTTGAATCTCAATTATTGGACGAGAGAGAATCCGACAAACGATTACTACGGCCCCGGAGTGCCTAATCCGTATCGAGAAGCGATTCAATATCAGGATGCGAGTTTTATCCGGATATCCGATATTACCTTGGGGTATACCTTGCCGGGGACAGTGATTGATCGTATCGGATTTAACAATTTCAGGGTGTATGCCCAGATTCTGAATCCGTTTTTATTCCACGATTTCGACGGAATGGATCCGGAGTATAATACCGGACTTTATAATGACGATGTTTCGTCATCTACGTATCTGTTTGGTCTGAATTTCTCTTTCTAATTGGTCAAAATCTTAGGTATAAAATTAATTGTCATGAAAATAAATAATAAAGGATATATAGCCGCTACATTAATGTTGTTGTTGATCAGCACGAGTTGTAGCGATTTTTTGGAAGAGGAACCCATCTCTATCCAAACTGCGGATGCTTATTATGCTACAGAGGCCGGTTTCGAAGATCTTATAAAGTCTAATTATACACTTCTAAGGGATATTCACCAGGCCCGAAATCTGGTTTTGCAGGGGACGGATATGTTTACCTATATCGGTTGGAATGAAGCTGCAAATGGCGATCAGGGACATCCTTTAAATGCCTATGATATCCGCCTGAATTCATCTCTGGGAGATCTCGAAGCTTTGTGGGATTTGCTTTATAGGCAAATCGGCCGCTCAAACACCGCCATTACGCGCCAGGTCGATGTGGTCGATATGGATGAGGACATAAAAGCAATACGGGTTGCCGAAGCGAAATTTTTGCGCGCGTTTGCATATTTCTACGCGGTTCAGCAATGGGGCGATATCCCAATGCCGCTTCAAGAAGTTACAACTGCGACAAGAGAGGTAACTAAAATTCCAGCTGCGGAAGTTTATAATCAGATCATCAAAGATCTTGAAGAAGCGGTCGCTGTTCTTCCGACACAGGGATCTACGGACTATGGCCGCGCGACAAAAGGAGCAGCTCAGTTTTTATTGGCAAGAGTGTACTTGACCAGAGGATGGAATTTTAATAATTCCCTGGGAGGTACGGCTGCCGATTTTGATCGGGCGGTGCAATATGCCGATCAGGTAATTAGCGCCTACCCGCTTGAACCGGAGTACAGGAATCTTTTCCCCTTGCATTCGGAAAATCCGTTGGAGGAAACTTTCCCGGAGCAAAACGATAAAAATCCTGAAATTGTCTTTGCGGTTCAATTCAGTGAGGATGTAAATTCATATGGCGGAGATCCTTCGAATAACTCGGCACAACCCGGAAATGATTATCATTCTGTTTTTGGCGGGAATGCCGAAGACATTCCCGGTGAGCTGGGTAGAACAAGCGACTACAACAGGCATCTCACCAAATTTATTACCACGCCGGCGATGTACAGATTGTTTGATCCCGATATCGATACGCGTTATCATCTTAATTTTGTAGATGCCCAGTATGCACTTTCGGATGTGAATGATTTTGTCCCGAATGAGGCCGATCCCGATACTAAGATAAATATAGCCAAGGGGGATACCGTATTATTATTCCGACCGTGGAATGATCCTGCCGGTCCGACGGAAAAAGGTATGGATGTCGGAGGATCAAAAAGATATGCCGTCATCAATAACGATGAGATTGGTATAATCGATTTGTCGCCCTATCACGGGAGGTATAAAACACCGCTGATGTGGAAATTCTGGCAGCCGGGGATACCGTATGCAGATGCCGAAGGAACTTTTGACTTCGCTTTGTTCAGATCGGCCGAGGCTTATTTAATAGCGGCCGAAGCCATCTTGAAAGGCGCGTCAAGCGGTTCGCTGGGCGGCGCCGAGGTTTATTACAATACAATCGTCGACAGGGCTTTGGGCGTCGATGCCGGATCGGACCCATTGAAAGCCAGGGAACCGGCGAACCTGGGCTCCCTGGAGGCCGAATCTTACCGGGCCAACGGAAATCTCGATATTGATATGATCCTGGATGAGCGGGCCCGGGAACTTCTGGGGGAATACTCGAGATGGTATGACCTTAAGAGAACCGGCAAGTTGGAGGAGCGAACGGAATTAATGAATCCATGGACCTCACAAGTTGGCGATATAAAGGAATATCACTACCTGAGGCCGATCCCTCAGCATGAGATTGACCGTTCGATCCCGTCGATCTCTCAGAATGATGGATATTAATAACCACTCTAATAATCAATCAGGTTACTCGGAGTAACCTGATTGATTATCTGTTTTGCCGCAGGAATAATTATGAATTTTCCAGTCTTTCAAAAAGCGGCTCTTTTTCCCGGATCAACATACGTTCGGTACGGCAACCTGCTGAACTAATCCGGAAAATTCATAGAATTTCTCGCCCTCCGGGCCGATAAAGCATAAAATGCTCAAAAATAGAACATAAATATCCGTCTGTTTACAAAGCATCCCATTCGGGATTCCCAAAATTTGAGCGATCATGTTTTATGCCTTATCGGGATTAACCCTACTCTATGGCATTTAACCCGAAAAATTCATAATCTTTCGCCCTCCGGGCCGATCATTACTTTTATGCTCAAACAAGGAACCTGTTCCTGGGAGCACGCATTTTTTTGTTGCTCAAATTTGAGGAATCAATAAAAGTAATGATCGGGGTTATCCCGATGCATATTTGATGATGATTCGATCTTTTACAGATATAGTATTCTATCGGATTAGATCACTCGATAAGTTTGAAGATGACATTTCAAGCTTGTAGCACTTCATCTACATTTGTCTATTGGCCAACCAGATCCCTTTTAGCCAGGTTCCCAAGATCTGCCGAAGCCCGGCAACGAACTGCGGAAAACGAACGACATTCTGAACAATCCTGTAAACGGGACAGCTTCGTTGGTAAAGTTTTTCATCCTAACTGTCTGACAGGTATTGTATTACGAGATTACCCCTCGCGTAAAGTGAATTTGCCCATTTAGCAACGGGAATATTTGTATGAAATTGCACTAAAATTTATGAGCAGGTATGATCATATCTATTGTAAGGAAAACAGGATAATCTACATTAAAATTTTAGGTATATGAAGCATTTTAACGTACTACTGCTTTTTGTTGCCATTTCATATTACTCCACGGCGCAAACTATCGTGAGCGGAGTGGTAAAAGGCGAAGACGACGAGCCTCTGCCGGGTGTTACTATCATTGAAAAAGGCACTCAGAATGGAAACATCTCAGACGTTGAAGGAAGGTACAGTGTAAGGGTGAACGAGGGAGCCACACTTATCTTTTCTTTTGTGGGCTATGTCGTTGAAGAAGTTCCAGTAAACGGCAGAGCTACGATAGACGTGTCCATGACGCCCAGTATACTGAGCTTAAAAGAAATCGTGGTGGTAGGCTATGGAGAGCAGGAGAAAGCCAGTGTCTTGAGTGCGATTGATAAAGTTGATGGTGAACAGCTTCAAGAAGTAGGTTCGCCGAACCTCATCAATGCTTTAAGCGGTATGTCACCTGGCTTGAATGTTGTGATCGAATCCGGGAAGCCCGGTGGCGAGGATGGGGATATATTTGTTCGAGGAATGGCAAATCCGCTTATACTGGTGGACGGGGTGGAGATCGTCGGTGGATTTTCCAACATCGATCACCGGGACGTTGAAAACATTAGCATATTAAAGGATGGGGCTGCCACGGCGGTCTACGGTATGCGAGGAGCCAACGGGGTGATCATCATTACCACCAAGAGGGGAACGGAAGGAAGGCCCAAAATAACCTGGAACAGTGAATACACCATTAAATCCCCTGTGCTCACGCCGGAAGTCCTCGGCGCCTGTGAGGCACAATCGGCCCTGAATGCGGGGATCCTGAACGACCAGGCCTATGGCGCCGGATATTCCAGCGAGCAGGACCTGGCTCACTGGAGGGAGGGGGACCTGCCCTATATTTATCCCGATACAGATTGGTTTGACCTGTTGCTCAAAAAATCCGTAGCCAGCCACAATCATAATGTCGGTTTAAGGGGAGGCAATAAGTTTGTAAAATATTATGCTTCCGCCGGTTTTCTTCAGGAAGGAGACATTGTAAGAACTGCTAAGTTCTTTAATTATGACCCTGAATTTGACTTTAAAAGATACTCCTTCAGGGCTAATCTTGACTTTGAGCTCACAAAAACCACTACGCTCAAGAGCAGTATTCACAGCCGTTATGAAGCTCAAAACCAACCCCGTATATCGGGCAATAACCAAAACAATTTCAAGAGGGTATTTGGCGGGGCCTACCTTTCGGCGCCCGGAGGTGTAGTACCCCTTTATCCCGCCGAAGTGATGGAAGAGTACCCTGATGAACTCTATCCCGGTTTGGCAGAGCCTAGGTTCGGGTCAGGAGCAAACTTGTTTGCCGACCTTAATACGGCAGGGTTGACCAAGAGATATCATACCGTCTTTAACGCAGATTTTGAGCTGCAACAAAACCTTGATTTTCTGACGAAAGGACTTAAACTGTTAGGCAGGTATAATTTGATCACCAATTATCGAAGCGCCGAAGGCATAGCCTGGAATGGAGTGCAGCATCCCCGCATCGATACTTATACCCTGGAACGAGACGGTAGTTGGTTTTCTTTCGAAGGGCGGAATTACGAACGACCCTATGAGCACAATTTAACCAGTGAGAACCTGAACAATTCCCAGGAAAATACCTATTATCAGGTCCAGCTCCGCTACAAGAATAAATTTGACAAGCACAATGTTTCCGCTATGGCATTGTTTGCCCGGCTGAAAAGAATCCAGGGCACCAATTTCCCTTTGTTCAATGAGGATTGGGTAGGACGAGCCACGTATAACTACGACTACCGGTATTTTGTTGAGATCAATGGATCCTATAATGGAGACGAAACCTTTGCCGAAGGATACAGGTTTATGTTCTTCCCGTCGTTTGCCCTGGGTTATAACCTCGCTAATGAGTCTTTTATCAGGCAAAGCTTCGATGTCTTGAGTAACTTCAAAATAAGATACTCTTACGGGCAAACCGGGCAAAAGTCTGGACTTGATAACGCACGTTGGCAGTACCTCAGCTTTTATGACGTTGGCAGTAACAACCGGTATTTTTTTGGAGAAGACCTCACTAATCCCCTCAGGGTGATCTTCGAAGATCAGATAGGCAATCCTACATTGACCTGGGCTACCGTAGCCAAGCAAAACCTTGGGGTCGAATTCGGCTTTTTTGATGATAAGATCTCGGGAAACCTCGAGTTTTTTGAAGATCGAAGGAAAAATTTGATCCGGCGTCCGTCCGGTGCTGTCCCGAGTTATGTGGGCTCTGTCGCGCCATTGCCCTTCGCCAACCTGGATGAAACGAAAAGACATGGGTGGGAGTTGGAATTGACCTATAGGAATACGACTTCCGGCGGGTTCAAATATTCTGTTGGCGGATTTTACGGATTCAATGAGAACCGCATTGTCAGGAGCGTTGCGGATGGAGCGGAAACACCGGAATATTCGAGGGTAGCCGGTAAGCCCGGCGGAGCGGTTCCGCTCCTGCAGACAGACGGTTATTTCCAAAATATCGATGAGGTGGTCAATTATCCCGAGTTCGCCGGTAAGCCGGGTTTGGGCGATTACCGCTACATAGATTACAATGCCAACGGCACCGTCATTGGCAATGCCAATGAGGACCAGGTGAGGTTTGATCTGCCCAGGGCGCCTAAAAACAGCTACAGTATTCGGTTATCCGCCTCATATAAAGGTTTTTCAGTCAGCGCAATGTTCAACGGAGTTATCGGATATGAAGGGTTGATCATATCTTCTTTGGCGTATGCCTTGCCCGAAGGCGAAGCTGCAGGACGCCCGGAACACCTCGATTACTGGACCCCAAGCAATCCCGATGCGGCATATCCTGCACTGCATGTTACGAATAACCCGAATTTATTTGCGCCTCATACTTCCAGGATCATGAATTTCGATTTTCTCAAGTTGAGGAATGCCAATATAAGCTACGACTTCAAAACCAAACGGTTCAAAAACATCAGCAGCCTGCGCCTCTACGTCAATGGCAATAATTTGATCACCATTTCCGATATCGACTTTGGGGATCCCGAGGGACAGTTTCGAGGAGGGCTGTACCCAGTGGTAAGAAGGGTCAACTTTGGCATAAGGGTGGGTTTCTAAACTTTAAATTTTATTCATGATGAAGAAGATCAGTTTTATCGCAATGTTTTTAGCTTTTTTGGGCTTGTCCGGTTGTGAAGATTACTTGGATAAAGTACAGGAATTCGAAGGACTGCAAGAAGAAGATGTGTTTTCAAACATCCAATTGGCGAACGACTTTTTGGATGGGGCATATACCCACCTGATCGCTGAAACCAGCGCCAGGGACGGTAATGCTGATGCGCTGCCGGCCATGACTATGGGTGGAGAAGGTCAGCCGGCACGGATGAACAGGAACATTCCCGACGTATATAACCTTTATGCCCAGGGCGATTATCTCAGCCTGATGAACCGGCCTGGCGGCAAATTTACTACGCCCCACTTTGTAGACAGGTATTATCGAAGTTGGAGGGGAATAAGAACGGTGAACAGTACTATCGAACATATCGATAAGATACGGGACGCCGGTAAAGAGGATATCGATGCCTTGCTCGGCCAGGCCTATTTTCTCCGGGCCTTTTTCTACCACCTCATGACCAAGCGTCATGGAGGCTTGCCTTATCTTAAGACCAACCTCGATCTGAATGCTTCATTCGACCGGGAAAGGGACACTTACGAAAACAATGTTTCAGATATGATGGCCGATCTGGACAGAGCCATTGAACTGCTCCCGACTTCCTGGCATCCCGGCGGCCTGGGGCGCCCTACCAAAGGAGCGGCTATGGCCCTTAGGTCCAGGATCACTTTGTTTGCCGCCAGCCCCCTGGTAAACGTATCGGGCAGCCCGGAGCCATGGGAAACTGCCGCTGTGGCTGCCTGGGAAATGATCGATCACGCCAATACCACCGGCCTTTACCAGTTGATCGATGCCAGCGATGCCATAAATATGGACGTGGGGCCGGGCGGCGCAGATCTCTTCGTTTCCGAGCCGGATCAACTCAGGCCTTACCGAAGCATGTTTGTGGGGCCGGGCGCCACCAAAGATATTCCTATCGAGGTCATTTTTAACGAACCGAACTTTAAGTTCGATCATACTGGTGGAGTGAACCCTACCCCGCGGTTGAGCCTTACCGTCGGTTACGACATCATGAAAGGCAATACCCAACCCATGGGCATTGGCGCTTTGGCAAACTTTATCACAAACTTCGAGACCAAAAATGGTCTGGCCATAAAAGATGATCCCTCTTATGATCCTCAAAACCCTTTTGTAAACAGGGACCCTCGATTTTACAATGCCATACTGTTTGACGGTGTACCCTGGCAGCACACCGTTGGGGCCATTAACAAAACCGGGTTTACAGATTTGGCCCTGGTGAACAAAAAGGGAAAGAGAGGCCGGGGCCTGCACAATCCTGCCACACCGGCGGCATTATTATGGCGGGTGATGAACTTCACCGGCCTCAAGATACGAAAATGGGTGCCCAACGGTGCATTTTGGCAGTCCGGAAGCAAGGGCGAGTTTGACTTCTATGTGAATAACATTCATTTCAGGCTGGCAGAGATCTATCTCAACTATGCCGAAGCTTCGAATGAAGCTTACGGACCGAACGGATCCGCTCCCGGGGCTGCGTTAACGGCCCTCGAAGCCGTAAACAGGGTGCGCAACCGTATAGGCATGCCGGATGTAAACGCCATGTACACCGGTTCTGCGGCATCTTTGCGGGAAAGGATCAGGAACGAACGCGCGGTAGAGCTCTGCTTTGAAGGGCACCGGTACGACGACCTTCGCAGGTGGAAAATAGCCCATCTGGAAGCGTATAAAAAGGTCGAGTACCTTGTCATGCGGTGGCAGGGAGGCCCGTCCGATACCTATCCTACCGGGTTTAGTTTTACCGAGGAGGATCAACCTAATTTGAGGAAAACCTTTAATGAAGTGCATTATTGGTGGCCGGTACCTGTACGTGATGTGGCAGCAGTGCCTTCCTATAATCAAACACCGGGATGGTAGAAGACGATGTGATGCCGGAGCGCAGACACGCATCAGATGGAAGAAAATTAATAGATTTTAAAATGGAATTAACGATTACGAAGATCAAAGCCTTTGCATGCCTTTTGTTTTTATACTTGTTCGACCTCTGTAATACGCATAATGCTTTTGGACAGGAAGATCAGGTAGATGACCCGGGGTTTTCCGTCCGGTCTCATGATCATTGGTCCGGAGCAAATTTAGCAATAAGAGAACCCGGCGCCGCCGTAGCAGGATTAAATAGCGTTGGAACGACGGATACTGTAGTGGTGGTGACCCAAGCGCCAGATAGGCTTCTGAAAACGCCTTTTGGCACGTTCAACCTCAGCCAAACCAGTGGTTCTGTATTTATCATTTCAGGAGATGAGCTAAGAAAAACCCCGGGAAATAACCTGCCCGAAGCGCTGCGAGGCCGGGTGCCGGGCCTGCGGATTACCAGGGGTACCAATACACCCAGCAGCGAAGGAAATTATTCTTTTACCCTGAACGGGGGCAAGCCCTTCGTACTAATTGACGGGCAGCCCCGCGGACTGCAAGTAGACCTGCGAGAAGTAGAGGAAGTAATCGTGCTCAGCGATGCTACCTTTAACTCTTTGATGGGCATACTGGGAGACAATGGGCTTATCTATGTGGTCACCAAAAGTGGCAACACCGAAAAAGCCGTGGTAGAAGTAGACTACCAGTATGGGATCAATGAACCCACACGACTGCCAAGACTTTTGGATGCTTTCGAATATGCAACAGTCATTAATCGCGCTTCCAACAACGACGGTTTAGGGGATATCTACAGCCAGAAAGCGCTGGATGCCTACCGCAGCGGCTCGGACCCTATCCTCTATCCGAATGTAGACCGTTGGGGGAAGTTTGTAAGAAATTCAGCCCCTTCCAACAACGCTTCTCTCGGGTTGTTCGGGGGAACCGGGAGTACCATGTACAGCGCATTTCTAGGCTATGACGACTGGAAAGGACTGGAAAATGCAGGCAAACGGATCGATGGTCAGAACATCACTTTCAGGACTAAAATTAGGACCCGGCTCAGTGATCTCATTACGACCAATGCCAGCGTTTATGGTCAGTTCGGGCAGAACGAGCGCCCTGTGATGGGCGCTGATCAAATGTTTGGCTGGATATCCGGCACACCGGCCAATGCCTTTCCGCTTGTCGTTGGAGATACGGCTTATATCGTAAGTAACCAGTTTGAAAATAACGTACTTTCGGAATTGAAAGTCGGGGGTACCAGAACCGATTATGACGCCAACATGATCTTTGATTTTGGTTTTGACCTTGATTTTAGCGAATCTGTTCCCGGGTTGAGTTACCAGACCTATGTACTGCTCAGGACGTTCAACGCTCAATCGTTGCAGACCAACAATCAGCCTCCACTATATACCGTAGAAGCGCTTGAAGGCCAAAATGGTGCCGACTCGCTGGCGTTGAAAGTATACAAATTGGAGACCAGGCAACTTTCTGTGGGCAGAACGAGCTCCGGCGTATCCCGTACCTTTACCTACGGTGGGAACCTTGGCTTGGTGAGATCATTTGGCATGAGTGATCTCAACTTAAATTTTAATCACTTGCTGTATTACTTGCCTACACGCAACGCAGGTCAGCCGGATATCCGAAACCTGACATTTAATCTAAACGCTTCTTATGCCTACCGGGGGAAATACATTCTGTATTCCAATCTGAATTCGAGTAGCAGTTCCAAGTTCTTGGGAGACAAGCGGTCTAAGTTGTTTCCAACCTTTGGTATGGCATGGGCAGCCTCGGAGGAAAGCTTTTTAAAGAATAGCCCGGTCATTGATCTACTGAAGGTTCGGGGTTCTTACGGCATCATAGGTACCGAGTACACGCCTTCTACATTTTACTATTTGGAGAATTGGGCCGGGGGAAGGAACAGCAGTACGCTTTACACCGGAGTCGGCCAAACGGTGCAAAATGAATTTGGTTACAGGCTTGTGCAAACCGCTAACCGTGATATTGATTGGGTGACCTACCACCAGTTTTTTGCCGGGTTAGATATGCGCATGCTGGATAAACTTTCGCTGACAGCAAATTACTTTAATATTGATATCGACGGACAGGTAATACAGGCCGGCCAGTTGTTTTCAGATGCCTTGGGAGAGAATGCTTTTCTGCCTTACATCAACTATACGCAGCGCCGGAATATAGGCTTCAACGCCGCCCTTACTTACGATAGCCGGTCGGGTGGTTTCAATTACTATGCCGGCGTAAATCTTGGCTACCACAAGATCGTCAACAAAAAGATCGCGGAAGTGCAACATCCTGACGAGTACCGGCTGAGGCAAGGACGCCCGGGGGACATGATCATGGGGTTGGAAAGCGATGGTCTTTTTACCGCCGAAAACATCGGAGATGCATTGCCGCAATTTGGCCGGGTACAGGTAGGCGATGTTAGGTACGTCGACCAAAACGGGGACAATGTAATTGATGTCCGGGACCAGGTCGAGATCGGGAATCATACCCCGAGAATCAATTACGGGATCAACCTGGGAGCAAGCTATAGAGGTTTTAACATCGATGTCGTAGGGAGCGGAGTAGCAGGTTTTGACATCAACTTGTTGAACAGTGCCTATTACAGGCACGCAGGATTGGGACAGTATTATGGCAGCGTAAACAGTGATCTTCCCAATGGAAACGCCAATCCCAGGCTCAGTTCAGAGATCAGTCAAAACAATTACCGGACCTCGGATTATTGGCTGGTGAATGGGGATTATTTCAGGATTTCTCTGGTCGAACTGGGATACCTACTTCCCAAAGAGCTGATCTCGGGCATAAAGTTGGACCGGGTGAAAGTATTCCTCCGGGGAAGTAACCTCGCTGTGTTCAGTAAACTCAATGATCTTGACCCGGAAGACATGAGGTCCGGAATTTTTGAATATCCTATGATGAGGAATTATACCATAGGCGCTTCAGTCAATTTTTAAAGAAACGGTTAAACTCAGTAATAACAATGAAATCAACCTATACAAAACTCGGCGTATTTCTTCTTGCAAGCATGTCGGTTCTCGGTTGTCAGGACTTTCTGGAAGATGAGATCCAGCAACTTAAAAAAGAAGAGATCGTTACGTTCAGGGAACAATCGCGCGGTCTTATCAACGATATCTATTCGGACTATGCCTTTAACTATTTCAGGGACTTTGATATTGAATATCTTACGGACAATGCCGTTCACAGGAATATTTCGAATCCTTTGGCCACCGGTTTCTGGGGGCCTACATCCAACCCGTTTGGCAATGTATGGCAGCGCTCTTACCACAATATTAGACAAATATTGCTATACATAGAAGAGGTCCACGACAAAGGGTTGCCTTTTAAACCTGCTCCTCAGGATTCCCTTGAAAATGTAAGGACCATATGGCGCTATTTTGGAGAGGCCCATTTTCTGAAAGCCTGGGCACAATGGGAACTGTTACTGACCTACGGCGGACCATCGGCTGCTACCGGAGAGATGTTGGGATTTCCTATCGTCAATCGAATTTTGGATCACAATGAGTATGCCTTCCTTTCACGGGCATCCTTTGAACAGTGCGTAGACCAGATCTTCACAGATCTTGATACGGCAATACAACACCTCCCGACAGTGTATTCGGGAGGGGGTAGCAGCAATCCCGGATACGGTGAAATTGAAACCGGGAGAGCAAGCGGCTTGGCGGCGAGTGCGCTCAAGGCCAAGATAGCGCTTTTTGCCGCAAGTCCTGCTTTCAACCCCACCAACGATGCCAGTAAATGGGAAAGGGCCGCTGAATTAGCACATGAGGTGATCCTGCAAAACGGCGGTTTAAAAGCTCTTCAACCCTATGACTTTAAGAGGGAAGATGATCCCGATCATATATGGCGATTGCGAGGTTGGAGACAAAATAATAGTTTGGAGCGTCGCCTCTATCCACCTACGCTCTATGGTAAAGGTGAGGTTAATCCTTCGCAAAACCTGATCGATGCTTTTCCCGCGGCCAACGGTTACCCTGTAAGCGCTCCGGAAAGTGGCTTCGACCCGGACAATCCATATATAAACAGGGACCTGAGGTTTAACAGGTTTATTTTCTTCAATAATGATCAGTGTTTTGACAGCGCTCCGGGTTGTCAAAATTATGATCCATTGGAAATATTTGAAGGCGGCAGCGACTACTTTGGGGGTTTCATTCCCAATATAGGAACCCGGACCGGTTATTACCTCAAAAAGTTCCTGAACGATCTGGAATTTGATCCTTCTGTAAATGAACCGGTGACCATTCTGCCCAAAGTATACGTGCAGTTGGGCCTTGCGGAAATCTACCTGATCTATGCCGAGGCGGCCAATGAGGCCTACGGTCAGCCCGATGTCATACCTCCGGGGTTGACCTTCTCTGCCCAGGAAGCGCTGGCCATGGTCCGCCAGCGTGCCGGAATATCCCCGGACCCCTATCTTGCTGCCGTTTCTCTGTCAAGGGATCACTTCAGGGAGCTGGCAAGAGACGAAAGGCGCATCGAGCTATGCTTTTCCGGGGAGCGCTTCCATGATCTAAGGAGATGGAAAACTATTGATGCCATGGACCATGTGAGAGGGATGAAGGTCGTCAAAAATGAGGACGGCACGTTTAGCTACGAAGAGATCGACGTGGAGGACAGGGTCTTTGAAGAAAAGAACTACTATTTGCCCCTGCCTTATGAGGAACTTTTATTGAATAGTAACCTTGAACAAAACCAGGGTTGGTAGTCCGTGTGAATTTAAGAAATGAGAGATATGCTTTACAATAAAAAAACAACCGTTGTGATGGCCCTCGCCGTTGTGGTTACATCACTGTTATCTTCATGTGGTTATGATGATTTTGTCAAAAATGAATTTGAGTATACCGCAGTTTATTTGCCTAAAGCGGAAATAGCAAGGACCTTTATCATGGGTGAGGGTATGCGAATCGGCGTTGGGGTAGTGCTTGGCGGGAGACTGTCGAACGATAGGGACGTAGAGGTCCTATTTTCCGTACATCCGGACGTTACAACCGGTGCAGGTTATACAGTTCTACCTGATAACTACTACACACTGGAGAACTCTGACGGAACACCTGCTGCCAATACGATCACCATTCCTGCGGGTAAAGTGCAGGGCTTTGTGTACGTGCGGGCAGACTCAGCGCTGTTTCTTTCTGACGCACAGTCGCTGGGTCACCACTATGCGTTGAGCTTTCGGTTAGAGGAAGTAATAGGGGCTGATTCCATACTGGCTGAGCTGACCACTACAACTATTTCGTTCTCATACATCAACCAGTTGTTTGGCTACTATGTCCAGCACGGGAGGATCACAAGAACGGAAAACGGCGATCCCCTCGACCCAATTATTTATCCCGGTGGAATTGACGATGTGGTAGCGCTTACAATGTATGCGCCGGATACACTGGTGGTACATGGCATCGGCGTATCCAGGGGGAAAAATGATCAAATGAAGATTGCTGTTAAAAAAGATAATTCCATCGACATTGTGAGCGCGCCTGACGCCGTACCGGTTATTGACGATGGTGGGTCCAGGTTTAACCTGACGAAAAGGGAGATCATACTGAACTATAGTTTTGAGTTGAATGGAATTATTCATACGGCCAGGGATACCCTTGATTTCAGGAACAGGGTAGTGGATGGAGTCAACCAGTTCGATATCTGATTGTCCCGGAATAAATATTTGTCGAGCGCCCGGGAGGTGCGATAAATAAAACAGTCTTTTAAAAAGCGGCTCTTTTTCCCGGATCAAAATACTGTGGCAACTTGCTGAACTAAAGAACATCGCTTGATTTATGTACAGGGTAGGTTTTTAATTCGTTTAAGAACAAAGCTTTGAAGGTCCCGCTTTTTGAGTAGATAATAAATACAGGTGTAATTTAGTCCCGAAATCATCTTATCCCAATGGAATTTTAATGGGTACCAACCCGGGATCAAAAACGAGCTTTACGATCCGTATCAACAACATGACTTTATAAAACCGATAGGACCGGAGCAAATTCAGGACACGCACGAGATGATTATATTGATCTGTGCGTCAGCAACTTAAAAAAATATAAACGGATGAAAGGAATGGAGTTGTTAAAGACAATTAACCCGATTTATTCACAATGAAACATTTTCAAAAGAGTAATATATCTGTAAAAGGTTGAATCATAATCAAATGTGCATCGGGATAACCCCGGTCATTACTTTTATTGATTCCTCAAATTTGGAGAACAAAAAAATGCGTGCTTCCATGAAAAGGTTCCTTGTTTGAGCATAAAAGTAATGATCGGCCCTTCGGGCGAAAAATTATGAATTTTTCAGGCTAATTCGAAGATAGTGTTGACAAATTGTAGAACGATGATCTCTCGTGTGGTACTGTTATTATGTTTGAATGCAATCGTCATTACTGCTCTTTCTCAATATAGTTTCAATCAACTGTCTGTTAATGAGGGGCTTACCCACAGTGATGTGGTGGCCGTAGTGCAGGACACTTCCGGCATCATATGGCTGGGCACAAATAATGGACTGAACCGTTACGACGGTTACACTTTTAAAGTCTTTAAACATGACTTTGAAGATAGTTTAAGCCTGCCCAGCAATAGGATCAAGAACTTGTTTTGCGACTCGCGGAATAGGATATGGATCGCTACGCAGAAAAGTTCTTTATCCTACTACGAACCCGCGACAGGTTATTTTTATGATGTGCCACTGGGCAAAGGCAAAAATTACAGCGAGTGGGTAAAACAGATTATGGAAGATGAAGAGGGAAATCTATGGTACCTAACCAACCGGGGAAGTCTCAATAAACTGGAGTGGCGTGATGACCACTATCAAACTGTCGGTTTTTTCATGCCTTTGGAATTTACTATTTCGGAGATCTTGGCATTCGATTCAAGGATCTGGATCGGCACCAGGCGGAGCGGACTATGGGAACTGAACCCTCAGAATGGCAAAATAAGCCGGGTGACCGGTCCCTTTAGGTCAGCTTATTCGATGAACGTACTGGATGATACGCTGATTGTAGCTTCGGACCAGGGATTGTATAAAATGGCAGGGAAGAAAGGTTGGGAAAAATTGTTTCATTGGGAGGACAAGTTTATTAGCGACATTGCAATAGACTACAATCGCGATATTTGGGTGGGGTTTTTCAACGGCGGTGTTTTGCGACTACAAGCGCAAAGTGGAAAGTATGCGGATTCGTATCTTTATACGGCCTGTAATCATTTGATTACCAATAGGATAAATGATCTTTTGATTGGTGCTTTCGACATTTTATGGATCGGGACTTCGGGTGGCGGGGTACATTTTGCCGACTTAAGGTCAAAGCCATTTAAGACCATCAACAGTGAAAATACAGCTGTGCCTGATAATTACATCACTGCAATATATGAAGATGAAGGCAACCTTTGGATCGGCACCCGCAACGGTCTTGCCAGGTCGTGCATCAGCGGGGAGATCTCCTATTACGAGAAGGGGAGACATATCTCTGCATTATATAAAGATCGGTCCGGTCAGTTTTGGGTCGGTACACGGTTCAATGGACTTCGGTGCTTAGAAGAAAATGGATCCATGCAAAAATTTAACAGGTGGCAAGAGCGCGGGCTATCCAGCAACGAGGTTATAGGCATTGACGAAGATAGTTTCGGAAGACTATGGATCGTTACCTTTAGACATGGGATGACACTTATGGACGCAAGAACAAAAAAGGTACTTGCATACCTCAATAGAGACAACTACTTACCTACGAATAATCTGACCTATGTATACCCGGACCCTGTGCAGCCTGATGTTACCTGGGTTGGTACCAGGGATGCCGGACTGCTAAAATTGTCGTGTCCCGAGATCTCACAAGTCTCCGTAGAGCAGTATCAATTTGACAGGAAGGATCCGTCATCCATAAGCTCTAACTACGTATGGCCAATTTTGAGGACTAGTGGACATGAACTCTGGGTGGGGACTATTGGAGGGGGATTGAACAAGCTTGTGGAAACGGACGAAGGTGTCCTCTTCCAACATTTTACGGAGAAAGACGGGCTTGCCGATAATGATGTCGAATCCATACTCGTCGATAATGACGGGAACCTATGGATAGGGGGGAAAGGCTTGGTGCAGTTCGATCCCATAAGAAACAGCATTGTGGCCTATGATGTAAATGATGGCTTGCAATCCAATTCTTTCAAAATCGGTGCTGCGTTTAAAAATCAGCAGGGGCTGCTTTACTTTGGTGGGATCAACGGTTTAAACTACTTTGATCCTCAAGAGATCACAGCCAACCTTCACACCCCAAAAGTCATTTTCGATGACCTGAAGATCTTCAATCGCCGTGTAACCGTTGGGGAAAGGGTCAACAACCGGATCTTGTTACCAAAAAAATTAAATTATCTACCCGAGATTACGCTCAAAGCCTCTGAAAATCAATTTACCATCGATCTGCTCGGATTGCACTACAGCAATCCCGGTCAGAATAAGTACGCTTATAAACTCGAAGGTTACAGCCAGGACTGGACCTACCATGAGGCGGATCAGCGTCACATTACTTTTTCTAACCTTAAGGCAGGGACATACCGGTTCAATACCCGGGTATCCAACAGCGACGGTAAGTGGAGCGACATCCGGAGTCTGATCATCACGATCTTACCTCCCTGGTGGGCCGCGTGGTGGGCATTTATAATCTACGCGTTCATCATTTTTGTACTGCTCTATATTTATGGTTTTTTAATGCGGAGACAATCCGCATTAAAGCACGAATTGCTGCTGGCCGAAAAAGAGAAAGATTTGAACCACCAGAAGATAAAATTCTTTACAAACATATCCCACGAGATCCGCACTCCCCTTACGCTCATCCATGGTCCACTGGAGGAGATCATCGTTGACGGCCCGGGTGTCTGCGGCTTTTTGGAAAAATTGAACCTTATCCGGAAAAATGTGGATCGCTTGCTGGCGCTGACAAACCAGTTGTTGAACTTTGGAAAAATGGATAGCGGCAAGATGACGCTCCAGGCCGCGGAAGGCAATATCGTGAAGTTTGCCCAAGAGATCTTTCTGGTTTTCCGGCATGCCGCAAAAGAAAGAGGGATTGCCTACACTTTTGAAGTAGCCAGGAATCCGGTCAAGCTGACTTTTGATAGGGATAAGTTTGAGATCGTCCTCACCAACTTAATCTCCAACGCCTTTAAATACACCAAGGCCGGAGGAAAAGTGGATGTGCTCCTCCGACCTGTGGGCAAAGACACTAAAGATGCCGTTTTTGAAAAAGTGAAAAGTAAAACCAAGCTGTCTAACAACTATCTTGAGATTACCATCCGGGATAATGGAATAGGCATGTCCAAAGGGGATGTCGGCAAGATCTTTGACCACTTCTACCAAGTTAAAGATCTTGACACACTTTCCATTCATGGCACAGGCATCGGCCTTTCCCTGGTGAAGGGAATTGTGGACCTCCATAAAGGAGAAATTAAGGTGAAGAGTGCAAAGGGGAAAGGTTCTGGCTTTACCCTGAAAATACCTTTTGGAAGTGCGCATTTCGATGCATCTTCATTGCTGGAGGACTTTAAAGACAGCGATCATCGTGCGCATTACGATGTCCCCGGCCCTGGAGAACAAATCGTGTCCTCGGAAATACAACCCGGTATGAAACGGTGTATATTGATCGTAGAGGACAACAAAGACGTGCTCACCTATCTCAACAGTCACCTCGAACGTACCTATAAGGTGATCACGGCTTTAAACGGCAGGCAGGGTCTTGAAAAAGCCAGGCGGCATTTACCGGATTTTATTATCAGCGACGTCATGATGCCCGAGATGGATGGCCTGGAAATGCTGTCCCTGATCAAGAAAGACCCGGACCTTTCCTTCATTCCCGTCATTCTGCTTACGGCTAGGACCGCCATGGTCTACGAGTTGGAGGGCGTAGGTGCCGGGGCACACGATTACATTCACAAACCCTTTAATATCAAGGTATTGCTTGCAAAAATTACCAGCATCCTTGCGACCAGGGAAAACTTTAAAATCTATTACAAAGCCCACATCAACTTAAGATCCAACGCTACTGCAAGCCTGCCCAATGCCGAGCAAAAATTCCTGGACGACATCACCAACCTCGTGATCGATAACCTCGTCAATGATGATTTTTCCGTCCAGATGATGGTAAGAGCAATGGGGATGAGCCAATCGGCCTGTTATAAAAGGATCAAAGAACTCACCGGGCGGTCAGCCGTCCAGTTTATCCGCGACATCCGGTTGAGAAGGGCTGCAAAGCTGCTAAACAAGGGTGAACTGAACGTTTCAGAAGTGGCTTTCAGTGTGGGGATCAATGACCTGAAGTATTTCAGGGAGAAGTTCAAAGAGCAGTATGGGTGCAATCCCAGTGATTACCAGGCAAAGGATGTTGAAACCAGCGGGAAAGATTCGAATTCATAACGTTTTCAATGCCTGCTTATCAGGTATACGCTGTTTAAGGCCATAGACCCTCCAATAGACCGCGCATCAAAAACCCGGCTGGTCCCTCCACAACGCCTGCTTGCGGACTATTTTTGAGACTTTGCTATGCAGACCAACGAAATTTGCTTTTTAGGTGCGTTGATGATCTGTGGTTTTTCGGGGATATTGTAATAAAAACATCACGGTGAACCAAGTTAGAGGATTTGCCCCTTAACACGTCTGAAAATCCCCCCCTCTCTTCACTGGAATTTCATGTTCCTTTAGGTCAAATACTTAAACAACGATTTTGAATATGATGAAAACCAGCTTATATGTTTACCTGTCAACAGCTTTGGCCTGCAGTTTTACCTGTTGTTCTTTTAGACCCTCAGCCGAGCACCAAGGTCGTAACTCTTATGATTTTAACCTGGGATGGAAGTTTCGATTGGGGGATTTTTCCGGGGCGTCTGAGATGGATTATCAGGACGGGGACTGGAGGGTCTTGAACGTTCCCCATGACTGGAGTATTGAAGGGAAGTATGACAGCATCCACCCCGCCGGCAGGGCAGGAGGGTTCCTGCCTACGGGAACAGGGTGGTATCGCAAGTATTTTGATTGGATACCAGCCTGGAAAAATAAAAAAGTCATCGTAGAATTTGACGGTGTCTACTGTAATTCCACGGTTTGGATCAATGGGGAGGAGCTTGGCCACAGGCCTAATGGATACATCAGCTTTTCGTATGACCTCACCCCCTACCTGCGAATGGGAAAGAACGTATTAGCCGTGAGGGTAGATCATTCCAAGGCGCCAAGCGGAAGGTGGTATACGGGGTCAGGGATCTATCGCAACGTCAGGATCACCTCTACAGAGAAAGTTTACGTTCCCGAAGGTGGCCTTTTTATTCGTACGCCCGGCGTAGATGAGAAGTCAGCCATTGTTACTGCTGATCTGGAGATCATGAATGAAACTCATAAGATCGATAATGCCTATGTCTCATACAACATAAGCGATCCAGGTGGAAGACAATATGTTGATCGGTCGACAATTGTGACCTTAGCTCCAGGCAAAAACCAAATAAAAACTACACTCGACTTGCCCAACCCTCGTTTATGGTCACCGGATAATCCGAATTTATACCTAATGACCGTAAAGATCACATCAAAAGGAAAGACCTGGGACGAATACGGCTCAACCTTCGGAGTGCGTACCCTCGATTTCAGCGCTGAGCATGGATTTTTGCTCAACGGCGTCAAAACGATACTAAAAGGAGTTTGCAACCATCACGACGGAGGTCCCGTGGGAGCTGCCGTTCCTGTTGATGTATTGCATCGCAGACTCAAAATACTCAAGGATATGGGGTGCAACGCCATAAGGACCTCGCACAACCCGTTTGCGCCGGAGTTTTATGCGATGTGCGATTCAATGGGCTTCCTGGTCATGAACGAAGCATTCGACGGGTGGAAAAAGGAAAAGGCGGTCTATGACTACGGCTTGTATTTTGAAGAGTGGTGGAAAAAGGACCTGGAAGCTTTCATTAAAAGGGACCGCAACCATCCCAGTGTGATCATTTGGAGCATAGGCAATGAGGTAAAAGGATATACCAATGCAATGCAGCAAAAACTGGTCGACTTTGTTCGTGATCTGGACGACACCCGCCCCATAACACAGGGGAGGGGATACCACGGCCCTGCTATCGATCTGGCCGGGTTCAATGGCCACGGAGAGTATAAAAATAGGTTGAAGCAATTCCACGAGAAAAATCCGACGAAACCGATCGTAGGTACGGAGATCACCCACAGCTTGCAAACCCGGGGCATCTATCGCACCAAAACACAATATAGGCGCAGGGACTATCCGGCCCCTTGGGAAAAAGGTAAACCGTTCAGCGGAATTGCCGATAGAATTTTTCTCGTTGAGGACCTTACCGAAGAAGAACTGTTCGAGGATATTGATCCCTTGTACCATTCGTCATATGACAATTCCATTGTTCGAATGAATATAAGCGATTATTGGAGAGAGACGAAAGACCTGCCTTATTTTATAGGAGCTTTTCGATGGACAGGTTTCGATTACTTGGGAGAATCCTTTGCATGGCCTGCCAGGACCATGAGCTTCGGAGTCATCGATCTGGCAGGGTTCCCTACCGATAGCTATTATTTGTATCAAAGCATTTGGTCAGACAAACCAATGGTACACGTACTGCCCCATTGGACGCATCCGGGGAAAGAAGGGGTGGAGATCCCTGTGGTGGTATATACCAATTGCACATCTGCAGAGCTGTTTTTAAACGGGAAGTCGTTGGGAGAAAAGCCAATGACCGATGAATTGCGCATCATATGGAAAGTGCCCTATACAAGCGGAGCGTTAAAAGTCGTGGCAAAAACAGGGGGTAAGATCATGGCGACAAAAACGTACAGGACCGCAGGTGATCCGTATGCTGTCGATATCAATATGGACAAGCATATGCTCAGCGCCAACCAAAAAGATGTAGTGCACGCTGAAATCGCGATTGTGGATCAACATGGAGAAATGGTACCGGACGCGGGCAACCATGTGAATTTTGAGATCAAAGGGCCCGGGAGGCTTATTGGGGTGGAAAACGGAGATATTTTAGATCTCAGTCCAAATAAGGTCAATTACAGGAAGGCGTTCAATGGAAAATGTTTAGCCATTGTTCAAGCCACGGAAGTAGCAGGCGAATTCACATTAAAAGCGACCTCGGAAGGGCTAAAGGGAGGAGAAATAAAGATAAGGGTCAAACCTGCTGAGAAAGGAACTGCAATAGTAGGAGAAAAAACTTTTTAAGGCCGCGCAAGGAAGTTTAGACGGGTTTCTTTCGAAATCACTTTTCCTGAAAGACCGGCCAGGCAGAAACGGGAAGTTTACAAGTAAAAACAGTATGAACCGGCAAGATGTGGAGAAGAAACGAAAGGCGCTGGGCAGCTATTTATTCATTATGTCCATAATAATAACCTGCTTTGTATTGCTGGTTATTTATTTAGGCTTGGCCACTTTATTGGGGTGATTAAAAAGAATGTGAATCGGATAAAACAAGGGATGGATATACCTCCTTTGCGTGACTCGGCGCTATTCTGTCTTTGTAGAGCAGTTTCTCGAGCAACAAAGGCACAAAAGCATCAAGTTTCTTTAATTTAATTGAAAAACGTACAAAGTATAAGAAATCAGTTCCCACATGATCATGCAACAATTGTCACTATGGCTTCTTGTCTTCATATTTTTTGCAGGGTGCGCAATGCCTGCCCGGGAGAAACCCAACATCGTTTTAATTGTGATCGATGACCTTGGCTATGCGGATATGGGTTTTTTGCCCAATGCGGCGCCCGACGTCAAAACGCCTAACCTGGACCGCCTGGCCACTCAATCCGTTTTTTTTTCTCGCGCTTACGCGACTTCTCCGATATGCAGCCCTTCACGGGCAGGACTGATCACCGGTAAATATCAACAGCGCTGGGGGAATTATTGGTATGGAGAAGGAGGGTTGCCCCGCGATGAGAAAAAACTACCGCAATTGCTGAAGGAACATGGGTATTATACCGCCAAAATAGGTAAAACCCATCTGAATGGAGGCCCCGTGGAACATCCACTGGACCACGGATACGAGTATTTCATGGGTTTTATGGACCACACGTGGGATTACTTAAGGCTAAGCGAAAAAGATGAACAAGCTTACGGGGCAAAGCATGCCAGACAAGCTCATATCGGCGCGCTCATTAGAAACAGGGCCAAAATTTCCTTTGAAGATGATTACACCACTGATATTTTTTCAAGAGAGGTGGTCAATCTCATCGAGCGCCAGGAGCGCCCCTTTTTCATCCATCTTTCTTATAATGCCGTGCATCATCCCACGTATGTCGGTCATCCTGACTACCTGGAAAAATATGGTTTGGAGCAATTTCCTTACTGGGATCCCGGGCAGGAGACCTATGCGCAATGGCATAAAAAGTGGGGCCATCTGGGAGAAGTAGACCCGGACGGGAGGAAACGGTACCTGTTACAATTGAATGTGCTGGACGACGGGATAGGCCGGGTATGGGAGTCGCTGGAGCGCACGGGCAAATTGGAGAATACCGTCATCGTGTTGGTATCGGATAACGGGGGAACCATTAATACTTACGCCAATAACCAACCCTTAAGCGGCTACAAATACATGTTTGGCGAAGGAGGGATAAGGGTACCGATGTTATGGCATGTTCCATCTCTGGGGTTGGACCAACTGGAAAAGAAGCAACTGGTTTCTGCTATGGATATCATGCCTACCCTGCTGGAACTCGCCGGCATCGAAATGCCTGCGGACCTGGATGGCAGGAGCTTGCTGGAAATATTGAAAGGAAAAGATACAACGGCCCATGACCGGCTTTTCTGGTCCAATGGTCGAGACCAATGGGTGGCCATGGACAAGAAATGGAAGCTGGCGCACAATACCGGGTGGACCCACCTGGACTATAAGACGGAACAGGGCCGGCAGTTGCGGTCCGAGCCCTATCGGTATGGCGGAGGGATACAGCTTTATGACCTGGAAAAAGACAAGGCAGAAAAAATAAATTTAGCTTCGGAATACCCGGAAGTCGTCAAAGAGCTGACCGATCGTTACTGGCAGTGGAGGAGCGACATGTCAGATCCCAGGACCAGTGATGGTGTATTGAAGCCTATTGCAGGAGGCTATCCCAAGAAAAACGATTTGCCGGATGGAATTGTCAACGTTTACAGCAATGGCGCCAAAATCAATCACTACGCTGCAAGAGCCTTTGACGGGGACCTCAATACCTACTGGCAGAGCAAGATAGGGAATGACGCTGCTATAGCGCCTTACTACATGGTTACCGGGCTGGAGAAGAAAAAAGTTATCCGAGGTCTCCGGATTTTGCCTAAAAAGGAGGATAAAAAGATTTCAGCCATCAAAAACTATAGCTGTTACGCCTCTGACGACGGTACAAACTGGGAATTGATCTCCAAAGGATCTTTTGGAAATGATACATCGCCAAAGCTGGTCAAATTTCCGGGACAGGTAAAAACAGCTTACCTCAAATTCCAGATCGATGCGCTGCATAAGGGCCCGGAATCCGTGGCATTGAGTGAGCTGCAGTGGTTGTACGATGATTAGGTTTTACAAATCTTAAAAGGATATGCTATGGGTCTTATTATGAAGAATAAAATTATAACAATCGGCTTATTACTGTTTTTAGGAATGCCGGAGCTGTTTGCCCGGGACAGGTTATTCCTTTCCGGCACAGATGCCGACGATGCCAGGCTGTGGGATTTTAAGATGTCAACAGGCCGGAATAGTGGGTATTGGACCAAGCTACCGGTCCCCTCCAATTGGGAATTCCACGGTTTTGGATATTACACTTACGGCAAAGATCATAAAAACTATACCCAGGATCCGGAGATAGGTTACTACAGGACCAATTTTCACTTGGATAAGACCATTGGAAAAAGATACCGCCTCACATTTGAAGGCGCGATGACAGATACGCATGTAAAGATCAACGGTGAAAGTGTCGGCGACGTTCACCAAGGGGGTTTTACACAATTCCACTATGAAATAACCGGCTCTGTCAAGCAAGGCGCGAATACCCTGGAGGTCGAAGTGCATAAATCCTCTGCCAATTCAAGCGTCCAGAAATCGGAGAGAAAGGCGGATTACTGGCTTTTTGGAGGGATTTATCGACCCGTATACATCGATATTCTACCAGTGGAATATGTGGATCGGGTGGCGATTGACGCCAAGATGGAGGGGGCGTTTCGCGCAGCGATCTATCTCGATGGTATTGCCGGCAAGAGGCGGATAGAAGCGCGGGTGGTTTCTTCTAAAGGAGAGATCGTCGGTAAGACCATGCGTTCGGAGGTAGACAAAGGAGATCGTGTGATCACGTTGAGCAGCACGTTTTGCAATATCAAACCCTGGTCACATGAGTTTCCCGACCTATACAAGCTGGTAGTAGAATTAAAGCAAGCCGGTAAGGTCATACATGTTTATACCCAGAATTTTGGGTTCCGAACTTTCGAGGTGCGCGATCACGATGGGTTTTACCTGAACGGCAAACGGATTTTACTAAAAGGAGCCAATATGCACAGTTTCCGGCCTGAAAGCGGAAGAGCCTTGTCCCGTAAGGATATGGAAGATAACTTCAGGTTGCTGAAAGCGCTGAATTTTAATTGCGTACGGCCCTGTCATTATCCTCCCGACACTTACTTTTTTGATCTTTGCGATTCGTTGGGACTGCTGGCCATGAGCGAACTGCCCGGTTGGCACAGTCCCTTAGAGACCGAAACGGGAAAAAAGTTGGTCAAAGAATTGGTGGTACGCGATGTAAACCATCCCAGTATTATTTTTTGGAGCAATGGAAATCACCGGTCACATAATCCCGGATTGGATCCATATTTTTTCCAGTGGGATATTCAAAAACGCCGTCCGCTGAAGAATGCGTCTAAAAAGGAAAAGATATTTGAAAATTACGACCCTCCCTTTGATATTATCGATACAAGATTTTACCCTTCGTATGATGAACTCATCCACCGTTTGAACGGTGAGCATATCGTTTTGCCTAACGAAGCGCTCCACGCTCTATATGATGGCGGTGGCGCGGCAGGTTTGAAAGACTACTGGGAGGCTTTTAAGGCTTCCAAAGTAGGCGGAGGGCTTATGATCTGGAGCTTGTTCGACGAATGCGTGGTACGTACCGACCAGGGCTTTCGATTGGATTGTCAACAAAACAAGGCGCCGGATGGCCTGGTAGGACCCTACGGAGAAAAAGAAGGGAGCTATTATGCCGTTAAAGAAATATGGTCGCCGATCCAAATAGAAAACGAGACATTGGATGCCGGTTTTGAAGGAGGGCTGGATGTTTCCAATGACTTTGTCTTTGTAAATTTACAAGAGTGCCGGTTCGAAGGCAACTTGCTCCATTTTACAGGGCCGAATGAAGCGGCCACCGGGTATCGAAAACACCGGGTCCCGATCGAGGTAGGTGACATCCCTGCCGGGACAAATGGGAAGGTCAACCTGGAGCTTCCTGGGAACTGGAAAGACTATGATGCGCTTCAGTTAAAGGCCTGGGATCACCGAGGAAATGAAGTGTATACTTGGACATGGCCTTTAGGAATACACACTGATCTGGCCGTCCGGTTTGCAGGGACTTCTCAGGAACAGCTTAGTCAAGATTCCAATGATCCTTTTGTGGTAAAAGCCGGAGGTACACATTTTAAGTTTAACAGAACAACGGGCAGCATCGAGGAAGTTATGGTAGGAAATAGAAAATTCCCGATAGGTGCTGCCCCTGTTTTGGTGTATAAGTCTAAAGACGATTCCGTACAGGCTGTATTGTCAAAAGGTAAGGTGACGGTGCAAAAAGACGACCGTGCTATCGTCATAGAAGCTCTTGATAGCAAAGGTTTTGATCGCTTCGCGTGGACGGTTATGCCAGGCGGATATTTAAACCTCGAATATGCCTATACCCTTCCAAAAGGAGCGTATTATTACGCAGGTATCGGGCTACAGCTTCAAAATGAAGATATTATAGGGAAAAGATGGCTTGGGGAAGGCCCGGCGAGAATATGGAAAAACAGGGAAGAAGGAGGAGTTTTGCATGTATGGGACCAACCAAGGAAATTAAATGTTCCCGGTGCGGTCTATGATCCCCCGGCCTTTGAAGGGTATTTTGCGCCTTGGTACTGGGGCATATTTAAGCTTGCAGACAACCATGCCTTGGGGCTTTCCGCGGTTTCCGATGGATTGGTACTCGGTGTATCGACTCCGGTGAATGGAGAAGATCCAAAATTTGCTACTTGGCAATATCCCATGCGGGAAGGGATCTTTATCTTTAATTACATCTCTCCTGTAGGCGCCAAATGGAGAGCATCCCATGAATTTGGGCCCTCGGGCCAGCTCAATTTCATCGATGGAACCTGCACAGGCTCGATCAACCTGTATTTCGACTGGAACCAGCCGCCGAACCCGGACACCCAAAAATTTGAGGTCGAGATCGAATAAGCTGTGGTGTTCAGCGATTGAGCTCGCTCTTTTTTGCTTTGTCATCCAGTACCAGTGATGTTGAAGGGTTTTCCCAAACATAGCAGATAGGTTTTTCTGACCTTTTCATCCCGGTCTTCGTAGGTTTGGTGGAGTAAAAGTACTCCTTTTTAGTGTTGTCATAATATTCATATAATCCGACAACGTGTGGGGATGAAAATAGATCTTTAACATGATCATTGCTGTTACAGGTAATAGCGCCGGAATAGTTGTTTTCGAATCCTTTGAACGTTCCGCTTAATTTGTCATTTTTCGAAAGCATGGATAAAGTATAGGAAACATTTTCTAACGTATCTTTGATGGATAGTGTAATCCCGATGTTTGGGTCGAGTCCGCCTTGATCGGGCCACAACGATGTAGCCCCGGAGACCGAAAAATTACCCAAAGGATGGGACGCCTTATTGGTATCGCCCCAAAACCAGTAGATCTTGTTTTTATACGGAATTGCATGCCCCCAATCCTGACCCGTCACTTGACCATTGACGGTGGGCTCCCGGATAGGAGTGGGCTCCCCCAAGAGAACACTGTGGTGATAAAGCCCTTGGCCGGTGATCCGGTATATCCGTTCGGCAATATTTGTCCGATCGATCTCTATACGAACACTGTCCCCGCTTTTAATACGGCATGTTAGGCCTTGATACCCCAATCCACTTTTGGGATACTCGTACCCATGGCTTTTGACATGAAAGTAAACCTCCTGACCCATAAGACCCGGCTCATAAAACGCTATAATACCGTTATTGTCTGTAACATGTCGAATATGGTTAACCGTTTTGAGTTCGACCAGCGGCACTCCCCGGCCTGTTTCTCGATCCACTACCTTGATCTTGAAATACTTTTCCGGTTGCTGGGCATACAATAATGTATACTGTGCTAAGCAGGAAAATAGGGTGATAATTGTGATATGTATCGGAAACCGCATGCGATCTTAAATTATGGATAGTTAAAAATGACTGCCGGGATCAAATCCAAGATCAGATACCTCCGGATTTTATTGGTAGAAAACTAGTCATTTCTGCCTAGACCCCATAAACATAAGTGTAAATCCTGGGGAAATACCACCTTCTTTTTAACAAAACACCCCTTGAAACTGAAATATGATGGAATGATGGTTAATGATAGCATGATAGAATAATGGTTAATGATGGAATGATGTTCAATGATAGAATGGTGTTTAATGATGGAATGGTGGTTAGTGATGGAATGATGGAAAAATTCTCCGATGCTCGCCTCACACTTTCGCAACATAAGACCATCGATACTTTTACCACAGGGCCGGCCAGCACGTGTGCCCGCGTGTATGTATTCCTGAGTAGGTTCCGGGGCAGCTATGCATGTCAAATCAGGCTCCTGGCAGTCCGGGAAGCCATCAAGCGATGAGCAAGACGTGTCATTCTCACACAAAAACGTGGGCATTTTAGGAATTGAGCGGCAAGGTAGTTCACACCCTGGGAATAATGTGATATTTTTCGGAAAAATTGCAGTACATATTTAAATGATGGATTCAATGAAAAACGATCTGAAACAGCTTTTCCAAGTATTTTATAGCAAAACACACGGTTCCGACGGGCCTTCTCTGATGCAAATATTTGCAAGAAGGCTGCCGGACATAAGAATGAATACTGAAAAACTATTGGCTTTGAGATTTGTATTGCTTGCAATGACCATGGTATATATGAGCTCATGCAACCGGGCCTCCTCTATCAGATCTTCCCAGGAGCATCCGGATAAGCCCAACATCATTTTTATCCTGGCCGATGACCTGGGGTACGGCGATGTTGGGTTTAACGGAGGGAACAAGATCAACACCCCGGTACTGGACCGGCTGGCGGCCGAAGGCATTGTGTTTACCCGGCACTATGCGGGCTCCGCAGTCTGTGGGCCTTCCCGGGCAAGTTTGATGACAGGTCGACATACCGGCCGTAGTACGGTACGGGGGAATCCAAAATGGACGAAATCCGGGAAACCGGTTGATATTTCAAGCGAAGACAATACCGTGGCCAAGGAATTGAAAAAGGCAGGTTACCGGACCGGTATTGTAGGAAAATGGGCATTGGCGGAGAACCTGGGCGAAGGTAAACCTAATAACCAGGGCTTCGACTATTTTTATGGATTCAACAGACACGGCCCGGCACATCATTATTACCCGGAAAAAATTTGGGAGAATGATAACCACATAAGGCTCGAAGGCAACGTGATGATGGACAAAATCGGCCGGTATTCGCAGGACCTATTTACCCAAAAAGCCCTCGATTTTATAGATCGAGAAAGCAAGAACCCGTTTTTCTTATACTTGGCCTATACCATACCACATTACGAGCTTACCATCCCGGAAGAGCAAAAGACCGAGTATTATCAAAAAAATTGGCCGCTTAGGAAGTTGAAAATGGGGCATTACCGCAACGATGAAAACGGTCATGTCACCTATGCTTCGATGGTAACCAGGATGGATAAAGATATCGGTCTGATCTTATCAAAGCTGGAAGAATTGGGAATTGATGAAAACACACTTGTGATCTTTACCAGCGATAACGGACATGAGTATGACAACTTAAAAAACGAGTTTTTTAACAGCAATGGAATTTACCGGGGCAAAAAAAGAGACCTGTACGAAGGGGGCATAAGAATGCCCTTTGCGGCCAGATGGCCGGCTGAAATAGCGCCCGGCACTAAGAGTGATCACGCTTCGGCTTTTTGGGACTTCCTGCCAACGGTATGTGATATCTTGGAGACAAGGCCTTCTGCTTCCACCGATGGTATTTCGTATTTGCCCGCCCTGACAGGAAAAGAACAGGCTGACCATAAATACCTTTACTGGGAATTCAATGAAAGAAAAGGTCCGATCCAGGCGTTGATGCAAGAGGATTGGAAACTCGTTCATTTTGTAGGAAAGAAGTATGAATTGTACAACCTGAAAGATGATCCCGGCGAATCAAACGACCTGTATACCGACGATCATCCGGAGGCGAAAAAGCTTAAAAAGCTAATGGGCTCCGCGAGGACGGAACACCCGGAGTTTCCGCTGGTGAAACGTGAAAGACTAAAAAGATGAACAGAAATCACACGATCATGAAAATTTCGTTTATATTTCTTTTATTGCCGTTGGTAATGTGCTCCTGCTCCCCCGGGGAGGAGAAAGACCGCCGGTCTCCAAAACCTAATATTCTATGGATAATGTTGGAAGATTGGGGTTACCAACTTTCTTGTTATGGCGAACCGGGTATCAACACCCCCAACATCGACGAGATAGCGGCGCAGGGTATACGTTTTACCCGGTCCTTCGCCACATCGTCTGTGTGTTCGCCCTCGCGTTCCGCTATGATGACGGGCTTTCACCAGAATTATATAGGCGCCCATCAGCATAGGACAAGGAACGGGGAATCAGGATTTGACAAAGCGCCGCTCCCGCATGGGATCAAACCATTCACTCGGCTTTTGCAACAAGAAGGTTACTTTACCTGTTTCATGAAACCTTCGCGGAAAACAGACCTGAATTTTAGCTATAAAGGAGATATATACCAGGGTAAGGACTGGAGTGAGCGGAAGGAGGGGCAACCGTTCTTCGCCCAGGTCACTTTTGGAGGAACACACAGGAGATGGAAAAGGGATATGTTGGATCCCATAGACATATCGGAGGTGGTGCTCCCTCCATATTACCCGCAAACAGACCTGGCCAAACGAGATTGGGCCAACGGATTGGAAGCCGCTCAAATTGTGGACCGGCAAATCGGTGAACTGCTCGACCGGTTGGAAAGCGAAGGGCTTGCGGACAATACGCTGGTATTCATCATTGGCGATAACGGGCGATGTATGCCCAGGGGCAAACAGTTTTTGTATGACGGCGGGATACAGGTCCCTATTATTGCGCGGTGGCCGGGTAAGATTAAAACCGGTACGGTGTCGGATGCAATGGTTATGACCATCGATATCACCAAAACGATCCTGGATGTGGCCGGGGCCAGGTCAGCACACCCTTTGCATGGGAAAAACCTGCTGGAGCATGAGATCAATGACCGTAAGTACATCTTTGCCGCCAGGGATAAAATGGATAGTACTCATGATGCCATGCGGGCCATCAGGTCTGCAAAATACAAATTGATCCACAATCTGATGCCGGAGCGGGCGTATTGTCAATTTAATACGTACAAGGAGGAGAACTATCCCGTACTGGCTTTGCTCAATGTCATGAACCTCCAAGGGCAGCTCTCTCCGGAACAGGCCGGTTTTATGGCGGCCACCAAACCGGAGTATGAACTGTACGATGTGCAAAATGACCCTTACGAACTGTACAATCTGGCGGACAATGAAACGTATGCAGGGATAAAAAAAGAGTTGCTGTCGGAGCTGGAAAAATGGCGCGAACAGATCGGTGATACCGGGGTGTCGCAGGAATTTCGGCAGGGAGGATGGCCCGCAGATTACCCGACAAGAACCTTGACCGAGTGGAAAAAGCATTTGAAAGGGTTTGAGCCTTGGGTGTTCCGGGAGCCCGGCACAAAGATGAAACACCCGTATCATAAATGATAATTATAGACAGGATTGGGATACGCGTTAAAAAAATATGGAATCGATGAAACGAAAAAAGTATTTGGGGTTAGTTGCCATATTGTTTTCTTTATTGGTTTATGGGACTATGATTGGCCTTCCGGATGTAACATGGGGTAAGGCAGGTGCAGAGGTAAACAAGCCTGGTGAAAAAAGGGATGAACTGCCTAATATCATACTTTTTTATGCCGATGACCTGGGGTGGACCGACCTCGGGGTACAAGGTTCGGACTTTTACGAATCCCCGGCAATTGATCGCATTGCCCGTGAAGGCATAACATTTACCAATGCCTATGCGAACGCAGCAAACTGCGCACCATCGAGGGCTTGTCTCATCACAGGTCTTTACACCCCGAGGCACGGCGTCTACACCGTGAAAAATTCCGACCGCGGAAAGTCGATTCACCGGAAGCTGATTCCGACTAAAAATACCACAGTCTTAGACAGGAAGTTTAAGACACTCCCCGGTGTTTTGAAGGAAAATGGCTATACTACTTGCATAGCTGGGAAATGGCACCTTTCGGATGACCCTATTCCTTACGGGTTCGACGAGAATTTTGGCGGCGGTCATCGTGGAGCCCCCGGCTCTTACTTTTCCCCTTATAAAAACCCGGCGCTACCGGATGGCCCCACCGGAGAGCATTTGCCGGACCGGCTTTCCACCGAGGTGTCCGACTGGATCAGGAAAAATGCCCAACGCCCGTTTTTCGTTTACTTTCCGTTTTATTCGGTCCATACGCCTCTACAGGCCAGGGAGGACCTGGTGGAGAAATATATGGAAAAAAAACCTGGAGAATTCCACGACCACGCCAAATATGCGGCTATGATCGAGGCGATGGACCAGGGCGTTCAAAAAGTGATGAATACCCTGGATGAATTGAAACTTACGGACAATACCCTGGTGATCTTTACTTCAGACAACGGCCCGTACGGTCGCGCTTCGGTGGCCGAACCGCTAAGGGGAGGAAAGGGCATGTATTATGAAGGAGGGATACGAGTGCCGTTCTTCGTGAAATGGCCAGGCGTGGTGCGTGCGGGCGCGGTAAGCCATGCACCTATACTGGGCATGGACATTTTTCCCACCTTGACAGAGGTTATTGATGTTTCTATAGATGCTGATCTGGACGGTGAAAGTCTGCTTCCTATATTAGACGGGCGTAAAAAGGCGCTAGACCGGGCGTTATTCTGGCATTTTCCAGCCTATTTACAGATGTATCGGGCAGACCGGTCCTTCGATGATTCACACGATGCCCCCTATTGGAGATCCACCCCCTGCGGAGTCATCCGGGAAGGAGATTGGAAGCTGATCGAATATTTTGAATCCGGTAAAACCGAATTGTTCAACCTTAAAAACGACCCCGGAGAAAGAAATGAAATGGGGAGTGTGAAACCGAAAAAGAAAGCTGAAATGTACGCCAAGCTGAAGAAGTGGCAGCAACAAACCGCCGCCCCGGTACCTGCCGAGTTGAATCCGGGTTTCCGTCAGCCAGGTTGCCCGGAGTAACCTGGTTGACGGATTCTTTGCGGACCGCTGATCACTCCCAGGAACCTGCCCATCCAGTACGGAAGCAAAAAGGTATCTCCCGCGCTGAGTTCGCTTTGCCGGTCTCCGGCGTCCAGCTTGAACAGACTGCGGTTATGTTTGAGTTCCGGGCGTTCATCCGGAGGAAGCACTTCTCCGGTGGTTTGTCCCCAGAAACCCGGCTCCATAAATTCAATATCTTTTCTGTGGCTGTTGCGGGTTTCATATTGGACCATATCCAGTGGAAATTCCTTGAGGTGCCAGATGGATTCCTCCAGATCAAATTCGGCGGCGCCCGTCATGGCATAGCAAAAGTTCCACAGTGAATTTTTCTCCGGCCTTTCGAGCTCCCAATGGTCCCGGATGGCTTCTCTGTAGATCGCTTTCAGCGTATCGTTCAACGCGTAAGGGTATAAGGCCCAGTAGGCCAGGAAGTACATCTCGTCGTCGGAATGGTTCCATCCGTTGGAAAGCATCTTGCTCCATGCGTCGGCATCTTTTGGGGCGTGACCGATTTCCGATACCGGCCTTGCGAGGTTTTCAAGATATCCGTGCTCGTTCATAAGGTAAAAGGCTTTTTCCTTAAAAAGTTCCTTGCCGGTAAATCGATAGGCGGCCTGCAGGAATGCAATGATATTGGAAGAACAGATCTTCCGGTCGCCAATCATGGTGTCAAACCGGTTGACGTACGCAGGATGCCATCTCCCCCAAAGCGAGGGCATCCCGTTGTAATCGATCAGGCAAAAATCATTTTCGACAATATAGGCCATCAATCCGTCCAACAGCCGGATCGCCCGCTGTTTCCAGGCTTCGTCGTCCATGTATTCCGCAACCAGGATCAGGGAGAAGATCTGCCCTACGGTCTGGTCGCTGCTGGCCGAAGCCCGCCAATCCCATTCCGGATCATCCGCATGCCGCCAGCTTACCGTTCCCTGGTATCCTTCGTACCAGTAGTTTTCCACATAGGAGCGGAATTCTTTTTTGAATTCCTGGTAGCCCCTGCGTTCGAAAGATCTCCCGAAGAGCCCGGGGATTCCATTGATTTCGTGCATACGTTCCATGGCTTCAAACGCTTCGTAGCAGTTCTGTCTCGCCTCCTCCGACCCGGTGGCCAGGTAGCGGAAAAGCTGGCTTCCAAGATACATTCCGGTCCAAAGGTTATCGCTGTCCGCGACGCGGTTCTCCGCCGTCGACAGATCGTGATTTTTTAACCGGGTCACATTGCTGTTGATGCCATAGCGGATTTGCCTTTGCCTTACCTGCTTCTCATAGCGCATGGCTTTATCCTCCAAAGTCATTTCTTCGAAACAGATCTGTCCCAATCCTTTGTCGGTCAGGATCAACACCGATTTTTCCGGTCCGCCGGAAATATGAATCACTTTTTCGCCCGGAAGCCAGCGCAATCCGTAATAATAGTTGAATTTGCCGTCTTCTTTGAGCATGAAGGCCCCTTTTGTCGAACCGAACCAAAGCTTTCCGTCGATCGACTTGATTGCCGTGATTTCGGTCCACGGAAGTTTGGTCATCTTCTCACCCATTGGACTTCCGGCAAGGCTATATTTTCGGTAACCATCATTTGAACCGATAACCAGGGAATTGTCCGGCAATAATTCGAAACATGTGAATCCGCTTCCGCCGATGATCTTATCCAGGCGCTTTGTCGTTTTTGAAAATGCGTGCATCGCCCCTTCGGATAAAATGAAAAACGTTTTATCCCCCTGATCATATTTAATATCCCGTATGGATTCAAGGTCTGATTTTGAGGCCCAAATGGTTTCGGAATCCACGATCAAGCGGAGCCCGGTGCCGTCCGATATCATAAACTCAGCATCGGAACCTGCACAGACCATGTCGGCAGAAGGGAATTCATGTCTTGAAAATAGCTTTCCGGCCCATGCATTGCTGAACACGGCCTCATGATCCAGATATACAAACTGCCTCCGGTAAACACACATGTCCGAAAGCAATTTATCCGCCATGGGAAGATAGGTCTTGTCGGGTTTTAATAAGCCGGGATATTGGAAATGTCCGTTGCTTGGCCTGTACAATCCTCCGGAAGTCAATACCTGGATCACATCGTTGCGATCCGTAAAAACCTTTTTAAATTCCAGATCATCGCTTTCAGCATGATACTTGATCGCATAGTCCTGAAGATATGGTGTATCCAGGTAAACCGGTTGGGACGTTTGTCGCGAAGCTTCTTTCTTCGATTCACAGGAAAGAAAAGCGCAAAATCCGGCGATTAGAAAATTAAATGCCTGCCTGTTCATATTTTCTTTATCTTTTTATTAGCCACACATCCGAAACACTTGAATAATACTTCCACCGCAGGTGGGATTCTTCGGGCCGGTCAAATGTGATCCGGATCTGTCCGTCCCCAACGGCTTGTTTCGGTACGACAAATTCCTTAAATCCCTCGCGTTCTTTGTCATAAACCAGCGGTTCTAACCGGTGTCCGTCAATTCGGATCAACGCTTCTCCATATCCTGCCACCCGCACGATGTACCTTGCGTCCGGATCGAGATCCTCATATTCCAGGACCGGATCGTTCTGGTAGACCTGCGATGAAAGCCGCCAACGGCAGTACCCCGAATCCCACCAGCCGAAATCCACCGCATCATACACCGTCGTAGTCACGCGCGGACTTTGAGCAATATTCGATACATTATCATAGTAGCTGCCCGGTCCCGGATTTTCCCAGGAATAAATAATCTTTATGCGCTCGAGTTTTTCTTCTTCGGTTTTCATCTGTGCAATCAACTTGAATTGATCTTCCAGCCACCACCGGTTATTGAGCGGATAATCGACAAAGTCCAGGATACAGCCGCGCTGGGAATTACTGGCCTTATATCTGTCGACACTTGTCTGCAAACCACAGGATCGGAAAAGCTTTTCACAGTATTCGTCAATCGTTTTTCTCAGGTCGTTGGCAATAGGCTCCGCATCAGCTTTTTTTACAATTTCCAAGGCATTATTCATGGCTTCCTGTAGCCCTGCAGATCCTGCTTTTTCCAGTACTTTGTTGGCCTGGGATTCCAGTTTGGTTTCGTTGATCAGCCTGCGCCGGATATAGGCGTCATAATATGCCCTTAATACCAAGAGCTGCCATCGCCAATTCGAGGATAGTTTTGGATATTGATCCTCAAGATTTTGCCAAAAGGCCAACGTCGGCTCTACGCTTCCATTGTCTTTGAGCGATCCGTCCCAATTTTTCTCCAGCCCGAGTATGCCTTCGGTCGCCGCAATCCCGACCTTTGCATTGAAGAAAAACCGGCTGTATTCGATCAGGATATCGCGAACACTTTTGTGCGGATTCCAAGCCCGCTGGCTCCAGATCACCTTATTCACATCGTCATGACATCCGTCGGAATAGGAGATAAATCCATCTGTGAAAGGTGCATATTTTTCATGGATTTTAGCGTAATAAACCGGCTGAGGGTTAATGCCTTCCCTGCCGATGGTCAGCGCGAATGCCTGGTCGAAATTGAGCGCCGGGTAATCGCAGCGCACATTGTGGGTGATGTCGGGATAGTGCCGGTGTTTGTATTGTTCGGGTAATCGATACCTGGTCTCTGAAATCGAAGGGCTGCTGGGACCGGATACCACACCCCGAAGCCAGGCAGGTTTGTACGCTTTTAGATATTGATAAAAATAATCGATCTGTTCCTGGCTAAATCCCTGGAGCGAAATCCAGATGCCGGCATCCGGATGATATTTTACAAGTCTGGAATGTAAATCCTTGAGAAACGGCATAACTTCCCTCGGATGATTGTGCCCGGGGTCGCCTCCCGGAAAAAAAATATTGTCCAGACGAGGTACTTTTTTGTAGTTCGCTTCATGAAGGTCAAGCTCTTTGGTGCGGAGACCCTCATCCGTGAGATCGACCACCGCCGGCGTCCACACCCAGTATTCGATATCGTATTTGTCACAGATCGCGCTCATCTTCACATGCATCTCCTCCCTTGAAATTTTAAAATGCGGACTGGGGTCTTTTTTGAGCGGAGGGATATTCTCAACGGCATTTGTGCCAAATAGTGCCAACGCTCTGATGTACCGGTCGTATTGTTCCACACTCCATGCATCATATGAATTTGCCGTATTCCGGTATCCGATCTGGTGGCCGCGCAAAGAATAGGCCGGTGAGGAAGCTACGTCCAATTGATCGTCTATGATCACATGTCCGGACCCGATTTTGGCAGTTCTGAGCAATTTGCCGATTCCAAAAATTACTGCCCGAGAATCCGCTCCAATGATCCAAAGAATATCCGTTTCCCCGGTTTGATCATAAAGCAGCCGGAAACCCTCCGGTTGCCATTCCGGGAGAGATTTATCCGGGCGAACGGGCACGCGCACCCCTGCTAATTCCCCGGATGTCGAAAGGGTCAAAGCTATAACGGTTTTCCTGGCACGGGACCAGGCATCAATTTTTTTCCATGTTGCTCCATTGCGTTTTTGGATTTCCTCCTGCAGAATTTCCAGGGCGGAAGCCTGAACCGTAGATTTGATATCGGGCGAAATGATTATACCCGATTTTGAAATATCAATTGGAGCGCTATAGCCCATAGATATTGTAAGCAAGAAAACAGTAAGCGGTGCAAAGCTTTTAATTCCCATGGATTTGAACATTTCATATAAAAGATCGGACATTGGAGCTGTTTTGATTCAGTAAATCACAAACTTCACCATTATTACGCCCGGTGGGAATAATAGGGCTATCTGATTGCGGGGAATCACTGAATTTGAAGAGGAATCGGATGGCCTGATTTTATGAGATTAAAGTCTTAAATGTAGATTCCAAATATCAAAAGATTATGATGAATAAAAGTACCGGATGTGTAAAAATCTTTCTGCTCTTTCTCGGCATCGGTTTCCTGGGGATTCAATTCTCCGGTTATGCCTTCGAAGTGCGTGCTTCCAAATTCAAAACCATATCGATTATTACCGGCGAGGAGGCGAATGAAGTTGAAAAACGGGTGGCACTTTTATTAAAGGATCGCCTTGTCGAAAAAAGTGAGGTGAGCGCCGCCGTGACCGACGGTCCTGTTCCGGATTCATCTTCCGAACTTGTCATTTTACTCGGCAGGCCGGATCATCACGAGGACATCAAAAAGCAATTTGACAAGCATCGAATTCCCGTGCTTACGGAATTGGCCCCCGGGCCGGAAGGATTTCTTTTGCGCAGGACTGAACATCATGTGCTTGTTGCCGCCGGAATTGACGACCGGGGATGTCTCTACGCGGTTGGTGAAATTTTGCGACAAGCAACACCCCGAAAAGATCATATTCTTTTACCTGAAGAACTGGACATTCGAACAGCTCCGGCTTTTGAAATCCGCGGTACGCAATACGGACAGAGCCATGTGGCCAAGCGACTGGCAAAAGTCAGGGACTGGACGGCGCAGGAGACACAGCGAGTGATTTTGGATTATGCCTTGGCCGGGGCAAATGTGTTCAGCACACAGCCGGGACCGGTGTTTGATTTTATCCGATCTTACGGATTGATGACGCAGGGAGGATTCAGCGCCAATGCAGCGGGAGATGTAGACAATCCCGAATGGTTGGCAGCCGAATCGATCGGAAGGAGAGGCTATGTGTGTCTTTCGGTTGATGCGGCGCGCGAACACTTGCTGAAAAAGTGCGAGGATTATGTAAAGCATAGTCCGCGATTTGATTTGATCAAAATTAAAGGCGGCGACGGAGGCGGATGCGAGTGCGACAAATGCGATCCTTACGGAATGCCGTTCATCACGTTGGTTGAAGAGATGGCCAACATCATTCATACGTACCACCCGGATACACGTGTATATTTCACCAACCAGAAGTTTGACAATGATGATGACAACGCCATTTTCTCCTATCTCCGGGAGAAGCCGAGAACCTGGTTGTGGGCATGGGGCTATGCTCCGGGATCAGACGCGACAACCTGGCAACCCGGTCACCGGCAAACGCACAGGATGGACCTGTTCCGCTATCCGGGTTTCGGTCCCTACGGATTGTATCCGTATGAAATTATCCGGCAAATGCCTCCCGGACACAAGCTGGTGTACTTCAACGAAATTACCCATTGGAAATATGCGCAGCACGCCTACATCCAGATGTATCCCAGGGCCGACCGCAACGGAGATCTGCCGCCGCACTGGAGTCACGACATCTATGAACGAAGGCCCGACCAATTTCTGACGATGGTCTACAATCGTCTGACTTTCTATGCATGGCCTAGGCAATACCACCGGGTCTTCAATGATTTGATGCGCTATGCGGTAGGTGATATTACACACTCCAGCGGTCACCACGACCATTTCAATCAATGGATGTGGCAGCGGTTGTTGTGGTCGCCGCGAATGACTGTCGAAGAGGTTGTCGACGAATATTGCGCGACCTGGTTTGGAAGAGAGGCCGGTTCCTTTATGGCCGAAGCGTTGTTTCAGTTGGAAGAAAATCTAGAGGAAATTCCGGGAAAACCACTGCCTGGGAAAGAGGGGATATCGGATTATTATCGGTTGGTGGCGGAAGCGGGTAAGATAATGCCTGAGAATATCATGAAAGACAATTGGTTGTGGAGGATGTATATGCAGAAAGGCGCACTGGACCGGTATGTGCAACTGGCCGTCGGGCGGCAAATGGATCTGCAGAAAGAAGTTGAAGGTCAGGTCGGCCTGATATTGAAGCAAGGAGCGACAAAAGATGCCGTTTTCGGGGTTTTAAGTCTGTTGAAAGATGATTTGGAAGAAACGGAAGAAATGAGGCGACTGCGGGAGGAAGCAGGTAAACTCGGAGCGGCGAGTGACAGTCTTTTTGGTGTGCGAAATGATGGGTACTTCAATTTAAAACATGATTTTATCGGTTTGGGCTGGTTGAAGCGCCAGTTGCAAAGAGCTGCGGAAGCTTCAAAAAAAGAGCGCAGAGACTTGCTTATGATGATTGTTGATTATGAAAATCCCGGCGAGGGTGGTCAATACGATAACCTGGGCACAGCCAATGTAGCACCGAATGTAATATTCGGATACCCGTACGACCACGGGCAGCCCTATGTACAGCAGATGCTTTCCGAGGGGAACAGACCGAGCCAGCGATCCATGCATTTTACACAGGACGAAAAACAGGGGGTAACGCTGCATTATCGCAATCTGGATCCTGCCGCTTCCTACAAAATTCGTTTTACCCTGGTACGTCCCTGGTACCAGGAGCGATATGCCATGCGCATGAATCAGCGATCTCAATCCATCTATGCGGATGATTATCTGATTGCGGATAAGGTCGAATTACCGTTGCAAATGAGTGATTTCTTTACGTTCGATGTCCCTCAAGAGGCAACCGGCGATGGAGAATTGGTCATTCGGTTTGAGAAAGCTCCGGATGTAGCACACGGAGACAGGGTCACTGTCGAACAGTGGCGAAACTCGGGAGGCTGGGGAACAATTGTATCCGAAGCCTGGCTGATAAGGAAATGAGATTGGATGCGGTGTTTCAGGCGCGCTGGATCAGGTTTAGAACCGACAGGGACTGTACGGCAACTACCTGGTTCGTCTATAATTGACCGGAGCCTTTCTTTTCTTAGGCCAGGACCGTAACCCGGCGGAAAAATTCCAACCTCTCCGTGTTATCCGCGGGAAACGCTCGGCGTATCATCGGATCACCCGGAGAGGAGGAAGACAACGATCGACGGAGGGGCAGTCGAAGACACGCTGTCGATCTTTCAATGTGTATCCGACGCGAAGAAGGGCTGCCTCGCCGGCCTTCTTTTTCAACGGCACCGGTGAATTCCCGTACTTTTCCGAACCGGGAATCCCCATACGGACCCGTACGGAATAGCCGGGACATTAAACATTTGCGTTTCTTATCATCCGGATGCCCATATTTTGTAAAAGTGCAAACCCCGGGAATCGGATCATGCCTGCCTGGAAACCAATGGTCGAACACGATCCTCGAATTCTTCAAACCGTCTATAATCTTGATAACTATGCGTTCAAATATTTATATTTGTTCATAC
>JAKSDO010000226.1 GCA_022360055.1 Cytophagales bacterium | reverse complement strand
TGAGGGCTTGCCCGCAACAAAGAACCAGGAACAAAAAACTAAGAACATCTACATGAACTCGAAGAAACAGAAGAAAAAAAGGAAGGGTGTACGGAGGATGCCTAGGCACCTGGAGGCGAAGAAGGACGTGGCAAGCTGCGAAAAGCTCTGGGTAGACGCAAGCAGTCGATGATCCAGAGATTTCCGAATGGGGCAACCCATCAGCCATTGGCTGATATCTCCTTGTGAGAAGCAAACCCGGCGAACTGAAACATCTAAGTAACCGGAGGAAGAGAAAACAATAGTGATTCCGCAAGTAGTGGCGAGCGAACGCGGAATAGCCCAAACCACTGCAGTTAAGGCTACAGTGGGGTTGTAGGACCGACATAATTGTCAGTAGATGAAGTGGAAGACATCTGGAAAGTTGTACCGTAGGGGGTGAAAGTCCCGTACACGCAGTTGATCTGACAAGGTTGGTATCCTGAGTAGGGCGGAGCCGGTGAAACTCCGTTTGAATCCGCCAGCACCATCTGGCAAGGCTAAATACTCCTGAGAGACCGATAGTGAACAAGTACCGTGAGGGAAAGGTGAAAAGTACCCTGAATAAGGGGGTGAAATAGTACCTGAAACCATACGCTTACAAGCGGTCGGAGCCACGTAATGTGGTGACGGCGTGCCTTTTGCATAATGAGCCTACGAGTTACACTTCATTGGCAAGGTTAAGCCCGTAGACGGGTGGAACCGGAGCGAAAGCAAGTCTGAATAGGGCGCAGAGTCAGTGGAGGTAGACGCGAAACCCGGTGATCTACCCATGTCCAGGTTGAAGTGACGGTAACACGTCATGGAGGACCGAACCAGTTCACGTTGAAAAGTGTTTGGATGAGGTGTGGGTAGGGGTGAAAGGCCAATCAAACCGGGAAATAGCTCGTACTCCCCGAAATGCTTTTAGGAGCAGCGTGGAGGTTTATTCTTACGGAGGTAGAGCTACCAATAGGACTAGGGGGAGTCAAATCCTACCAAATCCTGATGAACTCCGAATGCCGTAAGATATACCCGGCAGTGAGGGTAAGGGTGCTAAGGTCCTTATCCAAAAGGGAAAGAACCCAGACCGTCAGCTAAGGTCCCTAAATCTATGCTAAGTTGAACTAAGGTAGTCCAGTTGCCGTGACAGCAAGGATGTTGGCTTGGAAGCAGCCATTCATTTAAAGAGTGCGTAACAGCTCACTTGTCGAGCGACAGGGCATCGATGATAATCGGGCATCAAGCATAGTACCGAAGCTACGGCCCCGAGTTTACTCGGGGGGTAGGGGAGCATCCCGATAGCGCAGAAGTTGAGGCGTGAGCCTTGGTGGAGCTATCGGGAAAGCAAATGTAGGCATAAGTAACGAGAATGCAGGTGAGAAACCTGCACGCCAATAGACTAAGGTTTCCTGATCAACGCTAATCGGATCAGGGTTAGTCGGGTCCTAAGGCGCACCCGAAAGGGGTAGTCGATGGATAATCGGTTAATATTCCGATACTACCATACCCAGTGATGGGGTGACGGAGAAGTGAAAGATCCGCCTCGAGACGGAATTCGAGGTTGAAGCCCGTAGGTATAGGCTGTGTAGTTAAATGCGCACGGTCTGCTGAAGGTGATAGTACCACAATGCTTCGGCAGCGTGGATAGTGATCCTAATCAGGCTCCCAAGAAAAACCTCTAAACATATGAGTATGGTACCCGTACCGCAAACCGACACAGGTAGTCAAGGAGAGAATCCTAAGGCGCTCGAGTGATTCATGGCTAAGGAACTAGGCAAAATTGCCCTGTAACTTCGGGAGAAGGGGCCCCCCGATTACTCGGGGGCGCAGTGAAAAGGCCCAGGCGACTGTTTAGCAAAAACACATGGCTTTGCAAAATCGAAAGATGAAGTATAAGGCCTGACACCTGCCCGGTGCCGGAAGGTTAAGGGGGGGCGTTATTCCGACTTGTCGGGAGAAGCGCTGAACTGAAGCCCCGGTAAACGGCGGCCGTAACTATAACGGTCCTAAGGTAGCGAAATTCCTTGTCGGGTAAGTTCCGACCTGCACGAATGGTGTAACGATCTGGGCACTGTCTCGGCCATGAGCTCGGTGAAATTGTAGTCGCGGTGAAGATGCCGCGTACCCGCAACGGGACGGAAAGACCCCGTGAACCTTTACTGCAGCTTCACATTGACATTGGGTAAGGGATGTGTAGGATAGGTGGGAGACTACGAAGCGGTGTCGCCAGGCATCGTGGAGTCGCCCTTGAAATACCACCCTTTCCTTATCTGATGCCTAACCCCGATTGATCGGGGGACATTGTGTGGCGGGTAGTTTGACTGGGGTGGTCGCCTCCAAAATAGTAACGGAGGCTTTCAAAGGTACCCTCAGCACGTTTGGTAATCGTGCGCAGAGCGCAATAGCATAAGGGTGCTTGACTGTGAGGCCTACAAGCCGAGCAGGTACGAAAGTAGGATATAGTGATCCGGTGGTTCCGCATGGAAGGGCCATCGCTCAAAGGATAAGAGGTACTCCGGGGATAACAGGCTGATCGCGCCCAAGAGTTCTCATCGACGGCGCGGTTTGGCACCTCGATGTCGGCTCATCACTTCCTGGGGCTGAAGCAGGTCCCAAGGGTACGGCTGTTCGCCGTTTAAAGTGGTACGCGAGCTGGGTTTAAAACGTCGTGAG
>JAKSDO010000145.1 GCA_022360055.1 Cytophagales bacterium | reverse complement strand
ATTGCCCCTTGCATTGGGTTCGTGCCAGTCCTGGTCCTGCGAGTAGTAAAACCCAAATTGCACGCCCCTTTCATGGCAAGCTTTGGACAGTCCCAACATCGGGTCTTTGCCATATGGCGTGGCATCAACAATGTCGTAATCCGTTACATCTGACTTGAACATAGCAAACCCATCGTAATGTTTTGATGTGATGACCATATATTTCATGCCGGCATCTTTGGCCAACCTTGCCCATTCGTCAGGATTATACCCGGTTGGGTTGAACTGTTTTGCCAGTTGCCCGTATTCCTCAACCGGAATTTCTTTTCGCCGCATGATCCACTCTCCAATGCCACGGACCTCGTCCCCTTTCCACTCTCCTGCTGGAATGGCATATAATCCCCAGTGGATAAACATCCCGAACTTATTGTCGTCAAATGTTGCTAAAGCACCTCCCTGTGTTTTTGGAACTGCTTTACTTTTCTTTTCCTGGCTACAGGATAAGAATAAAACGCAACAGGTTAATAGCAGTGTTAGTTTTCGCATTTCGCACATCATTTCTGTATTTTTTTAAGGTTAAGTTGGATTATTACTTCTTTTTTATGTTTAACATTTTATCTTTCATCGGCTTTTTATTTAGGTAAAACGAAATAATTGACTGGCTCATAACACGGGCACCTCCTTGCGTGTAAACGGAATATTATCTCTGATTGAGCATTTTAACAACTTAATTTGTATTACAATTTCTAATTTTGTAACCAATTTTTGAAAGTTCGGGCTTTAACCAAGCCGGGCCTACATCTTTATAGCCCAAAAGCCGATTTTGATTGGTGTAATTCCCAAAGTCAGTAAGATCCAAATCCAACGCTCCGGGTATTTTTCCTGATTATAGTTTACATTCCTGTCGGGTGTTGCAAAATACGAGTAGAGTAAATAGATTTTTTTTCATCGTATATAGTTTTATCATCTTTAGTTAAAAAGCTGTTTAATGGATTATTCTTTTGGCAGGGCCTTTTTTAATGGAATATGAATATTAAAAGAATTTCCCGGCAAACGTTTACCCCTTGTTGCCGCACAAAACAAGATTGCAGGTTCACCATGCTCATTAAACCAGATTTGCGGGCGCTCAAGGTCTTCAAGTTCTTCTGTTGTCCCACCTTCCCATTGGATTTTTCGGTCAGAAACCAAAGGGTGTTTAGCAAGTGCCCAGTTAACCCCATCTTCAGATGTAAACAAACAAAGCGCCTGTTTAATCCCCGTAAACTCACCGTAATTATCCGACAAAATTGTATATAACTTTTCCCGGTAACTGAAAATGAACGGGTCTTCAGCGGGGAACTTGCTGTTTTCAAGCGTAAATATCGGCTTTGGGTGTTTTATAAACGGGCCTGTTGGCGATTTGGCAAAAGCTACCCCATGTACCACTTTATTGTTATCGCCTAAGCATTTATACACCATTACATAAGTGCTGTCATTTTTCCGGACAACGGATGGGTTTGTCGTAAAGCCGCTATCAAAAGATCCAGGAGTAACATCTAAAAGCGGTTTGTCAAATCGCTTCCACGGGCCATTGATATTGTCTGAAACTGCCAATCCAATGCGTTGTGTACGCCTTGATTGTTGCCATTCTTCTTTTTTGGTAGCTCCGATATAATATAGGTAATATTTGCCATTGAATTTGTGAATATGGGGGTTATGCACCATGTTGCCATCGAAATGGCCTTTTCCCCTTCCTTTCAGCACCTCTGAATAAAATGTGTATGGCCCGGCAGGCTTTTCGGCAACGGCACAAGCTATTTCCGATGTTGTTAACCAGCCTTTATGCGTAACTTCATAAGGCCAACGAGAGTAAAACAAGTAATATTTCCCGTCATCACCCTTTACCATGGATCCCCCCCAGGTAAACCATCCTTCATCCTGGTAATATGATTCATTGGGTATATTTTGAATTTGTTCTTTAAGGTTTAAGGAGGTAAAATGCCCTTTTTCTTTTATGGTATCCGCCCTCTGAGGATTGCAACTAAGCAAAATCAAAAGGAAGGCCGGTATAAGAATTAAAGTTACTTTCATATTTTAAGGTATTAATAAATTGTATTGAACCTGCTACATTGCCATTGTTAAGTACTTGGTTTTAATCATATTATTGAATTATTTATTGATTCGGACTACTTGTAAATCTTCGTTATTCCTACCGATGATCATAGCCTTGCGATTATTGATTTCAATCATTTTCGTTATTTGCACCTCACCTCTGACCACCAAGCCACTTTCATCCGGTATCAAAGGGTGGAAGTTTCCAACTCCATCGCCCAATAAACACAAGTTTTTCATTCGGTTTAGTTTTGCTACCAAGACTTAAAAATGCAAGTATTAAAAAAGCTACTCCTGGCTTAAAAAAAGTCATTATACTCTAAAGAATTTAAATTCAATGATTTACACCTATCAATAGCGGCATACCATTGTTTCTGCCAAATAGCATCCCGTTTCGAGTATTGCCTAATTTGATATGTTTGCCAATTTTCACATCACCCCCTATGTATAAATGCGATTCTGCAGAACTGATTGGCTGAAAATTTCCCTTTCCATCTCCCTTTAAAAACAAACCAAGGCCTGCGTCATTTCTCACTGTTTCCGCTTCCATCTCATGCCTGTTTCCAGCCAGTACAAGATCCAGAAAACCATCTCCATCAAAATCTTTAGCTAACAGGCTGTTCACGGTTGACAACTGCGCGATATTGTCCAGTGCTTTTGCCTTGAACGTAAGATTTCCCATATTCTCAAAATAGGTGGTTGCAAACGTATTGGCCTGATAGTGCAGAGCTTCTTTAAGTTGATCAGCACCCAACGCATCGTAAAGCGTGGATTTACCAAAGGCATCGTGGGTTTTAATCACTTGGCCGATAAAAGGTAGTTGCTCAACTATATTATCCAGGCTGTGCAAAGGGAATAATTTGCCTTGATTATAGGATGCGAGTACCATATCATGTGTCCCATTGTTATCAAAATCATTTGCAACAACCTGGAATGGCTCAGCTTCACTTGCTTTGTATTTTGAATTAAGACCATGATTTCCTGCCACCAAGTCCAAATCACCATCGCCGTCAAAGTCCGCAGCAACGAGTCCCGACCACCACCCAACATGATTGCTTAACCCAGCATTTGAGCTCATATCTGCAAATCCATTAGCCGTATTTTTAAATACATGAATACTCATCCATTCGCCGCAAACAACTAATTCTTCCTTTTCATCCTGATTCAAATCTACCCACAGCGCATCTGTGACCATTCCAAATCCATAAAGCAATGGAATTGCTGATTGGGTGATATCGTTAAATTTTATTTTTCCAGGACTGCTCTCATTTTTCAACACATATGAATCGGCTGGATTTGGATATTTGCCAGGTACCTGATATCCCCCTACAAAAAGGTCGATATCACCATCATCATCATAGTCACTACCCCGAACTACCGAAGCGCTAACGTTCGGTAATTGATCAATGTAGTGACGTTGAAAGCGTCCATTTCCCATGTTCAGGTACAACCGACACTGGTAATACTCTGATCCGGCGGCCAGCTCATTACCTCCACTCAGCACAAAAAGATCCAGATCTCCATCATTCTCAACATCAAAAAACAACGCTCCCGTGTCTTCATATTTTCCCTCATCCTTCCATAATCTGTTCCTGGATCGCTTAAAAGTGAAATCTGTATTTTGAATGTATAATCCTGCCGCCTGACCTAAGGCACCTCCGATAAAAAAATCTTCGAGCATATCTCCATTCACATCTCCGACCGCCAGGGCCGGCCCCGTCTGTGACAATTTGAAAGGCAAAAGTTTTTCCTTCTCAAAATCCTCAACTTCGTTTTGCTGATGGATGAAATTGATGTCCGATCCATGGGTAAGATCATTAAATAATTTAATGCAATCAGGTTCCGGATCAAATGATCCGGGCAACTCCGCATCCTTAAATGCTACGATCAGGTGTTGATTTACATTAATATTTTTCAGCACCTGTATCTTACCTTCCGGCCAGAAGATTGAAACTTCGTCCACTTGCGGCGAAGTACCAAGGCCAAAATGTAGCTTATAGCTCATTGAAGATTGATAACCCCGCACTGGGTACTGCTCCTGAAACTGAATGATTGTATCGCATTTCACAACTACCCTGGTGCCAATACCATTTCTATTGGCTTTGGGGCCTTTAAGTGTCATGGTCAAATAGTTACTACCCTCATGAGCATTTGATGTATTTTCATACAGCAATGCTTGTTGATCTACATTATTTACTACCAGATCCAGGTCACCATCATTATCGAGATCGGACCAGGCGGCGCCATTAGAAAACGTATCGATATTTAACCCAAGGTTTCCTGAAACATTTGAGAATGTCAAATCTCCATTATTTCGATACAGGTAGTTTTGCTTCTCCCTTGTGGGGGTAAATTGTGTCCATTGTTCATAATATTTCAACGGATTCTTTTTTTCCTCAATCACTTTCTGTATTGCCTTCCGCAAAAATATGTTGAAATCATTGTTGGTAAAATCACGCTTTATTCCATTGCTAATAAACAGATCCTTATATCCGTCATTATCGAAATCTGCAAGCAGTGGAGCCCAGCTCCAATCGGTGCTTGCGATACCACTTAAATGAGCTATTTCAGAAAATAGTGGATTCCCCTGTGAATCAATGCCACTGTTCAATTGAAGTGTATTGTAGGAATATTGGTGGTGCAACCCCTCATCAACATGCTGTTGGAAAAATTCTTCTTCCATCCCGCCCATGCTTGTTTTGATACCATAGTTATCCTCTGCTGCCATATCCAAGACAACAATATCCTGAAGTCCGTCATTGTTGATATCGGCAATATCAGAGCCCATGGCAGAGTTAGGGATGTGCTGCATTGATTCGCCTATTACATTGCTGAACGTACCGTCTTGATTATTGAGGTATAGATAATCGGGCTCCGAGTAATCGTTTGCAAAATAGATGTCTGGCCAGCGATCATTATTTACATCACTAATAGATACGCCCAAGGTATAGTTCATCATATTCGATACAATCCCTGTCGTAGAGGTAATATCCACAAATTTCCCACCCTTATTTTCCATTAGTTTATTGCCTCCCAAAGGACTTTCCGCACCTCTCAATTCCTTGATGCGTTCAATGTTTCGTGGAGGCGCTTCAATGTTATGGTTGGCAAGGACAGCATCCAGATCGCCATCAAGGTCAAAGTCAAAAAAAGCCGCCTGAGTAGCAAACGAGGGATCATCAAGACCGTATTCTTTTGCGGCTTCCTGGAAAATAGGGACACCTGTATCATTTATTCCCTGATTTACAAACAGTTCATTTCTTCTTTTATCAATATCAGTGAATCGGCCTGCTCTGCCTACATAAATATCCAGAAATCCATCCTGATTTATATCTACCATCATCACTCCTGTGGCCCACCCTTTCTTTCCGGCTACACCTGCTGATTGAGTTATATCTTCAAATTTCAAAGCCCCTTCATTCAAAAATAATTTATTATCACCCAAATTGGAGCTAAAATAGATATCATCCAGCCCGTCATTATTCACGTCTCCAACAGCCACACCTCCTCCATCGTAAAAATATTCATAAACAAAACGATTCATGTGTGAGGTTTCGGGAAGATCATTGATAAATCTAATACCTGAATAGCTGACCGGTACTTGTTTGAAAAGTTTAAGATTTTTAGTGTCTATGGTTGGTGTGTTTTCTTTTGGATTACATCCCGCCATGAGGATAGCACTCAACAAGATGAGTAAATACACATGATGTGTTGCAGGCATTTTTCAGATCTATTTCAAAGAAAAAGGGACGTCACCATAGGCAACGGCCCCTTTTCTACCTTCCATTTAAGGTTTATTCCGGATATCCGATGTTTTGAGTCAGATTAGGATTTACATCCCGTTCACTCTGTGGTATCGGCATAAGATAGTTTTTAGGTGATTCAAATACCCTCGGATATACTGGCGAAGTGGCCAACTCTATCGTCTCATTAGTTATGTTTAATCCTACTCCTGCTTTTGGATGATACATTTCCGCCTCAAGTGTTTGCCAACGCTTCATATCGGAATACAACCAACCTTCTAAAGCCAATTCACTAATACGCTCGTCATAAAGATCCTGCCAGGTAATATTACCTGCCGTATATAGCGGCAACAAGCCTGAAGCACGTGCTCTGACCTTATTGATGGTTTGATCCAGTACTTGCTGATTCACTGATGCAATGTCACCACCATCTCTTTGAGCAACCGCTTCCAGATAATTAAGCAGGATGTCAGCATAACGGAAAATAATCCAATTTAGAGGAGAATTGTTTGGAGTAGTTACTCCCGTAGGGCCTTCGATCACATATTTTCTTGCCCAAAATCCAGTTTGGGTATTGTTGCGGTTTGTCATTTCATACGGATGCAGTTTATCGCCAGACTGCTCTTCAAAATGTGCTCCGGGACGAATGATCGTATGATCCATTCGAGGGTCCCTTCCTTCAAAGTAATCATAGATCTCTGTAGGAATTCTTTCGTCTTCCTGCACATAATCAGGGTCGGGATCAATTACCTCAAATTTTTCAACCATATATAAGGTGGGCTGCACAGAAGACCATCCACTAGCAGTAGCTCCTCTTGGGGCATATAACTTTTCAACCCTTCCTCCTGGTTCAGCATCACTCATATGAATGTGTTGAATATCAAAAATCACCTCTACGCTGTTTTCATGATCTACTGAGAATACATTCTTATAATCAGGTAACAGGTCATATCCCATGCCCATTATTTGCTCAGCGGCAGATGCTGCCGTAGGCCAATCTTTTTCCAGCAAAGCCAATTTTACCTTTAAAGCGGTTGCCGCTCCAATGGTTGCCCTTCCCAGGTCTATTTTATCAGCATAGCTTGATTCCAGGTTTTCAATTGCAAATTGAATATCTTCTTTCATCAAATCGATCACATCGGCCCTCGGGGCTCTTTCCGCCAGTGCATCATCCAATGTGGGTACTGTTTCAAAAAGAGGTACATCCCCAAAATGCTCTACAAGCAGGTAATAGTACATCGCTCTTAAAAAGCGGGCTTCACCTTTTAATCTTGCCTTAAGATCGGCATCTATATCCTCTACGCGATCGACATTCGCCAAAAAATCGTTAGCACGAACCACCCCTTTATAACTGGTTCTCCACAGATCTCTTGCAACTTGAGTATCAGAGTCATGAGTACCCGCGGAAAATGTTTTCCATGCACCACCGCGACAATTCGCTATGGGCGTGTACATGTCAAAGAACCCCATATGCCCCCAGCCCATTACGAGCCTGGGGGTTTCTAGTGCATCGTAAACAGCTGCAATACCAGCCATGGCATCATTTTCTGTTTGCCAGAACGATGCCTCTGAAAGCGCACCCAGAGGTTGCTTATCCAGTATGTCTTCATTGCACCCGGCTAATAATAAAACAACTACCATAACCGGAATGCTCCATATATTCTTATAATTTTTCATTCTCCTAAAGTTTAAACTTATGAATACAATTAAAACTGTACATTCAAGCCAAAGACAAACGTAGTCAGGTTTGGCAATCCGGGAAGTGTTGCTGTTTGCGTGCGTTCCGGATCATAATTCCATTTCCAATTTGTGAAGGTTAACAAATTATCAGAACTGGCATATATCCTTATTTTTTCTATTCCATATTTGTTCAACGTGTTACTAGGGATTGTATATCCCAACTGGATATTCTTTAGTCGTATGTAAGAAATATCATCTACCCAAAAGCTTGACCTATCTCTATTTCCGTCATAGGCCGAAGATTCAACCAGTCTTGGCCAGTTGGTGGGATTTTCGGGTGTCCAACGGTTCAGCCATTGTTTGGAAAGCAGTCCTCTGTCATTTTGGTTAAATGCCTGGAAGGCGAAATTATTACCGGCATAGGTATCTACGTCCAATACACCCTGCAGTATAATGCCCAAATCAAAATTTTTGTATTGAACATTCAAATTCCCTCCCAATAAATATTTTGGTATGGTATTCCCAATGACCGTCCTGTCATTGCTGTCTATTTGGCCATCACCGGCATCAGGTATTCCGTCACCATCTGTATCTTCTGTCAATTGGTCTTTATACCGGATATCGCCTGGAGCAACGGCTCCAGGATGAGTTGGGGTTCCGGGATCATCAATTTCCTCCTGGCTTTGAAAAATACCTAAAGCTTCAAATCCATAAATGGATCTGATTGGATAACCTTCCTGTATGATAAATGTACCCCCAGAACGGACAGTTTCTCCGAAATACTTGGTCACTTCGTTTTCCAATTGTGTGATATGAGCTCCTGCGCCAAATTCAATATCATTGCCGATTTTGCCCCTATAGCTTATTGAAGCTTCCCATCCTTTGTTGACCACTTCAGCAAGGTTTACCGTAGGTTCATCTTTATCACCCAAAAACTGAGGAATTGGAAGTTCTTCCAGGATACCGTCTGTTTCCCTGTTGAAGTATTCGAATGTAAGCTCCAACCGATTGTCAAACAATCCTGCATCAAGCGCGATATTGGTGGTAGTGGTAGTTTCCCAGGTAATATCCTGGTTGGTCAGTCTGGTTTGTGCTATTCCGGACACCACCGTACCTCCAAAGCTGTAATTTTGGTTCACGTCATAAGTAGGCTGGTATGGGTAATTATTAGGGTTTGATGCTGAACCAATTTGCTGGTTACCCAATTGTCCCCAGGATCCTCTTATCTTTAAATCACTCAGGAAAGAAACATTTCTTAAAAATGCTTCCTCAGAAATCCTCCAACCTACTGAAAAAGAAGGAAATGTACCCCACTTTTTCCCTTCTCTAAATCGTGACGATCCATCGCGACGAACATTTGCTTCAAACAAATATTTATCTTTGAAGGCATAATTTAACCTACCAAAATAAGACATCAATGTCCATTCCGAAGCATTCCCTCCAACGCCTGGCTCGTTCAAACCTGCATCGAGTACCTGGAGGCTATTGCTCGGAAAGTCCCTTACCGAAGCACTAACTCTATCGCTTCGGTAAATTTCATATTGGTAACCACCCAAAGCCTTCAAATTATGATCACCAAAACTCTTTTCATATTCCAGCGTGTAAAAATTGGTAATGAGGTAGTTTTGGTTATGTGTACTACTTCCAGAATTCCGCACGACTTCTCTATCAATAGTTCCTTCCCTGAAATTCCAATTTTCACCTGTCTTTTGAAATGATCTGTTTAGGGATGTATTGCTGTTTAATGACAAGGTTGTTTTGAACCTTAATCCTTTGATAATCTCCCAGTCGGCAAATATACTTCCCAATAAGCGCTGACTACGATTGTTTTGTTCTCTTAATGATACATTCCAGTAAGGGCTGGTAACAATACCTAACGAACTATGCTGAGAGCCTCCCCAACGCCCGTCAGGGCTTTTAATATCAGGTATTGCAGGCACAAGATTAAAGTCAACACCAGTACCATTGCTTGTATTAACCGTAGGGTTCAGGTTGGTCCAGCGATAAAATAAATTGGTTCCCAATTTAAACCCTTTTGCTATTTCAGTATCAATATAGGCTCTTGCGCTGTACCGTTTCTGGTTATTGGGTTTTTGTAAACCGTCCTGATCCAGGTAACCCAGGGAGAATCGGTAAGTTGTTTTTTCTGTACCCCCTGATACAGCAAGAGTATGTGATTGCAAAAAGGCCTTGCCTCCTGTCTGTAAATCATACCAATCTACATTGGGATGCGTGAGGGGGTCGTTTGAATTTCGCCACTCATCTATCTCTGCTTGTGTGAAAAGAGGAGCACCACCACCATTGGTTCTGTTTTCATTAGCAAGTTCCATCCAGGTGGCAAAATCACTCACATATTCTTCCTTCTTGGTAGCCTGCTGCCAGCCTGCATACCCATTGTAGCTAATTGATGGAGTTCCCTGTGTTCCTGTTTTAGTGGTAATTAGTATAACCCCGTTGGCCGCCCGTGATCCATATATGGCTGCCGAAGCAGCATCCTTAAGAATTGAAATATTTGCTATATCGTTCGGGTCAATATCATTCATTGAAGATGCAACCCCGTCAACCAATACCAATGGGTTAGCATTGTTAAGGGTACCAACACCTCTAATTCTGATAACAGCATTGTCAGAACCTATTCTGCCACCGCTTCCCTGCATAACATGAACCCCTGGAGCCAAACCTGACAGTCCCGCACTTAGGCTGGTAATGGCCCTGGATTCGAGGTCTTCAACAGGAACATTGCTAACAGACCCTGTCAGATCTGCCTTTTTCTGAGAACCATATCCCACGACAACAATTTCATCCAGTGCGGTGATATCCGGTACCATGGACATATTGATAACTGTTCGCGTACCTACTGCTACCTCTTCCTGCACATAACCTACCGAGCTAAAAACCAGTATCGAATTTTCATCAGGGACCTCAAGTTTAAAATTCCCTTCCACATCTGTCACCGTACCCTGTGAGGTTCCCTTTACGACCACGTTTACTCCGGGCAGGCCTTCGCTATCTTCGGCAGAAGTAACTTTGCCGGTGATGGTGATGCCCTGGATAATAATCTCGATTGGCTCATCTTTGTTAACATACTCCTTTTTGTGCACATTAATGTTATTATTTATTTGCTTAAATGACAGCCCCGTATTTTTTGATATTTCCAATAATAAGTCTTTTACCGAGCGATGCCCTTTTCTAACGTTCACTTTCTTTTCCAAATGAATGTCCTGTCTGATGTACAGGAATTCAAAGCTTGTTTTAGACTCTATGAGATCAAAGACCTCTCCTACACTCATGTTTTTGTCGTTGAGGTCGATATATACATCACTCACTTTGGAAATTATTTGTGCATCAGTATTGGAAGCGATCAAAAAGGAAAAGAAAAATAGCTGCAGCACAAAACCATAAAATACTAATTTGGAAAGCATATATAGTTGCTTTAAATAGTTGTTTTTCATAATTTTAATTATTAATTATTTGTAAAAATGATTAGCCGTACAATCGGTTTTACCTCAGGCATTGGTAGTGCCTGAGGCTTTTTATTAAGGTGGTTTAAGTTTTATCATGCTATTTTTTATTTGGTAAAATCAATCGTTATTCGGTCTCCCGTTATGGTGTATTCAAATTTCCTTGTATATCGCAAGCTTTCCAGCACATTTTTGATACTCTCATTGGCAAACCGGCCATTGTACGTTAAATGCTTAACTTGCTTATGACCCTTTAATATTATTTCTACACCATACCAATGCTCCAGCCGGCGAACTACTTCTTCTATCGTTTCATTATCGATATTCAGTATCCCTTCTTTCCAGAGCATCATATTGGCGACATCACTTTTCCTTTTTTCAAAGGATAGATTTCCGGCTCCATCTCTTTTCCCAAGCAGCACTTCACCGGGTTCTAATGTCTGCTCATATCCACTGTTTGCAAAATGCACTTTCCCTTCGAGCAGGGCTACCTGAATAAAAGCATCCGTTTCATAGTTTCTGGCCGAAAAGGTAGTCCCCAGTACTTTCACCTCTCCCCGCCTTGTTTTTACAATAAACGGCCGGTCATTCTCCTTTACAACCTGGAATATGGCCTCTCCTTCAAGGTTTATGATCCTGTTCTTATCACCAAAATGCTGCTTGTAATCTATTTTGCTATTCACATTGAGCCAGGCAATCGATCCGTCCGGTAACTGTACCGTAGATCTCTGTCGCTTTTTGGTAATGTTGGTAATGGTCTTGTTCTCTACTTTTTTTTCCGTTGAAGGATTATTTTCAAAAAGAAAAATGAAAGCGAGTATGATTAGGATCGTAGCGGCTATCCTTGCTGAGTACTTTACATAAGTGTTGATATTGAATGTTCTCTTGCTGCCAATATTGCTTTTTATCCTCTTATAAGTTTTTTCCTGATTATCAAATCGTTCTTTGAGCCTGGTTTCTTGCCATAACGCCTTGTGCAATTGATATTCCTCCTTAAGTTCTGCTGAATTGTCTAAAATCTCTTTCAGTTGTTTTTCTTCTTCAACTGATGCCTCATTATTGAAAGATTTGTAAACCAGGCGATTGAATAATTCTTCAGTCATATTATCTCCTTTAGTGATGCAAACACGGTTTTAACAATACACCCTGTATCTGTAAGCGTTTTTTTTAACGGGGTTATCAGAGTTCAGCCCGAAAACCCAATAAAAATTTGAGTAGCAGTATGGGAATGGGGAAATGAGGGAATGAGGGAATGAGTGAATGGGGAAACAGCGGAACGGTTGAATTGAGAATTAGGAGAACAGACTATAGAAGTGTTTTTAGTGTCTTAATTTTTACTTTCTTGCAATTTTTGGCAGAATACGTTTTTATATGCAGGATAGTTTGGGCTGACAAAGGTTGAATGTGAGATTGATAAGATTGAATCAAGATTGGAGTTTTTAAGGGGAATTTATCAATCTTCTTCAATCTGGGATCAATCTTTTCTGGCTTGTCCGGGTTAGGCAACTGCAATTTTTACTCTTTGATCATGTTTTTGATTCGAGCCGTCCATAGCATCATTTTAAGTAACAAAAATCAATGAACAAATTTCAAACAAATACTAATTTTCAATTTCCAATCAAAGTGCTTTGAATATTGAAATTTCAATCATTGGGATTTATTTGTTTTTTGAGCTTTGTCAGTTGTAATTTCAATTCGCATTGAGATGCTCACTTTTTATACGGACTCTCATGAGTTCGGTCCCATGTAATGGCTTCAATCCCCAATTGATTTAGATCCTTACTTCAAAGTGGAACTCCTGGTATTCATGATGCCCACTGCAAATCACATGGAACCAAGTTTTTTATAACGAAATCTCTCCTGACCAATAATTTATTGGAGAAAACACCGCCTCTTTACTTTCATACTGACTTTTTGTGAACCAGATCAAGATTGTCACGACGCGTGCTATAAACTTAAAAGGGCCATCAAAATTTGATTCCATGAAGATGTCCACATCGGTGGATTCTCCCTTTCATGTAAATACTTCCTTATATCTTCCCTGATTTTTTTTAATGCCTTCGACATATGCATCTCCACAGTTTTAACTGATATCTCCATCAGTTCCGCAATAGCCCTATAGGTCAAACCATCTTCTTTGGCCAGTTTAAAAACCAACTGCTGTTGCTCAGGTAAACTTTCAATGACAGATGCATACTTCTCCAGCAATTGTTTCTCTATAAGTGCATTTTGTGGGTTTTGTGCCTCTGCGATTATATGCTTGTCAATATCTTCGTAGTTGTCGGGTTCATAGCTTTTTTTGCGGAGTTTGTTTATTGATTGCCGCTTTACAGCAGTATAGAGATAAGAAAAATGATCGGAGACACTTCCAAAAGTATTCCTGTTTTTCCAGACCTTAATAAAAACCTCACTGACGATTTCTTCTGATATTTCCCGGTTGAATGTAAAATGACGGGCTATCTCAAACAGACGCGGAAAGTAATGATCAAAGAATTTTTTAAATGCCAGTTCGTCATCTTCGTAAGCAAATAGTCTAACCCAGTTCTCAACCTTACTTTCCACTTTTAAAAAAGTAATTTATTTCTATTTTTAAATAAAATAAGTCCATTCGTGGGTCAAATAAAAGAATTATTCGGCAATAAAAAGATGAAGCCATAGCTGAAACCGGAGGTCAAACCCAAATTTCGGATGAATATTGAGGAATTACAAAAGCTTATTTCGGATGACATGAATAAATGGTAAATTATAGATTGAGAAATGCTTCGATTCTAGTTTTTGCGTAATGAGGAAAATTTATTTTGCATTATTTGTCCTGGTATGTGGTGTAGTAGATTTTCATCTAATAGCCCAAGAAAGGCTTACTTACGAATTCAACAAGTCCGACGGATTATCTGGAAATTCTGTTACGGCCATTCAACAAGATGATCTTGGTTTCATATGGATTGGAACAAAAAATGGTCTAAATCGATTTGATGGAAAGAACTTTAGAATTTATAATTCAGAAAATTCAAGTTTTCATTCAAGTGATATCAATGATTTGTTATATGCTTCGAACAATGTTTTATATATAGCAACTGCCGATGGTGGATTATATGTTTATGATCAAAGCAAGGAATTAATCACCGAAGTGAGCAGGATATCGTCGTCCGGCTCTACGACAATACAAATTGTTAAAATTCACAATTCCAGCAATGGTAGAATTTTATTGGGTACAACGGATGGATTGTATTCATATTCGGACAATGGGACAAATAAAGTACTTGGGCTTTCAACTGATACGGAAATAGCGGATGATCCTATTCAGGATATTTTTGAAGATCCTGATGGGAATATATGGTTGGCCAGTTACGGAGGGGGATTGTTTAGATATTTTGAAAACAAAATTGAAAAGATTATTCCAACCGGAAGAATGAACCCTTCTCACATCCTTGCATTATCATATTTTGAAAATGGAAATCTCCTGATAGGAACACAGGACGATGGGCTATTAATCTATGATATAAAGTTAAATGAGGTGCGTCATGTCAGCAGCTTAAGAAATCCAATTGGAGGCATCATCAGGGATATATTATTTGACGGAGAACATTATTGGATAGCTACCGAGGGAAACGGTATAGTAGCTATCCAACGATCGGACCATGAACTGCAAATACTACAGGAAATCGGATCTGATATTTCAAATGAGACAGCTACAGAAATATATATTGATAATCAGAATAACATCTGGATTGGAACCGCCTGGAACGGGGTATCAGTATTAACAGACTCAAATGCACCTAGAAAATTTAATGATTTTCCTGTCTTATCTATTTTTGATGAAGGTAGAGGAACGTTAATTGGCACAGATGGTAACGGATTATGGAATCTATCGGAAAATTCAAAGCTGTATAGATACACAAATATAGTATCTGAATATGTCCAATACATAGGCAAACGGAATAACGGTCAGTATTGGTTGGGCACGTATTCTAATGGACTTGTTTCATTTAATCCGAAAGAAAAATCGCTTCATCAGTTTCGAAGAATTGATAATGAGAATTCCATTTCGTTTAATGATGTTAGAGATGTCGTTGAATTATCCAACGGTGATTTATATGTAGCTACATGGGGCGGTGGGTTAAATTTTTACAACTCAAATGAGGGAGTGTGGTCTGTCCCAATTTCGAAATCATACAAGATAAACAATATTGTAGATCTCTTGAGCTATGGCAATGATTATCTCTATATGGCCACATTCGGAAATGGGCTCATCAGGTATGAGATGCCTACATCAACCATTGATATTATTGATTACAACGAGAAGCCCTCAACTGTAAGTAAATTTAAAAACCAACTTGTTTTACATCAGGATCATCATGAAGATATTTGGATTGGAACCTGGGAAGATGGTCTTTTGCGATTCAATCCTACGGAGAAATCCTTTGTTCATTATTCGGGTGAAGTTACTTTGGGTAGAAAGACATTTGTTTCCATTTTACCTGATTCTAAAGGTGATTTATGGTTTGGGACAAAAAATGGAATATTAAAATATTCACATGAAAACGACAAGTTTCAAGCATTTCCTGAATTAGAGGGTGAATTCCACATAAAATCTTCCTTTGTGAATGATAATGGGGATTTTCATTTTGGGCATACAGGAGGCATGATATCCTTTAATCCATTAGACATTAAAGAGGAAATGGATTCAATAAATGTCGTATTTACGGATTTATTGCTTTTTGGAGAAACTGTTAGTTACGAAGATGGAATTATCAAAGCATCCATCAACACATGCAAAGACATCTTTTTACGACATAATCAGAACATTATTACGATAGCTTTCAGTGGAATGGATTTTCCAGATAATCGAGATATCTCATATCACATTCGTATGCTCAACTTTGAGGAGAAATGGAGGAATATCGGAAATCAGAACACATCGACCTATACAAATTTAGAATCAGGTACTTATACTTTTCAAGTAAGGGCTATGTACAATAATGAGATGGTAGGCAATGCCATGCTAAATGTCACAGTTAAAAGTGCCCCCTGGGCTACCTGGTGGGCGTTTCTATCCTATGTGGTGCTCGCATGTATCATTTTGTACATATCCCTTAGATACTATCATGCCTGGGTGAAAATGAAAAATAACTTGAGATATGAGCAATTTAAAAGAGAAAAGGAAAACGAAGTATTTGAGGTCAAACAGAGGTTTTTTACGAATATTTCTCACGAAATCAGAACTCCTGTTACCCTAATTTTAGGTGCATTAAATCAATTGATTGAGAAAGGCATAACCAGCAAAAGTCAATTGAAAACCAAGGAAGTGGTTCAAAAAAACAGCCATCGGCTTTTGCACCTGGTCAATGAATTGCTGGATTATAGAAAATTAGAGTCTGCTCAAGAAGAACTAAAAGTCACAAAGGTTGATTTAGTTGATTTAATTAAGGAGGTTCATATTTCATTTGCAGACAGAGCCCGGGAATTAAATATTAATTACCAATGCCTTACAACCTTTGAGCAGATCGATGTTTGGATTGATATTTCGAAGATGGAAAAAGTCATCTTCAACCTATTATCCAATGCTTTCAAATACACAGGAAGAAATGGAAGCATTAGCGTATCATTAGACAAAGATGATGAATTTGCTTACATATCCGTAAAGGACAATGGATCAGGAATTGATTCAAAGGATCTAAACAAGATTTTTGATCGTTTTTATCAATCTGAATCGAGTTTAAGTAAACCTGGTTTTGGAATTGGTCTATCCATTGCTAAAAATATCGTGGAATTACATTCCGGGCTCATCAATGTAGAAAGCGAGAAAGATCGAGGAAGTAATTTTGGGATCAAACTGAAACTAGGAAATGATCATTTTGAAACTCACCTGATAAAAAATCATGAAACTGTTTCGAATGCATCTTTAGCCGTTCAAAATTTGGATTCAAACGGCACGAATTCCAGTGATCTTATTAAATTAGAGCATGCTTCTTTGTTAATTGTTGAAGACAACCAGGAGATCAGGACATATTTGAGAAGTATATTCCGGAACAGTTTCAGAATCCTAGAAGCAGGTAATGGAAAAGAGGGATTGGATATTGCATCCGGAGAGATTCCGGACCTTATAATTAGTGATGTCATGATGCCGGTGATGGACGGAATAGAATTTACAAAAAAAATTAAGACGGATATGCGCACCTGCCATATTCCAGTAATTATATTAACAGCCAGAACTGCAATGATTTATAAAAAGGAGGGGCTTGAAACTGGTGCCGATGAATATGTCACCAAACCTTTCAATGAGTCGCTTCTTATAACCAGGGTAAATAATCTTTTAAAGAACCGCCTTTTGTTGAGGAAGAAATTCCAAACGGATAAATTCATCGAACCGAAGGAATTACCAATAAGCGCTCAAGATGAAGTTTTTTTGAAGCAAATTATTCAACTGCTGGAATTAAATATTGAGAAAGGAGAATTGAAGGCAGAATTCTTTGCAACAGAATTGGGCATGAGCCATTCTGTCATTTACAAAAAGATCAAGGCGCTAACGGGGCAGTCTCTTGTTGAATTCGTAAGAGAATTTCGAATTAAGCGTGCCGCGAATTACATCACTACTCATAAGTACGGAGTAAATGAGGCTTGCTATGCCGTAGGATTTACAGATCGGAAGTATTTTGGACAAATATTTAAAAAGAAATATGGTTTAAGCCCTCGTGAATATGCAAAATCTTTGCAGGAAGATTAATGCTGAATAACTAAACATCGACTTTAGAATCGAACGCTCACTTTGTGCTCATTCGTTAGATCGCAGTCATCTTCAATTTTTTGACCTATCTATATTTTTACACGTACTTATTTAGCGGCAACGAATATAACCCACATTCAAAACTAAAATACAATCCAATGTAAAAGGCCGGGCATGTAATTTTATGCTTTAGTCATTCATTTAAACATGCCGAATTATAGACAAGATGGGTAATAGCAAATTCTTAAATTCTTTTACACTCAGAATTGCAGTTGTCATTATAGTATTCATTATTCTTTTTTCCTTTGGATTTAGCGATTTATATAAATCCGGAGATGCACAAGAAGTTTCTAATAGTAAGGTCCTTGATAACCTCGGACCAGTACCGGAATGGTTAAAACTAAATGTCGATGAGGCTCTACCTTTGGATAGTCTGAACATCTGGATTCCAACAGATAATTTTCAATCATCCGCACTAATCAGAGTTCCGAGATTTCCCAGGGTGTACTCAGAAGCCGAAATTCATGAAAATCCTGCACTACGTCAATTTCAGATTCATACGATTTCAAAATGCGACACTCTAAAAATTTCTGCAGTTAGAAACGAGCAAGTGTCAGCGCAAATAGCCCTGGGAGCCAGGATGGACTTAAAAAACGTAAAGGTGACAATCGGCAAAATGTTAGGTCTGAATGGAAATGTAAACAGTCAAATTGGAGTGGACGTGAGATACCCTAAATATGTTCCAGTCCAAAGGGCCCGAAGTGAATTCGTTTGGTCTCCAAAATTAGAACGTGTAATTGGTGAGGAAGTTTCCGGAAACTTTGCACCAAATGTGGTTGCAGATCCGCTGATATCCATGGAAGCCATTGATGTACCCGCCTTTCGAGCTCAGCCCATATGGATTACATTTAGAATTCCCGAAAATGTTGCAACGGGCAAGTACTCTTGCGAAATAGTAATAGCTAGTGACAGTTTTAGGGAGCACAGACAGAAGATTGAGCTTGAAATTCTCTCTCCCACCCTTCCTCCTGTAAATCAATGGAAATTTCATCTTGATCTTTGGGTAAATCCCAGTGCAATTGCAGACTACTATAAGTTGCCCCACTGGTCGAAAGCACATTTTGACTTGATATTTACCTATCTCAAAGAGTATGCTTCTGCCGGCGGAAAGAATATCCTAACGACCATAACACATGAGCCCTGGCATAAGCCATGGATTAATCACAAGACACGATCACAAGTTGAATTTGGTTATAGAAGCATGGTGAAGTGGATCAAAACGGAACAGGGAAATTGGGAATTTGATTATTCCATTTTCGACAAGTACGTGAGTTTGGCACGAAAAGCAGGACTTGCCGGGAATATAAATGCTTTTTCAATGACTCCATTTCATACAAAACAATGTATAAAGTATTTCGATGAGCCGGAAGGAATTGATAAAGAATTAATTCTAGACATTGGCGATGATACCTACCAGGAACTCTGGGTATTGTTTTTAACCGACTTTAAAGATCATTTAAAAAAAGTGGGCTTATTCGAAAAAACTTATCTCGGGTTTGATGAAAAGCCTGATAGTACCATGAGCGTGCTGCGAAGAATTATAGAAAAAGCCGCCCCTGAGTTCCTCGATAAAATAGTTATAGCTGGTCATCCCGAAGCTCATCTAATGGCTCAGGACGTATCGATCTCTTATGTTTTTTTCCCTGGGCAACAATATGAAAATCGAACAAATGTACAATTCGAGGAAGTATTTATCGACAGGAAAGAAAGCAATAAGATTACAACATTTTACCTGTGCGCAGAACCCAGTCACCCAAATACACTTACTTTCTCTCCTGCTGTTGAATCAAGACTTGTTCCCTGGTTAGCATTGAAGTTTAACACAGATGGATATTTAAGGTGGGCATTTAATAATTGGACCTCAGATCCTTTCGAAAAACCAGTATTTATTCATAGTCAGGGCGATGATTATTATATCTATCCAGGTGAAGGAGAGCCCATATCTTCTATTCGATGGGAATTACTGAAAGAGGGCATCGAAGATTTTGAACTGTTTCATGTGAAAAGAGATGACGGGCATTTTGATCTAAGGAAGCAGGCGGAAGCTATTGAATTTGCCACCAGAAATCAGGATGGTAGGTATAAGCTGGTAAGCGATATGCTCATGGCTAGAAAAGCGATCCTTTCAAAACAACGATACCATGAATAACAACAAAATCAGCTTAATTGCATTTTTTGGTATGTCAATAATGACATATCTATACGCTAATTCACAAGATTTTAACGGTTCATTTGAATCTAGATTTGTTCGATATCAAAAAGGCCAGGCATACATTGGTGAAGTTTCTGATTCATGGGATGAGATTGTGTGGAGAGGTGAACGAGTACATAAACAAATCATACTATGGAGCAATTCCACGATTTCTGATTTAAGATATCAGGTTGAGGATTTGAAGGGAGAATCCGGAATTATTTCAAAATCAGATGTTAAGATAAGATTTGCAGGTAATGTGAAGGGAGATGAAAAAGCATTGACATGCTCTCAATATGCTGAAGGTCATTCAACTAATGTTGAGATAGCCGATGCATTAATGGATAGGGAAGTCAATGAGATTGATTCATCCGATCCGTTGAAGTTATGGATCACCATAGATATCCCATCAAATACCAAGGCAGGCAAGTATTCTGGCAATTTGGAGATATCGCATATTTCTGGATCATTGGCATTTTCCATAAATCTGGAAGTGGTTGATTTTAAAATCCCCAATGTTTCTGAATGGTCGTTTCATCTCGATCTCTGGCAGTTTCCTCTGAATTTCCTCCATCACCACAATCGCTTGAATCCTGATAATATAATCCTGCCATGGTCTCAGGATCATTATGAATTGATAGAACCGGCATATCAATTATTGGCTGATTTAGGGCAGAAGGTAATTACTACTTACATAAAAGGAGGAAGTCTTGGGGCAGAATCCATGGTACAATGGATTAAGAAAAGTGATGGAACATGGAGCTATGATTATACTGATTTTAATACTTATGTTGAATTCATGTTTTCGCTGGGGATCAATGCACAGATTAGCTGCTTCTCACCTGTTGGATGGAATGAAGAAAAAATTCCTTATTATGATGAAGCTTCGAATATGCCACTTGATCTTTATGCACCACTCAATAGTCCTGAATATGCGGAGAGATGGGATCATTTTCTCACAGACTTCAAGAACCACCTGAGATCAAAAGGCTGGTTTGACAAAACTGTTCTTTATCTCGATGAGGTACAGGAAGATAAATTGCACGCCGTTATTTCTGTGGTAAAAGGTAATGATTCTGCATGGAAATTGGGAATAGCCTATTCACATGCCATCGAAAAGAGCATCGCGGATGAATTTTATGACCTCTCCGGAATTCTGGAGCAAGCCTCGATTTACGAAACCGATAGTGATAAAATATTCACTTTTTACACAAGTTGTTCACAGAAATTTCCCAATAGCTATGTAACACCGGAAAATAATCCGGCAGAGATGACCTGGATGAGCTGGCATGCATTTAATGGAGGTTATAATGGATTTTTGAGATGGGCTTTCGATTATGGTTTAAAAAATGACCCGTTTGATGCGAGAGACGGCGCGCATACTGCTGGAGATTTTGCACTTGTCTACAGGAATCCAGGGGACTACCCATTCTCGTATTCATCCAGCATCAGAATGGAATTACTAAGGGAAGGAATCCAGGACTATGAAAAAATCAATGTCCTTGTAGATCACTTAGCGAAATCTGAACATCCAGCCGATTTACAAGTGTTAAATGAACTTCGATCTGTTATTTCAAGGTTTGGCAAAACTTCTGGTAAATATGCAAACTCCATTATACCTGAAGCTCAGGAATTGCTGAAACAAATTGTAATTGGCGAATATGGATATTGCAAGACCGAAGCAGGACAAGATAAAGGGTATTATATTGTGGGTTTGAGGACAGTTGGAGGGGAGGATAATATTAGCATTAGTGTCGACAGCTTTCCTTCGTACGGGTACTCATATCATACACAAAATTTGGTAAGCGGCAAACCCGGTGATACACTTGAAGTGGAACTGAAGGTATCAGAAAGTGGGACATGTGCACGCGTAATTGGCTGGATAGATTGGAATAATGATAAAGATTTTGAAGAAGAAGAACATATTTTCGATTCCGGAAGTATCATAAATTGTGGTAATTCAGACATTTACAGGTTTAACTTAAAAATACCTCAATACGTCAGGCAAGGGATAAAAAGGGTGCGTTTTAGGTTAACGGACTCTACCGATTTTACCCCAATCCCATGTGGTTTATTGGAAAGGTCAAGTGTGTTGGACTTTGATCTAAGCGTTATTGATCCATACTGTGGATTTATTGGAGATGGATATGAGGAATATTTTATTGCTGGCCTACAAACGAGTGGAGGCAAAGAGGATCACAATATTAACTATAATCCATATGCTTATCCTTCAAATGGTTTTGGTGTAAATATCAATAATACACTTGTTGTGGAAAAAGGAGATATCTTTAGTATTTATCTTGAGAATTCCCCTCCATCAAAATGCGCAAGGACGCTAATCTGGATTGATTGGAACGCAGACTTGGATTTTGATGATAATGGTGAATTGATCTTCGACGATCATAACACTGAATCTTGCGAAAACCCGGTATCAAAAACAATTAATGTTAAGGTTCCTTCAGACATTTTGAAAGAAAATGTTCGTATGAGAGTTATATTGAGAGATTCCTGGTTAGATCCACCTAAGCCATGCGGCACGGCATCCTATTCGGCAGGAGCCGATTTTTATATTCAAGTTATCAATGCTCCGACCACCAATATAAAAGAAGAAAATTTGAGCAGTTCAATGGTATATCCTAACCCGACAAGGAATGGAATCATTATGGTGTCGGTTAAAGAAGGAACATTAACTCCATACTTTATAGAGATTTTCAATAGCAATGGAAAAAAAATGTTGAGGGAAGAACACCATCAATATCAAAAATATCACTCCATCAATCTGAGCAATCTCGGCAACGGCCTTTACTTTGTTAAAATCGTCAATGACTCTCAAACCATAACAAGAAAGCTAGTTGTTCAAAAGGGCCTATAACTGACTTACAATAATTCAGACCAAATGTAAGCACTTCCATAATTCGTTTCAACTTATAAGAGACTATATGCCCTATAATGATTACTAATTTGGAAGACACTGGGGGTACGGCATAATTGTCTTGTTCCTTTGTTATTTTCTATTGCAAATGGTTTTCAAACACGAACGAAGTATGAATATCAATGTTTTCAATAAGTATAGATCCGATATTGACCGAATCTTTGTTTGAATGTACCGTGACTTTCTATTTAACCATTTCCAAAATGAATATGCCCCTAGTTTGAGATTAAAATTCAATCCAAAATCGCATCTATTAGATCTAGATTTGTTTAACTCAAAATTGACTGAAAAAAAAAATGATCTGTTATGAAGAAAAACAAACTCTTAATTATTATCACATTTTGGATTAGTTTCTTTGCTGTTACGTCCTGTAACGATGAAGAAAGCATTATTCCTATTGAACATGTTGAGCTGAGCGAAAGTGCCATTTTATTAGGTGTAGGAGAGATTCAGGCATTATTGGCCAGTACTACACCTGAGCATGCACAAGGGGATGTCATTGCCTGGAGTTCGGGCGATCCATCAATAGCCGAAGTTCAAGCTGATGTTGAAGGTTTAGTGGCAGGTGTTCAAGGTGTTGCTTTAGGCCAAACGACGCTTACCGCTATAACCACAGCTGGTGAAATTACTCAAACAGTAGACGTACAAGTAATTACTAAAGTGGAAAGTATTCTGCTGGAGGAAGTTCCTTTGCCGGGTGAATCAGAGACTTCCTATAAAGTTATCTTCACTCCCGAGGAAGCAACGATTCAGGGCGTGAGTTGGAGTACTAGCGATCCATCCATTGCAGTAGTTGATGAAAATGGGAAAGTCACCGCTGTTGGATCAGGAGAAAACGGTTCGCCTGTTACTTGTATCATAACCGCGACCACAGAAGAAGGGGAAAAAACGACGTCTGTGGAGATTACTGTAAGTAATGATCCTCCAATTATTGGAGTTTTATATTGCACCGTTGGAGGAACAGGTGCCTATAATACAGAGTCTGTAAGCACAAGTGGAGCTGACGCCAATATTAACTACTCGGGTGATCAGCCTGCAGGGAATTATGAGCATTATGAAGGAGAGGTATTGATTGTGCAACCCGGTAATTCGTTTAAACTGTCATTGGTGCAATCAAATAATTGGTCCAGGTCCTTGGTTTGGATTGATTGGAATGGGGATAAAGACTTCACTGACGAAGGAGAGTTAGCAGCGATATTTGGTGCTGAATCACAATTGAATGATGGCCCGTTTCAAGCATCTATTGATATTCCTGAAAGTACCCTGCCTGGACTTATTCGCATGAGAGTGTTAACAGGTGATGCATGGACTACATCGGATGCAATTATTCCATGCGGTGACATTCCAAATAGTACAACAAAAGACTTCAGCATTGAGATAGGAGGAATAGCCTATTGTCAGGTGTCAGGAACAGGTGCCTATAATTCTGATGAAGTGACAACGACTGGTGGTGAGATTAACATAAACTATGCAGGCTCTCAGCCTTCAGGTAACTATGAGCATTTCACAGATGAGACACTAACTATTCATCAGGGTGGCAGTTTTAATCTTTCACTTGTGCAATCAAATAATTGGTCCATATCTGTTGTTTGGGTCGATTGGAATGCGGATGGCGATTTCGAAGATAACGATGAACTGGTTCAGGTATTTGGTTTACCCGAACAACTCAACGACGGTCCGTTCAATGCTCAAATTGATGTTCCGGCGTCGGCGACAATCGGAAATACCCGAATGCGTATCCTTACTGGTGATGCGTGGACAACGGATTCGACGGCAATTCCTTGTGGAGAAATTTCGAACAGCGCCACGAAAGATTTAAATGTAACGATTCAGTAGAATTTAGACAAGATGGCTATCCAAATTTGAATGGGCCAGCCATAATTCTAAACCATAAATGTTAAAAAATGAAAATTAAAGAGTTAAAACTAGTATTTGCCTGTGCACTTCTGGGTTTCATCATGATGCAAAGCGCTGATGTGACTGGAAATACATTCGTCGATGGCAATCAAAAACTCATGGTCACTAATAATGATGAAACAACCATAACAGGAATTGTCACCGATGACAATGGCGATGGCTTGCCCGGTGTAACAATAATGATAAAGGGAACAACGATTGGTACGACAACTGATGTCAATGGTAATTTCACAATTAATGCGACCCAAGAAGCAACACTTGTTTTCAGTTCTGTAGGATTTGTAAGTGAAGAGATTGAAGTGGGAAATAGGACCAGAATTGAACTTACTATGGCACCGGATATAACAGCACTGGAAGAGATCATTGTAGTTGGCTATGGAACTCAAAAGAAAAGCGATATTACCGGCGCGGTAGCATCGGTGAAGCCGGATGATTTAAAAAGCATCCCGTTGGCCAGGGTGGACGAAACATTGCAAGGACAGATCGCGGGTGTATACGTTCAAAATAATGATGCCTCTCCAAATGCCAATATAACTATTCGCGTAAGAGGTGTTAGTTCGATCAATGGGGGAAATAATCCTTTGGTCGTTGTTGATGGCATACAGGGCTTGCAACTCAATGATATACATCCTAATGATATACTTTCAATTGAGGTATTGAAAGATGCCTCTGCTACCGCCATATATGGTTCAAGAGGAGCGAGTGGAGTGATCCTGGTAACTACAAAAGGTGGTAAAAGCAACAAGCCAACATTGACGTATAATGGGTATGTCGCGGTGTCACAGGTTGCCAAACATTTGGACCTGATGAATGCCGGGCAATATGCGGAGTATACAAACGAGAATCGTATTGCAAGAGACTTGCCTCCTGTATTTACCCAGGAAGAAGTCGATAGGTACAAAACGGAAGGGGGAACGGATTGGCAAGATGAGATTTTTCAAAATGGATGGTCTCATAATCACCATTTAACTGTCAGTGGTGGTAATGACAATGTGCTGTATAGTATTGCAGGGGATTATTTAAAAACTGAAGGTGTAGTCATTGGATCTTCATATGAAAGAGTATCCTTTAGACCCAACTTTACCATCAATCTCTCAAGTAAACTTAAGCTGAGTGTGAATTCCTTTGCTTCATGGTCAATGGACCACCCCACCATGTTGAATAATCGTGACAGGGAGGGAAGTCCGATCTATGCCGCAGCGTTATTTCCTCCTACAAAACCAATCTTCAATGAGGATGGATCATACGCTCAGCCTGGCGGAGGAGTCGGACCAAATACTGAATACAACCCGGTTGCTTTGGCAATGGAGCCGATTCGAGACAATGTGCTTGATCAATATGTGGTTAGCCCATCTTTTGATTATGAGATCATAGACGGATTGAATTTAAACGCGGGTTTGTCTTATAGGTTATTAAACGCTACAAATGGTCGATATATCAATGAGAATATTGTGAATGGGGATGAGAAAGATCGTGAGGCATCAATTTATAGCTACAGGGAAAGTTTTTTGCAAAACACCAACATGCTAACCTACCAAAAGGATATCAATGACAAGCACTCATTACATATTACAGGTGTTTATGAACAGCAGAAAAATATATATACGGATAGTTGGGCTGAATCAAGGGATTTTTTAACTAATGCTGTTTTGTATAATAACCTCGCATTAGGTGCTGATCCGGGCGTTCCAGCTTCCTATCGGGTCGATCGATCTCTTCAGTCTTTTTTGGGAAGAATAAATTATTCCTATGATTCTCGATACATCATAACTTTAACGGGAAGAGCAGACGCCTCGTCGGTTTTTGCTGAGAACAATAAATGGGGGTACTTTCCTTCGGCTGCTTTAGGATGGAATATTAGTAATGAAGCATTTTTTGAGAACTCTAAGGTTCTCACCGATTTAAAACTACGAGCAAGTTACGGAAGAGTGGGGAATCAGGGTATTGAGCCTTATCAATCACTTGCTCAACTGGAAACCGGAACCAACTTTTCATTCAATGGAACTGATGTAACAACAGGTCTAAATCTTTCAACAAGAGCGCCTAATCCTGACCTGAAGTGGGAGACAACAGAGCAATTTAACGTTGGTCTTGATATGGGATTTTGGGAAGGAAGAATGTCTTTAATAGTAGATCTATACAAAAAGAATACGCATGATCTTTTGTTGGAAAGAGCGCTTGTTCAGGCATCAGGTTATCAATCCCAGTTGGTTAATGCGGGAGAGGTTGAAAACAAAGGTGTTGAATTTACGCTATCCGGTTATGTAATTGATCGAGGATCATTTCAATGGAATACCAACCTGAATTTTGCCTATAACAAGAACACAGTTCTTCAGCTCAATGATGACGAGGATCAAGTCAAATTATTCGGTGCAGGACTTCCCGGATTCTCAGAGGCCATTTGGATTGAAAAAAACCAGCCGATTGGATTGATAAAGGGACACGAATTTGCGGGAGTATGGAAAAGTGATGAAGCCCTATTAGCAGCTGTATATGGTGTTGAACCCGGCTCTCCAAAATACATCGATCAGAATAAGGATGGGATTATAAATGGGGAGGATATAGTAAATATCGGCAGAACTTATCCGGAAATCACTTTTGGGTGGAACAATACCCTGACATACAAGAACTTTGATCTTAATTTTCTTATACAAGGAGTTGAAGGTAGGGATTTGTATAACATAGGCCGTTCGCGCTACGAATCCGGAGATCATGGGACAAGCGTCAAGTTGCTGGAAGCTTGGACTGAAGAAAATGAAGATACTGAAGTAATTGGGCATAAAGCGTACGGAAATATTCGCAATGACAGTAGATGGATTGAAGACGGATCTTATATCAGGTTAAAGAACCTGATTTTGGGTTATAACGTACCCTCGGAAGTTTTTAAATCTTCATTCATCTCCTCTATTAGGGTTTATGCCTCGGGGACGAATTTAATTACATTGACTAATTATTCAGGCTATGATCCTGAAGCCTCAAATTCAATCGACGCCTGGGGAGGAGTAGATCATGCATCCTACCCGTCACAAAAAAGATATACGCTAGGATTGGATATTCGATTTTAATTTGAAAAAGTTACGATTATGAAAAAAGTATATATTTTAACAGCTATAACCTTATTCCTCATTAATGCCTGCTCCTTTGTTGAACTTGAGGAAAATCCGCCATCATTATTGAGTCCGGAGAGCTTCTTTACCACTGAAAGTGAATTTCAGGCTGCTTTGGCGGGCACATTCAGACCCCTATATTCAGATTGGGAAAGCTATGATTATGCCTATCCCCTAATACTTAATTCAGGTGCGGAAGATATCCGTTCAGATGCAGATATCTACATTGATTTAAATGTTCTAAATGCAAAGGGTACCGAGTTACCAATTACGGGTATGTGGAAACAACTCTATAGATCGATATCGAATGCAAATGTCATCATTGGGAACTTGCAAAATGCGCAAGGCATTTCTGAAGAATCATTAGGTGCAATCGAAGGTCAGGCAAAGTTTATTCGCGCATTTTGCTTCTTCAATTTGACCCGGTGGTTTGGAGAAGTGCAACTAACGACATTTGAAAATCAGGAGAATGCTGGTGAGCTGAAGCAATCAACAGTTTCTGAAATATATGATACAATAATTCAGGATTTACAAGATGCTGAAGAGATCCTGCCTGTTTCGTTCCCTGAAAGGGGAAGACCAACTAAGGGTGCTGCAAAAGCACTCCTGGCTAAAGTTTATCTTACTATGGCTGGATGGCCACTTGAGCAAACGGATAAATTTGCCTTAGCCAGAGATAAAGCTGCTGAACTTATTAGCGGAGAATTATCAGGAATTTATAGCCTTGAATCAGATTTCAGCGATTTGTGGAAAGTGGAGAATAAATTAACAAATTCGGAAATCATTTTCGGATTTTATGGAACTACTGCACCAGGAGGAACCGGGAGCCACATGCACACAGCTTCGCGTCACTGGGGTAATGGTGAAGGAGGTTGGGGCGACCTTTATAGTGAAGACCGGTTTTATGAAATATTTCCGGAAGGTCCGAGAAAGGATGCAACATTTACATCTTATTTTGCGGATGGTACCTATTGGGAAGATGCCGATGTACAACCACATATGGCAAAATACAGAGATGCAGGAATTCCGGTGGGGCATAATGGCGAAGGTTTCACGGTGATTCTTAGATATGCTGATGTATTGCTCATGTTTGCGGAAGCAGCTAATAAAGCAGAATCCTCACCAAGTTCCCAGGCCATAGAAGCCGTAAATAGAGTAAGAAGAAGAGCCATGGGTTTAGATGTTAATTCACCAAACGGTGATGTTGATCTACCACCCACTATTTCGTTTGAAGAATTTGATCAAGCTGTTTTGGAAGAAAGAAACTGGGAGCTTGCCTTTGAGAATAATCGATGGTTTGATTTGGTAAGAAGGAAGATGGTAGTGGAAGTCAATAAAGATGTTCATCCTAATGTAACCGAAAATAATCGGTTATTACCAAAACCTATAGCAGAATTAATACCTGGAGTTTTAGACCAGAATGAAGGATATTGAGTTAGCATATTTAGCACATAATAAGTAATTATTCGTTGAAAGAGGTTATTTCTGAAGCTAAATTGCTTAAATATCCCATGCTCGAATGAGGGCCTGGTGAAAGCCTATCAATTTTGTTTACATATTCATTCAACAGAGGTAATCCTTTATCCGGACTTTCAGCTAAGTTTGGGCAAAAGTGTTTGATCCATAATTTTTGTAGTAATTTTGTATCTGAATGGTCAAGACCATTAATCCAAGGTTCCACATTTCTTAATAGATCATAATTTTTTGCTCCGGGCATGATTGTACAGATTGAAGTATTAACTCTTTCCAAATTATTTAATTTGTGTGGAAAATTCTGCGGAGAGCTTATTGAAACAGAAATAAAGGATGTTGGAATTTTGCAGGCTGTTTATATGAAAGATCCGGAAGGAAACATTGTAGAAATCCAAAGCTGGAAATAATGCTCAAGGACATCAGTTCAAGGAATGATATTGTTATTCTGGTCGATACTTTTTATGAGAAAGTGCTAAGCAGTGATACAATCGGTCATATTTTTAATGATGTCGCTAAAATAAACCTGGAAGAGCATCTTCCGATACTCTATGATTTCTGGGGGTCAATGGTTTTTAATCAAAATATGTATAAAGGAAATCCAATGAAAGTTCATCTGGATCTCAATCAAAAAGTTCCGTTGGAAAAAAGGCATTTTGATGAATGGCTGAAGTTATTCAATGAAACTGTGGATGAGCTGTTTACGGGAGAAAGTGCTTCGCTGGCCAAGACCAGAGCCCTTTCTATGGCCACTGTAATGCAAATAAAACTTTCAAAATTAAATTCACATTAGTTGGCCATTCTGCCCATATTCACATAGTTAACGAGCTTTTATAACACAAACTAATAAACAATGAAAACACAAAAAATCAGCTTGATCGCGACAGCTTTGGTAGTCGCTTCCTTTTTTGCAATTTCTGGCTTTAATCACAAAATGGGAAAAGACACCAAAAAATTGAGGCATGTGGTTCTATTTAAATTTAAGGAAGGAACCAGTGCGGCAGATATAAAAAAGGTAGAGGATGCATTTGCAGCTTTGCCAGGTAAAATACCACAAATCAAGGATTTCGAGTTTGGTACAAACAATAGCCCCGAGGGATTGGACAAGGGCTTTACTCATTGCTTCTTTTTAACCTTCGATGATGAGGCCGGAAGAGACATTTACCTACCTCACCCGGATCATAAAAAATTTGGTGAAGTACTCACTCCTCACCTGGGAGATGTGCTTGTGGTGGATTACTGGACAGAATAGGACAACCTAATTTTGAGGTTGGAAGTAAAGAAAATCCTCCTACTGACTGTTGCCATTTCACAGGCCCAACTTAAAACAAATGCCGGCAATCAATTCATAGACGCTGATTCAATATATTCCTTCGGACTTATGCCAGTTTTCTTTTTAAACAAACGCGAAAAATATTGCGGGTATTCAAAGCCCAATTTGTAGGCCGTTTCGGAAATGGAAACATCCGGAGCGAGCAATAAATTCTTAGCTTCTTCAATCAGGTAAAGATTGATCTGATCAACAGCTGTTTTGCCTGTTTCGGCTTTTATGGTGTCACTCATGTATCGATGACTAACGCCCAATTGACTCGCCAACCAATCGACGGTTGGAATCCCTTTTTCTTCCAATTGGTTCGTCTCAAAGTACACATCCAAAATATCCTTGAACCGTGTAAATAGATCCTGGTTAATTTCTTTGCGATTCAGGAACTGACGTTTGTAAAAACGGTCGGCATATTTTAGCAAGGTTTCGAGATGAGATAAGATGATTTCCTTGCTGAATTCATCCTGATTGTTATGGTATTCGGTTTCAATGCTTTTGAAGATGGTCTTTAAAAGCTCCTCCTCCTTTGACGATAAATGAAGGGCTTCGTTTACATTGTAATTAAAGAAATTATACTTCTTTATCTTATCAAACAGCTGGCTTCCATTTAGATAATCCTTATGAAATGCAATATGGAATGCCTCGGAACTAAATACCATTCCTTTAAATATCATGGTTTGGTCAGGAGCTGTAAAAAGCAATGTTCCATTAGAACAATCGTATTTAGTTCGTCCGTACACAATCTCTCCTGAAATGATGTTTTTTAAGCTGATTGAATAAAATCCATTGGTAAGACTTACCGGCTCTGGTTGTTCATCATCTTCGCAACTACTGGTCTCGCCATCATATAATTTTGTATGAATAATACTGAACAAAGGATTTTCAGGCGGTGGAAAATCACTTTGAGTATGAAATTCTGATATTGTAGTGTGAACTATTCTTTTCATATCAAATATGCAATTTACAAATTGTTGGATAATTGCGGTATAAGCTCCAATGTGGAAGCTTCGTGCTTTTTCGTATCAAATCCCAACCGCATTGTTCTGTATATCAGTCCAAGCTTTTTTATAAATGCTTCGGTAACTACAGGATTGATTTGATCTAAATCAGCCGGAACTCTTCCTTCAATGGGTATAATTGTATCACCATGTTTGATTGCTCCTTTTGGGTTATCAAGGAAGGCATGATACCAACTTCGTTTTCCAAATTTGTATTGACGGACAAAGAATCTGCCGTCGGCCTCTACAATTGTAATGTCTATAAAACGATGTTTCTCTCCCGACCTAATCTGCAGCACGTTGTGTGCGTTTATCAGTTTTGATATTTCTTCTATTGTGAATGAATTTTTCATTGTATTTATTTTTGAGGAAGCTCACAGTATGAACCCATTCCATTAAAATATTCTATCCCTGTTGGGTATAGCTTGTTCTTATTACCTTTGGTTCCCAAATTTATTTCAATTTTCCTTTCAGGAATATTCATACTTTTCGCTAAATAAAAGGTCAGCCCGTTTTTGCTTAGCTTTTCGTATTCCCTTATGTTTTTCGGTGTTCCAAACTTAATCTCAGGTACTTCTCTTGGACGAATACAACCACAAGGAATCTTTTCTACCGAAATATTTAACGTACTTGCACCTTTTTTATAGAGATATGCTTTTGCTTCTTTTGATATAATTACTTCAACCATAACCTCATTGTTCTTAGATTGGGATAAAATAGAAGTGCTTACTAATACCAAGAATGTAAGAACACTCATATGTTTAAGAATACCGGTAGCCATATAAAAAAAGGAAATAAGCTACAAGGCATTTGCTTGAAAAATGCCTTGTAGCTTTATTGTTTTACTTCGAATATTTCTTGAAGAATTCATCCATCTTTGCCACTGCACGATCAACATCTTTATCAATATCGTAAAGGCTTACATGAGTAGCACCGGGTACTTTGTAAAGTTCCTTTGGTTCGCTACATTTTTCGTAAAACAACTCGGTCAATACACCTGTTTCGGCTTTTTCTCCAATTATTCCTAAGTACGGAGTGTAGAGGTATGGTGCATACGCAATTGCACTTGTTAAGGGAGCATTTTCCATCAATGTCATTGGAGCCATATGTGTATAATTGGGATAAGTCTCTTTCCCTGCTCTCTTTGTCATGTAGTAGTCGTAACCTTCGTATTGAGCAGAAGATTTATCCAAATTCTCCAAATCCAAAGTGTTCATTCCTAAAGCATCGTAATAATCAGTTTCTCCTGTTTCGTAAGCTTTCTGGCGGGCATCATTTGCCATTGTGAATAATGGCACCAATTGTTCTTTTGTCATTACTCCAAAATAGCTTGCCTGATTATCCATCATTCCGCTAACTGTGGCAATGGCTTTTAGCCTCTTATCCGTTGTAGCAACAAGAGGCATATAGCCTCCGCTTGCACAACCACCTAGCCCAAATAGTTTGTCACGGTCAACAAATGACAAAGTACCTAAATAGCTAATCGCATCTCTAATACTTTCCATTTTATGCTGCGCATGTTCATTGTTTCTAGGTTCACCTTCGCTGTCGCCAAAGCTGTATGGATCATACGACAAAAACACATAACCTTGGGCTGCGAACTTTTTACCATAAACTGCTCCCATTTGTTCTTTTACTTGGTTGAAAGGGCCTGAGAATACCACGGCCGAGTATTTTTTAGATTCATCAAAATTATCCGGTGTAAAAAGTAGTCCTGCCAATTTTACACCCTGACTTTTAAAAGTCACTTCGTTTGTTCCTGATTTAAAGTTTGTCATTTTATTATTATTTAAGTGATTATTTTGCGCTGATACATTTATCGAAGCTGCTATCAGCAACAGACCGAACATTGTTTTTGCCGTTGTTTTCATGCTATCAGTTTTTTAATTACCAACTGATACAAAGTTCGGTCATGTAGAGTGCTTATCACTTAAACATTTTGGTATACGACGTATACATTTTGGGTGTTAGATGGGCAAAATGCTATCCCACTATTGTTATGAAATATGTATTTATCGGCGTAGAAAAGAAAAATAGCGGAGCAAAAATCAAAATGCTCTGAATATCGATGATCAGATGAACTGGATACGTTTTCTTTAAAATGAAAGGCTGATAAACCGAATTTTTAACCTAATTTAGCCTAAACTATTCTTTTTTTATAACACAAAAAAACAGTCGGTTAATTGTCCGCAATATGTCCTAAAATAATAAAACTCACTGATTATCAGCGGGTTTTGTCGGGGTGGCAGACTTATTTTTAAACTACCTTACCTCGTATTATTACTGTTATTCTGTGGTTTTTATTTGTTTATGCACACCTATTTGCACACTAAAACTCTAAAAAGAACTTTGAAGATATAATTTGCTCTTCTTTGGTACTATAAAGATACAAAATTTATTAAACAAATTTTTCAAACTACTTTTACACTATCTGTTTTATAATCTTCTTATAAAGTAAAGCAGTCTTTATACTTATACAAAATGTTATAGCTTTCAAAAGGGGTTGTAGCCTTACCACCAAACTGAAAATCTGCAAGGATTTTCAGAAGTAGGCGAACAAGCAATTACTCATAGCCAGCTTTGTTGTGCATAGTTGTTTTTATATCATCCTAAACAGAAAATGAAAGAAATCTATTGTGCCATGGGCAATTATGGGGAAAACCAAACTGCCACTTCTTTCTTTCATCAGCGCAAATACAAACCCATAAATACCGGTCAAGACGATATTAAACGGATTGTTGAATGCTATTGTATAATCATCGGTTATTTGAAAGCCGTGTAATAGCCCAAAAACAACGGAGGTAAGGATCGCTCCCCATCCAAAGTTCGTTCCTAAAACCTTAAACCCTTTGTCGAACAGCTTATTCAGTAATCCGAGTAATAACCCGCGGTAGATCAATTCCTCGTTCAATCCGGGCATTAGAGCCAGATATAGCAATGTTTTTGCATCAAACGCTCCTTTGTTACCCAATAACCCGGGAATCAATGCCGTGAGAAAAATCAAAAGCACTGCAATCATAGAAAACCTTATGGAATTTCTTTTCTGGCTAAGTCTAAGCCCAATTTCATCGGGAGTAATAATCCGTTTTAACGGAATTAACAAGAGCAGTACAAAAACAATGCTGTATAGTTTAGGACTCCAATTGCAATAAATGGCGTTGTTCCATGAATGGGATTTTATAAACTGTACATCAGGATATGTAACTGTAATTATGTTGAATATATTATCAACAAACCCTATGATGAAAAAAAGAAGCAGAACATACCAATACTTTATAGATTTTTTATAATCGATCACAAATGAGCATAAAATGGCAAACCCAAAGATTAGAATGTAATTTAAAATGTCTTGTTCCATTTTTATTTTGATTTATGCTGTAACTTCTTTACTGAATTTCCTGTTACAACTTTGTTCGATAACTATAAAACTATCGGCAACACAACGCTCAAGGTCAAACATCACTTTATTCTTTGTCCGTCAATACTTTTTCCTTTTTGAAACAAGGTTAAAGATGTTATGTTTCCTTCTCCATCATTATTGAACTCGATTTGGGCATCCGTAACTTTGATAAAAAACTTGTTCCTTTCATAAGGGAATATCTGGATTTTTGATTGCCCGGTCAGTTGGGCAAACAATTTCTCGCCCTCAAGAAAAATATCGATACCCATTTCTGGGGCAATTTTGTATTTGCCTTCATAATCTTTTAATATATGGGTATCCAATAAGATTTCCGTATACTTTATCTTTGCAAAACTGGGCAGGCCATTTGTCACATTCTCCCCTCTAAGCAGCCTAATAACATATTCCGATAAGGACAAAAGGACATCACCGCTATCCCCGCAATTTGCCATGATATAGATGCCTTTTTTAATTTTGGTGTCCAGGATAAAATAAGCACTAAATCCAGGAACGGTACCTCCGTGCATTACTATTTTGCTATCCCCATTATTTGAAACCCCGACTCCCAATCCATAATTATTGGGTGTAAATTGGTTCTTTTGCATTTCTTTGATATTGTCGGGATCCAAAATTGAAATACCATTGTAGTTACCCTTGTTCAATTGGACAACCAACAGTTTTGCCATATCCGAAGGAGTAAGGTACGCATCTCCTGCAGGATAGGAATTATACCTATAAAAATTTGTGGAAACAGGTTTGTTATTCTCTTTGGTATAGGGAAGTGCCATTTGCTCCATCATCCGAGGTGTTGGCTTGAACGGATCGATATATGTTATGGACAAAGGTCTCAATAATTCATCAATTACATATTTTCCAAAAGATCTGCCGGTAATTTTCTGGACTAAATAGCCGGATATGCCATAACAAGGATTGCAATATCGGAACTCAATCCCGGGTTTTTGATGGGGTTTAATCGTCGCTATCAAGGAATCGAGCGGTTTGGGTACATTTCTTTCCCAAATCGGGATTTTTATGGTTTCCCCTACTAATCCTGAACGATGACTTAATAAGTGTCGCAATGTGACAGGATTATTTTTGTCAAAATCATTATATTGACTACCCTGTAAGTAATTTGCAATAGGCGTATCGATATTTAGCTGTTGTTTTCCATACAATTGCATAACACTCATTGCAGTAATTACCTTGAATGTTGAACCTGTATTGTATATTGTTTCCTTAGTTGCAGGTATTTTAAGCTTTACGTTACTAAAGCCGATTGCATTACTTGAAATCACAGAATCGGAATTAAAAATGGAATAAGAAATAGAGGGTATTCCTGTTTCTTTCAAGATTTTTTCTATCTGTTTCTTTAAATCATTTTCTACTTTTGAGATAGAAATTATCTGGGAGTTGATAAAATTTGGACATAAGAATACTATGAACAAAAAGTATATAATTGTTTTCAGTGTTTTAAAATTTAAGTGTAAAAATGGATTTTCTGGAATTTAAGAGCGTATTGAATCAAAAAATGAATCTCGGTATTTATCGCTTATAGGAATTATATTACCCCTAATTTTTATTCGGTTACGTTCAATACTTTCAATTTTTTTTATGGATACGATAAACGAATTATGCACCCTTATAAAATTATTTAGAGGAAGATATTTAAGAATTCCATTGAAACTTTGCAATGTCATTATCTTTCTTGTCGTGGTATGAATTCTTAAATAATCTTTCATTCCTTCGATAAAAAATATATCATCAAGCACAACCTTTTCAATACGGTTTTCTGACTTAATAAAAATATACTCATTACTCTGCGAAGCAATTAATTCATAGTTTTTAGCCTTTTCTTTCAATTCTTTTTGATTTATGGCTTTGTCAACTGCCTGAAGAAATCTTTCGAGTGTGAATGGTTTTAATAAATAATCAACAACCGAGAACTCATAACCAGCAATCGCATATTTCTCATATGCGGAAGTAATTATCACTGTCGGCTTTACCCGCAGTGCAGTTAGAAATTGAATTCCATTAAAATTCTTCATTTCAATATCAAGAAAAATAAGGTCAACGGTGGCGTTTTTCAGGTAATTGATTGCTGATATACCATCCTTAAAAATCGATATAAGTTCGAGTACTGATATTTTTTCAATATAATTTGAGAGTTTCTCAGCAGCCAGTTTTTCATCTTCTATGATAATACATTTAATTTTCATCGATATGCAAAGCTAATGAAACAGAATACTTTTCATTCTTTTTATCAATAGTAAGATTATATTTTGAAGGATACATCAAATCTAATCTTTTTACTAGGTTATGCAATCCGTATCCTGAATCTGTATTATCATTCCTGGTTGAATTACAACTGTTTCTACATTCAAATACCAGTTGGCTATCAATAAAGGATATTTTAATAAATACAGGATGTTCTTCATCAATAAATCCATGTTTGAATGCGTTTTCGATAAAAGGCAAGAATAACATCGGTACAATTAAAATTTTATCAGTAATATTTTCTTTTTTGAATTGAAATTCAATGTTACTATCAAGCCGAAGGGTCTGTAATTCAATATAGTTTTTAATATAATTTATTTCGGAAAGAACAGAAACTTTATCCTTTTCGGAATTGGAGTATACATATCGTAGTAATCCAGATAACATATTTATAGTTTCAGATGCTTTTGCAGGTTTGGTCGTTATTAAGGAGTCAATGTTATTCAATACATTAAAAATAAAATGGGGATTATTTTGATTGTTAAGTACTATTAATTTTGATTTTAACTTTTCATTTTCCACTTCACTTTTCTTTTGTTGATCAACAATCCAGTTTATGAAAACTCTTAAAAGCACCCCGGAGAAACAGATAATCAATGAAAGAAAGAAGACTTGGACATACCCTGAAATAGAATATCCCATCCATCCATTTCCGGCTATGGCCGAAATCAATTTTTCAATATTAGCAATAAGCGGGAATAATAAACTTGTGCCTATTACTAAAGTTGTAAAAGCTGCATATTTTTGTTTTAAATAAAACTTTGGAGTGAATATGGAATAGCCAAGATAAAATAATGCTAAAGACCATGCTAATAATCCCAGAACTCCAGCAATGCTGATAAATGTATTTTCATTTGCCCATAAATTCCCGGCTAAAGAAGCCAGAAAAATTATGCAAAAGTTGCAAAACCATGCAAATCCGTGTAGTGAATACAAAACTGTTTTTTTCATATTTGCAATATTTTTAATTAATAATTCACTACAAAATTTCAAGTTTAATAAGGAATAATAAAATCTAATCTACTCTTTATATACAGCAATCGACGATTTTATATTTTCATTCTACCGTTCAGTTTTTTACTAAGTGTGAAAGAAAGTAAGTGTGTGAAAGCGACGGGATGGTTGCGTGATGGACTGGAACACTCTTGCCTTGTGCGTTGGCAATTAATCAATCTTTTTTTAGAGCGTTAGCAAAACAAAAAAATCCTCAATTTATCGCTATCGTTTCAACTCTGACAGCCTTGTACCTAACTTGTTATATAGAAACGTTCATGCTCGATTTTAGCATAGTATTTTATATCATCTACGGTCTTTTTAGGTTCTCTATAAAAGGGATCTGCATAGGCTTTCATTACCTCCCTCGTATATTCACGTAATTTTTCAGGGTCGTTTCCGATGTGCTTTAATTCCCTTTGTGTGGGACTGACGACCATCGAATAAAATTTGGGGTCGTCCTTTCCTAGTTTGGCGATGTTTCCGTCTATCTCCCGTACCACTTCTTCCAAATGTACCCTATCCTCAGTCTGGTTAAAAAAATGCTCTTGTTCCTCTAGAGTCTTGCCCTCGTTTTCTTTTTAAAGGTAATTGGCAAAATTGCGAACGCCGTCCTTAAAATTTGTACTTCCCTTTTATTCCATCCTGTCCTGAAATAAGTTGACACAAAAACGACTTATTTTATGCAATACACTGAACATCGAAAGAAGTGCACCCAACGGGATTGTGATAAACAAGTTCTGGATGTTGAAGGGCGACAAAAATGGAGGTGAAGGTGCTAATTTTATATCGCTTGCAAAAGAAGTTCTCGAAGCAATTTATCTGGAAATAGCTAATAGCATCAAAGGGGGTAATCGAAAAGGCCAATTTGCCGGAAAACATAAACGAAAAGAGAAGAGAGACACAATTCTAATGAAGGTTGCACTCATTGGGATAGTGCCTTTAAATACCATTTCTTTATAATTTCCTGTACCGGCTTATCATTAACGTACCATCCATTTTCATGAGGATTATTGATTTCCCCGTTGAAAAGCATCTTCCATTCCCAAAAAAAACCACCGGAAACCCAATCTTCGTTCCAAAACGTATCATAAAATGCGGTATAAGCATTATTCTGAGCTTCAAAATTGTAATTCAAAGTCGTAACGTCCCCTAACAGCCAGCTTTCCCAAGCACCGTAATCTATACTTCTATAACCATATTCCGTAAATAGTATTGGTCTTTCACTCTGGCAAGATAATTCGGCCAAATCATTTTTTATGGGAAGTAAAGCCTCTTTAACCTCGCTAACGGATGGTGTTTTTTTATTTACCAAAGGAAAGTAAGAGTTTATTCCTATAAAATCCAAGTCTCCCCAAAAAGAAACGGATTGATATTCATCCCAATTGGCAGCATAGGTCAATTTTAAATCAGGAAAATCCATTCTGATTTTGGCAATCAGCTCTTTAAAAAACTGAGGTCTTCTTTTGGTAAACTCTTTAAGTTCGTTGCCGATACTCAATAATTTTACTTCAGGAAATTCTTCTGAGAGCTTTGCGAATTCATAAAATAGTTCGGTATATGCTCTTTCAACTTCCTGCCATTCTTCTTCGGTACCTACATAAAAATCACCCCAAAAAGTGGAGCCATTTACCTCCCAGAAAGATGTTATAGGTTTTAGCATGATATTATTGAGACCGCTATCATTCATTTTGGGGATTACAACCCTCATTTTTTCCACTTCTGCACTTACTGGAAACTCATATTTAATTGGCGGAAATTGTTCGGATTTATCGTCTATACCGATGCCTGGAGACAAAGACACCCATTTTGCATTCGTTTTATCTGCTAAACTTATGGTATGAATGATATCTTCGGGAGGTGTATTGGCACCATGAAATAATAGCCAAGTTTGCAATATGGAACCACCATTTATTTTGCTGTCGATATTATGGTTATCGACGTTGCAATCATTGGTAAAGTCTTCATCATCTTTTTCACAAGACAAAAAAATCAGGGCAATACAAAATATGAGTAGTTTTTTCATTTAAAGCATTAAGATTACAAACGGTATTGGTTGTTATAAATACAACCAATACCGTTTGTTAAATAAATCTAATCTTCAAGAACAATACGTTCGTATTGCTCTGAACTTGTTACCAAATAATGTTTTTTGTTTCTCAATGTAAAGTCATTTAAATCAACAAATTCCATACCATAAATACCGAGTTCATCACCTTGGAAGTTGCTTGTTTTGGATAATTCCACAACCCTTATTCCATTTTCGTTTACTTCCTGTATTGAAGTTTGATTATTTAGTGAGACAAACGCTTCTTTGTTTTTTACAAGACAGGAGCGAATTATTCGCTTCCTTTTTTTATGCACTCTTGCTTTTCTTGTCCCTGAACCGTTCCAAAAGATTACTTATATCCTCGCTTATCTTGCTCTCTACCACTCTGGCGTATATCTGTGTGGTGGATAACTTGGTATGCCCCAATAGCTTTGAAACGGTCTCTATAGGTACGCCATTGGACAGCATAACCGTTGTGGCAAAGGTATGTCTGGCGACATGGAAGGTCATGTTTTTATCAATCCCGCAAGACGTACCAACCTCCTTTAAATAACTGTTGGTCTTTTGGTTGGAGCTTATGGGCAATATACCAGTATTAAAATATACCTCTTGTATTGCCATATACTTTTCAAGTATTTCCCATGCTTGGGGCAGTATCGGGACTTGATGGCATCCGAGGATATAATTTTATCTTCCTCCAATAGTTCTTTATGGGATTGGAGTAGTTTGGTGTACACTTGGTCTAAATAATTGTTCAATGCTCTTATTTTTTCTGTGTTTCCCCTGCCCCTGCTCTTATTGGCGTCCCATTGACTATTGGCGAGGCCTCTTTTTAAACTGATTTCTGCACGTTTGCCCGCTACGGTAATACGGACATAGATGGAAAGTTGGTCGGGATTGCTTCTGGATTTTCTAGTGAAGAAAATAACCGTGAAAGTGCTTTTTGTTTTCATGTTTCATTGACTTTTGTTAAACAATAATTTGTAAAGGCGAAAGTCAAATCATGCCCTAAAAGCTCTTTAAAGTTAGTGTATTTTTAGTGAAACATTGCACACCTAATTGCACACCTTTTTATTGGTTTTAAATGGATTCATTTGGCATCAAATAAAATCCATAAAAACAAAAAACACTGATAATCATACGATTAACAGTGTTTTGATATTACCTATTTCTAGGTTCGTCGGGGTGGCGGGAATAGAACCTATTCCGTAACCCTCTATTTTTCAATGCTTTACAATGAGCTATT
>JAKSDO010000126.1 GCA_022360055.1 Cytophagales bacterium | reverse complement strand
TTTTTTTAGTTTTTTTATCATATACAGCTTGCCAAAACCAATAATTATCATGTGAAAATGTAATAAAAATATAGTTTTTAGACTCTTGTAAATTCTTAATGTAAAAGTACCTACTTGACTCACCTCCCATAAAAAAGTCGGGATCAAACTGCTTCTCATATGGCAATGCATATTTGCCCATGTCTATTACAAAGCGGGCACTTAGGCAATTTCTAGAAACATGATAAATTGTATCACAAAATTTTTCATAAAACATCAATTCATTCTGAAACTTGTAAAAAATGGATAAACCAGAAACTATAGACTTTGGTTCTTCTTTAATTATAGTAAAGTGATAATAGGTTTTCAGTATATTACAATCATTATCAACCAAGTTTAATCTTAGCTGGTTATTGTTTGGCCAATTATTGTAAAACGCAACGTATACATCATCAATCGCATGAACTATATGATCACTGAAAGACCCCAAATGTAAACATGTGAAATCAAGATTTGAAATTACTTGCCCATCTAAATTGTATTCAAAGTACTTTTTCCAATCCCACTGTCCAGCAAGAATCAATTTTCTTGAATAATCATAGGAATTATTGTGTGCTGTAAAACTGTATTCACCTGGACCTTTTCCAAAACAACTTATTTCACGAATAAAGTTGCCCCCCTTACGTTCAAACAAATAAATTTGCCTAAATCCAATTAGAATAATATCATTTTCATCAACATAAATTTGTAGATAGTTTTCATTTATTATTAAACTATCCGGAGTCTTCAGTTTTACATACTCAATTTCTTCTTCAATTAAATAGCTTAAGTCAACATGAACATCTTCTTTTTGTTTAAATGCACTTGCTAATTCAATTAGATCAATTCTTTCAATTTCATTGTTATTGCTGACGCAATTAATAAATAATTGTGAGCATAAAGCAAATAGAAATACTTTTTGATATGCGCAAGTATTAAATGCTTTATGCAATATGTAAGGAAAGGATGAACATCCTTTCCTTACATAAGGTTTACATTGCTCTGCAAGTACCATTTCCTTGCCCACAATGATAACTTGCTCTTTGAACGGCGTGTTGGTAATTATCATAACAACCATACCACTCACCAACTCCTTCTATGCAATTACATGAATATGCTTCTTTCGGCCAATTGCAAGAAATACTAGACCCCCCTTTAAAACTCACCAACTCATCATGACTCAGCAATTTCTCAGGATTCAATTTAATCTTCCTAATTTTTTCATTTTAATCGATTTGAATCACGCCTACTCTGATCGGTTTTTAGCTTCCCCGGATGTTCCGTTTAGCCGGCATGGTGAAACATCGGAGCCAAGGTAACATACGCCAGTCTACTATTTTTACACTGAGACAATTTCACAGATCTTTCTTAAACTTTTTTTATTTATATGAACCAACTCCTTATCATCC
>JAKSDO010000129.1 GCA_022360055.1 Cytophagales bacterium | reverse complement strand
TGTGTCAGCAAACTATAAAATATAAACAGATGAAACCGGCGTGGCCGGAGCAATTTTAAGACACACACGAGCATGATTATATTGCTCTGGGTGCCAGCAAACTATAAAAACATAAACAGATGAAATATAAGATTGCGGTTTTAGCCGGCGATGGAATCGGGCCCGAGATCGTTGACCAGGCGATCAAAGTTTTAAAAGCGGTTGCACAAAAGTTCGACCATGAATTTGACTTCAAACCTGCGCTTACCGGAGCCAGCGCTATTGACGAAGTGGGTGAGCCATATCCTCAAACTACGCATGATACGTGCATGGAATCGGATGCCGTATTGTTTGGGGCCATCGGAGACCCAAAATACGACAACGACCCGGCCGCCAAAGTGCGCCCTGAGCAAGGATTGTTAAAAATGAGGAAGGACCTGGGGTTATATGCCAATATTCGCCCCGTCACCACATTTGACTCCTTGTTGCACAAAAGCCCTTTGCGTAAAGACATTGTAGAGGGGGCCGACTTCGTGGTGGTACGTGAATTGACGGGAGGAATCTATTTTGGCGAAAAAGGTCGTTCCGAAGATTTGACCAAAGCTTTTGATCACTGTGTTTACTCAACGGAAGAGGTTGAGCGAATTTTGAAACTGGCTTATAGCTATGCCGGTAAACGCAATAAACGATTAACCGTTGTAGATAAGGCAAATGTTTTATGCACTTCACGACTTTGGAGAGAGGTCGCTCAGAAAATGGAGAAGGAATATGCCGACATTGAAACCGACTACATGTTTGTCGACAACGCTGCTATGCAGTTGATCCAATGGCCAAAGAAATTTGATGTAATGGTTACCGAAAACATGTTTGGAGATATCCTTTCCGATGAAGCGAGCGTTATTACCGGTTCATTGGGTTTGTTGCCGTCTGCCTCGGTAGGGATTCATACCTCCGTGTTTGAACCCATTCACGGATCCTATCCTCAGGCTGCCGGAAAAGACATCGCTAACCCGGTTGCCACGATATTATCTGCGGCTATGCTATTGGAATCTTTGGACTTGCCGGAGGAGGCAAAAGCGGTACGCAATGCCGTAAATAGATCTTTGGAAGAAAATATAGTGACGGAAGATATTGCCGAAGAAAAAGCCTGCAAAACCTCAGAGGTCGGCGATTGGCTGGCCGAAAATATATGATGCGGGTCTTTGTGCAATTGAAGAAGGCTGTATCGGAAGGTGCGCGGACCCGTCCAACTGCAGACATGAAATGACACTTTATTTTTTACTTAAGGGCCAGGATCGGGGGCTTTTGGCGCAGCTTCATTATGGGATTCGAAGTGATCTTTAATGCCCTTCGACCGGATCAATCGGCTCACATTTTTTTAACCGAAGATGCTCCGGAAAGATCCTGGTTGGTTATCACGGCGTCGCCTCTGTACCTGAGAATACTTGCGCCGGATGCCTCCACATCAATTTCCTGATCAACAGTCAGAGCGGCATGGCTGGCCCCTGACAATTCTGCCTTAATCGTGTTGGTCGAGAAGGTATAATCTCGCAAAACGGATGCGCCTGAAGCTTCAAACTCAAAGTCATTACATGACCCCGTAATATTCATTACAGAGGCCCCGCTTATGTCCGCAAAAAGCAGGTCCACATCAAGCGCTCCGTTAAATGAACTTACGCCGTACAAATAGATGTGCGCACGGTCTTGGTCCACAACATCTTCAATTACAAATCGCGAAGCGCCGGAAGCGGAAAAGCTGGAAATACTTTTGGTGGTGATGTAGGCGTTAAGTGTGGATTTTCCTCGGATACGAACGTTATTTGCCACACCGATTACCAAAGTCCCGTTTTCTTTTTTTACTTCGATGTATTCGTGAAGATTTTCATTGGCTTCGATTTCAATGGTTTCATCCGTGTCTGAAAAGGACAGATAAACGGTAAAAGCGGACGATGCATCAATGGCATCATAATCGCTAAATGTAGCCTCCACAGTTGTAATTTTGTCGCTGGGGCGCACATCGCTCTCATAAATTTCACAAGTGAACAAAAAAAAGCTCAATCCAAAAATCGCAAGAGGTCGTAAATTGGTTTTCATTTCCTAACTTGATTTTAAGTCCAACATAATTATTCGAATATGCTTTTGACGGTTCATACGGTTCAGGCCGGGGGATGATACAAACTTTTGATCATCCGTCACCTGACAAAGGTAAACCTTTGAATCGTGTTTGAATGGCATCTTTTGTCGCATATTCAAAGACATGACAACTCACAATAATTTTACCCTTATTCAAGATGTTTTTTTATAGACCTGACCGAAAAGGTATGTGAATAAAGCAATCGGACTTCCGCATTCGGCCGGTCGCATTCGACAAAGGATCTTGGGACAGATCGTTCGTTTAACCTCTATTACAAGACTTCCGGAAACATAGCTGTTTGCCTGAGTGGGATGGCAGCAATCCGGCGCAAAGACCGGAAGGACTACTTTTTATCCATCCAGGTTCTTGGTCCCCTGTACCTGCAGGACAGTGCGGAGATCCCGGCGGCTCTTTTCAGCGCATCTTGAAATTGTTTGTCTTTCGCAAAATAATAACAAAATGCGCCATGGAAAATATCTCCGGCCCCCAAGGTATCGATCACCTTTACCTTGGGAATTTCAATCAGATAGTTTACTTCCCCCTCATTTACAATGATTGATTTTTCTCCCCTGGTGATAGCGGCTTTTTGAACGCCGTTCTTTAGCAGATATGCGGTGACGTCCTCCGGATGAACCACCCCCGGAGGCATAAAATCTTCGGAGCAGATGGCGATGTCGGTGTATTTCAGAAGTTTTTCCGTACCGTTTTTCCAACTGCCGCCATCCAAAATAGTAGGTATGCCTCGCTTGGAACATGCTTTTGCCAGGGGAATGGCCGCATCCATATAAAAACCGTCAAACATGACAAATTCATATTTGGAAAGGTCATTAGGCACTGGCATGGCATCAGCTTGTGGAGGATGGTAGGAGAATATGGTTCTGCTTCCCGACGATTCGTTGGTGAGTATGGAAGCGAAGACAGGCTCAACTTGTTCACCTGCTTTCAGGTCTATGGTTTCAAGATTGTTTTGTCTGATCCTGTCGTAAATCATCGTTCTGAACGAATTCTGGCCGATAGCTGTCACGAGTAATGACTTGCCGCCGAGATGCTGAAAGGTGATGGCGGCATTTGTCGCGGGGCCCCCGATATAGGAATCAAACCTCTTTGCTTTTGTCTTGGAATTTTCTTCCGGGAAATGGTCTGTGAAAAAATGCAGATCAATGGTTAATAAGCCATAAAAAAGTCCATTCATTGATTCGATATTTTATGCAAACTTGAACCATTTATATATAGGAAAGTAGGATAAAAGTCATGTAATCCTATTTTTTATTTATTAAAAGATCAGTCGGATTACAGCCCCTATAAAATGTTTCAGGATCGTGAAGAACCTGCAGCCCATCTGAAGGATTTGTGGCAGGTAATAAATTCCGGGGTTGTCGGGCCGGGCTGAAAAGGTAGCAATTTCCGGCGAAAACCTATCCGAAAGGTGAATTCGACCGAATCGGATTATTAAAACCGGAAATGTCCCGGATTTTCGTTCGATGAAAGGGATGAAGTATTGCCCTGCGTGGCACCGGAGACATATTTTCTGAGTAATTCGCGGGATATATCATGAAAAAATCTTGAAATCTTCTACTTTTGCAGTTGATCCTGAAATGGTTAAACGAAGTCAACAAAAGGATCGGCTAGAGGATCCGTATTTTATAAAATAATCTTTATTAATTTTTTAAGTGAAAATGTACAGGGAAGAGATCAAAGTTATTGATTGTACCATCCGCGACGGCGGATTGATGAATAAGTGGCAGTTTAGTGACGAGTTTGTAAAGGCCGTATATAACAGCCTGGTAGAAGCGGGGGTCGACTATATGGAAATCGGGTATTTGAGTAGTGAAAGTGCATTTTCCAGGGATGAGGTAGGGCCGTGGAAATTTTGCGAGAACAGGGATCTTAAAAGAATTGTCGGAGATAAAAAAACGAACATTAAGCTAAGTGCAATGGCGGACATCGGCCGGATAGAACTCGATGACATTCCCCTTGCCAAGGATAGTCTGATCGATATGATCCGGGTGGCTTGTTATGCACATCAAGTCGATAAGGCAGTTGCGCTGGCTGAGCACTGCATGGACAAGGGATATGAGACTACCATCAATCTCATGGCTGTTTCAAAAGTAAATGAGACGGACCTGGACGAAGCCCTGAACGATATTGCCAAATCCAGGGTTCCCGTATTTTACATCGTTGACAGTTTTGGGAGTTTATATTGTGAGCAGATCGAACACCTGGCCCGCAAGTACAAAAAAGCAATGCCGGACAAGACCATTGGGATCCATGCGCACAACAACATGCAGTTGGCCATGAGCAATACGGTAACCGCGATTATTGAGGATTGCAACTATCTGGATGCCACAATCCTTGGAATGGGTAGGGGAGCAGGGAACTGTCCCCTGGAAGTATTGATTGCTTTTCTCAAAAATCCAAAGTACCGCTTGTTGCCGATATTGAATGTAATTCAAAATTATGTCGGGCCGCTGCAGAAAGAAATTGATTGGGGCTATCACATCCCATACCTTATTACCGGGGCCCTCAACGAGCATCCGAGATCAGCCATAGCCTGGATGAATTCCGACGAAAAAGATGACTTTGTCAGGTTCATGAAAAGCATGCATGATTATGAACTGCTGGATTGAATAGCCCCTGCGGTGGCTCTTTGAGAGGAATTGCCTGGAGCATTTCCAAATGAGGGGTCCGGCCTGGCGTTGTCAATCGGGGCGATTGCAACCTGATCGGTCAGGCCTTGTAGTTTCTGAGCCGATATTCGGTGTGTGCATGATACGTTTTTTCACACCGGCTCAAGCTTTTTTATTTGATCCGTTTATCTCTGCTGCCAATTGGTTTGAATTACAGAAAGAAATCCAGGCTTTCAATTTGGATGGAGCTTTTTTATGTTAACGCATGTTCGTTCGGTTTTGAGCAAGCGGAGTGGTTGCAGTTTATTCATTTCTGTCAATTACTCCTTTTGAAATCTCCATCATATTCTGAGGTTTTCTCAAGGGTGTAAATCCGAATTGTTTGTAAAGCCCGTGTGCGTCGTCTGTCCCAAGCCCCCATCGCTGAAGATTTTGAAGTTTTTTATGTGTCATAATTGCCTTCATTAACTTTTTGCCAAATCCTTTATTTCTGTAATCTTTGAGGATAAAAACATCCATTATCCATGCGAAAACGGCATAGTCCGTAACTACTCTTGCAAATCCGATCTGCCTGCTGTCATCGTAAACCCCAAAGCAAAGCGAGTTATCGATCGACCGTTTCACAATATCTATGTCTCTGCCTTTTGCCCAGTACGATTCCCTGGATAAATATTCGTGGATCAAATGAATGTCTAATTTTGTATTATCTGTGGATATTAGAACCATGTTTTTTTTGTTATTCTGTCCCCTTAGGCATAAAGTATTGCAACCGGATTTGTTCGTATTTCAAAATGTCGTAGCAAGTATAAGAATTAACCCGGTCCCCAAGGTCAATTTTATTCTTAAATTTAAGAAGACAAGTTGGCAAGCCAGCATCCGGCAACCTGACCAACAATTCACGACATATGGTATGCGAGGTACAATTCTTAGCGTCAGAATTGATTGATTTTATGAATAACTAATTTATCAGGCGTTTGAAATAGTAATAAACATTCAAAACCGGCTTTGGTGTATGGTTGAAAATAAAAAGTTTTACCGGATTTGCAGTTTTCCTGAAATGTATTTTTTCATTTATGGGATCCCAGACTCTTTGGTAATTATGACCGTTAACTGTCCTTATTATTTCGGTTAAATTAGAAGGCCTCCCATGAAATATTTTTACTTTGGCATCAGGGATAGAAGTAAAGAACATGGTTCTAAGATTGTATATGGAATGGAGCACATAGAGTTTGATATCATTCGTTAATAAGGCTTTCATGAAAGCTGCCTGGTCGTCATCGTAATCAGCTCCGCTGGATATATATGCTCTGTGCCATTCCTCAAAAAGCCGTTTGGTTGCTTCAGTTTTTTTATAAACGATAACGCCGGTATTATATGGGTAATATCCATCAAGAGTTTTATTATCAACTGAAACCAGATTCACATCTCTTGGAGAGTGTACAATGAGCAATTCGTAATATTCTAATAATTCGAATAGCTCTTTACAGCTTTCGCAAAAATAGGTATCGGTATCCAGAAAAAAGGTGTGGTCGTAAGGGGAATTTTGAATTGCTCTAATTTTAAATGACAACCCGTTTTTCCAGGCATCAATACCAATTTCGGAGTAGTCTAAAGTTATGATTGAATCAAATTCATTAATGTTCAAGTGTTTATCGGTTATTAAGGTAGTGTGAACATTTTTGTCAATTTTCCTGAGACTTCTCACGGATTGAATAGCTTCATCAATATATCTCTGATTTGTTGCTGCATATAAATATCCCTTTTTTATGTTCATAATTAGGATGCACTAATTGCAATTTTTAAAAATGACTTAACTTCGATCTATAATAATATTAGTTTTTTGAAGTACAGAACAACCATTCCATTTGAGTTGGGCGTCTTTCACTGAAGATGATTCTTTTATCGTCCAAAGAGAGCTCATCTGTAGCTTCGAATCTATAGTTCAAACTTTTTTGTACATCGTCTATACTCAATATAGAATGAATGTCATGGGTTTCTTTAAAAAGATTTTTCAAATATGTTGAAGTTTCTATGTCAAGAAAGTCATGAATTTCAATCAAAATATCACAATTTATAAGATTATTTACATTATTTATTGTAAATAACTCTTTTTCAAATCCTTCACAATCGCAAAGTATCAACGTTTCGGTTTCCCCTTCTAGGTTTTCCAACTGTTTGTTCGATATTTCAGCATGAATATATATTCTGTCCAGAACTTCATTTAATTTGGCCATCTGCCGACATAACTTTCTTGCTTTTGGATTTGTATCATATGCATCAATCGTTGCATTTGGATATTGAATTGCTAACCCTATTGCGTAATAACCCTCGCCACAACCAATATTAAGTATTTTTAGGTAGTTTCTGGATTTGATTCTTGCGAAAACCGGCCATAGTTCTTTTTCATATGATCCTATCAATTTTGGAAAAACAGTATAATCGACCTTGTTGAAGTCTAAATAGGCCATGCCTTTAAAAGGGCCATTCTGAACTATTGGCTTTTCAATAATTTTTTTGCCGATTTGTTGTGCTTTCTTTTGAAAGATGTATTCTTCTCTTGTTTTTAAAAGGGAAACACCAATGTTTGAAAAAGGCTTTAGAACAAACCACAGAAAATCATATCTCACCAATGAAATGAAAAACTTAAATAGGTACGATAAAAAAATCATAGTTGAGCTGCGATATGATCAAATAGTGCTCGCGTTTTCTCCTCTAATATTACTAAAGCTCGATCTGTATTCAAAAATATAACGAATGACTGATTTCATCAGCTTTGATCCCTTTTTTAATGTTCGATACCGGGGTGACTGAGACGGAATTGCGGCGGTACGGGTAACGGATTAAACCGGGAGCTGAAAGAGGGTATTTTTCTTTTCCCAGGCTGAATTACTAAAAGAGTTTACCGGGATCTTTCTCCACAAAATTCCGGTGCTCCGCTTTTAGATAGATCGTTTCTTTAGACATTTTTTCTTCAAGAAAATCCTTATAAACGCCGTCGAACCGAATTCGTTCCTCAATTGTTTCATCAAACTTGCCGATGGCGTCCAATGCCACCTCGGTTATCTCACGGATGGCATGGTCGCTGCCGGAAGAATAAGTGAGGTAATCGCATAATCCGTGCTTGATGCAATATGCATTGAACAGGGGATTGGCCTTTCTGTTGACAAGAAAACGTACTCCGGCTTGTCCGGCTAACGATAAATCGAGAATGTCGTCGAACACAAACAACACCTCACCGGGTTCGATCCCGTGCGCTGTCCTCAATATGGGAAGCAGATCAATTTTATTTTTTACCTGATAGTAAACATGATCAAACCGCTCTCTTCCGGCCCATTTGAAGCCGGCCTGGTTCGTTTCTCCGGTAACCACGGCCGTGTAAGGAATGTGTCCCAGCAGCATGTAATATCCAAACCGCAACATATTGATTCCCATGGAATCTACCTCGTTGAAGGAACTCGGGAATCCGCCTTTTTCGCCACTGTTGAATACACCATCCCAGTCGAACAGAACCGCCTTGATATACCGCAGTCTGTCTTGCAAATGCGCCGGCGGAATAATGAACTTACCTCCGTTTGATTTGAATATATCTTCGTTCAATTTGTTGTTTGTTAACTGTCGTCAATTGCAAATTTCCGATAATCTGCCAATCAGGTCCGTCCAATGCCCGAAGCAGACCATGCGTATACCGGGCGCCAATCCGCGATGGATCTAATACTTATCCAGGTTCATCAAATCCTGGATATCGATCATGCCGATGGCTTTCCCGTTTTCAGTGACAATCAGAGTGTCTACCTGGGAATCTTTGAATAAATTTGACGCATCGATCAGAAGCGCTCCCGCCTCAATCGATTTGGGTATTTTAAATTCCAGGTCTCCAACCTTTCTGTTCACCGAATCTCCGCCTTCCTTCTCAATCATTCTTCTCAGGTCGCCATCCGTGAAGATGCCGATCGGAGCTCCGGTTTCGTCGATGATCGCGGCAGCGCCAAACCCGCTCAGGGTCATCTTTACAAGGGCGTCGTGAATGGAATCCGCTTTTGTAACCGTTGGATTTACGTCCGTAACCACATCGCGTACCTGCCGGGTCATAAGTCTGGTATGCTCAAAGAACTGTTTCGTGCCCAGCTCCGTTAAATTATTATTCGTCAATTGCTTTATGACCTTCCAAGGGGCCGTAATTGTGTGTGCGCCAACGCTTAGGCCGTTTCTGATATGCTCGATATTGCGCACGGATGAGAACATGATCTTCGTATCATATCCATAATAATTGACCGTTTCAACGCATTGTTCAATTAATGAAATCGCATCGAGCCCCTGATCCTGCGATCTTCCGACCAGCGGACAAACATAGGTTGCTCCGGCTGCCATAGCCATATAGGCTTGCTGCAAAGTATAAACCAAATGGATGTTGACCAGAAAATCTTTGTCTCTCAGCCTCTTGCAAGCTTTAAGTCCCTCCAGGGAGACCGGTATTTTGAAAACGGTTTTACTTTTATCCAAACCCAGGTCGGTTTGCCTTTTTGCTTCGGCTACAATTTCATCGGCGGTAGCTCCCAATGCTTCGATCTGCAATACCGGAACGATCTTCGAAAGTTCGACAATAGTTCCGTCGATATCGGTTATGCCGTGGCGGTGCATAAAGGTCGGAGTTGTTGTCAACCCCGCCAAAAAGCCAAGCTCAAACGCTTCCTTTATCTCATTAACATCTGCTGAATCTAGATATAGTTCCATCTATTTTATTTTTTAGTTTGTATAATTCTACAATATTCCAAATCACCAACAGGATCCGATATTCACGTCCCGGCCGCCATTTAACTTTAGTTGCTGTTAAGATTTTGTATCCGGGCCATGATCGGAGTTTTGGTTGTTGGCA
>JAKSDO010000025.1 GCA_022360055.1 Cytophagales bacterium | reverse complement strand
TCTTCATTTATTTGAAATGCTTTTTCTGCCAATAATTCCAGGGCGTCGTCATTGAAGGATATCTCGACACACTCGGCCTCAAACAGGGCTGCATATTGTTTTGTAAGTGCGTTCTTAGGTTCTCTCAAAATTCGGATAAAATCCTCTTTTGTCAAATTATCCAGTTCGACCCGAATGGGGAATCTGCCCTGAAGTTCAGGAATTAAGTCTGCCGGCTTGGAAACATGAAATGCCCCCGCTGCTATAAACAGGATATGGTCTGTTTTAATTATGCCAAATTTCGTATTAACGGTGCTCCCTTCCACAATCGGAAGCAAATCCCGCTGCACACCTTCCCTGCTTACGTCAGGGCCTGATCCTTTATTTACATTACTCGCTATTTTATCAATTTCATCTATAAAAATAATGCCGGCATTTTCGGCCCGCTCTATGGCCTCTTCTTTCACCTCATCCATGTCTATAAGCTTGGAGCTTTCTTCCTCCAACAACAGCTTTCTTGCCTCGGCAATAGTTACCTTTCTTCTTTTGGTCTTTTTAGGCAGCATATTACCGAGCATCTCCTGAAGATTGATCATGGAAGATTCATCCATCATGCCTCCCCCGATCATACCGACTCCGCCGGTACTTGGCTGCTTAACACTAATATCGATTTTTCTGCCGTCAAGTTCTCCCTTTCTGATTTTTTCACGAAATCGCGCTCTTGTCTTTTCATTTAGTTCCGCATCGGTTTTAGGAACTTCGGATTCCCCGTGTTCGATCACCTTCTTGGTGGCTGAGGTGGGATTTATCGGCGGTATAAGCGCATCGAGAATAATGTGCTCTACATTTTCTTGCGCCTTTTCCCGGACATTCTCCTTCTTCATGGTTTTTACCAAATTCACACTTTGTTGCACCAGGTCCCGCACCATAGATTCCACGTCCCGTCCGACATATCCCACTTCTGTGAATTTCGATGCCTCAACCTTTGTAAAAGGGGCCTTTGTTATTTTGGCAATTCTGCGAGCAATTTCGGTTTTACCGACCCCTGTTGCCCCGATCATCAATATATTATTCGGGATTATATCGCCTTTAATTTCCGACTTTACGTTCATGCGCCGCCATCGATTTCGCATGGCTATAGCCACGTTCTTTTTGGCATCGCTTTGGCCTATGATATATTTATCCAGTTCAGCTACAATTTGTCTCGGAGTCAGATTTTGTTCTTCAAATCCTTTCATATCAATGGTTTAATATACTCTATCACCCTATCCGTAATTTTAATCAATTCAGAGAAATCTATTTTTCAATTTAGCTTTGAGATACCAACGTATTTGTATCCGTAATTTCCAAAGTCATCGGATTGCTTACCTTTTCATCAAGTAAGGCCAGATCCATAACCTGGTCTACCGAATCGACATAATGAATTTTCAATAACGAAAGATAATTCTCATCAATCTCTTCGATATCCTTCCTGTTTTTATCGCACAATATGACCTCTTTAATGCCGGCTCTTCTTGCTGCCAGTATCTTTTCTTTTATGCCGCCCACGGGTAAAACCTTCCCCCGAAGTGTTATTTCTCCTGTCATCGCAAGTTTCGCTTTTACCTTTCGCTGCGTAAACACCGACGCCAATGAAGTGAGCATCGTAACTCCCGCGGACGGGCCGTCTTTGGGAACTGCCCCGGCAGGGACATGAATATGAAGATCGTATTGTTCGAATATCCGATAGTCAATGTTTAACTTGTCCGCATTTGATCTTAAATAAGACAAAGCCGCCATCGCCGATTCCTTCATAACGTCACCCAACTGACCGGAGAGCGTCAGCTTACCCTTTCCTTTACTGAGGCTGGACTCGATAAATAATATTTCTCCTCCTACCTGGGTCCACGCCAATCCGGTAACAACACCCGATGTATTATTGTCCTCATACAATTCCTTATCAAATCGCTCCGCGCCCAATATTTCTCTTACAAGCGCCGGCGTGATCCGCTTTTGATATTGATCTTCCATTGCCACCGATTTGGCCACATAGCGAATTACTTTGCCAACCAACCGTTCCAGTGTTCGAACGCCGGATTCTCTGCTGTAGTTTTCAATTATTTTTACTATGGCTTCATTTGTAATGGAAATATCTTTTGCCTTTAATCCGTGCTCTTCCCGTTGTTTGGGTATGAGATGCTTTTTGGCTATTTGCACTTTTTCTTCCAGTGTATAGCCGGTTAACTCAATGATCTCCATTCGATCTCGCAGCGCCGGCTGTATGGTATCCAGGGTATTGGCAGTTGCAATAAAAAGTACATTTGACAAATCGTAGTCCAATTCCAAATAATTATCGCTGAACGTATTGTTCTGCTCCGGATCGAGCACCTCCAACAAGGCAGAAGAAGGATCGCCCCGGAAATCCGAACTCACCTTATCGATCTCATCCAGGACAAACACCGGATTTGCGGATTTTACCTTTTTAATGTGATGAATTATTTTTCCGGGCATTGCCCCGACATAGGTCTTTCGATGTCCGCGAATCTCGGCTTCATCATGAACTCCGCCAAGAGACATTCTCACATATTTTCTGTTCAGGGCTTTGGCTACGGATTTTCCGAGACTTGTCTTTCCAACGCCCGGAGGGCCATACAAACACAGAATTGGGCCTTTTAAATCGTTTTTAAGCTTCCTCACCGCAAGGAATTCTATGATCCTTTCTTTAATTTTTTCCAGTCCGTAATGATCCCGGTCTAAAATCTTCTGAGCTCTTTTCAGATCGAAATTATCTTTAGTAAAATCATTCCAGGGAAGATCAATTAAAAACTCCACGTAATTCATTGCTACCGGGTATTCGGCAGCCGCAGGATTCATCCGCATGATTTTATCGCATTCCTTATCAAAATGCTCGCGGACCTCCGGCTCCCATTTTTTCTTTTTAGACTTCTCCCGCAACAAATTCAGCTCGTGGTCGGGCCCCTCGTTCCCCAGCTCATCCTGCAATATTTTTATCTGTTGCCTCAGGAAATAATCTCTTTGCTGTTGATCAATGTCGGAATGAACCTTATTTTGTATCTCCTGCTTCAGTTCCAGAACCTGAACGTCCTTCAGCATATATTCGAGCAATAGCGTCGCACGTTTGGCCCCATTGTTGATTTCGAGAAGCTTTTGTTTTACATCGACGTCAGCGCTTAAATTGGAAGACAGAAAATGAGTTAAAAAACTTGGGCTATCGATATTGTCTATGGCTATTTGCGCCTCTTGAGGGATTTCCGGATTCAATTTTAGAATTTTATACGCAGCATCCTTTATGGACTGAATGATCGCCTTGGTCTCTCTTTTATTTTTTACAGGGAATTTATCCTCAAGATACTTGACATGAGCTACAAGAAAAGGTTCTTCCTTGCCCCATTCCGTAATTTCAAATCTTTGTTTCCCCTGGATAATTATGGTGGTATTTCCGTCCGGAAGCACCAACATTTTTACGATCCTCGCGACCGTGCCGACATTATACAAATCCTCAAATTTTGGATCTTCCTGCTTTATATTTTTTTGAGCCACTACACCAATTATCCGATCGCCCCGATATGAATTTTTTACTAACCTGATCGACTTTTGTCTTCCAACTGTTATCGGAATCACCACTCCCGGGAATAAAACTGTGTTGCGAATGGGTAAAATCGGGATTTTGTCAGGTAAAGGATCGCCCGACATCCCCTCATCCTCTTCTGGTGCTATCAATTGGATCAATTCTCCGGAATCCTCTTCATTAAAACTCGAAAATGTCAGGGATGTATCTAATTCTTTCTTTTTTTTACTCATATGTAAGTCTTCCTGCCAAAATGACACTATTTTCTCTTATCTAATAAAGATATACTAGTGGGTCAATACTTATGCCAAAAACATACTATTGAACGGAATTTGGTTAAAAAATAAAATTATGACATATTTAGCTCAATAAATCCCGATCCTAATTATTTTTTATTTTTCCAATGAATCTGGAAAGACTTTTCCTATTTACAGTTCTTTTGGTCTTGCTGATCGATATTCAAGGTATCTGTCAAAAAAAATCAAAAAAATCCAGAAGAAACAAAAAGCCCGTCCGGGAAAAATTTGAGCCGTCAACGACAAACGAGATATTTAAGTTCAAAAACATCAATAAGATCCCGTATTACTATAATGAAAAAGAATTAAAGTCCATCGAAATCAAAGAATCGGCAAAAGATTGGGAAGCTTTGTTTTACGAGTTGGGAAATTATATCGCCAACTTCGGAATCCAGAATTTTTACAAAGACACACAGCTTCTCTGGAGATACGCAAAACTTACGGAATTGTACGGAGATGAGAAAAACGCAAAGATGCTTTACAGGCTTGTCTTAAAACACCACAGGGAAGACATTAAGCTTGAAAAGCTGGAGATCTATTACGATTCGATCAGCAAAAGCGAACTTCAGAAATATGTCCCGATCGACTATTATTATGAACTGATTGATTATCGAAGAAATGTCGATACGCTGGCTCCTCCCAGAGGCTGGCAAATTAATATGGGACACTTCATAAATTCGGAATATTCGGATTACGGCCCGTCATTGGCTATTGATGGCAAAACACTCATTTTCACATCAAAACGAAATATAGTTCCGGGCGGATTGGACACAAAGCAAAATGAGGATATATATTTCAGCACTACAGAATACAATCAATGGGATTATGCTCAGCCGATCACCGAGCTCAACACGATCTATAACGAAGGGTCCGTCTGCCTCGGTAAAGATGGGAAAACACTTTATTTTGCGCGTTGCGATGCCCCCGGATCATATGGGAACTGTGACCTGTACGTAACTCATCTGCAACCGGATAGCAGTTGGTCAAGGGCTGAAAATCTCGGTGTAAACGTAAACAGCCGGGCGTGGGATTCTCATCCGTCCTTAAGTCATAATGATGATACATTATATTTCTCATCGGACCGGATCGGAGGATTTGGAATGGCCGATATCTATTTTACTTCTAAGGACGAAAAAGGCAACTGGCTGCCCGCCCAAAATCTGGGACCTATAATTAACAGCAGAAATAGTGAAGTGAGTCCGTTTATTCATCCTTCACATCAAATCCTGTATTTTAGCTCCAATGGCTATGTCCTGAATTTCGGGGAATTTGATATTTACAAGTCTGCCAGAATTAACGGAAGTTGGCAGGAGGCCGATAATATCGGTCCGTTGATTAATGGCGAAGGCAGCGAATTTTATTTTACAATCGATTCCAAAAGCAAGGACCTGTTCTATGCCCGATCAATCGAAAACGATTTGGACAACCTGGATTTGTATTCTTTTCCATTACCAATGGAAGCCCAACCTTTGGCTACGACCAGGTTTTATGGCTCCTTACTGGATTCCAATACCGGTGATCCGTTCGAGCGAGGGATCGTATCCATTATTGATCTGGAGACCGGAATCGAGGTTGCACCCCAATATTTAAGCAAGCAGGGGAAATTCGATTTTAAGTTGATCAACAACAAACAATATCTGCTTGTAATCCAAGGAGATGAGTTTTTCAGAGTCGAAGAAATATTCTTTTTAGACGGCGATATGGAATTGAATATGGTAACCGAGTCGATTAAGAGTCGATTAAAATTTGAATCTATTGAATTTGATAATGGATCGGCAGAATTAAAAACCAGCATGTATACCGATCTTGACAAACTTTCAGACTTCCTGCTCGACAATCCCGATTTCAAATTAAAAATTTCGGGTCATACGGATTCGGACGGGGGTTATGACTTCAACATGGATCTGTCAAATGACCGAGCAAAGGCCATTTCTGAGTACATCATTTATTTTGGCAATATATCTGCCGCCCGAATAGAAACGTTTGGCTATGGCAGCTCACAGCCAATTGTCGAGGAAAAAACCGAAGCGGATAAAGCCCTTAACCGACGCGTGGAATTTGAGTTATACCGACCTTCACAGGAAGAATTGAAACAGATGAGACAAGAAATGGAAAAGGAGGAAGACGAATGGTAATCTTCCGGAATCCCGGGCATGGTCCATCAAAGCAACATTAAATTGGCCGATTTATTCGGGGGAATTTTGTAAAACGGGTTCGAGATCATCGCTGAGCCATTGAACTGCAGGGAATCATCGGCCAGCAAGGCGTCTATCTGCCGCGCCAGGCCTGTACACCCGGGCAGAAAAAAATGTGAATTTCTCAGGTTACGCGGATCGTATGGACCGCCATCCGCCACACACCCGAAACAATTTTGCTACGCGCTATCTAATCTATACGCTAAAAGAATTCCTGAATTATATCATTGAAGAACACAAACACCATCAATCCCAAAAGCAGCACCATCCCCACTTTCTGGGCATTTTCCAGGAATTTATCCGAAGGTTTCCTGCCGGAAACAATTTCATAGACCAGGAACACCACGTGACCGCCGTCCAATGCCGGTATGGGCAATAAATTCATAAATGCCAATACCATGGAAATCAGCCCGGTCAAAGTCCAGAACCGGATCCAATCCCAGGTAACACCGAACGTCTTCATGATCCCAAGCGGTCCGCGAAGCGATTTTGTCGGAGATAGCTCCCCCTGGAACATTTTTCCGAATGCCTTTATATTTACCCATACCACACTGAAGGCCTTGGCCGTTCCTTTTGGAATTGATTCCATAAAGGTATATTTAGTGCGCGTTGCCTCGAGCAGTTCGATCACACCAAAACCTATCTTAGAATCCTCGCCGACTTCTACGTTTAACCGGACGTCTGAAAATTGAGTCATCTCCTCATCTGTCGGTCTGCTAATGTCCAGGAGAACCGTCTGACCTGCAAGTTTTACAAGTTCTGCTTTAAATTCGTGATAATATGGCACTTCCACCCCATTAATCTTCACAATGCGGTCTCCGGGTTTCATGCCGGCCTTTTCCGCCCCTCTCCCTTTTGTAAGCGGGCCGACCATAAATTTTTTGATCGGTTCAATAAATAAATCGTCGGAATCTTGCCTGGAAAAGTTTTCAATGAAATTGGAAGGAATCGGAATGTCTATTTTTTCATCTCCTCGGAGCACGGTATAGTAAGCATTGCTTTCCAACAAACGATTGGGATCGCGCACATCCGAAAACTTCTCGAATGACGCTCCATTAATGGCAATTATTTTATCCCCAAGCTCAAATCCTAACTCCTTACCAATGGGGCCCGGCACGATGCCTTTTTTATTGACTTCTTCAATCGAATAGTAACTTTCGCCCAAACTATAAGTGAGGAAAATGAAAATAAGAATTCCTGTAATCACATTTACAATGATGCCTCCAAGCATAACGATAAGTCGCTGCCAGGCAGGTTTGGATCTAAATTCCCAGGGCTTAGGCTCTTCCTCCAGCGTCTTGGTATCCAGGGATTCGTCGATCATACCTGATATTTTAACAAATCCGCCAAGAGGAATAGCACCGATCGAATAGACCGTGTCTCTGAATTTAAATCCAAAAACCTTTGGCGGAAAACCGATGGAAAATTGTTCCACCCTCATACCAAATAATTTTGCAGCTAAGAGGTGTCCCGCTTCATGGACGCCTACCAGAATAGACAAGGCCAGTATGAGCTGCCCGACCATTACAACGATATCTAATGTGTTTTCCATTTATTTTATTAATTCTTTTGCTTTTATTCTAGTTTCGCTATCCGTACATACGTAATCTTCGAATGATGGATTTGGCAGGAATTCCAGTGCTTCGCAACATCTCTCAATCACAACTGAAATATCCAAAAAACCTAATTTGTTTTGTAAAAAAGCGTCGACTGCAATCTCATTCGCCGCATTCAAGATACACGGCAAATTACCTCCCCTCTCAAGTGCAAGATAGGCCAACGCCAAATTCCTGAACGTATCCAAGTCCGGCTTTTCGAAAGTGAGCTCAGGGTAGTCCGTAAAACTGAATCTCGGAAAATCGGATTGCAACCGCTTTGGATAGGCTAAAGCATATTGGATTGGCAAACGCATATCCGGCAAACCTAATTGTGCTTTTATGGATCCGTCTTCAAACTGCACCATGGAATGAACGATGGATTGAGGGTGAACGACAACTTCAATCTGATCTTTTCGCAATCCGAACAGCCACTTTGCTTCGATCACCTCAAGGCCTTTATTCATCATGGTTGCCGAATCAATCGTAATTTTAGCTCCCATATTCCAATTGGGATGTTTAAGTGCCTGATCTGCAGTCACACTCAGCAATTCCGCTCGCCTTTTACCTCTGAACGGTCCACCTGATGCCGTCAAGATAATTTTTTCGATTCGATTGTCAAAATCGCCAACAAGGCACTGAAAGATTGCCGAATGCTCGGAGTCGACCGGATATATATTCACTCCTTTTTCCCTTGCCAGGCGGGTAATCAAATCTCCTGCGATCACCAACGTCTCTTTATTTGCCAGGGCAATCTGTTTTCCATGCTCGATTGCCCGGATCGTCGGCCTGAGCCCGGCATAGCCGACCAATGCAGTAAGCACGATATCTATGCTTTCCATCTCAACAATGGATATCAATGCATTTTCTCCGGCATACACTTTTATATCCAGCCGATCAAGTGCTTCAAAAACTTGTTTATACCATTTTTCATCGGCAATTACAACGGCATTTGGCTTGTATTTTTTTGCCTGCCTTATAAGTAAATCCGCATTTTTATTCGCTGTAAGCACCTCTACCTCAAAGGAATCCTGATTTTTGGAAATAACTTCAAGTGCCTGTGCGCCAATCGAACCGGTACTCCCTAAAATGGCAATATGTTTCTTGTCTCTACTCAGTGTATTGTGATGTTCAAAATCAGCCGGCAAAATTAAAGATTATAATCGATATGTTCTAAGTTCGTCTGCGATTTGTCGATCATTTGATAGCCTGGGGACCTTGTTTTGCCCTCCAAGCTTTCCCTTTGATTTCATATAGTTTCTAAACGCATCTTTCCGAAGAGGAATTATTTTTAAGGGTCTTAATATTTTTCCTGCGATTAAATCTTCGTAATAGGAGTTTAGCTCCCGCAACTTCCGGTCGATTTCTCTTTCAAACTTGTTCTGATCTGCCGGAGGTTTTGAAAACTCCACATACCATTCATGCAGGGGCAGGCCTTCTTCCGGAGTCACCTGAGGAGCAACCGTAAACTCGACGGTCTCTACTTCGGTAAATTTTTCCGTTGCGTGTTTCATTGCTTTTTCAACTTCCTCGCCAATCACATGTTCCCCGAAGGCCGAGATAAAGTGTTTTATCCGGCCGGTGACAACCACCCGATATGGTTTTTTGTCCACGAATTTTACGGTATCCCCTATTGAATATCCCCAAAGCCCCGCATTGCTGTTCATGATTACCGCATAATTAACACCTGTTTCCACCTCCTCGATGGTTAGCCTCGCAGGGTTTTCATTAAAGTATTCATCCGCCGGAACAAATTCGAAAAATATTCCGGAATCAAGCAGTACCAGCAAGCCCTCTTCTTCCTGAGAATCCTGATATGCAATGAAGCCCTCGGATGCCGGATAAGTTTCTATGGAGTCGATCTTCTTTCCAATCGATTCAAACAATCTGGTGCGATAAGGCTCAAAATTTACACCTCCATAGATAAACAGCGAAAACTCCGGAAAGACATCCTTAATCGGTGTTCCGGTCCGCTCAATGATGCGATCGAAATACATCTGAACCCAGGGAGGTATACCGGAAATCAACGACATTTTTTTATCAATGGTTTCATCTATGATCCTTTCCAGCTTCTGCTCCCAATCATCAACACAGTTGGTTTCATAACTGGGCATTTGATTGGATCGAAGGTAACCCGGGACATGGTGATTTACGATACCTGATAGTCTGCCCGTGTGTATGCCCGCTTTTTTGTCAAGAACCGGACTCCCCGATAAAAAGATCAGCTTCCCATCGATAAACTGAGCCTTCCCGGTTTCATGGATATAGCTGAGTATTGCATTGCGGGCGCTATTTATATGATTCGGAATTGAATCTTTTGTTATCGGAATATATTTTGTCCCGGAAGTAGTCCCCGAAGTCTTTGCAAAATATGCCGGCTTTCCGGGCCAAAGGATATCTTTCCCTCCGGCCAGAATCTTCTTTACATAGGGCGATAGCGCCTCATAGTCTCTGATCGGAACACGCTTCACAAAATCCTTGTGAGATCTGATAGATGCAAAATCGTGGTCGACACCAAATGCGGTATTTTCCGCTTTGGATATGATATCACGAAAAACTTTTTGTTGGGTCTTTCCCGGATTCAGAGACCATCCGCGCTGCTTCTTTACAATGTATGCTGCAAAAGGCTTGCTTAATACTGATCTTATTCCCATTGGCCGCAAAGGTAAAAATTAAATCCTACAATGTCATCGATATTTTACTTCACGATTATTTTAACTTTTGCATAATTTTTGAACTCTTCATGTATGCAATTAATACTGACAAAATTTCATCCATCATGAAAAAGGTTTTTTTGATCGTTGTAGTTGGAATTATATCCGGAATAGGCGGTGCCTGGCTTTATGAGAATCATTTGTCCCGTAATATTGACGCAGTTGAAGGAATACCTGTTTCAAACGACGACTTCCTAGATAGAAACAGTATTACCAATGCTGTTGCTGGTCCAGCAAATGATGTTGAAGATGTCCCCTATACCGAATCCAACAGAGCTTCTCAGATGTTGAGGCCCGCCGATTTCACTCTTGCTTCCAAATCCTCCACCAAAAGTGTTGTCTTTATCAAAACCATTTCTCAAAACAGGTACAGAAGCACATGGATGGATTGGTTTTTCGGAGAAGGAGCAGGACAACGGTCAATCAGTACAGGTTCCGGAGTCATATATCGCAAAGACGGCTATATTATTACAAACAACCACGTCGTGAATGATGCAGATCGAATTGAAGTTATCATTGGAAAAAAAGAATATGAAGCGGCCCTGGTTGGTGCCGATGCCTCTACGGACCTGGCAGTTCTGAAGGTGTCCTCCGGCCGGCTCCCCGAAATTAGAATTGGGAGTTCAAGAAATGTGGAAGTAGGGGAATGGGTATTAGCGGTTGGTAATCCTTTCAATCTCACTTCCACAGTAACTGCCGGTATTGTAAGCGCAAAAGGAAGAGAACTGAATATAATGAAATCAATATTTCCGATTGAATCATTTATTCAAACGGATGCCGCCATTAATCCCGGGAACAGTGGAGGAGCACTTGTGAATCTTGAAGGTGAATTAATTGGCATAAATACTGCCATTTTGTCTAAAACCGGATCCTATGCGGGATATGGGTTTGCAGTACCATCCGACATTGTAAAAAAAGTTGCGGACGACATAATCAAATACGGGGAAGTACAAAAGGCATTTTTCGGGGCGGACGTATTGGATATCGACTCGGATATTGCTGAAAAGCTGGGAACCGATGACTACTCCGGTGTGGTTATCAGTTATGTGGAGGAAGACGGCGCGGCTTCTAAAATCGGGATCAACAAAGGTGATATCATTCTCAAATTAGACAATGAGGCCATAAATAGCAGAAGCCAATTTGAAGAAGTTCTGAGCTATCATTCCCCCGGAGACCGACTGAATGTTACGTTTAAACGCAACAAAAAGATCATAAACAATACCCTGGTGCTCACCAACAGGGAAGGCACCACGGAACTCCTGGAGCGCGAAATTTTTACCTTCAAATCACTTGGAGCAGACTTTGAAAAAGTTTCGAAGGTTGAGAGAAATCTGCTCAATATTGAACACGGAGTACGTGTGATAAAAGTGCGAAACGGCTTGATAAGCCAAATGGAAATAGATGAGGGGTTTATCATTACATACATCAACAAAGTCCCGATTAAGGACCCTGAAACGCTGGCCGATATACTTACGAAAATCCGTGGACGCGTTTACCTGGAAGGAATAAATAAACGCGGTAGAAGAGAGATTTACAGGTACTATTTCTAGTCATGTCAGGCGTGAATTTTCCGGCCCAGAGGTGTCTTGATCTTTGATTTCGACACCGTTTCTTTTTCGTTCTTTTTCTTTACCTGCCAGGCCAAAAAAAGGACAAGCCGTGAATTTTCAATCGGCAGAAAAACCATCCGGTCCACAGAGATGCTTTCGAAAACATCCGATGTTTTTGACAATACGTATGCCAAAGCGCTCAGAGCTAAACACCATGCAGCGTCTTGAGAAGAAATCCGAGCGAGGGAAACGCGAGCAAAACGTTCAAACTAGCCTCGATAGAGCGCTGCCAGGGCGTTAAAACAGGGTTCGAAATCCTATTTAACTTCTGTTGAATCCGATTGAGCAGTGGATGCATCCCCGTTTTGCTCCGTCTTGTAAGTCTCGTTTAATCCTACGATTACCTGGTCAGTAATATCCAAGCCTTCGTTCGCATACAAAACGCCGCTCCCTTTTGTATAGGTAAGTACAATTTGTAAGTCTTTGTTCAACCCGTAATCGCGCAGGTAGGCAGATACTTTGTCGTAAAGCTCCGAATTCATTTTAGCTTCTTCCTGCATCAATTGCTGACCAAGCTGGTCTTGGTACATCAATAGATTTTGCTGTTTTTTTCTCAAATCTTCTTCTACTGCCCGGGCCTGGCTGATGGTCATATTTCCGGCGGTGGTCTGAAAATTCTGGAATTCTTTCTGTAACCCTTCAGCTCTGTTTTGATACTCCGCATTGAGCTTATCCCGCTTTTCAATCAGCTTTTTCTCCAAATCCTTAAAAAAATCATAATTCTTCAATAAGGAGTCGGAATTTACGTAGGCGATAGATAAATCGATCGGTTCGGTATTTTTGCCTTCGACCGGCTCATCGGTATCCGCTCTTCCGCTAAAATGCAAAACATACAAAACAACAACTGCAATCAACAAAACGACATTAAGTCCAATAGATACGTTATTCTTCACAACCTTAGTTTTTATATTATTCGGCCGCAAAGATAAAGAAAGATTGGAAAGATAAAATGCAATTATTCAAATGATTAGAACCCCGGCCTCTGCACTAATCGCATTTATCTGCCGGTTTATAGGTATATGTGATTTTGGTATTATCAAAATTCCCGGTATGATGGATGCTGGTTCCCGGATCTTCCTCATCACTGTGCTCTTCAATTGATTCGGTGTCATGATCAATCTTTACCCTACGAAATAGAAAGGCCAAAAAAAATCCGGCAATTCCACCCATCAAATGAGATTCCCAACTTACTTCCGCCTCCACTGCCTGGGGAAATATACCATATATCATACCTCCGTAGAGAAAGATGATTATTGCAGATATGGTCATTAATTGCCGGCTCTTGCGAAAGATCCCGCTAAAAAATAAAAATGATGCCATCCCGTATACGATTCCGCTCGCCCCAATATGATAAGCATCACGGGCCATTAACCATGTCCAAAATCCTGTAACCAGATAAATCCATATGAATATTTCGATAGCGATCCGGTGATAGAAATAAAACAGCATAATTCCAAGGAGTAAAATGGGCAGGGTATTGGACAATAAGTGAATCATATCTCCATGGATCAAAGGCCCGGTAAAAATTCCTATGGTACCTTTCAAAGTTCTGGGCAATACACCTAACGAAGAAAAGCTAACGCCGGAGGCAATTTCTATGGCTTTAATAATCCATAATAGCAAGATAAACGAAATTACCAGGTAAACCGCATATCTGAATTTTAAATGCTCGGCGCGTTCATTAACAAACAGAGACATATGATTATAAACGAAGCATCCCTATGAAGATGACACCTTTTTGCCTATAAATTAAATAAGATTTGAAATATAAAGTGAACTACAGATCAAATCGGCCTGGCATCGGGTCAAGAGTGAAAATTACAACGACTTAACCGAACAGTTCATGCCTGACTTGACACGAATACCAGCGCTTCTCAAAAATAGATCTGATTTGCCAGTCGAAACGTATTGGCATGTGCTTCGACAATATCAGAGATCTTCTCAGAGTATCCACCGCCCATCGACACTGCCACTGGTATTTTATTCGTTTTGCATGTCTGTAGTACGTATTGATCCCGCTCTTTGCAACCGTGCATGGTAAGGTCCAATCTACCCAGTTTGTCTGTCCGAAGGACATCTACTCCCGACTGGTAAAAAATAAAATCAGGTTCCTCATCCTGGACAAGCTTTGGCAAATAATAGGTCAGCAATTTTAGATAGGTGTCATCGCCAATATGGTCCGGAAGCGGGACGTCGAGGTCAGAGGTTTCTTTTTTCATTGGGTAATTCTTCATTCCATGCATGCTAAAGGTAAATACCCGGTCCTCTTTCTTAAATATATCTGCGGTTCCGTTACCCTGGTGAACATCCAAATCTACCACCAATACTTTCCCGACCAGATTGCTTTCAAGTAGATACTTTGCGGCAACAGCAATATCATTCAATAGACAAAAGCCTTCGCCTCTGTCGCTGAAGGCATGATGGGTGCCGCCGGCAACATTCATCGCTATTCCAAATTCCATAGCGAATAACGCGCAATCAATCGTTCCCTGAAGTATCACTCTTTCGCGTCTTATAAGTTCAGAGGAAAACGGGAAACCGGTTTTCCTGATCTCCTCTTTGGTTAACCGGCCATATTTAAGTTTTTCCCAGTAATTCTTTGCATGTATGGCAATTAGATTCGATTCGGGAATCCGGTCCGGCGAAAATATGTTTTCTTCTTTGATCGTGCCTTCATATAGCAATTGCTCGGGAATAAGATCGTATTTGACCATAGGAAAGCGATGCCCTTCCGGGAGCGGGATTGTATAGTGATTATTCCAGGCAACTTTCAGCATATGAGGCTAAACCACATTTTAAGGGACAATGTTTGAATACAAAAAAAGCCTCTTAAAAGAGGCTTCCAAGCGCGATGAATATATTATTTTAATTGTAATCTTCAAGATATGACAATACCTGCTCGAACACGTTATCGGCCGTATAACCAAACTTCTCGTCAAGCACTTTGTAAGGAGCAGAATATCCAAAGTGCTCCATACCGATTACCTTACCTTTTCCGCCGACAAGTCCCTGAAGCGTGACCGGTAATCCGGCTGTCATTCCAAAAGCAGGTTTTTCCGACGGAATGATTGACTCCTGGTAAGACATGTCCTGATCTCTGAATAAGCCCTCCGATGGAGCCGATACGACACGGATATTAAACCCTTTCTCGCTTTCTAGTTTTGCCGCTCCATCCAGCAATGTAGCTACCTCGGACCCATTGGCGATCAATACCACGTCTGCTTCTCCATCAGCTTCTTTGGCGATATAAGCGCCTTTGGCAGATTCAAGGGCGTCCTGATACCTGGTCGAACCAGGTTTCGCCGGAACATCCGCAATATTTTGTCTCGATAAAAGCAAGGCTGCCGGACTTTCGGTATTTTCGAGTGCAAGTTTCCAGCAGATCGTGGTCTCTACGGCATCAGCAGGTCTTAATACCAGCATACTGTTTTTACCGTCATGATTTTTCAGCTTCTCCAACAATCTTATCTGGGCCTCCTGCTCAATGGGCTGGTGCGTCGGCCCGTCCTCCCCTACCCGGAAGGCATCGTGCGTCCATACATATTTGACCGGCAGCTTCATTAATGCCGCCAATCTGACGGCCGGCTTCATATAATCAGAAAAAACAAAGAACGTGCCGCACACCGGAATTACGCCACCGTGCAAAGCCATCCCGTTGGCAACGGCAGCCATCGTCAATTCACAAACTCCGGCCTGCAGGAACGCGCCGGAAAAATCACCTTTCTTAAACTGTGTGGTCTTTTTCAAAAACCCGTCCGTCTTGTCGCTATTTGAGAGATCTGCAGATGCGACAATCATATTTTCCACCTTATCCGCAAAATAACTCAAAACCGTTGCCGAAGCTCCCCTTGTTGCCGTATGCTCTTTCTGTACGATTTCTTCGTAATTCAGTACGGGAGGTTCTACGCTTAAAAACTTTTTCAGTTTTGCTGCCAACTCAGGATTTGCCGTTGCCCATGCTTCCTGTGCCCGTTTTTCCGCTGCAGCTTCTTTTATTTTTCTTGACCTGACTTCTTTCCAGTAAGCTTCGATTTCATCAAAGATTACAAACGGATTTTCCGGGTCACCTCCAAGATTCTCGATTGATTTTGCAAATGAAGCTCCGGCATTCGTTAACGGCATGCCGTGCGTGGAACACTGCCGCTCATAGCTTGAGCCATCTTCGGCAACTGCTCCTTTGCCCATTACTGTCTTACCGATGATGAGGAATGGCTTTTCGTTTTGAGCGTTCGCCCTGCTTAAAGCATCATGGACCTGAGCGACATCATTCCCGTCAATAGTCACTACCTCCCATCCCCAGGCTTTATATTTGGCTCCCGTATCTTCCGTGGTGACCGCATTTGTTTCGGTAGATAATTGAATATCATTCGAATCATAAAACATAATGAGATTGCCCAGGCCAAGGTAACCCGCTATTCTTCCGGCACCCTGCGAAATCTCTTCCTGAATACCTCCGTCAGAAATAAACGCATAGGTTTTGTGAGCCATCCATTCGCCAAACCTTTCTACTAAAAAACGCTCGGTTATGGCAGCTCCGACTGCCATTGCGTGCCCCTGGCCCAAAGGGCCCGAAGTATTTTCAACACCTTTTTTTACATCGAGCTCAGGATGCCCCGGGGTAGGACTTCCCCACTGTCTGAAATTTGCAAGATCATCCAAAGTAAAAGTGCCTACCAAAGCCAGGATCGAATACAGCATCGGAGACATGTGTCCGGGATCCAGAAAGAATCGATCCCGATTGATCCAGGACATATCCGAGGGGTCAAACTTCAAAAAATCAGCGTACAGGGCATGTACAAAATCGGCGCCTCCCATCGCGCCTCCCGGATGGCCTGATTTTGCCTTTTCCACCATTGCGGCAGACAAAATCCGCATATTATCCGCACCTTTATTTAAAATATCCTTGTCCATAATTGAATTAAACGTTGCAAAAAAATCGGCGCAAATATACAACACAATCATATTTATTGAGGGAATTATTTATTTTTTATCCTGGAAAATTTAGGCTAACCCGATTTATTCCCGATAAATCACTTTCTGAAAAACAATATATCTGTAAAAGATTGAATCATAAGCAAATACGTATCGGAATAACCCCGATCATTACTTTTATTCATTCCTCAAATTTGAGCAACAAAAAAATGCGGCTCCCATGAAGAGGTTCCCGGTTTGAGCATAAAAGTAATGATCGGCCCCATAGGCACCTGTCCTGCCGCAGCCCGGAAAAATCATGAATTTTCCGGGCTGAACCTTATTTTGAGGAGTTGCGATTTACCAGCTCCAAATTGCCTTTGGTTTAACCTGAAAACCTTCGGATCTTTCCGGAGCGCCTCCGGGTAATTCGTATTTCAAATCCGTTGCCCGGGCATTCCGCCATGCAGGAGATCAAAGACATAAATGTCTGATAAAACATGGAGGAAACCTGAGCGCGTGTACCGAATGGATTTAGGTTTGTAGTTTAACATAAACAATAGGTATCACACGTTTCAAAGACGCATTATTAGGTGTAATTTTATTTAGTGGATATATTTGAACCCAAATGGATTTTTACTCCGAATGATTTTACAACCTGTTATTAATATTGCCGAGATTTGTTCTCAACATAAACTCAGCCAGGCGGTAATCTGCCCAGGCTCCAGAAATGCACCTATCACACTTGCCTTTGCCAGGCATCCGGGAATTGAGACCTTTATTATTTCAGATGAAAGAAGTGCCGGTTTTATCGCATTAGGTCTGGCACAGTCAAGCGGTAAACCTGTTGCTGTCATCTGCACTTCCGGAACTGCGGTAGCAAATCTTTATCCGGCAATCATAGAGGCGTATTATCAACAAATTCCTCTGATCATACTTACCGCCGATCGCCCTCCGGAATGGATTGACCAGCATGACGGGCAAACCATTCGCCAGGAAAACATTTTTCAAAATCATGTGCTCGGGTCCTTTCAATTCCCCATTTCCTTTGATCATGAGGATGCCGTCTGGCATTCGGAAAAAATGACCTCAGAAGCCATTCTTATTGCAAATGGAAGCAGAAAAGGGCCGGTTCACATCAATATACCAATTCGAGAACCTTTTTATCCGTCTCCGCAGGATGAGTATCGCTACAACTCAAAATTGAAGATCATCCATGCTCCAAAGACCGGGACGACGTCTGCTGAAGCCCGGGCCGGAGAATTAATTGATGACCTCAACAAATATCAAAAAATAATGGTCGTAGTAGGTCAGACCCGGATCTCCGAAGAATTTGCGATCAGCCTGAACACCGTCCGTGAAAAACTGAATTGGGTCTTTATAGGTGATATCATATCCAATGTGCATGGTTTGGATCACCCGATTACCAAACATGACATCATCTTAAAGGATTCAAACGACAGGAAAAAATATTCGCCCGACTTATTGATTACTTTCGGGAAAAGCGTCTTATCGAAAAGTCTGAAGAACTTCCTGCGCTCGGCCGGGCATATGGATCATTGGCATATCGGCGAGGATGGTGAGATTTTTGATTCGTTCAAATCTTTGGCTAAGCTCATACAGCTGGAACCGGAATTTTTTTTTAAGCTGATCGAAAACAAATCAACCGGAGCAAAGAACGTTCAAATCTCATATTTTAAAAATTGGGACAAAAATGAACTGAAAGCCCGGCTATTTGTCAAAGATTTCTTTAGAAAAGAAGTAAAAGGTGAATTTAATCTTGTAAAAGACATCCTGTGGCATTTACCGGATAACTGCCAGTTGCACCTTGCGAACAGCATGCCGGTGAGATATGCAAACTTCATTGGATTGCAAGAAAATTTCAACGGCTTTGTTTGGTCAAACCGGGGGACAAGCGGCATTGACGGTTGCATAAGTACATGTGTGGGCCATGCCATTAACTCCACAAATTTAAATGTTCTAATTACAGGTGATATTGCATTTTTTTATGATCGCAATGGTTTCTGGCACAACCATTTGCCAAATAATCTGAGAATCGTTTTGCTCAACAATCACGGTGGCGGGATTTTTAGGTTAATTGATGGAGCTAAACAGCTCCATGAACTGGAAGAGTTTTTCGAAACACATCAAAAGCTCAGCGCCGCTAATACGGCCAAGGATTTTGGATTGGCGTATTTCAATCCAAAAAACATAGAGGTTTTACCGGATTTATTGGCTCGTTTTTTTAATCCCGTTACCGGACCTTCCATCCTCGAGATTGAAACAAATCAAAAGACAAATCAAAAAATCTTTGAAGATTTCAATTATAAAGCCGCCCAAATATGGGAGCAGAAGTTATGACAAAAGATTAAGCTAGCCGTGGAGTCATTCTTATTAAATGGAAATCGAATAAACGTTCGATTCGTTGTGAACAATACATTGGAGCGGAAATCATTTACAGCATTCGAAAAGGACACACTTGACGTTATCAAAAACTGGTTTGCCGGCCGGGAGGATTTCCAATTTCAAACTTCGGGATCTACGGGTGCTCCGAAAACCGTAACGTTTTCCAGGCAACAACTGATAAAAAGCGCCAAAAGGAGTCTGAACTTATTTAAACTTGAGCAGGGCGACAAAATATTATTGTGTCTAAATCCTCTTTTCGCAGCGGGCTTTATGACCATCGTAAGGGCGATTGAAGGCAACCTGGATCTTATCGCAATTACGCCGGGCGCAAATCCGCTCGCGAGCTTACCCGGAAAAATTTCCCTTGATTTTGCAGCTTTTACCCCAAATCAAATTGAAGGGATTCTTTCAAAATCGCCAGGGAAATTAATGAAGGTTAAAACAATTCTAATTGGCGGGGCCGGAATACATCCTGAACTTGAAAAAAAACTACAAAACATCCAACCCGACGTTTTTCATAGTTATGCCATGACCGAGACGCTCACGCACATTGCCTGCCGCAGCGTCAACGGGCCATCTAAATCTTTGACATTCAAGGCAGTACGAGGAGTTTCATTTGACACCGATAAACGTTCCTGTCTCATCGTGGACGACAAAACGCTGGGGATCAAAAGATTAATCACCAACGATGTCGTCGAATTGCTCAACAACCGGGAGTTTATCTGGAAAGGCAGGATAGACAATGTGGTAAATTCAGGTGGGATCAAGATTCAGATCGAACAAGTAGAATCAATAATCAGTCAGTTATTGGTTGATATGAATCTTGAATTGAAATTTTGTATGATATCTCTACCCGATAAGAGCCTGACAAATAAGCTGATTCTGCTCATAGAAAAAGGGCAATATAAATACAATCAAAAAAGTCTGGAAAAAACTATAAGAGATAAGCTCCCCAAATATCACGCACCGAAAAAGATTGTAGAAGTGCCGGAGATCTTTCAAACAAACACCGGTAAAGTCGATCGAAATCGCAATGCAAAATTATACCTGGGAACGGCCGACGAAATTTAAAAATGACTTATATGGATACGTTCGATAAAATCCTCATCAGTTATGACTCAGGGCAAATACCTCCGCCTTTTTGCCACCGGTACAGGCTCGAAATAAACAGGGAATCTCAAAAAAGCTTTAGCGCAGATCTCAATCTGGTATATTACGACCGGGAAGAGATTACCGAAGAAGAAATATACGAGGAAGGATTTTCTATTGAAGATGATTTTAAATGGAATGGTAACTTTCCAGAGGTTTGGATAAACGAAATAATAAAAAAATTGAATTCGACCAACTGGCAAAAAAAACCAACCCGGAAAACGAGCTGGTCGATCTTCACAATAAAAATATCTCATGGCAATACCTCGGAGATTTTATATCCGGCAGCACCGAGATTGTGGGAGAATTTTTCGCAGGAATTGATTCAAGTGATTTTTGAAATTGCTAAAAAAGAAGCCCCATTGCAAATCAGCTTTGTATCGAAGGTTATCAAAAACCAAGCCCATCGTGTCGATTTTGTTTATTCCTTCGCGCAAAGAGCGATCAGCATTAAATCCGGGAACAAAAATACCGGATCTATCGATTGGAGGGACGGACAAAAACTGCTCAAATATATTTTTGGGTTGGATTATCTTCCCGAAAATGGTCTTGAAAGGATCCCCGAATCCCCTGGAAATTATATTTCTCCGGGCGATGGCCTGTGGTATGTGTTGGAGACTACCGGAGAGCGCGACAGAGAGGCTTCGACTGTGAATAAACTGGTAAAGTTTATATTAAATTTTGTCAATTAGTTTGTCGTAATAAACAGAAAATATAATTTTATTATAATCAATAATCATTCGCTATGAAGTACTCAATAGCAGCGTGCGCACTTGTAATTTTTATAGGACTCCCTTCAAATATAAAAGCTCAGACCGGAAAAGGATGCTGGGAGATCGGTATTCATGGAGCACCGTTGTTTAAATCACAGACCGTAAAAGTTTCCGGAGGACTCATAACGATCAACACCGATTATTTTATTTCCGACAAACTTTCTGCAGGGTTTGCCCCATATTATGGATTTACAGGAAATGAAGGGCATTCCGGCTATAATTTAATGACAATGGAGCCGGTTGGGTATTCAAAAACTGGCTATAATTCTTTTGGCGCGAACCTGAATTTGAAATTCTTTCTACTTAAATCGAGTGCCGCAAGACCTTATATCACAATACTCGGGGGATTGGGGAGGACCTATTATTCCTTTTATTCAGAGACAGAAGGCAAATATCGAGTGTATGAGAAAAATACCGATTATGAAACCTTTAACCTTGGAACTGGAATTGGAGCCCGGTTCAGAATTGTAAAATCCATACATGCCGACGCCAAAATCATGTATGCGGGTATAGCGGGTTTTGATCATCCTTCTCCAACAATGTTCTTATACCCTTCACTGGGATTCATCAAATCTCTTTAAGAGCATTTGAAACATGTCGCCGCCTCGGGGATTGGGGCAGGTGATGTACGGAGATGAGCAAACCGGCTAAAGAGCCAAACGCCATCTACTGCTGAAATGGGTGAAGGTCCGGAAATCCGAATTTACAATTTCCACCTTCAAGCCGGCGCTCCGGTTATGTTGCGCCCGCATTGGAGTTTTTCACGGACCGGATCTGTCAATATTCCGGCAGCCTACCTTGTCTTCAGCTTAATTACCTCCTGTTGAAGATCGAGTACGATATCCGCCAGGCGCCTAAGCGTAAATTCTCCCTCTCCGCTCGGTTCGGGGAATTCCATACTTATAAAAGCTTTTGCTTCCCAAATTTCCACGATATCTTTTCCGTTGACATCATAAGCGCTATATTGTCGATTGTCAGACGCAAAACAAAACAGCTCCGGATTGTCTGAATATTTGAATATTCTTTTATATACAATCCCTTCATCTCGGGTCACCAACACGTACGTTTTACCATTTTTGAGATCTGAAATATTTTCCAAAAACCGGCCAATGACGATTGTTCCGCTCCTCAGCGGAAGCATTGAATCACCGCTTATCTCAAATGCCCGGTAGGTGGCGTTTTCAGGTAATACCGGCAATTGAAATTTTGGCAATTCCTCAATATACTCCGGATCGGCATATCCGTTGAGATAGCCAGCCGCAGCTCGCTGAGGCACCAGCTCAATATTTTCCCTATCGTACTTATCCACTGTAATTGATAATACACGCAAATCGCTTTTAGGGTGCACCTCTTTCTCCTTTTTCGCCTCAATACCATTTTCCTTGGTCAGATCGGTGCCGATAAGCTGATCTACGGATAGATTAAAAATTTCGGAGAATTTGAGCAGGTTGCTGATGCGGGGGTCGGCACGCCCCTCTTCATAAGCGCCCAGTAAGGATCGTTTTATCCCAAGCTGAAAGGCCATTTGTTCCTGAGTCAGGCTAACTTTTTTTCTTAAATATTTCAGGTTATTGCTTATTAGACTCATTTCTTTGTTTTTATTTCGGATTCAGTTGCTTTGTTTTTTTAATCTATCTCTTTAATTTAAGCTATGTAAGATATTGATTACCCGATTATTAAATTCCAAATATCCTTTTGTTAAGTCTTAAATATTACGAAGTCGGTGTCGAGCTTCGTATTTCTTTTTATTGAGAATAAATGCTGCTGATAAAAGTTGGTTATACTCCCAATTCGCTCTACCTTCTCTTTTATTTCTCGCACGACTTCCTTTAACGGCTTCTCTTCTGCCACTAATGCATACCCGTAAAAATCCTCAGCCAACAATCCTTTTGTATAAAACTTCACCTGGCACTTACCGGATTTCAGCTTTTTGCTTTCGATTTTTATCTGCAATCCGTCATATCTTTCACTGTAAGGTCCTCGCATTTTTGCCATGATTTGATCTTAAAAAATCGCTTTTGTTTTGATTTATTACTACTATTTTTAGTAATTTTACGTATAAATTTAGCAAAAAGGATTTCTTTCGCAAAAGAAAGCTAAAATTTTTAGCCCGAAATTTGGAATGATTAGAAACGATGGTCGTTCGATACTGCACATGGATCTGGATGCATTTTTTGTATCTGTAGAATGCCTGCGGGACAGCAGACTAAAAAGCAAACCGCTGATCATCGGTGGCAAAAGCGATCGCGGGGTCGTAGCGGCCTGCAGCTATGAGACTAGAAAGTTTGGCGTGCACTCTGCCATGCCTATGAGGCTGGCGTTACAGCTTTGCCCCGACGCCATTGTGATTTCCGGCGATACCGAGGCCTATGGTATGTATTCCAAAATCGTAACCGATATCATTCGTGAGCAGGCGCCATTATTTGAAAAATCTTCCATCGATGAGTTTTATCTTGATCTCACCGGAATGGATAGGTTCTTTGGCTGCTACAAATGGTCGATCGAACTGCGAGAAAGCATCATGAAAGAAACTCACCTGCCAATCTCTATGGGGCTGTCCATAAACAAACTGGTATCCAAAGTAGCTACCGGAGAATGCAAACCCAAGGGCAAAAAACATATCGAACAGGGATATGAAGAAGCATTTCTGGCTCCACTTTCTATCCGGAAAATTCCGATGATAGGCAAAAAGACGGCCGACTTCTTTTATGAAATGGGCATCACGAAAGTAAAAACATTGCGTGAAATGCCCGTGGGAATCTTGGAAGCGACCTTCGGAAAAAACGGACGTATCATTTGGAACAGGGCCCATGGTATCGACAACAGCCCTGTAGTGCCCTATACGGAACGCAAATCCATATCGACAGAAAGCACATTCGAGACCGACAGCATTGATGTAAAAAAGATGAAAGCCATTCTTACGGCTATGGTCGAAAAACTGGCATTTAAGCTCAGGAGTGAAAAAAAACTGTGCGCATGCATAACGGTAAAAATTCGATATTCAGATTTTGAGACCACCAGCAAACAAATGCATATCGCCTACACATCGTCAGACAAAATACTGATCGACAAAGCGCTGGGACTGTTTGACAAACTGTACTCCAGGCGCCTGCTGATCCGGCTGGTCGGTGTGCGCCTGAGCAAGCTGGTTCATGGAAATTATCAAATCAACTTGTTTGAAGATACTACGGAAGAAATCAACCTTTTTGAGGCAACTGATTGGATAAAGAGCAAGTACGGAGCCGGGGCATTGATGCGGGCATCTACCCTGGACACCGGATCAAAACTTCGATATGATTTCAATACATTTGCAGGGTAGCGGCACTCGAGAAAAAGAATCCTGAGGAGAACTGAACAGGCTAAATATTAATTAGTACCTTTGCGACTCATTAGGAGTAAAAATTGATGAAACCGGTATGACCGGAACAAATTCAGGACACACACAAGCATAATTATATTACTCTGTGTGTCAGCAAACTACAAAAATATAAACAGATGAAAAAAGCAACGATCAAAACAAATAAGGGCGCGTTGAAGGTGGAATTCTTTGAAGAAGATGCCCCAAAAACGGTAGAAAACTTTACAAAACTCGCAAAAGATGGCTTTTACGATAAGCTTACATGGCACCGGGTAATACCTAATTTCGTAATTCAGGGCGGTTGCCCAAAGGGTGACGGCACAGGAGGACCAGGTTATACCATAGATTGCGAATTAAATGGAGAAAACCAGTTTCACGACAGGGGCATACTCTCCATGGCTCATGCCGGAAGAAATACCGGCGGTTCCCAGTTTTTCATTTGCCATAGCAGAGAAAACACAAAACATCTCGACCGGCATCATACCGTATTTGGCCGAGTGACCGAAGGTCTGGATGTACTGGATGCCATCCGTCAGGGAGATTCAATTGATACGATCGAAGTAACAGAATCTTAGAAAATAAAAAAACCGAGAAGACTGTCTCACCGGATTACTTTTACACATATTCTACGTTGTGATCTGTGTCTTTTCCCTGGCTTCTGCAAACCGGGACCTGTAATCCATTGAGGATCAAAAATTTATATTCAATCTCAAAGATGCAGACCTCTCGGCCGCCGGGAAGGGTGGTAATCACTGCCCCCTTCAAGTGAGCAGCTCCATGTTACTTTGCCGGACATCTCCGGACCGATATTTCCGGAACGCGATGAGCAAGCGCCATAATCCCGGCCGGATTTCCCCGGTCGATTTCTCTCAAAAGCATTGCGCTAGAATACCAAATGCTTAATTAAAAAATACAAAAATAAAATCGTTAGCGGGTAGAGAAAAATTGAATATCCGAACTTCATGGTAGCAAAAAAATGTGGGTCTTTTGTCGTTCTCTTTAGTAGGTAATCCACAAGGCTTTTCGGCAAAAAACCAATGATCTTCCATAGAAATTGCCACGAATTCTCAAGAGTGAGGCATAGAAGATTTTTTTTGTCGGATCTTTCATTATATGTATATCCGGATTCAATCGAACACACAAGTTCCTGATCTACAGAAAGCTGCTTCTGAAGGTCGCGTTTATAAGCCCTCTTCTTCCGGAATATTTCAAGGTTATTTGCATATTCCGGCGTATCCGTAAAATGAAGGATCAATGATTTCATCCTTTTATAAAGCTCGTCTAAAAGTTGTTCGATCCCGGCACTTTGATTTTGATGAAAGGCCTCCAGGTAATCGGATACCCGCACGGGTTTACCAAAGCTAATCAACGTTCTGCCCCGTGGATAAAAGTGCGACTCATACTGAATGCCGACCGGTACTATTTTAAGATCAAGATTGAAATCGACAGCTTCTTCGGCACGGAAGGCAATCCTGGCTACGCCCTTCTTTAGTGGACGCATCATATATTTTAAGCTATGACTTCCTTCCGGAAAAATGCCGACAACACCTCCTTTGACCAAAATATCCTTTGCGGCATCAAAAATGGCTTCATTCATTTTAACGCTATCAAAGCCATCTCTGATCCTGTAAATAGGAAGCATTTTCAAGCCGCGCAAAAACTTATCGGCAAACCTGTTTTTAAATACATCCGCTCTGGTAAGAAAATGTGGATTTCGCCGGGAAACCACACTTAAAAGCAACGCATCAAGCAACGCATTCTGATGATTGATCGCGTAGATCAACGGTCCCTTGACTGGAATGTTTTTTCGCCCGACGATCCTGAGTTTTCTGAAATACAAATAGCTCGCTATAAAGACATAAAGCTTTAGCGGATAATAGTACAAATTACCTATGGTTACAATCATTCTGCTAAAACCAACCGTCTTGATCTGAATGCAAAATACTGAGATACGACAAAACCTGAAATGATATGCCAGATGCCCCACCAGGCCGCTATCAAAGCCATTCCTCCCTGACCCTTAAAAACAGAAAAAACAATTAAAAGCCCCAGTCCCGAATTTTGAATGCCGGTTTCTATGGTAATTGATCTCGTGTCTTGTTGACTTACATTCATGATCCGGCTGAAATAATAACCAATTGCCAATGCTGAGGCATTATGTATAAAGACGAGCGCAAGTATATGGTGATAATATTTAATAAACAGCGCATAATTGTTTACAAACGCTACAACGATTATTGCCATTAATAAGACAAAAGACATATATTTGATCGGAGTCACAATCTTTTTTGCCATCCCCGGAAATTTCGCTTTGAAAACATATCCGGTAATCAGCGGAAGCGCTATTGTGAAAAACACCAGGCTGACCATTTGAAAAAAATCAATATTTACTTCTTTCAATAAACCTGAGGTGCTGTCGAGCATTCCTCCCCAAAATTCAAAATTCATTGGTGTTAGAATTACTGCAAGAAATGATGCGGAGGCAGTCAGACTTATGGATAATGCAACATTGCCTTTTCCGATCCAGGAAAAGAAATTTGAGAGGTTTCCTCCGGGACATGCCGCCACAAGGATCATGCCCAGCGCCAGGCCGGGCAACGGATTGAATAACCAAACCAATACAAATGTAAATGACGGCAATAAAACGAATTGAGATATAATCCCCGTTAATGTAGGTTTTGGATTTTTAAATAACTCGACAAAATTTGCTCTGGAAAGGCCGAGAGCAACACCAAACATAATAAAAGCAATGGCGAAGTTTAAAGCAACCGTAGCTTCGGGATTCCAATTCAACCTCACTCCATCAAGCACTTCTGTGTCCATAGTTTCAGACGTTTCACCGGCAATATAGCATTTTTTGTCTATTTGAATATTGTGTCCGGATCCGGAAGCAAGAATGATCACTGTCAATGATCTGAATTACCTGCTCATTCCGCACATCGATTATCCGATTTGCCTTTTCGAAATACTCGACATTCGGCCTTTCACGGAATTTCACCGGATTTACTTCGTTAATCTCTTTTGATTTTATTACATTTCTCAATTATTATCATTTGGTTTATTCTTTAGGTATCATGTTTAAAAAGTTACTGTACATACTTGCTGGTATTATCACCGGTACGATTCTCATTTACCTGGTAGAGATGTTGGGACATCTGATCTACCCGCCACCGGAAGGGTTGGATGTAAATGATACTGAAGCATTGAAAGATATAATCAAGGATTTGCCAACAGGCGCGTTATTGTTCGTTCTACTGGCATATGCCCTGGGTTCATTTGGGGGCGGATTGATATCCGGCATTTTGTCAAAATCTTCAAAAATCATAAACTCGATTATTGTCGGAGCAGTACTCATGATCCTTGGCTTTATAAACCTTTTTATGATTCCGCATCCGGTATGGTTTTCTATTGTAAGCCTGCTGTTATATATCCCCAGTGCCTATTTCGGCGGCAGGGTTTCGATGAAACTATCCGGCTCACGGTAATAGGGTCGGTGTCGGTCGACCAATAACAATCGACAACAATGAATTGGATCATCCAATAATTAAACCGCGGGCTGAGGTCAAATCGTGAACAGTTAGCCCCCCGCAAAGCTTTTTCCGGATCCGGCTTGAAAGTCTAGCCCTTAAGTAAAATCAAAAACGACGTTTTTGTCATATCGAGGCCAATCTAAGTGCAAATCAATTTAGACAAAATGAACGTAATTGGTAGTACAAACCTGCTGAATAAGAAAGTGACTTCAATGTCGATCGTTATTGATCATCCGACCTTTGCAGATATTGTTCATTAGTACGTCCGAAGAGATCCGGCTGATTAGCGGTGGTCCGGTATTGATTAAACCGGATTTCTCACAAGTTCGAAATGATACTTTTTATCAAGGACTAGTACCTGTAATAATCAGGTTTAAACGGTCCGCTAACACTTACCCCAATATAATCTGCCTGATCCTGAGTCAATTCGTCGAGTTCTACGCCTATTTTAGTCAAGTGAAGTTTTGCTACTTTTTCATCCAAATGTTTTGGGAGCATGTAAACTTCATTTTCATATTTATCGGCATACATCCAGAGTTCTATCTGAGCCAATGTCTGATTTGTAAATGAATTAGACATTACGAATGACGGATGACCGGTGGCACACCCTAAATTTACCAATCTGCCCTCGGCCAGGACAATTATATCCTTTCCATCGACATTGAACAGATCTACCTGGGGTTTGATTTGACTTTTCGTGTGACCGTAATTCTCGTTTAGCCATGCCATGTCGATCTCATTGTCGAAATGACCGATGTTACAAACAACGGTCTTGTCGTTCATCAATTTGAAATGCTTGCCGGTGATGATATCCTTATTGCCGGTTGCAGTAACAATAATGCTTGCATTCTGGACGGCATCTGCCATTTTCTTTACCTCAAACCCGTCCATTGCAGCTTGTAAAGCACAAATCGGATCAATTTCTGTCACGATCACCCGTACCCCGGCTCCTCTCAGGGATTGTGCGGAACCTTTACCGACATCCCCGTAACCGGCGACTACGGCGACTTTCCCTGCCAGCATCAGGTCGGTCGCTCTCCGAATGGCGTCCACCAGTGATTCTCTGCACCCGTACTTATTGTCAAACTTCGATTTTGTAACCGAATCATTCACATTAATAGCCGGAATGGGCAGGGTCCCGTTTTTAACTCTTTCATAGAGCCTGTGGACCCCGGTAGTAGTCTCTTCCGATAATCCTTTAATATCCTTTACAAGCTCCGGGAACTTATCCAGTACCATGTTGGTCAAATCGCCACCGTCATCAAGGATCATATTCAGCGCTTTCCCTCCTTCAAATGCAAACAGGGTTTGTTCGATGCACCAATCAAATTCTTCCTCATTCATTCCTTTCCAGGCAAAAACAGGGATGCCGGCTTTCGCAATTGCGGCTGCAGCATGATCCTGTGTCGAGAAAATATTACATGAAGACCACGTGACTTCAGCCCCCAACTCCACCAGGGTTTCTATGAGCACGGCAGTTTGAATGGTCATGTGAAGACATCCAGCAATTCTTGCCCCTTTCAATGGTTTTGAGGCGCCGTATTCTTGCCTGAGCGCCATAAGGCCCGGCATTTCTGCCTCGGCCAACTCAATTTCTTTTCTACCCCAGTCCGCAAGGGCAATATCTTTAACTTTATACTTTAATTCTGACATAATTTCCATTGATATTTTTAAAACGCGCACAAAGGTATGCAAATCCCTTATAAATTTAAAAAGTTAAACTTTGTATTGGAATTATTTAATAAACGAGACCTCTTTAAAATCGAATGATCGTTCACCTTCTTCAACTTCAACTTTCAATTTCCCGGAAGGTTCGACATCTATTATTTTTCCATTGAAATAGGTCCCCTCCGATTGAAAAACATGCAACTCATTTTTCCAGTACAACTTGGACATGTAATCATTCTTCAGCCTTATCTTCTCACCGTTTTTGAGTTGAAAATATCTTGATTCCACTTTCCGCAGAAGGATATTTATCAGTTCTTCCCGGTCAAATGATTGGCCACAGATCTGGGCGAGCGATATGGCATTTTTTTCTTGAAATTTTCGTTGGTTTATATTCAATCCAACTCCAAGGATACACCATTCAATGGTGTTTTGCTTGATGTAATTTTCGATGAGGATCCCCCCGATTTTGTTGTCGTGAAAAAACAAATCGTTAGGCCATTTGATCTTAAATCCTTCTTTTAAATAATCTGAAAGAACATCATGGATGGCAAGCGAAGTAATAATTGTCAGATCAAAAAAGTTTGACGGCTCTACAAAATCCGTGTCGAGTATGATCGAAATCAGAATATTTTGTCCGTCGGCGGATTCCCAGGTATTGCCCCGCTGACCTTTCCCCCCGCTTTGAAAATCCGTATAGACGACCGTTCCGTTGAGTTGTTCTTGTTTCGCCAACAGCACGGAAGCCATTTCGTTTGTAGAATGACAAATTGGCAGAAAGAACGCCTTTTTGCCAATAAATACCGTATTTTTAAATAATTTATGCAAGGATTTTTTGTAGCTTTGCGAATTAATTTAAAACTAAAGAATGGTAAAAAAAACTGATACTCATTCGCCTGAAAAATTAAGCAAATATATAGTAAAGGGGATTCAAGAAAAAAAGGGAACGAATATTGTTATACTCAACTTAAAGGACATAGGGAACGCAATTGCAGATTATTTCATTATATGTACCGGGAGCTCGGATACTCAAATCGATGCCATCTCGGAATCCGTAGAAAAAGAAGTATATGATATAACAAACGAAAGGCCGTGGCACCGCGAAGGATTTCAAAATAAGGAATGGATTTTGTTAGACTATGTGAATGTTGTTGCGCATATTTTCAAGAACGATGTCAGATCGTTTTACGGTCTGGAGGAATTGTGGGGCGATGCAATCATAACCAGGGTTGATGATCAATAACATTCATCGATTATTATTGTTAATTTTAAGCATGTAATTAATATATAGAATGGCAGATATTCCGAATAAGAAAAAGAGCTTTATCCCTAAACAGCCGCAAAAGCCGAATTACCAGGTGTGGATCATTCTTTCTCTGGTGATCCTGACATTTTCAATTTTCTATTTTAATCAATCCTCCGGATTGGAAGAGATTACCGAGAGAAGATTTGAAGAATTGGCGTTGAAAGGACATGTTAAGGAAATAATAATCATTAAGAACCAGGATTTGGTGGAGGTATTCCTCAATGACGAAGGAATTGCCAGCGGAGAATACGACATCGAAAAGCCTTCACTGTATTTCAGTCAAAATCCGCATTTCAAATTCAAAATCGTTTCGGCGGAAAAATTCGACGAAAAACTCCGTGCGCTCGAATCAAAAATGCCTGATGACAAGAACATCCCATACAAATTTGAAGATCGGTCTGATTTTACCAGCATGATATTCAATTGGGGATTTTTGTTTTTAATCTTAATTGTCTTCTGGATTCTGATGAGGCGAATGACCGGTACGGCAGGCCCCGGAGGTCAAATTTTCAATATCGGAAAATCCAAAGCTGCTTTATTTGATGCGGAGAACAAAGTGAAAATAACTTTTGCAGACGTTGCCGGTCTTGAAGAAGCCAAAGAAGAAGTGAAGGAAATCGTCGATTTTTTAAAAGATCCTTCGAAGTTTACAAACCTGGGGGGCAAAATACCAAAAGGAGCCTTGTTGGTCGGGGCCCCGGGTACCGGAAAAACACTTCTTGCAAAAGCTGTTGCCGGTGAAGCGGAAGTACCGTTTTTCTCCCTTTCCGGATCTGATTTTGTAGAGATGTTTGTGGGCGTAGGAGCTGCCCGAGTCAGAGACCTGTTTAAGCAGGCTAAAGAAAAAGCGCCTTGCATCGTGTTTATTGATGAAATAGACGCTATCGGCCGGTCCAGAGGCAGAGGTCAGATGCCGGGTGCAAATGATGAACGCGAAAATACCCTGAATTCTTTGCTGGTGGAAATGGACGGTTTTGCAACGGATTCCGGGGTGATCATACTTGCCGCCAGCAACAGACCGGATGTCCTGGATTCTGCTCTGCTGAGGCCGGGACGATTTGACCGGCAGATCAGCATTGACAAACCGGATATACTTGGCAGAGAAGCGATTTTCAACGTTCACCTGAAACCCCTGAAACTTTCAAAAAAAGTTGACACAAAAAAACTTGCGGCGCAGACGCCCGGATTTGCCGGTGCCGAAATCGCCAATGTATGTAATGAAGCTGCTTTAATTGGAGCCAGGAAAAGCAAGAAAGCCATCGATATGGACGATTTTCACGATGCGATTGACCGTGTGATTGGCGGCCTGGAGAAAAAGAGTAAAATTATCTCTCCCGAAGAAAAGAAAATCGTTGCCTATCACGAAGCGGGGCATGCGGTTGCCGGATGGTTTCTTGAGCATGCAGATCCTCTTGTGAAAGTAAGCATTGTCCCTCGCGGCGTTGCAGCCTTAGGATATGCGCAGTATTTACCAAAAGAACAATTTTTATATCAGACGGAACAGCTTTTGGACGAAATGTGTATGACCTTGGGGGGCCGTGCGGCCGAAGAAATAATTTTTAATAAGATTTCCACGGGTGCGCTCAGTGATTTGGAAAGAGTTACGAAAATGGCCTATAGTATCGTTACAATTTATGGCATGAACGAAAAGATAGGAAATATTTCGTTTTACGATTCGAAGCAATCGGAATACAATTTTACAAAACCCTACTCCGAAGAGACCGCCCGGACAATCGATCAGGAAGTTAGTAAGCTCATTGAGAATGCATTCAAGCGCACAAAAGATCTTTTAAGCGAAAAGCAGGAGGAATTGGAAATAGTTGCAAAAGAGTTGCTGGAAAAAGAAATCATATTTCAAAGTGACCTTGAACGGTTGATAGGGAAAAGACCATTTGAAAGACAAACTACTTATGAAGCCTTTACAAATGGGACTCTGGAGGCAAAAAAAGAAGAAAAAAAAGCTTCCGACAAGAAAAAAGCTGATGCAAAAAAGGCAAATTTAAAAAAAGAAGAAGAGACTGAAAGGATGGAAAAAACTCAACAGGATACCGTTGATGTCCCCTCGCCCGAACCGGAAGAAGAAAAGAAACAATAATGCTTATAGGTAAGGGCGGCCCGTAGCTGCCTTATTTTTTTGATCGTAGCGTATGCCTGATTTAGCAATTGAGCTGAAAAAAAATAAAAAGATTTATTTTGCCTCGGATTTTCACCTCGGATTGTCATCTATACCCAGACAATACGAAATCGAACGGGAACATAAAGTAATCAGGTGGCTCGATTCGATTGAAAATGATGCACAGGCAATATTTTTGGTCGGGGACATTTTTGACTTCTGGTACGAATACCGCCACGCCGTGCCTAAAGGCCATGTTCGTTTCTTAGGTAAAATTGCCAACCTCGCAGATCGGGGAATTGAAGTTGTTTTTTTCACCGGCAATCACGATCTGTGGATGTTCCGGTATTTCCAGGAAGAACTGGGGATTGAAGTTCATCACAGGCCTGTCGAACTAAAAGTCTCCGATAAAACATTTATGGTCGGTCATGGAGACGGACTTGGGCCCGGTGACCGGCTTTATAAGATTCTGAAAAAAATTTTCACAAATAAAGCTGCTCAATGGCTATTTCGATGGCTCCATCCGGATATTGGTATTGAATTAGCAAAAAGATGGTCAAAATCCAGCAGGATAAGAAAAACCGGATTGGATGAAAAGTTCCTCGGAGAAAAAGAGTATCTGATTCAGTACTGCCGCAAAAGAGAACGGGAAAAACATCGGGACTATTATGTTTTTGGTCACAGGCATATGTCGCTGGATTTCAAACTCACGGAAAACAGCCGGTATATTAATCTTGGAGAGTGGGTCAACCATTTCACTTACGGAGAGTTTAACGGAAGATCATTTGCTCTGAGATCTTTTCAAGACAATTTATGAAACCAATTTTCCTGATCTTATTTGCCGGTTGCTTTTTTCAAATAACGCAACAGAATTTTCAGTTAATAAGTTCTGTCGCAATTGACGAACCTACGGAGGTTTCGCAGGACCGCGCCGGCCATATATATATAGCTACCTACAAGGGGGATATCATCCGATATGACACCGATCTCCAAAATAAGCTGGTATTTTCTCCTCCTAACCCAAACAGAGCGACAGCCCTGGAAGCCTGGCAAGGACTGCGCATATTTTCATTTCATCGCGACTTACAGCAATTCCGGTTAATTAACCGAAATCTTTCACTTCATGAGGATTACTCATTCCCGCAAGATATAATCGGATTTGCCGAGATGGCTACCCCCTCGTTTGACAACAATATCTGGCTGATCGATCAAGCCGACTTTAGCCTGATAAAATATGATATTACGTCAAGACTTCTAATTTCCCGAACCCCGCTTGAGCAATTGCTCGATCCGGATAATTATGAAATTCTCTTTTTAAAAGAATATCAAAACCGTTTATTCCTTAGCACAAAGCATCGCGGGATTTTAATATTTGACAATCTGGGCACCTATCTGAAGAAGTTTGAATATAAAAACATATCCTCCTTCAATTTTGAAATGGATAACATGTATTTTATCGAGGGAAACAATTTGGTAGAGATAAATCTTTATAGCGATCATGACGTGAAAAGAGCGCTGCCAAAAAATGCGCCCTGGTTATTTGCTATAATCCGCGACGGCCGAACCTACCTCTTCTCCAAAAATCAAATCTCCTGTTACCGATAAATAAAAAAACCCCGCAAAGAAAGCGGGGTAATTGGTCAAAAACTCAAATTTTTAAATGGATCAATGATAAAATCCACAAAAACAACCTTTAAATATATGAATTAATTATTAATTCTCAATGAAGGCTACTTCTTTTTATGAATTTTGCAAGCATTCAAATTCTTTGCGGAATCTGCCTTTGTTAATTACAAAAAGTAGTTAAATTGTGTTCGGTTTTGATACAGTTTCGTGAACATATTCGCTCACAAACAGGAATTGTTCATTAATGAAAACATCAATGAACTGATTACCAGCCTTCTTTTAATGTTGGCACCAATTTGGAAGCATAAAAACATAAAATTGTTACCTAGTGGATAAAGAAATCGGAAAAATACTTATTGTTGATGATGATGAAGATGTATTATTAGCAGCTAAAATGCTGCTAAAGAAACATGCGCATCAGGTTACGATCGAAAAAAATCCAAACAAGATCCCCTTCTTGCTTAACAACGATTCTTTCGACGTCATTTTACTGGATATGAATTTCAGTAAAGACATTACCAGTGGAAAAGAAGGTTTTTACTGGTTGAGCCAAATAACGGAAAAAGATCCCAACGCGGTGGTGATACTGATCACCGCCTTTGGAGATGTAGAGATGGCTGTAAGGGCATTAAAGGAAGGCGCTACGGATTTCGTATTAAAGCCCTGGCAAAACGAGAAATTAATTGCCACGATTTCGGCAGCAATCAAACTAAAAAAATCGTACAACGAAGTCGATAAACTCAAGAAGGCAAAAAAACAGCTTCAGGACGACAGCAACCAACCGTTTAAGGATATACTTGGAAAGAGCGACGCGATAAAGAGCGTCTTCAACATCATCGACAAGGTAGCTCAGACCGACGCCAATGTTTTGATACTTGGAGAAAATGGGACGGGAAAAGAACTGGTTGCCAGAGCACTGCATCAAAAATCACTGAGAAAAGACAATGTATTCATTGGAGTAGATATGGGTGCAATTACCGAAACCCTGTTTGAAAGTGAGCTATTTGGGCATAAGAAAGGATCATTTACGGATGCCAAAGAAGATCGTGCAGGACGATTTGAAGTAGCTAATACGGGCAGTTTGTTCCTGGACGAAATTGGCAATCTCAGCCTTCCCTTGCAATCAAAGCTGCTGACGGCCCTTCAAAACAGGCAAATTACCAGGATCGGGGCAAATAAACCCATAGCAATTGACATACGCCTGATTTGTGCTACCAATATGCCAATCTACGATATGGTCAAGAACAAAGAATTCAGGCAGGATCTATTGTACAGGATCAACACGGTCGAGCTTCACCTCCCTCCGCTTCGGGAACGACAGGAGGATGTTCAGATACTGGCAGATCATTTTGTCGAAATGTATTGCAAAAAGTACAGGAAACCGATCAAATCATTTTCGGTAAATACGATAAAACGATTGCAAAAGTATTCCTGGCCGGGAAATATACGTGAGCTCCAGCACGCGATTGAACGTGCCGTTATTATGAGCGATAGCAACACCCTTTCTCCGGAGGACTTTTTCTTTCTAACCAACAACCCCAGGGCCGATGATATAAACATAGAGAATTACAACCTTGAATCGGTAGAAAAATCAGTTATTCAGAAAGCGATAAATAAACATAATGGGAATATCTCCAAGGCTGCAAAAGAACTTGGCTTAACCAGGGCCTCTCTTTATCGCAGATTAGAAAAACATGGGCTCTAACAATCTGAGATTTCAAATCGTCATAAGGATCACTGCGATTGCATTGACGCTATTCCTGCTATTTCAGTTGGTAAGCACGGATTCATTTGCCCTGACGATACTTTTAGTACTCACCCTGGTTATCGTTCAGGTGGTAGCGCTCATAAAATTTATAGACAAAACCAATAGAGACATCATTGATTTTTTTGACGCGATCAAAAACAACGATTTAACGATTCCAAGGCAAAAATCAGGGAACGATGTGTACGGCAATTACCTGTATGATCAATTTGAGATGGTTATAAATAAGCTCAAAAAGTCAAAACTCGCCAAAGACGAACGTCAGCAATATCTGACGACGATCGTTCAGCACGTCGGTATAGGACTGATCACATTTAATGAGAAAGGCGATATCCAGATCATGAATATCGCCGCTAAACGATTGTTGAAAATCGAGAACATTAAAAGCATCAATAGCCTCAACTCAATAAGTAATGAACTGGTAAAATGTTTTTGGGAATTAAAGACCGGAGGAAGATCATTGATTACCATCGAAATCGGTGGCGACGAAAGGCAACTCTCCGTTTACGCAATTGAGCTTACGCTGGGAGGAGAAAATTTCAAGCTGGTTTCCCTGCAGAATATTCGCACGGAATTGGAAGAAAAAGAAATGGAAGCTTGGCAGAAGTTGGTTAGGGTGCTCACCCACGAAATCATGAATTCCGTAACTCCGATTTCATCTCTCGCAAATACCGTAGAAGGAGAAATTGTAGGATACCTCGACTATAGTGACGGCACCCCGGATATTAGCAAAGACGATCTTGAAGACATTCACCTGGCCGTTCAGACCATCCAGCGAAGAAGTGAAGGATTGATCCGTTTTGTGAATGATTTCAGAAGTCTGACGCATACCCCCGAACCAAAATTTCAAATGGTAAGCGTCATGGAACTTTTCGATCAGATCTCCGTATTGCTCAAACATGAAATAGAGTCAAACTCCATACAATTTATCGTGAATGTCACTCCCCAAAACCTCGCCTTAAGCATCGATCCCGAACTGATTCAACAGGTACTCATCAACTTGATCAAGAATGCCGTTCAGGCCCTGGAAGACCGCGAAAACAAAATAGTCGAATTGCTCGCCCATCAGGATGAAAAAAACAATACACTTTTTATATTGAAGGACAATGGTCCCGGAATAGACGAAGAGGCGCAAACAAAAATCTTCATCCCCTTCTTTACGACAAAAAAATCCGGGTCCGGTATTGGCCTAAGTCTATCGAGACAGATCATGCGACAACATAATGCCTCCATTTCCGTAAAATCTAAGATCGACGAAGGCACGGAATTTATACTCAGATTTTAGGCAATTATTTTTTCAAGAAACAATCTTTCGCTAGATTAGAGATTCCAAAAACCACAACCGATGGATAAACAGATTGCATTGAAGGTCACAGAAATTTTAGTACATAAACTTGGTCTTTCCGAGACGGAAGTTACACCAGATGCAAATTTTATTAAGGATCTGGGCATTGATTCTCTTGATTATGCAGAGTTAACTATGGAATTTGAACAAGCCTTTGATATCAGAATCCCGGATAGTGATGCGGAACAACTGACCACCATGAATCAGGCAGTCGATTACATAAAAGAAAAGTTGGATCAAAAAAATAATAATTGATTATTTTTTAATTCGGCCTTTATTATCCATATATATTAGTCCGGTTTCACTAAAATTCAATAAGTTGGCTTTGTGTTTTTGAAAGCTCCCGGTTTGCCTGCTTTCGCAATAGATATAATGTAAATGAAGTTTGTTTTTTTGGTTCAGGGAGAAGGCCGCGGACATATGACCCAAGCCATGGCGCTCTCCAGAATTTTAAGCTCCAATGGCCATGAGGTGGTTCATACTTTCATTGGCAAAAGTATACGCAGGCTAATTCCGCGCTATTTCTACGAACAAATCGAATCGAAAGTCGAAGAAATCGAATCGCCAAATTTTGTTCTTGACAAAGAGAATAAATCCCTGAATCTGGGCAAATCGGTCGCTCATAATGCCCGATACCTGAATACCTACAAAAAAAGCCTGGATAAGATTCATCGTAAAGTAAGGGAAGCAGCGCCCGACGCCCTGATTAATTTTTATGACTTTCTCGGGGGGTTTTATTTCAGATTTTATAAGCCCTCCAAAACCAAACATGTATGTATTGGAAGACAATTTCTCACCTTCCACCCCGACTATCCTTTTGTGCCGAATCGAGAAATTGAAAAGAGGTTGTTTATCGCGAATAACAAAATCACCTCTCAGAAATGCGATAAGTATTTAGCGTTGTCTTTCAGACCTTATGAACCGATAAAACATAAAAAGGTCGTTGTGGTGCCCCCGCTTCTTAAAGATGATTTAAAAAACACAAAACCTTTACATGAAGACTTTTACCTCGGGTATATGGTAAACGACGGCTACGCCGAAGAAATCATTTCGTGGCACAAAAACCATCCCGAAATAGAACTGCATTGTTTTTGGGACCGAAAAAACGTTGCCGAAGCGTACTTTCCTCGTGACAACCTGTGCTTTCACCAGATCAATAATGCACTGTTTGCTGATATGATGCGGCGTTGCAAGGGCTATGTTTCAACGGCCGGATTTGAATCCGTCTGCGAAGCAATGTATTTAAAAAAGCCGGTGCTGATGGTACCGGTAGAAGGTCAATACGAACAGGCTTGCAATGCGGCGGATGCAGAACTTTCCGGAGCCGGTATTCAGGCAACTTCATTTGATATTTCAAAACTTATGGATTTTGTCCCAAAATATGCGCCCAACAATGATTTTCAAAAATGGAGTGGCCAGGCGAATGATATCTTTCTGGAAGAATTGACCAATTTTTAGAAATCCAATTCCTGCTAATTTATTTTCCACTAAATTTGCTCACACTGAATTCGCGAAAGAGCATTTATGGCATTTATAAGCAAAAAGAAACTTGTCTATAGCATAAAGGAACCCCTCCGGGAATACCTTGTCGCTCAGGGGCGGGAGGTGCACCTTCCTATTACCTACGAAGAGTTGCACCGTTTTGATAACGCGATCCCTTTTATAGACAATCACGGGAAAGACACCTTGTGGGAAACGGTTTTACATCCGCATTCCGAAATGCTACACGTTCACGAAGCGCTGAAAAAGATTTACGCACACTTGAAATCCGCAGGAGATGTCTCCGTAATTGAGCACCTGTACATCGACCGGATCGATCTGTGTACGTATGGCAATACCAAGCCTTTCCGGATCAGGATCGTGAATAAAATCAACGACCTTTTTGATTATTTTTATATCAAAACCGCAGATGCATCAAGAGTATACGGCCTGGAACTTGAGCACCTGATATCACCTAATAAGATAAACTTCCTGGTATGCGAATCAACGCTTGTAGAAGAACATATTCAGGGAATTCCGGGGGACGATTTTATTAAAAAGAACCTCAAAGATCCCCACCTCAATATTATGAGGCTTTCCAAAGAATTTATAAAATTCAATGAAAGATGCCTTGTGCGCTTGTTAGGAGATATGCATTCCAGCAACTTTGTGGTAGAAGTAATCCCGGATTTTGATGAAATCCACTACCGGATTCGAGCGATCGATTTTGACCAGCAAGCCTTCGAAGCCCGCTCGGCGATATACATGCCTCAGTACTTCAAGCAAAACAACCCGATCATAAAGCTCGGAATGAAAAACCTGGCCCCGGAACTTGAAATGCAATACCAGAAAGAAGAGCGCTCACTGATTGCCAACCGCCTGAAATCCAAGATCTCCGGCCCGCCGATCAGAAATCTTGTCAAAGCCATGATGCAGGATGAAATTGCGCCTAAAACACATGTAAAATCGTTGCGGCAGGATCTCTCAAAATTGTATAACGATAAAGAATTTCTCGCCTGTCAAAACATGGGTGAGATCCTTTATACGAGCTTAAAATTTGTTTTTAAATATCCTATCAGACATAAATATTCATTTGTAAATCTATAAAGATCATGTTTACCGGAATCGTAGAAACTACAGGAATTGTAAAGAGAATCGATATCGAAGGAACGAATAAAACCTTCACCATAGAAGCGCCTTTTGCTTCGGAAATGAAAATAAATGACAGCCTGTCACATAACGGAGTTTGCTTGACACTCACGAATATCGGTGATGGTGAATACCAGGTAACGGCTGTACAGGAAACATTAATCAAATCGAACCTCGGAGCGCTCAGGGTCGGTGATATTGTAAACCTGGAAAGGGCAATGGCCTCAGGATATCGCTTCGACGGACACATCGTTCAGGGTCATGTCGATCAGACCGGGACATGCACCGATGTCAAAGAGGTTGACGGAAGCTGGCTTTTTGATTTCGAATACGATTACGAGTCGACGGGCAACATATTGGTAGAAAAAGGGTCCATTTGCATCGATGGGGTAAGCCTTACCGTGTTCAATGTAAAAGAAGGCAGTTTTAGGGTGACCATAATTCCACATACAATGGATGTTACTAATTTCAAAACCTATAAAATCGGAACAACCGTAAACCTGGAATTTGATGTGATCGGAAAATATATAAAACGGCTTTTTGATCTGGGATATAAAGATGCGGCAATCAAAAACTGAATTGAGCAAGCTTATTTAGAATCATTATAAAAAGCCTCTGAAAGCGATTTTCAGGGGTTTTTCTTTTTGTATGTGTGACCTTCATCACTTACGGATTCGGGAGCCATTTAGCGAACATTTTAAACATGATATTTATCATCTTTAATCTAGAATCCCATCACTATTTTTGATAAATTGTTCGGAATTTGATTTTCGCCAGAATTTTTTTTTTGACTCAATTATATTATAACAATTCATCATTATGAAGGGAAAAAAATATCTTACTATAGATGGTAATGAGGCTGCTGCATATACGGCTTACCGGGTGAACGAAGTCTGTGCCATCTACCCGATTACTCCCTCCTCAAACATGGGAGAATGGGCAGACGAATGGTCTGCCAAAGGAATCAAAAACATTTGGGGAAATGTACCGGTTATTGCTGAAATGCAAAGTGAAGGCGGGGCGGCCGGAGCAGTTCACGGATCATTGCAGGCGGGCGCATTAACCACTACATTTACCGCCTCCCAGGGCCTTTTGCTTAAAATACCAAATATGTTCAAAATAGCAGGAGAATTAACTTCAACTGTATTTAACATTTCAGCCAGAACTTTGGCGACACATGCACTTTCGATCTTTGGAGATCATTCGGATGTTATGGCTGCGCGTACCACAGGTTTTGCCATGCTGGCATCCGCTTCGGTACAGGAAGTTATGGACTTTGGATTAATTGCACAGGCATCGACCCTCGAATCGCGAATCCCCTTCCTTCACTTTTTTGATGGATTCAGAACATCTCATGAAGTTGCTAAAATTGAAGTTGTAGAAGACGATGTAATGAGAGCCATGGTCACCGATGACCTGGTAAAGGCGCACAGAAGACGAGCGCTTAGTCCGGACAGGCCGGTGATCAGAGGAACAGCTCAAAATCCAGACGTATTCTTCCAGAACAGGGAGACGATGAATCATTTCTATGCTCGGTGTCCCGATATAGTGCAGAAGAATATGGACAAGTTTGCTGAGTTAACGGGCAGACAATACAGGCTCTATGAATATTATGGTGCAGAAGATGCCGAAAAAGTGATCATAATTATGGCTTCTGCTGCACAAACCGTAAAAGAGACGGTTGATTACCTCAATGCAAACGGTGAAAAAACCGGTGTAATCATGGTAAGATTGTATCGGCCATTTGCCTTAAAGGCATTTATGGAAGCTATTCCGGCCACAGTAAAATCGATTTGTGTCCTAGATAGGACGAAAGAACCGGGAGCTAACGGGGAGCCCATGTATCTGGATGTTGTAAACGCAATAAATGAAGGGTTGGATTCCGGATATGGAACGCTCGCTGAAAAACCACAAATTGTCGGCGGCAGATATGGTCTTTCATCAAAAGAATTCACACCTGCCATGGTCAAGGCTGTTCTTGAAAACAGCGGAAAAAATGCAAGAAATCATTTCGTAGTTGGCATCAATGATGATGTGAATCACCTGAGTCTTGACTTCGATCCCGAATTCAGTATTGAATCCGATAAGGTTGTACGGGCTATGTTCTACGGATTGGGTTCAGATGGAACTGTTGGAGCAAACAAAAACTCGATTAAAATTATCGGTGAAAACACAGACAATTATGCTCAGGGATACTTTGTATATGATTCTAAAAAATCAGGTTCGATCACTACCTCTCACCTTAGATTCGGCCCGGATCCGATTGAATCTCCTTATCTCATCACCAAGGCAAATCTCGTGGCCTGTCATCAGGCGGTATTCCTGGAATCAACAGACATGTTGAAGAATCTGGACAAAGGAGGCACTTTCTTAGTGAATACACCGTACGGCAGGGATGAGATCTGGAATAAGCTCCCAAGAGAAGTACAGTCTCAACTCATTGAGAAAGAAGCAAAGCTTTACATCATCGACGCCCAGGACGTAGCTGAAAAGAGTGGAATGGGGCGACGAATCAATACGGTGATGCAGGTTTGTTTCTTTGCGATCTCGGGTGTGCTCCCACGGGATAAAGCAATAGAAGCAATCAAAGACTCGATTGTCAAAACCTACGGTAGAAAAGGTGAGGTCATCGTACAGATGAATCTAAAAGCAGTCGACAATACTTTGGAAAATCTATATGAAGTAGAAATACCTGCTAAAGTAGATAGCGATACTTCATTAAAAGCCCCGGTTCCGGCCGGTTCCCCGGACTTTGTTGAAAAGGTACTTGGAGAAATTATTGCGGGCAGAGGGGACGATCTCCCCGTAAGCGCTTTCCCTGTAGACGGGACCTTCCCGATCGGTACGGCCAAATACGAAAAGAGGAATATTGCATTAACGATTCCGACCTGGGATCCCGATACTTGTACCCAGTGCGGAAAATGCGCGATGGTTTGTCCGCATGCGACAATAAGAATAAAAGCTTACGATCCTGCCTTGCTTAAAGACGCTCCCTCGACCTTTAAGTCTGTCGATGTAAGGAATAAGGAGTACAGAGCAGAAGGTCTGAAATATACGATCCAGGTAGCTGCGGAAGACTGCACGGGTTGCGGCGTATGTGTGGAAGTCTGCCCTGCCAAACAAAAAACGGATAAAAGTAAAAAGGCCCTTGTAATGGAGCCTCAACTGCCGTTGAGAAATGAGGAGATTAAAAACTGGGACTTCTTCCTTAGTATCCCCGAAATGGACAGGAATAAGATTCCATTAAACTCGATCAGGACTCAACAATTGCAGGAACCTTTGTTCGAGTTCTCCGGCGCATGTTCGGGCTGCGGTGAGACACCGTATATAAAAATGATGACCCAACTGTTCGGCGACCGAATGCTGATCGCCAATGCAACGGGTTGTTCGTCGATCTATGGCGGCAACTTGCCGACTACCCCATATGCCACAAATAAAGACGGCAGAGGGCCGGCGTGGTCAAATTCATTATTTGAGGATAATGCCGAATTTGGTCTTGGATATCGACTTGCAATTGACAAGCAAACCGAAAATGCGAAGCAATTGGTGAAAGAACTCGCTTCGAAGATTGGCGACCCCTTGGCTGAGCAGCTTTTAAATGCCGATCAATCGGATGAAGCCGGTATATTTGAGCAACGAGAGCGCATCGAGACCCTTAAAGCCAAATTGAATGAGATCGATTCACCTGAAGCCAAACGGTTGTTGGAAGCAGCCGATTATCTTGCCAAAAAAAGCGTCTGGATCGTCGGCGGCGACGGATGGGCTTATGACATTGGCTACGGTGGTTTAGACCATGTGCTCGCTTCAGGGAAGAATGTGAACGTACTTGTAATGGATACTGAAGTTTACTCCAATACCGGCGGACAAACTTCCAAAGCGACTCCGATTGGTGCTGTTGCTAAATTCTCTGCCAGTGGTAAACCGATCAAGAAAAAGGACCTGGGGATGATCGCCATGGCCTACGAATCTGTCTATGTAGCCGTAGTTGCTTTTGGTTCGAAAGATGAGCAAACGCTGAAGGCATTCCTGGAAGCCGAAGCTTTTGACGGGCCATCGATTATCATTGCATATTCGCATTGCATTGCCCATGGTATCGACATGTCCAATCCTTTGAAAAATCAGAAAGCGGCTGTCGATTCCGGTCAATGGATCCTTTACAGATACAATCCCGATAAGATCCTTCAGGGCGAAAATCCGTTAACCCTAGATTCCAGACCTCGTAAAATGAAGGTGGGAGAATATATGGAAATGGAAAACAGGTTCAAAATGCTCATGAAGAGCAAGCCTGCACTCGCCAAGCAATATATTGATCAGGCTCAGCTGGATGCTGAAATGAGATTTAAGCACTTTCAATATCTTGCTGCAAGAGAAGGTGAAAAAATTGAGGAATAGCAATAAAAACTAAGAAAATTATAAAATGGATTTATCAACAACATATTTGGGCAAGACGCTAAAATCTCCATTAGTGGCGTCTGCCTCTCCTCTTTCCGAGGAAATTAGTAACATTAAGAAACTCGAAGATGCAGGAATAGGCGCGGTAGTTCTTTATTCACTTTTTGAGGAACAAATAAGGCTGGAACAGGAAGAATATAATTTTCATACGACGCAGGGAACGGACGCATTCGCAGAATCGCTTTCCTATTTCCCGGAAGTAGAAGATTACAAGCTTGGACCGGAACTCTACCTGGAACATATTCAAAAAGCGAAAGCAGTTGTGGATGTACCCATTATCGCCAGTCTGAATGGCAGCTCAATTGGCGGATGGACGGACTATGCCAAAGAAATCGAGCGTGCCGGAGCAGATGCGCTCGAGCTCAATATTTACTATATCCCGACAGATTCATCTATGACCGGCGCAGAAGTCGAAGCTCAATATGTAGAAATTCTGAAGGCAGTTAAAGGCGCCGTAAATATCCCGGTTGCCCTAAAACTCTCTCCGTTTTTTTCAAACTTCTCCAATATGGCCAAACAGTTTGACGAGGCCGGAGCAGATGCGCTCGTATTGTTTAACAGATTCTATCAGCCGGATATTGATTTGGATGAATATGAAGTAACTCCTAACCTGCTCTTAAGCCAATCGAGTGCAATGCGAATTCCGATGCGATGGATTGCCATTTTAAAAGACAACATCAAAGCGGATTTGGCGGCAACCAGTGGAATCCATACCGGAACCGATGTCGTGAAAATGCTATTGGTAGGAGCCAATGTAACCATGCTTTGTTCTTCGCTACTCAAGCATGGAATTAACCACGTAAAAAATATTGAAGATCACTTGAAGCAATGGATGCGGGAAAACGATTATAATGCCGTAAGTGAGCTTCAGGGAAGTATGAGTCAGAAAAAAACCGCTGATCCAAGCTCATTTGAAAGAGCTCAGTACATGAAAGCGTTAACAAAGTATCAATTGTAAATTAACCGGGAGCGCCTCGACTTTGGGCGCTCTTTTATGAATTGCCTTTGAATGATGATTGAGAGGGGTCCGCGAGGCAATTAGTTTTATCTTTTAATTATTGGAATATGAAAAAGGAAATCGTTTATCTGGATGAGATAACGGTAAGATTTGCCGGGGATTCAGGTGATGGCATGCAACTGGCGGGGAAACAGTTTTCCAATGCTTCGGCCAGTTCCGGAGTAGATGTAAATACATTTCCGGATTTTCCGTCGGAGATCAGGGCGCCGGAAGGCACCCTCTACGGTGTAAGTGCATTTCAGATCAAATTAGGTTCTGACGAAGTAACTACACATGGCGATGTAATCGATGTATTGATTGCGATGAATGCATCATCGCTCAAAGTGAATTTACCTAATTTGAAAGACGGTGGAATCATTATTACGAATACGGGCGGTTTTGATCAGAGAAATCTTAAGCTGGCAAAATATGCATCCAATCCGTTAGAAGATGGTACCTTGAAAAAATATAATGTTGCCACAATAGATATTGACAGCATTATAAAAGAAGAGCTTAAGGGCTCCGGTATTTCCCCAAAGATTGTAAAGAAAACAAAAAACTTTTTCGCTCTTGGCATTACTTACTGGCTGTTTAACCGGCCAATGGAACCCACGGTAAAATGGCTGAACCGCAGGTTTAAAAATAATGCGGACGTACTGGAGGCGAACATACGGGTTCTAAACGCCGGATGGAACTACGCGTTGAAAAACGATACGTTCAAAAGGCAATATACACTGCAACCTGCCGAATTTGAAAAAGGCACCTATCGAAATATATCCGGAAACCACGCAGTCGCCCTGGGATTGGTGGTTGCCGCAAAACGCGCCAACCTTCCGTTGTTCCTCGGCAGCTATCCTATTACACCGGCTACGGATATCCTTCAGTATATTTCAGCTTATAAAAAATATGGGATCCGCCATTTACAGGCTGAAGATGAAATTGCCGGGATCGCCAGTGCCATAGGCGCTTCGTATGGCGGGAATCTGGCCGCAACAACGACCTCAGGCCCCGGACTATCCTTAAAAATTGAAGCCATTGGCCTGGCCATCATGACTGAACTTCCCTTGGTTATTGTGGATGTACAGCGGGCCGGCCCCAGTACCGGTTTACCGACAAAACCGGAACAGTCGGATTTATTCCAGGCCATGTACGGAAGACACGGAGAAGCGCCTCTTCCGGTTTTAGCCGCCGCCAGCGCAGCCGATTGTTTCTTCATGACCATTGAAGCTGCCCGGATTGCATTAAAATACATGACGCCGGTGATCCTTCTCACAGACGGCTACATTGCCCAGGGGACAGAACCGTGGAGAATTCCCAATCTGGAGGAATTGCCGGTACTGGAGCCAAAATTCTGTGAAAATCCTGAAAAATTTGCTCCTTATACGCGAGATCCTGAAACATTGGCGAGAATGTGGGCCGTACCAGGGATGCAAGGCATGGAGCACAGAATTGGCGGCCTCGAAAAGCAAAATATTACCGGGGCTGTAAGCCATGATCCGGATAATCATCAAAGAATGGTTGAGATACGGCAGGAAAAAATAGATCGTATCGTTGACGATATCCCCGAATTGGAAGTTATGGGCGATCCGGACGGAGACCTGTTGCTGATCGGATGGGGCAGTTCATACGGCGCCATCAAATCTGCAGTGGACAAAAAAAACTCTGTGGGAGGTAAAGTGGCTTATGTGCACTTAAAACATTTAAACCCACTTCCCAAAAATCTGGGAAGCATTATAGAGCAATACGATACGATCCTGGTGCCTGAGATGAACATGGGCCAGTTGAGGACAATTCTTCATTCCAAATTCTTTAAGCCAATGCTTGGCCTGAATAAGGTACAGGGCCAACCATTTAAAACATCCGATGTATTAACCAAAATTAACGAGTTATTGTCTGAAAAGGAGGTGATGTCATGAGAACTTTACTAGATGAAGTAATATCGAAACCGCATATCGGTACAATCGATTACGAACCAAAGGATTTCAAACCGGATGTCGATGTCCGGTGGTGTGCCGGTTGCGGAGGATATTCGATCCTGTCTCCGGTGCAACGAATAATGCCCGAGCTGGGTATTCCAAAGGAAAAAATTGCCTTTATTTCAGGGATCGGATGCTCCGGCCGGTTTCCGTACTATATGGACGTTTATGGTTTTCACGGCATACATGGCCGTGCCATAGCCATTGCTTCCGGCCTGAAAATCGGTCGGCCGGACCTGTCTGTCTGGGTGGCGACCGGCGATGGTGATAATATGAGTATTGGCGGGAATCACTTCATTCACGGATGCAGAAGAAATGTGAACATCAATGTAATCATGTTCAATAATGAAGTGTACAGTCTTACAAAAGGCCAGTACTCGCCCACCTCGCACAAAGGACAGGTTACAAAATCATCTCCGTTAGGTGTCCTGGATGAGCCATTCAATCCGGCGGCATTGGCATTGGGAAGCGGAGCAACTTTTGTAGCTCGCGGAATCGATAAGGACCGGCAGCACTTGCAAACATTATTTGAAAAAGCAGCCGCTCATAACGGATTCTCATTTATTGAGGTTTACACGAATTGTAACATTTTCAATGACGGCGCTTTTGATTCCTTTACCAAAAAAGATGTCCGTGACGACAAAATCGTGATGCTCGAACATGGCAAGCCCATGATCTTTGGCAAACAACGCGATAAAGGAGTAAAACTGGATGGCTTCAGGCCTACCGTAGTTTCATTGACGGAAGGGAGTTATAGCGTGGATGATTTGCTGGTTCATGATGAGAAAGACAGCACATTGGCATTTATCCTGGGAGATATGACCTATAATCCGGAGGTACCGAGACCTATGGGGGTTTTCCAGAGCCTCGACCGGCCATCCTACGATGATAGCGTACAAATGCAGATCGATCACGAGATTGAAACCAAAGGCGCGGGAGATGTGAATGAACTTATGAGAGGAAAAGACTCCTGGGTGGTGGAATAGCGACATTTGAATGTTTGGCAAATCAAAACCATGGCATTCAAATGTCATGGTTTTTTATTTATACAACCCGGCAGCGTCCGATGACAAAGCGATCCTTGGTCGTTACATCTATTAAAAGACCGGACCCACATGAGCACCCGTCAGTTTATGAAGCTTCAAGACTGAAGCGGAAGTTACTCCATCGCTTTTCATCACGTCTTTTTCAAATGCCGTATACACTGTGAATAGCGACTCGAATTCCGGCAGGCACGGCTCCAAATTAGTAATCTTAATTTACCACTTGATCGGACTGATTTGGCAGATGAAATCTAAAAATAGTTTTACCTTTATCCTATTGTAAAAATAGGCCGAATTGCCAGACAAAATGGAAATCACTCACAAACAACTCAAAGAAATCACCGAGGATCTCGAAACGGGCACAAAAGTATATACGAACAAAGAAACATTGGAAAGCAAATCGATTCCGGATTGGGATATCTTACCAGATCATATCGGTGAACAAACATCTTACGGAATTAAACAAAAACTGAATAAAAATGCCAAGACCAAAGACGAAAGAAGAACTCATCGATTTAAGCAATAAGAATTACAAAGTTCTATTTGATTATATAAACTCGTTCTCGGAAGAAGAACAAAACCACGAATTCCCGGCCGGGACATTGAACAGGAATATCAGGGACGTATTGGCTCATTTGCACCATTGGCACCTTATGATGCTTGACTGGTATCATGTAGGAATGCAAGGTCAAAGACCTGATATGCCGGCCAAAGGATATACGTGGAAAACCGTCCCGGATTTAAACAAAGTAATCCGGGAAAAATATTGCACAGTTGGATTGTCAGAGGTTATCAACATGCTGGATGGGTCGTTTAAGGATATCCAACAGGTAATTCAAAACCATACCAATGAAGAGTTATTCGAGAAGAAAAGATATAAATGGACCGGTACTACATCGCTGGGGGCTTATCTTGTCTCGGCGACTTCAAGCCATTACGACTGGGCGCTAAAGCTCATTACGAAAGCTAAAAAGTAATCCTGGAAGAATTTTAGATTCAAACCACCTGAAAATCCATAATTATCAGCGAACTTAGTCATTATTCTTATCGGTTTAATCTCTTTCCATGATGAAGGCCTGGCTGTTAAACAAAACCTGCGATTTACTCCGAGACAACGCTCCCTTGGTATTGAAAAATATCCAAACGCCAAAACCGAATTCCGGAGAGATCTTAATAAGAATTTTGTGCTGCGGAGTATGCCATACGGAACTTGATGAGATCGAAGGCCGAACACCTCCCCCTCAATTTCCCGTTATTCCCGGACACCAGGTCATCGGAATCGTTGAATCACTTGGCACCAATGCCAAAAAATACAATATTGGAGACCGCGTTGGTGTTGCCTGGATCTATTCTTCGTGCGGAAATTGCGAGTATTGCTTATCCGAAAAAGAAAATCTTTGCCGGGATTTCAAAGCTACGGGCCGGGACAAACACGGAGGGTATGCGGAATACATGACCGTCGGTGAGCACTTCTCATATTTAATACCAAATGAATTTTCAAATGTCGATGCAGCTCCACTATTGTGCGCCGGAGCCATAGGATACCGGTCGCTGAAATTAGCTGAATTAACGGATGGCCAGATATTGGGACTGACGGGGTTCGGGGCCTCCGGTCATCTGGTATTAAAAATGGCCTCATACCTCTATCCTGCTGCCAAAATACTGGTATTTGCCAGAAGTAATGCAGAGCGGCGATTCTCAAAAAAATTGGGAGCTTACTGGGCCGGAGATATTACCGACCAACCGCCTTTTAAGGCCCATGCAATTATCGATACCACTCCCGTATGGAAACCCCTCGTTGGATCCTTGCTTCAGTTGAGGCCCGCAGGGAAGCTGGTAATCAATGCAATCAGGAAGGAGTCCGCAGACCAGTCGTATCTTCGGGAAATCCGATACCAGGATCATTTATGGATGGAAAAAGAAATAAAAAGCGTAGCCAATATCACCAGAAAGGATGTTGAGGATTTTTTGCAATTAGCTGCCACAATACCCATAAGACCCGAGACCGAGATCTATCCATTTGAAAAAGCAAACAAAGCGCTTCTGGACCTCAAACAAAAACATCTGAAAGGCGCAAAAGTTTTGGTATGGTAGTGCGGGCAAAAGCAGAACTTGCAACGTTTTCAACTCAAACCGCTCTATCTGCCGGAATGCAAATCGCAACGTTTATCGGATAATATTCGCTATGCATACGGTCAAATCTACTTTTCGACTAATTTCGTGGATTAAATTTGGCTTTTTATGTAACTAGCGGTCCAAAGAAGTCGGCTGTCATGGATTATTTTTTAAACATTTACAAAAATTTCGGTTTTGCCCTGCTCGGATTGTTTGTTTGGGCACAACCTCTGTTCTCTCAAATCCCTTCCGAGATCCAGAATCCGGAGATATTTGGAATTAATAAGCTTCCTCCAAGAACATCCGTTTGGCCGGCCCCGTCCGTCGAATCGGCTCAAGCATCAAACTACGACCATTCCGAATGGGTGAAGTCGCTGAACGGAAAGTGGGAATTTCATTGGTCACCGGATCCGGAATCCAGGCCGGTTGAATTTTACAAGCCCGGTTTCGACAGATCCGGTTGGGAGCAAATACCGGTCCCTTCCACTATGGAAAGACAGGGATACGGCGTACCGCTTTACGTCAATATAAAATATCCGTTTAAAACAAATCCCCCGTTTGTGATGGACGAGCCGGAAAAAAGTTTCACCGCATTCGGCCAGCGAAATCCGGTCGGCTCGTACACAAGGTCTTTTGAAGTTCCGACGGAATGGTCGGACAAACGTATAATCGTTCATTTTGCCGGAATCAGTTCCGCGGCGTTTGTATGGCTAAATGGCAAAAAAATCGGGTATTCGCAGGGATCACGTTTACCGGCAGAATTCGATATCACAAATCATGTCGAACCCGGAGAGAACCTTCTCGCTGTCGAGGTCTACAAGTATTGCGACGGCTCCTACCTGGAAGACCAGGATTACTGGAGGCTAAGCGGGATTTATCGAGATGTTTTTATCCGGGCTGTTCCATACGTCAGTTTGTGGGATGTCTACGCCGAACCCGAAGTAGACCTGAATGGCAATGAGGGCAGTATCACATTGCATTGTACAATTTCCAATTTTTCCAAAAAGACTTCGAGCAAACATTCGGTCTTAGTTGAGGTTCTTTCGCCCGAAGGTGAATCCCTCGCTTCAAAAGAAACCGATATCCATGCCAAAATCAACAAAAAGGCCCGGCTGAACATTGCGCTGCCCGCCCTGAAAATTGGTCGTGTACAGCTTTGGTATCATGATCAACCCGTACAGTATACGGCATTAATTACGCATAAGGTAAAAGATAAAATTATTGATTGTTACAGCTTACCCATCGCCTTTAGAAAGATCGAAGTAGATGGAAAACTGATCTTATTCAACGGAAAACCGTTAAAAATCCGAGGCGTAAACCGGCATGAGTTTTCTCCGGACCAGGGTTACGTCGTTTCGGAAGAGCAGATGACGGAAGAAATAAAATTAATGAAACAGGGTAACATTAATTTTGTCAGGACCGCCCATTACCCAAATGATCCCCGATGGTATTATTTATGCAATGAATTCGGAATGATGGTGATGGACGAAGCCAACCTTGAAACCCATGAATTGAGCTACCACAAACGCGTACTTCCCGGCGATAAGCCCGAGTGGAAAGCAGCATGTGTAGATCGCATGGAAAGAATGGTGATCAGGGACCGCCAGCATCCTTCCGTGGTCTTCTGGTCGTTTGGCAATGAGGCAGGATTTGGGAGTACATATGTCGACATGCGAAATGCGACGTTGGCCCAGGATCCGGAAAAGCGCTTAATCCAGTACGCTGACATGAATCTGGTAGGAGATGTGGACAGTCAGACCTACCCGCCAATATCCTGGATGCAGAAACATCTCGAAGGCAAAGCGGCCAGGAAAGGAGAGCGGGGCGAGAAATCCCATGAACACCAGCATGGTAAATATCCATCGGGAAGACCTTTCATAATGAATGAATATTCCCATGCTATGGGTAATTCTCTTGGAAATTTTCAGGACTACTGGGACTTCATCTATAAACATGACCTGTTTGCAGGCGGTTTCATCTGGGACTGGATCGATCAGTCGCTTTGGAAAGATCCGGCATCGGCGGATAAAGTCTTTGTCTACGGCGGGGACTTCGGGGATCAGCCAAATGATGGTAATTTTTGCGTAAACGGTATTATCGGAGCAGACCTTAAGCCACATCCGCATTATTACGAAATGCAGAAGGTTTATCAGCCGGTTTACTTCAAACTTATCAATAAAAATCCGCTGATGATCGAGGTGGAAAATCATCAAATATCCACCAATACCGATATATACCAGCTCAGCTATCAGCTCATGGAGAATGGCAGGAAGACCGTAAAGAAAATATTACCATCCGTATCTGTTGATCCGTTGAGCAGAAAACAATTTACTGTCGGCGATCTGAAATTCGACGATCAAACAGAGGTTTTTGTCACTGTCGAACTTTCGCTGCTCGAAGACACAAAATGGGCTAAAAGAGGTCACATTGTTGCCTGGGAACAATTTCAACTCAATGAACCTGCTCAAGCAGAAACAATTCTTTCAAGCTCTTATAACAAATTGGTGATAGACGATCTTCCGGAGGAGTTCGAAATACGCGGGAAAGATTTCATGGTGAGGCTCAACAAGGAGGACGGATTGATCTCGGAGCTCAGCTATCAGGATAAGATCGTTATTTCCGGTGGCATGAAGTTCAATTTCTGGCGGGCTCTTACAGATAATGATGAGGGCTGGAAAGTAGATAAGAAGCTGGGGCTCTGGAAAAATGAAGGCTTGAACTTTGAAGTTGAAGACATTGAGGTGAATAATCCAAATGAAAATGTATTGAATATTTTCTGTAAGTATCGTTTCAAATCTACAAATACCATAGCGAATATCAATTACCTGATTACAGCCAGCGGAGAAATCGAGGTTAAGGCCGAATTTGCCGTACCGAAAACAGCCCCTAATCTTCCTCGAATCGGATTTCAGTTTGCCATCGGCAATGACTTCCGAAACATCAGTTGGTATGGCCGTGGTCCACATGAAAACTACCTGGATCGTAAGACGTCTGCTGCATTTGGCACGTACCGGTCAACCGTTGAAGATTGGATCACTCCTTATGTAAGACCGCAAGAGAATGGAAACCGGTGCGATGTGCGATGGATCAACTTTCAGGATAAGCATGGAAACGGCATTCGGTTTTCAGCAGATGCAAAGAGCCCGCTATCTGTAAGCGCATGGCCTTACTCCCAGGAAAAGCTTGAGAAAACAGATCATGATTTTGAGCTTGTGAAAGACAATAAAATAACTGTAAACATCGACCATAAACAAATGGGCGTAGGTGGTGATAATTCATGGGGATTGCCGGTAATGAAAAAATATCAGATCAAACCGGGCATTCATACATATACCTTTACGATTCAAAGGTCCGATAATAAAATGTAGTAACTTTTTTGGCTGTTTGGTAAAGACTTCTTAGTTTTTCGACACCTATTTTTGCTCTAACTAAAAAAAATGAAATCTTTAAAACTAACAACGATCGTTCTGGCACTCGTTTTTGGGTGTTCGCTTTTTAATTTTCATCACTCATCAGCTCAAAACAATGATCAGAAAAATAAAAATGGAGTTGAGTTGGATACTGCGAAGGCCGAAAAAAAGAAAAGCTACCGCGATATTGTTACCGATAAAGCCAAAACCATGGAAGGTCTCCTTACCGTCCATGAAATCGAAAAGAAGTATTACCTGGAAATTAATGATACCATTTTTGGCAGAGATATCATGGCCATCACCAGGATGGCTAAGACGCCTACCGGTGCCGGTTATGGGGGTGAACAGGCAAACCAACAAGTGATCCGTTTTGAAAAAGGTCCGGATGAGAATGTTTTCATCAGAATAGTCAGTTATATCAATGTAAGCGCAGACAGCGTCCAGCCCATTTACAAAGCTGTGCAAAACTCAAACGTAAACCCCATTGCAGCGGCATTTGATATCAAAACGCAACGCGAAGACACGTCCGTGGTGGTCGAAGTGACCGATTTCTTCAATAAGCCGAATCAGGCATTTACGCTTTCTCCGCTCACCAAACAGCGTTTCAAATTAAAAAATCCCGAAAAAGACCGGTCCTTTATTAAAAGTATTAAAGCGTATCCCATAAATGTGGAGATCCGAACGGTAAGAACCTATAGTACGACACCGCCCTCATTAAACCAAAACAACGGTAAGCCTTCCAGAAGCATTGATCTTCCTGGAAGTTGGGCCGCCGGAGTCGTCACGTTTGAGATGAACACTTCATTGATATTATTGCCCAAAGAACCAATGAAACGCAGATTCTTTGATCCAAGGGTGGGCATTTTTGCAAACAGATATACCATGTACAATGAGAACAATCAGCGCGCCAAAGTGGAGACATTTACAGTCCGTTGGAGGTTGGAGCCCAAAAATGAGGATGACGCAAGGAAACAGCAAAACGGTGAATCAATCGAGCCGAAAAAGCCAATCGTTTTTTATATCGACCCTGCCACCCCGCTCAAGTGGCGGAAATACCTGAAGCTCGGAGTTGAAGACTGGCAGCCGGCATTTGAGCAAGCCGGATGGGAAAATGCAATTCTGGCCAAAGACTGGCCGGAGGATGATACCACCATGAGCCTCGAAGACGCACGCTTCTCAGTAATCAGGTATTTTGCATCAAACATTCAGAATGCCTATGGACCCAACGTTCATGATCCGCGATCAGGTGAAATTCTCGAAAGCCAAATTGGCTGGTATCACAACATCATGCAACTGTTGAAAAAGTGGTACACCATCCAGGCAGGAGCTGTAGATTCAAGAGCAAGGTTAAATGAGTTTGATGAAGCGCTTATGGGACGGTTGATTCGTTTTGTAGCGGCCCATGAAGTCGGACATACCATCGGATTGCGACACAATTTTGGAGCGAGCTTTGCAACACCCGTAGAAAAATTGAGGGACAAAGCATTTATGGATGCCAACGGGCATACTTCCTCGATCATGGATTATGCGCGCTTTAATTATGTCGCACAACCGGAGGATGGCGTCACAAATCTGATGCCCGGAGTCGGAGACTATGATAAATGGGCCATCGAATGGAATTATAAGCCAATCTATAATACAAAGGATGAATATGAGGATAAAAAGATCCTGAACGAATGGTATAAAAATAAGGCAGAAAATAATCCAAGATTACACTTCATTACCGAGGTAAGCCCTTATGATCCAAGAGCACAAAGTGAAGATCTGGGGGATAACTCAATGCTTGCTTCAAACTACGGAATAAAAAATCTGCAACGAATTATTCCGAATATTGTGCAGTGGACCAGGGAAGATGCGGAACATTACGAAATGGCCGAGGAAATTTACAGTGAAGTATCCACACAGTATCGAAGATATATAGGTCACGTAACCAAATGGGTAGGAGGAATATTTGAAACTCCCAAGACATACGATCAGGAGGGCACTATTTATGAGCCGGCTCCTTTCAACATGCAAAAAGAAGCCGTAATGTTTCTAAATACCCAACTTTTTACTACGCCGACCTGGTTATTGAACCGTGAACTTTTAAATAAACTCCGACCCGATCATGGAGTAGCATTCGTCTCGAATCTTCAACAATCTACTTTAAACAGTTTATTGAGCGCAAGCAGATTGCAACGAATGATTGAGACAGAATCCGCTTTCAGCAATGCCTATTCCATTAAAGATCTTTATGAAGATCTATATAAGGGTATCTGGTCTGAATTAAAGGCGGGAAAAGCCATCTCCGTACAAAGAAGAAATCTTCAAAAAATCCACCTGGAAAAAATGATCGCTTTGCTGGACGCAAAACCCGAAGGAAGAAGATACTTCTTTTTTGCCGTAAAAACAGGCCCGTCTATTGATCCAAAGCTAACAGACGTTGTATCAATTTCTCATGCTACCTTGCTCAGGCTTCAATCAGATCTTAAAAGAGGCATAAAAAGGTCCGCGGATGAAGCGACAAAAAATCACTTGAACGATTGTTTGTTTAGAATTGACAAAACCTTAAATCCGAAAAGCTAGATCCACTATTCCATATTTATTCAACCATGATCAGAAATGTTGCTCTAGCGGATGCGGGACAGATTTGTGATATCTATAATTATTACATACTCCATACAATCATCACTTTTGAAGAATCTGAAGTGCGCGAGACGGAAATGAGATCCAGGATAGAGAAAACAATTGCAAAGTTTCCCTGGATAGTCTACGAAGCCGACAGTAAGGTGATCGGCTTTGCGTATGCGAGTGAATGGAAATCACGCTGCGCATATAAGCATTCCCTGGAGACGACCGTATATTTGAGGAAGGGAGAAGAGGGAAATGGAGTTGGAAGTAAATTGTATGCCGAACTTATCGATCGATTAAAAAAAATGGAATACCACGCGCTTATTGGGGGGATTTCTCTACCCAATGAAGCAAGCATTCGTTTACATGAAAAATTCGGATTTGAAAAGATCGGTCAATTTAAAGAAGTCGGTTATAAGTTTGGCAAATGGATTGACGTAGGTTACTGGGAATTGATTTTTTAATAAAGAATTTGGAAACAACACCTCCGGTAAGAATGGTATTGCTAAATTTGTATGCGACGTTGTTGTACAAATAGCAAACCACAACATGGAAAAAACACTCGGTTTTTCAGAGCCATTCCTTGCCGTTGAGCACATTTCTTATGAAGAAAATTACGAGATTGCAGACAAATCCATTGTCATAAATATGGATCTCGACCCTTTGGAAACAGAAGGAATGAATCTCCCATATTTAAAATCAATCCTCTGTGCCAATACTGTCATTGAAAAAGTAAAGAATCTCATTGTGATTTCGATCGCAAATCTCGATTACCTTGGGAATAACCCTGAAGTCGACCGTGAGATTATTAAAAATGGATGGCAACATATATTTACCCTGACCAACGACGAACGCTTGAGAAATACCGAACTATGGCGGTCGGAAAAAAAAAGGATTGGCGGAACCGAATTAAACCTGTGGTATGCTACCGCCGGGACCAATTGCGGCATGTACCATATCGATGAACTCGCGGAAATTCACACTCAGATTTATGGAATTGGCAGAATGCAGACATATCGTACAAAAAACTTCAATTCACTTTCCCGGGAAATCTACGTGAGTCCTGGACATACATACGATCCTTTTTATCCTTCACAGGAGAAATCTACATGGCATCAGTACTATGCCGATACGGATTGCATCTGGTTGGGAATTGTGCGGCGCCCGCTTTGAGAATCAATTCGACATAGATCCGGATCTCATTTGCCGAACATCACCCTCCAATAGAATCGAACTCTTTCGGATTTGTAACCGCAGCTTTTTCGGATTGGTTAAAAGCTCTTTCGGATTTGCAATCCGAAAGCAATATTCATTCACCTGAGTTTTATGTTAAAAGACGCTTTCGAAAATCCCGGTCCGGACTGGAATTTCAAAACGACAGGCTTACCACTGTTAAGGTAATCATGAAAACATCGTTTTTAATTTTAGAGCTATCACCGGCGCACATTTGCTACAACGACACTTCCTAAGAGATTATTTGCAACACGAATGCAGAAGTTACTTCAGCGGTTTTTCCCCCAACACCAGAGCGGAAGTTACTTCCGTGACTTTTTCATATCATTCCCAAACAGGCAAGGCCTTCCGGCTTTGGCACGGAACTAAGTTCCGCTTCAGAAACAAGAGAATAGCTATTCCAAGAAGTGTGAAGTAAAAAGTGTCATTTCGAGGCCTAACTTTTTATACAAAACGCACAAATTTGAATGA
>JAKSDO010000185.1 GCA_022360055.1 Cytophagales bacterium | reverse complement strand
TTATTGGTAACCGAGGATGAGTTATCACCTTTCAATTTGAATTTGCTTTTACTTAATACCGGTTGATCATACACATCCTTTGATTCTATTTCAACAATATAGTTGCCTGCTTCCCAACGATCATCAACAGGCAATTTTATGCTATCCTCCTTCTCAGTATCAAATTCAGTAGAGAACACCAACTTTCCCTTTTCCTGTTTCTGTGAATTGTTTTCACCCTTATATGGATCATGCGGAAAGAGTTTGACGAACTTGTCTTCTGGAATTTCCTGAAAGTCAGGAGCAGGCCATGGACGATCTCGCAAAACCCTGGATGGTGTTTTTACTTGATAAAGTTTTAAACTCCCTCTTGCATCCGTTTTTTGTCCATTGAGGTTTTGTGCATCAATGGTGAGGAAATCATTTGAATTGTTTTTATTGATCACTGCAGGGGTATTGATGGTGATATTCATGGTGTGATAGCCTACTTTGATTGTGGCTTCAGCGCTTCTTGTCTCGCCATTGATATCCGTAATATCTGCGGTAATCCGATATTCAAAAACCGGCCATTCCTCCTTCGCGACAAGCTCATCGGGAATGGCCATAAAACTTATATTAAAAGAACCGTCCGGATCGGTCGCAGTTTCTCCATATGTTATTTCCCGGGCTTCGGATGATTGCCATCGTCCGGGATTGCTCCAATAATACCAACTGGGATATCGAACTGTCCTCGTGACTTTATATGTAACTTTAGCGTTTGAAATGTATGCGCCAGTAAATGCTGCCGCCTTGCCACTAATCGATACGGAATCCATCAATCGAAAGGCGTCTTTTACAGGATCGAAAGCTACTTCAAACCTTGGCCTTTTGTACTCTTCAACAGAGAAGTACAGCTCGTTCCATTCAAAATCAAAAATATCTTCGTCATAAAATTTACTATCCTCCTCATAATCCTCCTCTGCCGAAATACTGTATTCACCTGTAAGTCCCGATGTGGGCAGTTTGAATTCACCGCTAAATGAACCAAACTCATTTGTCTTTAATCTCAAAAAAGAGATTTCTTCATCATTGGGATCATAGAGGTACACTTCCACATATTCACCAGAAACAACAGATATTTCGTCCGCCTGTTTTTTTGTCAAAATCCCTTTGAAATAGACTGTTTGACCTGGCCGGTATATGCTGCGATCCATAAAAACAAAAGGTTTAGCATAAATTGGCTTATCATTATTTCTGTCCTTCTTTTTTACAATTGTTCTTGACAGATAGTAGTTGCCAAATCTTGCAGTGTCTGAATCACTAGTTACCAATGCCTGTAAATTTCCATAGTGTTCATCATTTTTAGCAACCGTAGAAAATCCATTTTTATCCGTTACATAGGCTCGATCATAATGTTTGCGGTTTGCTTGCTTAACATTATTTTTTAGTTGGATCACAGCATCCTTTACAGGAGACCCATTTTTTCGGTAAAGCACCTGAAATCTACTTTGATTATCCATGGACGTTTCTACCAAAACCAAATCTGTAACTTGAATAAAGGCATAACCAAAGATTTCTTTCTGCTTCGGCAGCCTGGCTGCTACCATATAATTCCCTCCGGCTAAAGGAGGTAATATGGTTTCTGTGGTATGCTCTTGATAGTCATCCACACCAGGAAGAATACATTCCCAAGAATCAGCCTCTTCGAATAAAGTCATCAGTGCCAACCTTGAAGAATCGGTTCTTAATTCCTGGTATTGACGTCTTTGTGTTTCTGATACCTTTAGCACATAAAAATTGAGTTCCTCAATATTGGTATATCGAACCAGTAATCTGGAGTGGGTATTTATAGGAATATATCCTTCAGCTATAATCGATAGGCTTGGATGAATGATCCTGCTTTTCAGTTGACGGCATTTTTTAGCGCCATGGCTTTCAGGAAATCTAAGGAGTGCAACTTCACAAATCTCCAGGGCTTTCCTTTTGGCGTATTGATGTTCTTTATTATAGCCTGGATTATAATTTGCCCCTTTTTCAAACCAACTATTTGCTAACTGGTAATCAATTAGTGTACTGGCTGGATGATCTCTAAAATCAGCTTTCAGCGTTTGCAGTGCGTTAATATACAATCGATCCGGATCACTGAAAATTCCATGATCTTTCAGGAACTCCAATCGATCCAATTCCGTCATGATAAAGGCGGATGTATCCTTTCTAGATTTATGAAATTTCAGTAATTCATGATACATAAGTATCGATTGATAGTCCAATGACAAGGAATCATCAGGAATTAATATTTCATGATGATTTGAATATTTAAAATATTGCTCATCCCGAATTTCAAATTTGTTGGACACTTCGGTCAATCTACTCTCAGAGCTTTGATAAAAATTCAGGGCATTATGAGCAAGGAAGTCATAGAGGGTAGGCCGGTACTGCTTGGACCCTTCGTATAGCTCAAGCAACTCGTCGATCTCACCGAGAGGTATATGTTGCAGGATTTCGGGATTATTTACTGATTCTTGATAATGGTAATGAATTTCTTCAAAAAGAGTTCTCAAATCCCATGTTCTAAAATCCTCCGGGTTTACTTTGTTTTCTGTTCTTGACCGCTGATAAAAACCCCATCGGTGGTTTTGGTAATATTGCCAATAGATTTGGGCTAGTGTACTTTCCAGCACGTTTCTCAACGGGGAAACGCTATTCGAAATCTGATCTTTGAAATGGTCAACGATATATAGCTCATGGTTCTCCACAATTTTTGTCGCAAACTTGGCCTGAAAGATCATCGCCTTTATAAGCTGCACATAGTTCTGTTCCTCCCTGGCTTGTGCATATATTGAATCCACAATCACAAGGGCGGATTTTGGCAATTCTTTCAATTCATTCTTATGCACTTCACTCCAGTGTGTGATATAAAAATCATCATCAATCTGACCAAAAAGCGTACTATGGAAGAGAAAAAGTGCTAAGGCAATCAGGGTGTATTTGCACATAATCTAAAGGTAAAAATCAAAAAAGCGCTCAAATTGTGTCCCTCAATACCATAATTACATGGCTTTGAAATAAGTAACTGCAAAAAGGATGCATGAAAATTATAATTCCATAAATTTTACTTTAAATATTTTGTGAAATAAAGAAATACCTCGGTTTTATCATTGCTAACTCACATATTAGATTTAAAACAGTAGGCTGTACGGGGTAACTCCCTATGTTGACAGGGTAAGTGCATACCCTGCACGGCTTTTTTCATAGGCTGAGCGGGGTTTTGTCTATTCAAGCATCGCGCTTTCATGGTTTTTTATAAACCTCAGTTGATGGCCTGGATATCAGGATCAAAACAGGGCCTGGCAGGAACATAAATTATATCTTACATAATTTTCCATACCGGTTTTAAATCTAATCGACTCCCTATGGAACCCTTTTGGCAGTAAAGTGCTGAACATTGAAACCGGTTACAGAATCATCCTCGATCGTAAATTTGAATGCAGTACCATCATTTCTGTCAAAGAACACCGTGTCACTTTCGGGGAGAATATGCACAGTATCGCCAATGAAATCAGCATGTAAAGCAAGATGTTTCTCAGATTCAAAAATTTCCAGCACACCAAGATTTTCGATTTCATACTTTCCGGCATAGTGATTTAATTCCTCTTCCGACATCTCTGCAGTTCTTCTTATATCCGGTTCTATACCGGGAAGGTTGTATTCTTTGGCGATGACCAGCTTAACTTCTTGAATGATCTTGCCATTATCAGAGTTTACCATGATCACGATCGCATTGGATTTATCTTTCCAGGCTGTCATATCTGCTCGAAATCCTTCATCAGCGCCACCATGGCCGAATGTATATTCTCCAATACCGGGGCCTAGCCCGTGACCATTCATACCCGGGGTAAGCATTTCTTCAACGGTCTCATATTTCAGGATGCCGTCTGTTTTGGTCTGATGTATTCTTTGTATCTCGATGGCGTATTGGATTAATTGCGAAGGTGTGGTCCACAGACCCGCTGCCGCCATTTCCGGATATATAGGCCACTTGCCTTCCACTTCATCGCCATTTGTTCGATATCCGGTCGCGGCCACACTATGATAATCTTGTGGTAAAGGATTCTCAAAGGTACTTTTTGGCATCCCCAACGGATCCAACACATTTTTCTGCATTGTTTTGGGGAATGAAGTTCCTTCGGTATCTGAAATGGCCAGTTGCATGATGGTATAGCCGCCTCCTGAATACATCCAGCTCTCACCTGGCTCCTTATACACTCTTACTGAATCCGTGTTCCCTTTGCCATCAAGTACTTCAACCACTGTTGGTATGGTATCTCCACGGTCATATCCGGGGAATCCCCAGACCGTCAGACCGGCGGTGTGATTCAATATCCTTCTCAGCGTCACTTTTTCTTTTTCGGTAAACGCATTGTCGGGTAACTGCCAGGAGGTAAGGTAATCATTCACATTGACGTCCAGGCCGAATTTGCCCCGCTCTATCATTTGATGTGTTCTGACCGCTGCTATCGGTTTGCTAATAGAGCCTGCCAGAAACATGGTCTCCGTATCCACCGGCCTGTTTTCACTTTTGTCGGCCAGTCCATATCCCTTCGCCCATTCGATCTCTCCATTGGAGACAACGGCAACACTTAAGCCCGGGATGCCGAGTTCCTTCAGGCGTTCTTCGATAGAATACGTTTGAATTGCTTCTCCCTCAATTTGCAAGATTGGTCGTATTCCGTTTTCAATCCGGGAAATCCGGTCCTGTAATTCCTGCTGTTGTCTTTGCTCAGTATCGGTACAGGCAGAAATAGCAACTGCGATCAAAAAAATCAGATGTGGTCTCATGGAAAGGAGGTTTTAATTAAGACAAATAAGGTAAAAATATCTCCTTCATGATCCTAATATAAGAGGTCCATTTATTTGTCCGATAAAGCAAATGATACCGGAAATGTGCATTTTATTTGAACGCATTCCATTGTCCCAAGTGTTTCGTTTCCAACAATTGAATAATCTGTGCAATTTCCCGTTACGGTCTTGATGCCAGAGTTTTAGTCGCTCGGTGGTGACACTTTCCAGCAGTTCGTTAGTATCAATCCAAAATAGTATAGTTTCCGTTCAGAGCCTTTACATTAATTGGATTGTATTGAATTAAATACTTGGCGGGTATCTTCTTTTTAGTATTTATACAATGGACGTTATTGCTTTTTTGCAAATCAAAAACCGATCGATGTATGTTCGGTTTTTCATTGGTTGGATTATCTTCAAATTGCACAAAGATATCTCGTATTGATTTTTTCCAACCTAAACCATGAAAATGAAAAACGGCTTTATCGTATGTATCAGAAGTATGTTTCTTTACTTTTTCATCATCAAATAAAATCTCCGGACCCCCTAAACTTTGTACTGCCTTTTTAAACTCCTTAATCATAAAGTTCAGGGATATTTTCGCGAGCCTATCTTCTACATAGCTTCCTCCGATATCGGAGTGCACACCTGGAAACCACACCTCTTTCACAATATCAGGTTTTTTGTTCATTAAGGTTGGTTTGAAGGGATCTCTGGTCTCATCAATAGCAACAATATGTAATGCTTTTTTAATGTTTTGCGCTATATGCATATCCTTAAAGAGATTCCATTTATTAAATGGAATCCCAAATATTTTCATAGGTATTCCAAAAGCCCCAACCGTATCCCAAACACCTAGAAATTCAACATCTATATCCAGTTTTCTGCCTTCGACTTTATACTTTTTAAATCTGACCTCCACATGGTTAGATCGCTTGTTTGATTTTGGGACTGAGGTAATTCTTATTTTTTCATAAAGACCATTACTATATAAGTCATTTGCTAACATACGTGCACAGGCAGCTCCCCTGGAAAATCCAAAAATGAATATTCTGTCTCCCGGCCTAAACTCTTTATTAATTGTCGAATAAGCATGCTGACGAACTTTTTTTTCCTTGTGCCCGGTAAAACCACTAATAAGACTTCCCAACAGCGAAAATTCTTCGTCATTGCCAATCCCTCGAAAGTATCTGGTGATTTGTCGATCACTATCTTTCTCAAGGCACTCCCACAATTTTACAACATTAGAGATTTTGTCTCCCTCGTTTTCATCCTGCCAGGTGCCGTCCAATAGAATGATTACATTTCTTGCTTTTGGTTGTTGGTCAAAATCTATTTGATATTCTTTTTCAATCTTTGCCATGTGCAGTGTAGATTAAGGTTTCATTATGTATCGAGGTTGTGTATTTCAAAGTGAAAAATTCATTTTTAAAGATTTAGTCCCGATTGAATACCAAGTAACAAACTTCAAATCAAATAAGATAATTAAAATCGGTTATGGAACAAAGGAAGAACACAGCACTTTAGAGTTTTGTACGTATTTAAATTACATTAAAAAAGTGTACAAAACCTTTTATTAATCAAAATCATTAATTATAAAAAACATGATTTTTAGTATTTCGGAAGATTCAATAGTTGAATTTGCGGAAGTCATCGTGGAAAATGAGTTGGAATACCTTTTGAAATATTACAACATGGACAAAAATATGCCGTTCAACTAACTTGGTATGCGGAAGTAGCGGGTAATTATGGAAACTACGTAGTTGAGATTGAAAACATTAATCTATTAAAATCACTGCCATGAGTATTTCATTTACAGAAGAACAAAATGCAATTTTTCAGTTCGTGAAGAATAAAAATTCACATGGTATTATTAATGCAGTAGCCGGAGCAGGAAAAACAATGACAATTATTGAGTCCGCAAAGTATGCAGGCAATGAAGAGCAAGTATTGTTTTGTGCTTTCAATACAAGTATTGCTAAAGAAATACTAAATAAGTTTCGCAGTAGAGGCATGAATAGAGTAACCGTAAAAACAATTCATGCTTTAGGTAGACAAATTCTTTTTGATAATAATAACTCCGGAAAACCTCTACAATTAGAGAATAATAAATACTGGCAGGTTTTAAAAAGTCCGGAAATTCAAAACAAATTAAAATC
>JAKSDO010000232.1 GCA_022360055.1 Cytophagales bacterium | reverse complement strand
CGTTTGCACCGGATTTGCGCTGATGATGGATGCAAGGATAGAAAAAATATTTTCGTTAAAAGGAAAATATTTTTCGCTCAGCATGAAAAAATATTTTCCGTTTCAAACAACATGACGCGAATGAGCGTCAAAGATTGGCCAAAGGCCTCAATATCGGCGCTTCTGATCTATTATATTGACATTACATAGAATTGTGGTGAAAATGTTTTAATACCACTCAATTTTGGACAGAATTCGCAACTCGCCTTGACGCCTTCCTCTTTTGCACAAAATCGAAATCAGCCAGAACTGCTCTGAATATCGAAATTCGCATGAATCATTTTTCAAGCGTACGGCATCTTGCAACGTTTCCGGTTCTCAAGGGCCATACGAAATGTCCGGGCGGCAATGGATAAACAGGGTTTATTTCACACTGCTACGGGCATAAATCTAAAAGCGAACAATGATAGCGTATTCAGAGGCAATTGAAGACTACATTTTGGTTGTAGACGACGATGCAGCGATTCGCAAACTGATTGGCAAAATACTACATCGTCAAGGTTTCAGTTACGCCAACGCGGCGAGTGTTTCAGAGGCCAAGAAATTATTAGCTGCAAAATCCTTCGCCCTGCTTCTCAACGATATCTGTATGCCGGGTGAATCGGGATTAGATCTGGTGGCCCATGTAAAATCCTACTATAAAGATACATCCGTAATCATCGTAACGACTTTGACTGACATGGGCATTGCCAGACGCCTCCTTGAGATGGATATTTATGAATACATTGTCAAACCCGTGAAGCGAAGTCAGCTGGTGATTTCAGTTGCAAATGCTCTAAGGCGACGAGAACTTGAGCTTAAAGAAAAAGCCTGCAAGAAAAATCTTGAACAAAAAGTCCTCGATCTCACCAACCGGCTGCAAAAGACGGTGGATCGGCTGAGTGTCAGAGAAAAAGAGCTGGAAGAGCTGAATAGCGCTCTGCAAGTGCTCTTGAAAAAGCGGGAGAACGATCGCTCTTCGATTGAAGAGAATGTTATGTCCAATGTTCAAAAATTAATTCTACCCAGTGTTCAAAGAATGAAAGCCAACGCCCGGCAGAGTGAACGGTTCCAATTAGACCTGCGACTAATTGAGAGCGGACTCAATGAACTTGTCAGTCCCTTTGCCAAAAATATTGCATCGAACTATTTTAAACTGACCCCGAATGAAGTCAAGGTTGCCGCGCTCATCAAGCAGGGGATGCGCACAAAAGAAATTGCAAGGAATTTGAACCTGTCGGTAAACACCATTATGACCCACCGCTACAATATCCGCTCTAAGCTTGGCATCAAAAACAAAAATCAGAATCTACAGGTCTACTTAAACAATCTATAATATCAGTGATTGTATCTAACTGATATCTCACCGCTCTTTCATCGTCCATTTTTGTTTATTCCTGCCGATGTCGGAAACAGGACCGGGCGACACGCTGTTATTAAAAAACTAAATGCATGATGAGGACCATGGATAGATGGGAATAGCAATGAAACAATCACAATCTCCGGCAAAAGTGCTGGCAGTGGATGATGATGAATGTGTTCTTGATTTATTGAAGACCTACACAACCAACGCTGGCTGGCGCTGCTCAACGGCTTCAAGTGCTGCTGCAGCCTATAAAGCCCTTGCCGATCAAAATTTTGATTTATTGTTGACCGAAATTAAAATGCCGGGAGAGTCGGGTATTGATCTGATTCAGTTTGTCCAAAAAGCGTTCCCGAACCTTGCCGTTGTTGTGGTGTCCGGAATCAAGGATCCAAAAGAGGCCCGGACGATTATGCAGCTTGGCGTATACGGCTTCATCGTTAAGCCATTTGAAAAGTCTCAAGTCCAGATCACAATAAATAATGCGATTATTCGCAAGGAGCTTGAAAAAAAAACTCAAAATCGGAACAGGGAACTTGAGATAGCAGTGAGACAACGAACCAGTCAATTTGCGCAGTTGGTTGAAGACTTGACTGCGGCAAAGGCTAAAATTTCCGACACAGCCAAATTCCACAAAGATCAGTCGCTGTTTATGCAAACATTGCTGGATGCGATTCCCAGCTCAATATATTACAAAGATTCCGAGGGGAAATACCTGGGCTGCAATCAGGCATTTGAGTCTTTTTTCGGGCTTGACCGCACCAAAATAATTGGCAAATCTTCACATGAAATACTCCCGGCAGAGTGCTCCCTTCATCACCTGGATGAAGAATCGCAAGTATTTTCCGGACCGGGAGTTCATACGTATGATGGAATTACGCTGCATTGCGACGGTTCCATGCGCAATGTTATCGTTAACAAAGCTGCTTTTCACAATGCGTCCGATGAAATAGCGGGTCTGGTCGGCGTTATGGTCGATGTCACCGACTTCAAAGAAAAAGAAAAAGAGCTTCTGCTATTAGAGGAGAAGAATAGGAATGTCTTCGAGAATATAGGAATAGGGATTGCCATAATCTCACCTTCGATGGAAGTCATGGAGATGAATGGCAAAATGCAACAGTGGTTTCCATCCGCAAAAGCTGATGGAGAATCATTGTGTTTTCGATCCTTCCTAAACCCTGAGCGGGACGATGTCTGTGGCCCCTGCCCCACCAAATTGACCCTTAAAGACGGTGAGGTGCACGAGTCGATCGTGCAACACCGCAACGGAGATCAGGTTCGTGATTTCAGAATCGTATCATCAGCTATAAAAGACAGGAATGGGAAGATCGTCTCTGCAATAGAACTGCTCAATGATATCACCGAAGATCTGGTCATGGAGCGGGAATTGCTTCAGGCACAGAAACTGGCTTCCATTGGTCAGCTGGCGGCAGGTGTCGCCCATGAAATCAACAAT
>JAKSDO010000294.1 GCA_022360055.1 Cytophagales bacterium | reverse complement strand
GTAAGGCTCAACACTTCGGAGCGCAATATGGGGTCCGGGGATATGATGACATTACCCGTATGATCCATTGTGAAAAGCTGGACCTGGCGGTGATCTGTACGCCCCACCCGAACCATCTCGAACCTACTTTAGAAGCCATCCGGGCGGGAGCGCATGTCTTGGTAGAAAAGCCTTTGGCATCTTCTCTGGAAGATTGTGATGCGATGATTTCAGCCGCCAGAAAGGAAACCAAAAAGCTCGGGGTGATCAGTCAGCGCCGATGGTACGAGCCGGTAATGCGCGTAAAAAAAGCTATTGATGACGGTAAAATTGGCAGGCCCGTTCTTGGAACCGTGCAGATGCTGGGATGGCGCGACGAAGAATATTATAAATCCGATCCCTGGAGAGGTTCGTGGGAGCGGGAAGGAGGTGGCGTCCTGGTAAACCAGGCCCCCCATCAACTGGATGTATTGCAATGGCTTATGGGAGATATTGATGAGGTCTACGGAAGCTGGGCGAATTTGAATCATCCTTATATTGAGGTGGAAGACACGGCATTGGCCATTGTAAAATTCAAAAACAGGGGACTTGGTAATATTATTGTCAGCAACTCCCAGAAGCCCGGGGTTTACGGTAAAATTCATATACACGGTAGTAATGGGGCATCCGTCGGTGTGCAACCGGAGGCAGGAGCGATGTTTGTCGCCGGCATGTCAGATATTGTCGAACCGCCGGTCAATGATCTGTGGACGATTCCGGGCGAAGAACACATGCCGGACCGGTGGATCAAAGAAGATACGGAAGCATTCCACTCCATAGATGCAACGGTGTATTACATCGAACGGCAAATAGAAGATTTTCTGGAGGCCATCCGGGAAGATCGCGAACCCCTGGTCAACGGGGAAGAGGGAAGAAAAACCGTCGAGCTTTTTACTGCAATATACCGGTCGCACAGGGATAATAAACCGGTCAGGTTTCCATTAAACCCGGAGTCGGACCGAAATGATTTCGATGGGAGACTGAGATCGCAATCAAGCTGATTGCGATCAGCGGCTACTTGATTTTTTCTTTTTACCCAGGCTAATTTTATAATTGTCCGGATTACCTTCGATCTTAAGATTGATAAACCAGTTTTTTTTGGATTGATTTTTATATTGAATGGCATCGATTTGCGTGCTGTCCGCAATATTGCCCTTCTTGCCGAAGAGTTTTTGCCGTGCGGCCTTTGTAACCATTTTCAAAGGGACCCTAATATAGTATTCCATATTATTGTTTAAATCCTGGCGTCCGGTGATGTCCATAAAACCGAGGGAAGAATTGATTGTCATGTTTGGAATATTGATCATGCCTTTTGACATGAGCAATTGATTTGATAAGGTATCAAACCGGATTCTGTTCAGATTCTTATCCCTGAAGTAATCCGATAAAGCCGCGAGAGGCTTATAATTTCTGAGCTCACCTTCCGTGATTTCCAACTTCATAAAAAATTCGGATTTATCGATCAAAGGCACCATGTTGGCGTGTACCATGAGCCTTCCGTACAGCGATCCCGAAAGTCTTCCGATCAAATTGTCCGATGCAATATAATCCTGCCCGAAATTGTCAAACTGGTAAAGCATCTGGTCGAGGTCAATTGTATCGATTCTGATTTTGGGATAGAAAAAAATGCTGTCGGAGTTTGATCCGTCGAAATATCCGCCAATTTCAAAATGTCCGCTGGAACTATAAAATGTAAGTGTGTCGATATACAAATGATGATCTTTTTGAATTCTGAAGTCTGCATTGATTTTTTCAATCAGATGCTTGTGATAATTCATTTGATCGACGTCCAACGTGAAATTCAAATCGGTAAAGGGGAGCTCGTATATATTGTAGAGATCTTCATGACGGATACTTTGCAACGAATCGTCTGATATTTTTGAACCGTAATTTGACAATTCGTCAAAATCTACCCTGGATGCGTAAAGTTCAACCCGGTTGTAGGACCTTCGAATCGAATCGTCGCTGCCGTGATACATATTTACATTGGTCACAAATGACGTATTTCCGATATTGCCCGACATGTTCCTGAGATCCGTATAGTTGTCGCTGAATTTCAACTTTCCGTGAACGTCATCGATCTCCATATCATGCGCCTGCAGACTTGCGTTGAGCTGATCAAAGAATACTTCAGACGAAATGAGGCTGTCGTTAAATTCAAACTCGGCATTTCCGTACATCTCCAGGTTTTTGATTTCTTCTTCCCTGTAGTCTTTTGGAATGTAGTTCTCACCGCGGTATGTAAAGAGATCATGCAGCCTCAATAGCCGTGATTTTAAACTGAAGTCAATTTCGATGGATCCCTTTAAGGAGTCTTGCATCAGTTTTGGATAATCGTAGAGCCTTCCCATGTAATGGAAATCGCTTTTATCAATTTTCCCTTTAAAATCTATGATATCAAGCTCTTCGTCCCCGACAATTACATGAGCATCGAACTTTCGGAAGGTGTGAGGGTAATGCTCCAGCTTGCCGTAAAAGTTTTTCACAAAGAAATTTCCTGACGGAAGGTGGTGATAATTGGTTAATGATTTGGCGGCGGTTTTGAATGCCAGTTCGAGCCTCAAATTATTGATCTTCTCATCGACCGGTTTTTTGCGGGCAGTGTCGTTGGAAGTAAGTTCATTGATATCCAGTAAGGATGAATAGAGAAATAAATTGGCGTTTACGGTATCGGATGTCTGATGCACAATGGCCGGCAAGTCGTCTATTTCTCCGCGGATCGTGAGATCGGATTGCCCCATATTCATATAGATGTATTCGATATCCGCATGATTCCCATCCATGGTGGCCTTTATATCGATGCTGTCAAAGGACAGGGAGTACCCCGGAATTTTGAAAGTAAGATCGCGAACTTCCAGTTCTGAAAAATAGGACTGACTAAATTCCTCCAGGCTCTTTTCGGGATTTTGCAAATCGACAATATCACGGAATTTCATGTTTAGCGCCACATCTCCGTCCAGATTTTCAAGGGAAGTAACGTTGAGAAATTTGGCCAGAAAGTCCAGGTCAAAATTTGAACGAACACTCATATTAATTTCGGGTGATTCAAAATTCCGGACGGCCAGATCGGCAAAGAAGGTGCCTGCCTCCGGCTTGGCCGTGATATTTTCCAATACAAACTCCATAGTAGAAAGATCTCTGTTTGCGCCATTTGTAAAATGTCCCTGAAAGGAGATTTCATCCAGTTTTTTGTTGGAGGCCGGATTTGAGAAATATGCGCTGTCGCAACCAAATCTGGCATTTATCGCCGGATATTGTCCCCGAAGGGACTTTCCCTTGATTGTTGCATCAAAATATATCCTGCCGGCGTTGTCGTATTGTTCGAGCGTTGGGATCAACTCTTCCGGAGCAAATGCAATGAGAAGATTAAAATTTGGGTTGTTGCCATGAATGTCGATATCTATGTCGAAATCCTCGGGAACGTCGATATTCCCGCTGATATTCAAGAGCGCATTTTTCATTTTTATGTCGGAGGGATGGATGGTCAGGATTCCGGTTTCTTTGTTATAACCGAGTTCTGTGTTTGCATCGAAACGTTTCTTTTTAAGCACGGTGGAATCGCCGTCGTCTATTACATTGAGGATAAGCTGACTGTTCAAAGCAATGGCTAGTACGGCTTCCGAATTTTTAAATTTCGCCGTCGCGTTTTCGATATATGTCTCCGCATGGATCCTGGTGCCTTCGTCATATTTGATGATGTCCAGATTGGACAGTTCGATTTTTTCCAGCTCAATATTATATTCCTCTTTGATGTCCTTTATTTTCTTTTCCCCGGATAACGCGTGCACCAGATTAAAACTCCCATCCGTATGACGCACAATATCAAAGTTGCCATTTTCCACTTTGAGCAGATTTACCTTGAAATCGCCTCCCAGCACAGTCCAAAAGTCAAACCCCAGGTAAATGTCGGACACGTCAAGTATGGGCGCAAACATATCCGCTTGATCCTCGAAGACCTGAACGTTCCGGATGACTATGGATATATATGGGAAATTCTCGAACGGAGAGATGTCGGAATCGCCAATGACAACGGCTCCTTTAAAATCTTCATTAAAAGCATTGACAGCATTTTGAACGATTTTGTCTTGTTGCCAGACCAGTATGAGCACTGCTGAACCAAAGATGATGCAGATCGCGGTAAAAACCCCAAGAATTAACCGTTTCCAGATTTTTTTATTCATCTACCTGTCTATGTATGTCAAAGGATAATGAGATACAGGGAAATTATTAACTTCAAATTGTTTGCCGTTCAAAAATAACCACGAGCTGATAATTGAAAACAATAAAATTACCAAAAAAATTACCAGGGCCGTGATTCGGATAATTTGTACCCCTCCCGTGCAGGAAAAACGCCCGTGGCTACACAACCCGCAAGAGCTGCCCTTCCCAATGAGATTTTTGTTGGAAAGATTGCTTTTCAATAGCCTCAAAATGCCAGGTAGACATCTGAAAAGTTACAAAATCGATATGTTTCATGCTTTTGGAAATTCGGGAAGGAATTACATGAAATAGTTTGAAGTGCCGGATGAGCGGATTCACTTTTAGCAATATTCCGGCCGGAACCCCGAACTTAGAGGCCCTGTCTGAAGATTAAGATTCCGCAAACCGTCAAGAAATGTTTGGCAATTTTGGCTTTTTAGCAGTAATTGTTTCTATTTGCGATACCTGTGTGAAATTGATATGAAGAGGATATTGATTCTTATTTTTTGGATCGGCGTTTTTGCGATCGACGCTCATGCATTTTTTCTGGCTGCCAAAGGAACTCTCGAATACAGGATTTCGATGCCAAATCCACATACGCACTATTTTGAAGTGGAAATCCTCCTGAAAAATTACGACCAGAATTTTGTTGATTTCAAAATGCCGGTTTGGACCCCGGGATCCTACGTGGTTCGGGAATTTTCAAAAAACGTCGAGGCTTTTAAAGCTTTTGATGCCGACGACGGAAGCCCTCTGGAGTTTCGAAAGATAAATAAAAATACCTGGCGCGTAGCGCATAAGAAAAACGATCATATCTCTATACAATATAAGGTATATGCGTTTGAAGGAAAAGTTAGAATGAGTTTCCTGGATGAAGATCATGCCTTTATAATGGCCAATACCTTAATTATGTATGTCGAAGATTTAATGGAAAGCTCGTCTGTTCTTCATCTGTCTTATCCTGAAGACTGGAAATCCGTTTCCACATCTTTATCAAAAATCAATGGTCAACAGGACACCTACTATGTGCCGAATTACGATATTCTGGTGGATTCACCCATCGGGATCGGAAATCATAAAATAATAAATTTTATTGCGGCGGAAATTCCTCATGAAATAGCCATGATTGGCCACGCGGAGTATAACAAAGATAAGCTGGTCCGCGATCTCGCTAAAATCGTAGAATCTTCCACATCCATATTCGGAGAGAATCCAAATGAAAAATATACGTTCATCGTACACGCTACCGGTTCCAGGACCGGTGGTCTCGAACATCAGAGCTCTACGGTTCTTAATGTAAACAGGTGGACATTCTCCAACACTTCATCCTATAACAGCTTTCTCGCCCTGGCAGCGCACGAGTATATTCACCTTTGGATCGTAAAGAGACTTATTCCGGTTGAACTGGAGAAAATTGACTACGACAAGGAAGTCTATACGGATTTATTGTGGGTTATGGAAGGGTTTACGAGTTACTTCGAGGAAAAAGTAATGCTTAAATGCGGCTTCTATTCGGAGGAGAAATTCATTCACAATATGTTATCGGCCATGTCGAAGATCCGAAATACCCCCGGCTCAAAAGTGCAATCCGTAGCGGAATCAAGTTTTGATGCCTGGATAAAGTTCTACCGGAAAAACGAAAACAGTCAAAACAATCAAATTTCCTACTATACGAAAGGCATGGTGCTGGCGGCATTACTGGACATCGGGATTATTGCAGGATCGGACGGGCAGTATTCGCTGGACGATGTCATGAGCCAATTGTATTATCAGTTTTATAAAAAGAAGGGGAGAGGCATTTCAGGCAATGATATGAAAAGAGCTTTGGAGCGGGCAGGCGGGAATGACCTTTCGGATTTCTTTGAAGATTATATCTACGGTACAACAGATCTTGACAATGAAAAATATCTTCATCTTGCCGGGCTCGGATTGATCGAAACCAATGGCGCATTGAATTCCAAATCCATTGGTGTTTCCTTAAAGCAGATCGGCGACAGATTAATCGTCAATTCCGTAATCCGCGGAGGATCTGCCGATGAAAACGGACTTAACACCGGCGATGAACTGATAGCCATCAACAATTACAGAATCAATACGGCGAACTACAGCGTTATTTTAAATCATTTCAAAATTGGGGACAGAATTCGGATGCTAATCAGCAGGGACGGATTAATACTCGAAAAAGAGCTGGAAGTAAAAAAGGATGACACCGTAAATTACACCTACGAATTGTTGGATAATCGCACGAAGCAACAGGAAAAAGTATATAAAACCTGGCTGGGAAAATGATGCCGGCCTCGGTGTGAAAAACCCCCTGTAGTTTGCACAGTAATACACATTCTTTAGATTTGTAATCCAATCAAATCGTACCATGACCAGGGAAGAAGCAAAGAAAAAAATTGATCGACTTATCGATCAAATTGATTACTACAATACGCGCTATTATCAGGACAGTGTTTCGGAAATATCCGATTACGAATTTGACCGGATGTTGAAGTCACTGGAAAGTCTTGAAGAGCAGTTTCCCGAGTTTAAATATGTTTATTCGCCTACTCAGCGCGTCGGAGGGACCGTCACCAAATCCTTCGAAACGGTTGTCCATAAAAACGCCATGCTTTCGCTTTCCAACACCTATTCGGAGCAGGAGCTTTTTGATTTCGACAAGCGGGTTGCAAAAGGATTGCCAGACCAGCAGTATGAGTATTTTTGTGAGCTGAAATTTGATGGTGTAGCCATCAGCCTGTGGTACGAACAAGGCATTTTACAAAGGGCGGTAACCCGGGGCGATGGTACGCAGGGGGATGATATTACTCCAAATGCCAAAACGATCCGCTCCATTCCGTTAAAATTGAAACCCGGCAACTCCTTGCCGGATGAGTTTGAAGTCAGGGGTGAAGTTTTTATGCCGAGGAAGGTGTTTGAAGCAATAAACGCTCAAAAGGAGGCCGATGGCGAAACCTTGCTGGCAAATCCGAGAAATACGGCTTCAGGTACGTTAAAAATGCAGGATTCATCCGTTGTAGCCGGCCGCAAGCTCGATTGCTTTCTCTATTATTTTCAAAGTGAGGTTCCGGTGGTGGCTACACATGAGGAGGCCATTCATTTAATCGAAAAGGGAGGGTTCAACGTCTCCGGGACCTATAAGAAATGCCGGAATATGCAGGAAGCAATTGCATATATAAAATACTGGGAACAAAAACGGTTTGAATTGCCCCTGGATACGGATGGGATTGTGATCAAAGTAAACCGTCTGGAGCAACAAAGCCAGCTTGGCTTTACCGCAAAGAGTCCGCGCTGGGCAATTGCGTACAAGTACAAGACGGAAGGCGCAACTACCCGGCTAAACGACATAACGTATCAGGTGGGCAGAACGGGCGCCATTACGCCTGTGGCCGAGCTTGAGCCGGTACTTCTTGCGGGAACAACCGTAAAACGGGCTTCACTTCACAATGCAAATGAAATAGAAAGGCTGGGACTTCGGATCGGCGATTTTGTCCATGTCGAAAAAGGCGGGGAGATCATCCCTAAAGTTACCGGCGTCGACATGGACAAAAGAGCACCGAATCTTGAAGGTTTTAAATATACGGAACAATGCCCTGAATGCGGGACCGGATTGATCCGCAGGGAAGGAGAGGCGGTTCACTACTGTCCGAATGAAGAGGCTTGTCCGCCGCAGGTGTTGGGAAGGATCGAGCATTTTATTCAGCGCAAAGCCATGGATATCGAAAGCCTGGGTCCGGAAACCATACGGGGCTTGCTGGATCACGGCAGGATTAAAGATCCGGCCGACTTATATGGGCTTCAATTTGAGGATCTGAACGGTTTGGAGTTTAAGGTTTATTCCGAAAAGAAAGCGGATTTTTCCGTGAGAAGTTTGCGGGAAAAGTCCGCGCAGAATATCATCAATTCCATTCGAAATTCAAAAGAGCAGCCATTCGAAAGAGTGCTGTTCGGACTGGGCATACGATATGTCGGAGCTACCGTATCGGAAAAATTGGCCGGGTATTTCAAAGACATCCATGCCCTGCAAAATTCGACCTATGAAGAATTGGTCGAGGCTCCGGAAATCGGGGAACGGATCGCAGAAAGTCTTCGAATGTATTTCGACAATCCTAAAAACCGCCGGCTGATCGATCGCCTGATGCGGTACGGCCTTAAGTTCAATGTCGAGGGCGAGAAAGAAAATGCAGGTAATAATGTATTGGAAGGAAAAACATTTGTAATTTCAGGTGTTTTTGAGAATATGAGCAGAGATGAGATGGAATCTTCCATAAAGGCGCATGGAGGAAAAGTAGTGTCTTCCATATCCTCCAAACTTGATTATCTGGTTGCCGGGGACAAGATGGGACCAGCAAAGTTGGAGAAAGCTCAAAAGCTGAATATAACAACCATCTCAGAAGCTGATTTTTTGGACATGATTGGTGAGAATGATTGATTTTTTAAAGAAATATAGCCTTCCGATGGGCTTGAAAAAGTCAGTAAAAAGCATTGTCCCCTCAAGGCAAAGTCCGAGGTATGTTGATTCCAAAAGCATATTGCTTTTTTTTACCTCTGAGGGAAATCAGAAAATTGCCTTGGTAAAGGGGCTTCAAAACAGATTGGAGCGCGACGGGAAGACAGTGAAATGTCTGTATCTCCTGCTCAAAGACGAAGATAAACCGGATGTCCATATGGATCAGGGAATGGAAAAATTGGTTCCGGATGATTTTTCTCTGTTTGGACAGATCCGGAAAGCGCCGGTAAGTAAATTATTGTCGGAAGAATTTGATTTCATGATCCACGGAGATCTGGAATGTTCAATTTATTCGGATCTCGTGATGATAAAAGGAAAAGCAAAATGCAAAATAGGGAGGTATTTTGAAGATCACATGAATCAGTACGACATGATGGTGGGAATACCGGATGACAAAAAAATCAATTTTCTGCTTGATCAGATATATCATTATACAAAAGCACTTTAAATTAAGAATATGCAAAATTTGTTCAGGGGAACGGGTGTGGCACTTGTAACTCCTTTTAATTCCCAACTTGAAATTGACTACGATAGTCTGCGGAAATTGTTAGCATTCAATACGAGCGAAGGGGTGGATTATTTTGTTGTAAACGGGACTACCGGTGAAGCCGCGACTACCGATAAAAAAGAGAAGCGGGATCTCCTGAAGTTTATTCAGGAAAACAATCCCGACAAGAAACCGATTATGTACGGAACCGGAGGCTATGATACTTTCGATATTATCGAGCATGTAAAAGAAATGGATTGGTCCGGAGTGGATGCTTTGCTAAGTGTGAGCCCTTATTATAACCGTCCGAGCCAGAAGGGTATAGTCGCTCATTACGAAGCTATTGCGGATGCCTGTCCCGTACCTGTTGTTATGTACAATGTCCCGAAAAGAACCGGCAGCAATTTATCGGCCGCAACTACGATCGAACTGTCCAAACATGAAAACATTATCGGGATTAAAGAGGCTTCCGGCGACTTTGGACAGATTGTAGACATAATTTCCAAAAAGCCGGATGATTTCTTGCTCATTTCAGGCGATGATATGTGCACCGTACCCATGATCGCTCTTGGAGCTGTCGGAGTTATCTCTGTACTGGCCAACGCTTTTCCCAAAGAAATGTCGGCGATGACCAATGCAGCCATTGACGGTGATTATTTAACGGCGAGAAACTATTTGTCAAAACTGAGCCTCATCAATCCGTACATGTATTCCGAGGCGAGTCCCGTGGGGGTAAAAGAGGCCTTGAGACAATTGGGTATTTGTGAAAACTACGTGCGGCTGCCCCTGGTGCCTTCTTCCGGGGAATTGACAGAATCAATTAAAGGGCTGATTTAAAGCGATACCCGGCAATGAATGAGATTTACCGCAATAAAAAAAGGAGCTTCAAAGCTCCCTTTTTTATGTTTAAAAATTTAGATAATTCGATTATCCTTTATTTTTGATTTCCTGAACCTCAACTCGGATTGCTTGAGAAAGGTTTTTCAATTCTTGCATCCCCTTTCTTACCCTTGTTCCTGCCGCTTGGTTTCCTTTGTCGTAAAACTTTTGGAAATCACCTTCTAGGGACATTACTAAATCTTTAAGTTCATCAAATCTTTTCATGTTATAAACGTTATGGTTATACTTTAAAACAGTTTAGGTTTTGTGACAGCAATATAGCTAAAATGTTCATAAATCAATAAAAACCGCCTAATTTTTGAAAAATTATTGTTCTATGGGGATTAACCCTTCCACTCTGTATTTACCGGCTTTTAGTTTATCTCTGACAGCATCGAAAGCAGCGATTGTTTCTTCAACATCCGTCAGGGTATGCGCTGCCGTCGGAATAATCCGAAGTTGAATAATATTTTTAGGAACGATGGGATAAATCACCATAGAACAGAAAATATTATACTTTTCGCGCAGTTCTACAATCAAATTACCCGCTTCGTAAGGAGTTCCGTTTAAGTAAACCGGGGTAACCGGCGATTTTGTGGATCCAAGATCATATCCCTTTGACTTTAATCCGCTTTGTAAGGCATTTACGATCGTCCAGAGATTTTCTTTTAATTCGGGTTGGGTTCTTAAAAGTTCGAGCCGCTTTATTCCTCCCAGGACCAAAGGCATTGGCAGTGATTTTGCGAAAATCTGCGACCTTACATTAAATCTCAAATATTTGATCACTTCCTCCGTGCTCGCAACAAAAGCTCCAATGCTTGCCATGGCCTTGGCAAATGTGGAGATATAAATATCTATTTCATTTTGCACGCCAAAGTGTTCGCCTGTTCCAGCCCCGGTCTTTCCCATGGTTCCGAAGCCATGAGCATCATCCACCAATAATCTAAACTGATATTTTTTCTTGAGGTCCACGATTCCTTTTAAATCGCCCAGGTTCCCGGACATTCCGAATACACCTTCCGAAATAACAAGAATACCCCCGCCGGTCTCGTCGGTAATTCTCTTCGCCCGCTGCAACTGTTTTTCCAGGTTTTCCACATCGTTATGAGGAAATATAAATCGTTTTCCCATATGAAGACGCACACCGTCAATAATACAGGCGTGCGATTCAGCATCGTAAATAATTACATCTTTTCGATTGACAATCGTATCAATTATGGAAACAACACCCTGATAGCCGAAATTGAGTAACATCGCATCTTCCTTGCTTACGAAATCGGCAAGCTCCGATTCAAACTGTTCATGATACTCCGTATTTCCCGACATTATACGGGCACCCATGGGATAGGCCATCCCCCATTTGGCGGCAGCGTCAGCATCTGCCTTTCTTACTTCCGGGTGATTTGCTAATCCCAAATACGTATTCAAGCTCCAAACCAGAACTTCCCTGCCCTGAAATCTCATTCTCGGCGTAATCTCTCCTTCCAATTTTGGAAACATAAAGTATCCGTTGTCCTCATCCGCAAATCTTCCTAATGGGGTTTTGCTAATATCAAGTTTATCAAAAATGTCCACGCTACTAAAATTTAAATTCCTTCCTTTTCAACTAAAGCTGCAAATTTATCATAAATAACGCTCTAACCCAAAGTAAGCCATATAAATTGGATTGTTAGAACAAATAATGTACAATTTGCCCGGAATTGTTACATTAGCGATTGTTTTAAAAATCGATGAATAAATTTAGATATATTTTATATTGTTTACGCAATACAGTAAATAAGATTTGGTAATGGCCGATCGACCAATTTTTATAAGGTTTCGGCAAACTTTAGTCGTTGTAACTTTTAGATGAAGAACATCCGAAAAATTCTCATAGCAAACAGAGGCGAAATAGCACTAAGAATTATTCAGGCCGCCAAAGAACTTGGTATTAAGACCGTTGCAGTTTTTGCAGAAGTCGACCGGTCGTCGTTGCATGTCCGGAAGGCGGATGAGGTACATCAAGTGTCGGACCGGGGCATCGAGCCGTATCTCGATATGGATCAAATATTGAATATTGCGGAACTCGCCGAAGCAGATGCCATTCATCCCGGGTATGGATTTCTGTCGGAAAACCACATTTTTGCGAGGGAAGCAACGATCAGAGGATTTAATTTTATTGGCCCGTCTCCAGAGGCTATAGCCATGATGGGAGATAAACTCATGGCCAAGAAGACCGCATCTTCGGTGAACGTTCCTGTCATTCCCGGGATGGAGATTTCCAGTAATCATCAAAAAGCCGAACTTGAAGGAGCAAAAAAGATAGGTTTCCCATTGTTGATTAAAGCCAAAGCCGGTGGCGGCGGTAAGGGGATGCGAATTGTTCATTCGGAGATTGAATTGAAAGAACAGATTCCTTTGGCGGTGAGCGAAGCCAAGGAAGCATTTGGTGATGGAAGTGTTTTTATTGAAAAACTCATCGAACGTCCCAGGCATATCGAGATTCAGGTGTTGGCAGATAAGTACGGGAATGCCGTACATTTGTTTGAGCGCGAATGCTCCATTCAGCGAAGACATCAAAAGGTGATCGAAGAGGCGCCTTCATCCGTGTTGGATGAGGATCTGCGTCAAAAGATGGGAGAAGCGGCGCTTCGATTGGTTAAAGCCTGTAATTATTCCAATGCCGGCACCGTGGAATTTATCCTGGACCGGGAAAAGAATTTTTATTTCCTGGAAATGAACACAAGACTCCAGGTAGAGCATCCCGTGACAGAATATATTGCCGATATTGATCTTGTTAAGGAGCAGATCCGGGTAGCCGAAGGAAGGAGGCTGTCCTATACTCAGTCTGATCTGAAAATAAATGGCCATGCCATCGAACTTAGAGTCTATGCCGAAGATCCGAGAAATTCGTTTTTGCCCGATACCGGAATACTGAAAAGCTACGCGCCGCCTCGAGGCGCAGGAGTACGTTTGGATGACGGGTATGAACAGGGGATGGAAATTCCGGTAGAATACGATCCTATGATTGCCAAGCTCATTGTGCACGGCGCTTCCAGAACCGATGCGATCGCCAGGATGAAAAGGGCCATTGATGATTATGAGATCATCGGTGTGCACAATACGCTTGAATTTGGTAAATGGGTCATGGAAGACGAAGATTTTTGTTCCGGAGATTTTGACACAAGTTTTATTTCCGCTAAAATTGACGATTTTAGAATTGGGGGAGGAGATGAGATGACTTCGCTGATTGCAGCCATCGCAGGAGACAGATTTAGTGTGCGCAAGACCCCGGCAAAACCCGGTAAAAATTTGAAGACCACGAGCAGGTGGTATGAACGGAGGAAATGAATAGCATATGTTTTACTTGATTATAAGCATTGGTATTTTATTTGGGAATTCAAGGTTCTTTTTGGAAAAACAGGATTCACATTTCAATTCTTTTTACCCGATTTTAAATGAATATGTCAGAGATTTTCCAAAAGAATTTAGAAAGATTCCCGAGGACCGCCGCTACAGGTTAAACGAAATTGTGTATTTTCTTGAAGAACAGGAAAAAGACAACAGTCCCTGGCAGTTGTTGTTTATCAGCACCAATCAATCGTCAATCGGTCAAATGGCCCAGGTATGGTCCAAAGCGGCTGCATATTATTTTGGCTTTACAAAATTTGAGTCATATTCGGGAGGGATTAATCCGGTGGATATTTCGGTTAAGGCCATAACAACGTTGGAAAAAGCCGGCTTTATCATATATAAGTCGGATATCGATGGGATCGATGTATATCGTGTTAAGTATTCCTACAACCTGGAACCCATAGTGGCCTTCCCTAAAAAAATCAACCATACCCGCAATCCGAATCAGGATTTTATGGCAGTATTTGTGGAGGAAAATGCGGATCTAAATGTCCGGAAGATCAATGGGATATACCATAGACTGCTTTTGACCTATGAAGATCCGGTTGGATATGATGGCTCGGGATTGGCGTCGTCCATGTACGAAGAAAGCTGCAAAAAAGTCGCCGTTGAGATGTTCTATGTCTTCGCTCAACTGAGAAAAAGGTTAAACAACAATTGAACTGTTATCGGCCGCGCCGGCTCAGCGAGCTTATCGAGTTAAGCCACCCGGGATTCTTTCTGGCTGAGATAAGGTTTCCATTCCTCATAATTATTCCCGGATAGATCTTGCAAATACATGATGTAAGACGGGCGATACGGCGCAAATGATAATTCCAAACCGGCTTCTTCCGGGGAATAATTGCCTTTTTTAGAGTTGCAGCTTTTGCAGGCGGTGACCAGGTTGTTCCAGGATGTTTTGCCTCCCTTTGCCTTGGGAACGAGATGATCCAATGTCAGTTCTTTTTCTGTTCCGCAATACTGACATTTAAACCCGTCCCGTTTAAAGATGTTTTCCCTGGACAGAACGACACCTTTGTACGGAACATTGACATATCGGTTCAGTTTTATTACGGCGGGCATCGAATAGGTCTGGCTCACGGTATGTAATTCGTAAGATTTGTTCGCTTTGACCAGTTCGGCTTTTTTCAGATATACCAGCAGGAATGCACGTTGTACTGTACACACCGTGATCGGAGTATAGTCGAGATTCAGTACAAGCGCTTTCAGTTTCATGTCACCAGCATCCTTTTAATTCCCGCTAAATTATGTGTATATGATGATAATTCCTCATTAAATATACCGTTTTCATCTAATTTGTCCTTTCGCACGTACCCCGATGCATGGATAAAATCCTGATCTTCCAATAATATGCCGACATGCGTAATGATGCCTTTTTCATTTCTAAAAAAACCGAGATCTCCCGGGGCAGCTTCCGAAAGATTCGCAACTTCAACACCTTGTTGAAACTGTTGGTTTGCATCTCTCTTAAGTTTATATCCGCACAACTTAAACAGTTGTTGAGTCAATCCGGAGCAATCGATGCCAAATGGAGTTTTTCCGCCCCAGAGATAGGGGGCGTTCATGTAGCATTTTGCGGTTTGCTTTAAAAAATCAAAACCTTTTTTATGTCCTAGGTTTTTGGATGCGCCGTTAAATGCAAATTGCTCGCTCACTTCAAAAAGCTCCGAACTCGAGATCGGTAAAATACTTCCGATGGCAATCTGAATAAGTCTTTTCTTGTAAAGAATCGTAGAATAGATGTCCGTGGAAATTTTAAATTCAATATTGTTTAGATGTTCATAATATTCATCCGATATTTCCGTATGTTGTTTGATATCGATCCACCCTTCGTATTGATCAAACTCAATGATGATTTTGATCCATTTTCCATCTTCAGTAGCTTCGGTTACCTGGTAGTGATCCCCAAAAAGCAGTTGAGTCACCATTTCAGATTTCTCACCCGAATCTGCCCGTACCGGTACAACTGCAAGTCTGCAAATGCCTTTAGATTGACTTTTCATTTATATTCTTAATCTTGCCAGATCCTTTTTTAAATCTTTTTCCTTGATATCATGTCGCTTGTCGTGGAGTTTTTTACCTTTTGCAAGAGCGATTTCCAGTTTGGCCAATCCTTTATTGGTGATAAACATACGAACCGGTACGATCGTCAATCCCTGCTCCTGACTTTTTGCGGCGAGCTTTTTTATCTCCCTCTTGCTCAAAAGCAGTTTTCGTTCCCTTTTCGGCTCATGATTATTGTAGGAAGCTTGTTTGTACTGAGAGATATGAAGCTCCTTGACAAAAGCTTCATCGTTGTGAATCACACAGTAGGAAGCCTGTAAATTAACTTTGCCTTCGCGAATGGATTTGATCTCCGATCCCTGTAAAACAATACCCGCAATAAACTTATCGATAAAATGGTATTCAAAGCTCGCCTTCTTGTTTTTGATATTGATATTATTCGGATCCTTGTCCTTTTTAGCCACAATATTCTAAGATGTTAATTTCGCCTGCAAATATAGAGGTATTATTTATTTGCCCGGGGCATATTCACAATAAAAAGTAGTTCGGACCGACAAATGTATTTTTGGGAAGTTTCTTTAAAATTCCAGCAAGAATAAGGTCACGTCATCCTGCAATTCGCTGTGGTGACAGAATTCGTTAAACTCGGAGAAAATGGACTGGACGATACTTTCATTTTGTTGTTGGCAGAACTTTATGTACAGCTTTTCAAGCCTGTCATGAGAAAACATCTCACCCCCGGGATTTCGTTGTTCGACAATACCATCTGTGAAAAAGAGCATTTTATCCCCCTTTTCCAAATCCACCTCCAATTCGTGAAACTTCGCTTTGGGGATGATCCCGAGCCCGGGGCCCGGAAGATCAATTTTCATCAGTTGGTTTTGACCGGATTTCCAGATCAAAGGATGCATATGGCCCCCCTTGGATAAGTGCACCTTTGAAGCGTTCATGTCCAACAGCGCATAGTACCCGGTTGCAAAAAGGGAAGTAAATATTTCGTAAATATGACCGTTGAGATGATTCATCAACTCTATCGGATCTTCCCCGTATTGTTTGGAGAAAATTGTAAATCCGCTTCTGAGAACCCCTGTTGCCAACGCAGCCGAAATTCCGTGCCCCATCACATCCGCAATGATAAACCCGATTTTGTCCTCCGAAAAATTGGTGATATTCAGGAAATCTCCACCTACTTCCAGATAGGGTTTGTAAATATGGGTTTGCCTAATGCGGTGTTTTGTAAAGCAATCGGAAGATAATTTGTCCTGGCTTATAAAATAATCCTGAATGGTTTTGGCGTCCGATAAATCTGCGTCAATTTGATCCAGCCTCATACTTTTTTGATCCAGAACGGTTTTTGAGGATGTGAGATTGGTCGCAGTCTCCCGCATCCTTTCCAGGGTTTCATTCAGGCAATTTCTGTAAAAATTTATGGCGAAGATCTTGTTCTCGATAAGGAGCTTTTCAAACGAACTCTTCTTCAATCTGAGGACGCTGGTTTCGTAGATGGCATTGATATTCGCCGATCGCGGTTGATTGTCGATCAGGGCAACCTCACCGAAATAGGAACCGCTCCTCAGCCTGGTGATATGAATCTCTTTTCCCTCATCGTTAAATTTAGTAACATTTACTTCTCCGTTTACAATGATGTACATCGAATCTCCAAATTCCCCTTCTCGAATGATTTTATCTCTTGCGGGATAAATTTCATTTTCAAAGAGCGGCATAATAGAATTTAGTGACTGGATATCCAATCCGCTGAAAAGAGGCACTTTATGTAGGATTTGAACAATATCCATATATCCTTCAGAAGTCAGGTCTTTGGAAGTCAAACGCCTTCCCTTATCATTTCAAAATTATAAATAACTCTCGATAAAGTGCTATTCCGGCGATGCATTTTTGAGCCGGAGCGGCATAAATGATGTTGTCCCCCGGTTCGGGGGAACCGTTTCCCGGCAGGAAAATTCAACAGTACACAACTGAGCGATCTCCTGTACGAAAAAGAACACTATGATTTTTTAATCTCTTAGCATTCTGGGTTAAAAATCACAAAATCAGTGTGTTATGTTTTTTGGCATGGCAATTGGCAATTACCGGTCAAACAACCAAGCTTAATAAAATGAAACCGGTAGGACCGGAGCAAATTCAAGACACACGAGCACGATTATATTTCTCTGTGTATCAGCAAACTAAAAAAATATAGACGGATGAAAAAGAAACATAAACTGTCGACACTTGTATTAGGGATTATTATTGCGATTGTCGCGCTGGCAAATACTTCATCCTATGCCGATAAGATGGATACGGAAGAAGTGACCGGTTTAAAAATATCCGAAGCCGAAATGGTTGAGATTATTGCGCGGGTTCTGGACGAAACCGGGACCGTGAAGGAGCGCGAAAAATGCCTGAAAATCTATAATTCGAAAAGTCAGTTGGTGTACGAATGCAGGGATAAAAGTGACGAACGGCTAAAACTTTTACTACGTCGGAGCGACCTTGTGTTGCAAACCGATTCCTCTTCATATTACTTGCTAGGTGATTAAGAAATAGGGGCGCAAGCCCTTATTTTTTTGTTTGAAATAGAATCCGCATCAAAGAAATCACCAATCAATTGGGGAATAGTAGACTCTTTTGACTAACATTGCAGCCATAATTCAAGACTGCGTGTTGTTTTTAAAATTATTTTCAAAACTGCCTTTAAAATTTCTGTATCTGTTTGCAGATTTTTTCTTTTTCCTGGCTTACTATTTGGTCAGGTACCGGCGGGGAATCGTATGGAAAAACCTTTCGAGGTCCTTCCCGGAAAAAAGTGAACACGAGCTAAAACGGATCGAAAAGCAGTTTTATCGCAACCTCACCGACACTTCGTTCGAGACCTTAAAACTACTTACCATTTCGGAAGAAAACCTGATGAAACGGGTAAAAATAGATGATGCGCTTCCCTCGGAATATTACCGGAAGGGATATCCTGTATTTGCGATGACATCGCATTTCTGTAATTGGGAGTGGTTGTTGGTGGCTTGTTCCCGTCAGTTGGAGTTGAGAGTTCATGCGGTCTACCAAAGGCTTCGCAATGTATTTTTTGATAATCTCATGAAAAAAATCAGGAGCAGGTTAGGCGCGATTTTACATGAAAAAAGTGAAGTGGTTAAAGTCATGATGAAAATGAAAAGCGGACCGTATATGATGTCTATGGTGGCTGATCAGCGCCCATTTTCCGGAGAGAATAAATATTGGTCCGTATTTTTAAATCAGGAGGCAGCGTTTTATTCAGGTACCGAGCTTCTGGCCCGCCGCATGGATATCAAAGTGATTTATGCCTCCATGAAGCGAGTGAAACGCGGGTATTATGAAGTGCGCTTTGAGGAGTTGGAACCAAATCCCGCAAAGGCCGCTCCGAACGAGATTACAGAGAAATTCATTCGCCTGGCAGAAAAAGACATTCTAACCGATCCGTCATCTTATCTATGGTCTCACGACAGGTGGAAGCATAGAAAAACTAGAGTATGAGCTCGGGATCTCCCAATCCGTATCGCAACACTTCAAATTCATCCCCGGTACAATCAATTATGGTCGACGGAATATTATTCCCGTATCCTCCGTCGACGATGGCATCTGCCATCGATGAGAATTTTTCGTAGATTAATTCCGGATCCGTGGAATATTCGATGATTTCATCCTCGTCCCGAATGGAAGTCGTAATAATCGGAACGCCCAGATGTTCCACAATGGTTCTGGGGGTATTGTGATCAGGTACCCGCACACCTACGGTTTTCTTCGTTGAATTCAGCAGCTTGGGAAGCTTTGAGCCGGAATGCAGGATGAACGTAAACGGACCGGGCAACGCTTTTTTCATTACCTTGAATACAGGAGTGTGTATGTTCCGCGCATACTTCGATACCTGACTTAAGCTGTCGAATATAAGTGAAAACCTTTCTTTGCCGGGCTTCATCCCCTTGAATTTCGCGACCCGGTCGATGGCTGTCCTGCTCATAATGCTGCATCCGATCCCGTATACGGTATCGGTCGGGTAGATAATTACACCGTCGTTGCTGAGGATATCAACAATCCTGTCAATTTTTTTTTGTTCAGGATTTTCTTCATACAATTTAAAAAAAATAGCTTTGGACTTCATTTTAGTGCCTATTTTAAGCTTCCGAATAAAAAAGTACGACAATTTGAACAAAATAAATCAAAAGGCCAAGTAAGGAACCCCGCCGGATTGCATAATTTATACGGATAAACTTTCCTACTTTTACCGCCCCGTATGGAAAAAAGAAAGATTCTCATAGTTGTCATAGTGATCGCAACAATATTGCTGTCCTCGTTTACTTTCTATTTTTCTCAGGTATTGTACGCCCCAAATTTTCTGGTAGAAAAGGAAGATAAATTCCTGATCATCCCGACGGGATCCGGATTTGAGAACGTGCAAAGGATTATTTATGACGATGGATTCATAAATGATCCCGTGGCTTTTGGAATGTTGGCCAAATTTATGAAGTACGATGAGTTGGTAAAACCCGGGAGATATTTGATAAAGAAAAATTCCAACAATGTGGATGTAATCCGGATGTTGAGGTCCGGAGACCAGGTGCCTGTGAGAATTACATTTAATAATGCCCGGTTGTTTTCGGATGTGGCTGAAAAGATAACCGCAAACATCGAACTGGATGCCGGCGCTTTTCTGAATTACATAAGTTTGGAAACAACGGCAAGTAAATATCAATTTACGGTGGAAGAATTTCGGTGTATGTTTATCCCCAATACCTATGAAGTATATTGGACCGTCACCAAGGAAGAGCTTGTAGACAGACTATACGACGAATATAAGCGGTTCTGGAACACTGAGCGCCTCTCAAAGGCAAAAGGGATTGAACTAACTCCCGTAGAAGTAAGCATATTGGCATCTGTCGTACAAGCCGAGGTATCACACCGTGAAGAAAGCCCTGTTGTGGCCGGTTTGTACCTAAATCGGTTGAAGAGAAAAATGCCCTTGCAGGCCGATCCGACGTTAGTCTATGCCGCCGGAGATTTTACGATTAAACGGGTATTGAATATCCATAAAGAAATTGACTCGCCCTACAACACCTATAAAAATACGGGATTGCCTCCCGGCCCGATAAATTTTCCCTCCATTATCTCAATAGATGCGGTGTTGAATCGTGACAGACACGATTATATTTACATGTGTGCCAAGGAGGATTTTTCCGGTTATCACAATTTTTCGTCCAGCCTCAGGCAGCATAATATCTATGCCAGGAAATACCAGCAAGCACTCAATAAAGCCAGACTATATCGATAGACATGCTAACTAAATCAATAAATATCAGGGTTCGCTATGCCGAGACGGATCAAATGGGTTATGTATACTACGGGAACTATGCTACATATTATGAAGTCGCAAGGGTAGAGACGCTTCGATCCCTGGGCCTGAGTTACAAACTCCTGGAACAGGAGGGCGTGATGATGCCGGTGGTAGAGAATAAATCAAAGTTTATTCGACCCGGAAAATATGACGACTTGCTGACCGTACAGGTTATCGTGGATGAGATGCCGTCAAAAAGAATAACTTTTAAGTACGAGATTTACAACGAGCAGGAAAAATTGATAAATTTAGGAGAAACTATTTTAGCATTTGTGGATATGAAAAACGGAAAGCCAATTCAGGTGCCGGAATCCATATCCAACTTGTTAGAACCATTTTTTAATGCCAAAAGTTAGTCTTATCAAATTTTTACTCGATACGCGGACTTTTAAAAATATCATCCACAGGTTGGATAATATTCATCTCAGAAAAAAAGAGGTTTCCATGTATAAAATACTCATCAACCTCTTTACCAATCTGAACAATGATGATATTCTTCACAAAGCGTCAAGTGTTGCATTTAGTTTTACGCTGGCAGTTTTTCCGGCTATAATATTCTTATTTACCTTATTGCCATACATTCCCATACCCGATATGCTTCTGGTCGAAGGACAGGATTTCCAGGCCAATCTCCAGGAATTAATCGGGGAGGTAGCGATGTTTGGGCAGGTAAGCCAGACCATTGAGGACCTTTTGAAGAATCCCAGGGGGGAACTGTTGTCGTTCAGTGTGCTTTTATCGTTATTTCTTTCAACAAACGGAATGATGGAGCTTGCCCAGACATTTAACAAAATCTATAAAACCATCGAAAAAAGGAGCTATTGGCGCACACGCCTGATCGCGACCTTTCTAACCATCATTCTTGCGTTGGTCTTATTCGTTTCCATTTTACTTTTGACGGTGGGAAATTTTGCATTGAAACATATGGTAAAGGAGGGGCTTATGGCGGAAAATTTTGAGTTCTACAGCATTTTTGTACTCAAGTTCATTGTGCTATTCATATTATTCCTTCTGGCGGTTTCCATTATTTATTATTTTGCTCCGGCACTGCACAACCGGTGGAAATTTATTTCAATCGGATCCGTCTGCGCCACCTCGCTATCGCTCCTGGTTTCTTACTTCTTCTCTTCTTACATTACTAATTTTGGAACGTACAACAAGCTGTACGGATCAATAGGGGCAATGATCGCTTTAATGGTCTGGATCTATTTGATTTCCATAATACTTTTAATTGGGTTTGAAGTCAATGCCAGCATCGATCAGGCCGCCCAGCAAGGGGAAGAAGAGCACACGGAATAATTTCAATAATTTCTTTTGAGTAAAAATTAAAAACTCTACATTTGCAGACCAAAATTGAGAGCAGCAATTATATAGCTGTTTTGACCATATATAAAAACTAGAGGGTTGGCGGAGTGGTCGAACGCGGCGGTCTTGAAAACCGTTGTACCTTGCGGTACCGGGGGTTCGAATCCCTCACCCTCTGCTTTGTGAGTGTTTAACCTTCTGGTTTTCAGGAGGTTTTGTTTTTTTAGGGTGTCAAATAGGGGTGTCAAACTTTAAATTTGTTCTCTTATTGTATCAAAATTTAATCTTATAACCATTAAATTTATTTTTTTAATTTCGGTAGGGGAGTTTTGATAAATAATTATCACACAAGCAATTCATAATTCATTTCTCTTTTCATTTGTGAAAATTCTTTTCTTGAAAATGATTTTGAATTGGAAATACATAATCCTTGATGACTAACTTAACCGATTTGTTTGAATCCTCTTCAGTATTTAGGTAATATCTAATTTTAATATCTTTATCTATATTTTCAACTAGATTGAATCTGATTGCAATTTCGTTTAGTTCATTATTTTTAATAGAACACACTCTAATAAGTTGCCTAACTTCCTGTGATTTGAGCAAATATTTTAATATAACGTGAGTTCGATATAACTACATTTGTAAATATAGTTGTTTGGTATCAAGGAAGTTGAGTTTGAGAGATGGTTTTTTATCACTGAAGTTATATGCGATTAATGCGGAGAATAGATTGGTCAGGAAGTTTTTTGGGTTTCTATGCCTGGAGTGTTCTACTTGACATATGTTTTTCAACTGATCAATGATTGTTTCACAAACAGCCCTTTTTCGTAATAGAATAGCATCCATAACTGGAGTGATTGATGATGATTTCATGTTCTTCTTCAGTTTGGTGACTAGATGTACACCTTTGAAGAATAGGTTTTTGAAAAGTTCTTTCCCGATATAACCTTTATCGCCATATAATTTTCCCCACAACTTCTTGATGAAACGTTCAATTTTCAGTGGTTTACGGTCATCGACATTGCCAGGAGTGAGCATAAAATCAACTACTTGCCCTAGATCATTAGTCACTAAATGCAGTTTAAATCCATAAAACCAACCGATAGAACATTGGCCACGTTGAGCAAGGCCCTCAAAAACTCTATGTGAATGAATCCTTCTATTATGGCAAACTCTTAAGGGAGTACTATCAATAAAACTTATGCCTGTGCAATCTCCTGTTGCATTCTTTTTTAAGAATATCGCAAGTGGAATCAGGCTATGACTACACAACTCAACCATTCGATTATAACTGACCAGGTTTGGAAACCATGACCTTAGATGATGACTGACATAACCATGATAAAATGTCTTAAAGTTTCGATAATCAGAAATATGAAAAAGAACCTGGATGGTCATTATCTCAGAAAGAGTGAGTTTAGATGGTTTCCTTCGCCTTTTACTAGGTCCGATCAGGAAAGATTGGAAGTTTGGAATAAAACCGATGCAAAAATCATCAATTGTATAGAAAATTTCAGTAACTTTATTAGTAGATATCATAAGCAGGTCATTTAGTTAAAATATTGATTGTCAACACTTTAATATACTAAAAGATCTGCTTTTTTCTATGGAAATCAATCGATATTTTATATCGAACTCACGTTAAGTTAGGAAATCTTAATGTTTCTCAAGGAATTTTTATTCATGGTTGGTAATTACTTGCACAATATGTCAAGTGATTTTTTTAAGCAGCCTGCAGGTTGTAAGGATTGGCAATGGTTTTTTGCCCAAATAGCTTTAAAAGCTCAACTATATCTGTTGAGTCAATATTACTTTTATTGAGGATTTCTTTAATGGAGGGCCGATTTAAGCTGGGTATTCTTGAAGAAAAAAAGGGCCAAAGCTCATCAGAAACATACACTTTATTTTTATCTGGAAAATCTACAATCGGTTCAAGTTCGTCCTGAGAT
>JAKSDO010000091.1 GCA_022360055.1 Cytophagales bacterium | reverse complement strand
GTCTAGTCCAATTAATTTGGTTTGGATGTTGGCGTACCGAAAGTATCCTATCCGTCCAAGAGTATACCGGATTGCAGGTATCTTCTTATTAAACTCAATAGCCTTTTGTATTGGATTTCTTTGCATAGTAAATCCATGAGGAGTGACTTCTCTTGAGATTCCTGCATTGCAGGCCGCTCTAACAATTATTTTTTGGATGCTTGAAGCACTATACTTTCCTCCCGTGCGTTTCGACCAATTCTCGATTTTGGGAATCCTGCTAAAATGGTTTTCATTGTTGGTAACTAAAGTCATATCATTATCAATCGCTACACCGGCGATCAACAAATCAATGTCATCCAAAATTATCTTACTTTATCAAAATGTCGAACACAATTCAGCCGGAGTTTTTGCAGAGCTCTCGGTGAGAGCAATCACCATACATTCGTAAAGGTTCTCCCGTTTGCACGCACCATCATTTTTTGTCTAGCTTGATCAAGCGGGTTTCCCCTTGTTTCACCGTTATTCCTTTTTTAAACTTTATACTGCCATGTCCTTTTAACGCAAAGGATTTCAAGGCAATATCCCCTCCCCCTGTTATGGAAAGGGCCGCTGTCTTTCCGTTGGCGGTATCGCTGATGGTAACATTGCCGTATTGATAGCCATTGGACCAAAACCAGGTGCCGTTATTGTCTTTGAAACTCATGGATTGATCCACAGCCGAATAGTTAAAACCCGTAATGGCCAATACAGCCCCCCAGGCCATCATACTGCGGGCATAGTGGTTGCCATATTCGGCTTCATTAAAGGGGTTGCGCTTTTTACCATCGTAGCGGGCACGCGTATTTCCGATGCACTTCAGGCCATTAGCGGTTTGCTGCTCGTAAAGCATGCCCACCGCCGCCGTATATTCAAAGCCGGTCATCACCTCACAGTAGTAGGGAAATGGGATCTCGGGCTTTTCATACGGGTAGGCCGCCATCAGCAGGGCAGATTCATCGCCCAGGGCGTAGGTACGCATAAAATTAGGATAGTCCCTCATGCTTTCCAGGTAGTTGTATTTCATGATGGACCGATGGGTCTTTTTAATGTTTTCTTCGTTGCCCAGGTAGCCGAGCCCTGAGATATGGGCCATTACCTGTCCTACCAGTTGGTCTACCAATACCCCCCGGCCCAATTGGAATTCCGGGTTTTCCATATTTGTTGCTCCCCTGCTAAACAATAGTACAGGAGCAATATTATCCTTGCTCATCGGCGGTCGTATTTCCTGCTCGTAATATTCCCCGTTGAACAGGTTTTCATCCATCCATTTCGAACCATTTTCAAAGAGGCGCCGACAGGTTTTGGCAAATGCCTTATCCCCTACATGGCCTGCCATCAGGGAAGCGGATTTAAGGGCGCCCAGGTACCAAAATCCCATTTGCGGATTGGGACCAAAATACTCCACGTCCATGGTGTTGTGCTGTGCCCCTTCCATAACTCCATCCTTATCGGCATCCCAACCTTTGGGTATCCAACAGAATTCCAGCGCTTTCTTCACTTTGGGCCAGTGCTGCTTCAGAAAGGCATCGTCAGCGGAGAGCTGCCAGTCGCGGTATATTTTCATGATGGCTCCCATTTGGCCGTCGGCTGCCGCTACCCTCCAGTTCCGGGCATACTGCAGGGGTAAGTTTATCCTGAAGCTCATGAACCCCTGTTCATCGGTGGCCAGACGGAACTCGACATCCCGCATGTTCTTAGCGATCTCACCAAAGAGAAAGGGGGTGGTCTGCTCGTAATTCCATACGTGGGTACAAAGTCCAAATCCGAGTCCGTGATTTTCAGCGATGCCCTCAAATCCCATGAATTCACCTGTTTTGACGCGGAAGGCCAGTTGTGTTCTCAAATGGGACAGGTTGAAAAGAGCGGCCTCTTTTACTTCCGGCGGCATATCGCTGCCCATAAAGGCTTCAACAAATGCAATGGTTTCTTTTTGGAGTTGTTCCAGCCGGGGCATTGTTTTTTCTACCACATCCCATGCGTCTTCGTACAAATTGGTATAATAGTTCCCCACAAATTCATCTACCTCTTCTTCCGTACCTGCTCCCCATCCCTGGCGATTGGGAAAGTGCCAGCCGATGATGAACCTGAAATTTTGGGTTTGGCGAGGCCCCAGCGTTACCTTACTGGCCAATGAACCTATGGGCGCATCCTCTCCTGTACGGGGAAGGTCTTCAAGCATGCCGTCATCTTCCAGGTCGTCCCAAAACTGGTTGGTTGAACTGCCCCAGGCTATCGGCTTCCAGTTGGTTCGGTAAGATACGTTTTCTTTGTCCGGAGTGACCAGGCTCAGGGTACCCCATTGCTCGCTGTCCGTTGGCACACCCTTTGAAGTATAGTATAGTCCTTTTAACTTTTGTGATTCCTGGTAAGTGATCAGATTTTGCCTGGCTTTTCCTGCTGTGCCATCATGTCCGATGAAGTTTTGTATGGTCGCAGCTACCGTAACCGCCAACGGCCGGTCTGTCGTATTGGTCACGGTGTAGTCGAGGATGGCCACCGGAATGCTGCTATCGTCCACATTTCCGGGGATTAGGGGGTTGAAAGCATTTACAGCCACTGTTACAGGCATATCCCCATCGGAGAGGGTGACGCGGGCAAAAGGATACGCGGTTTCGAAAGTGGATCTTTCAAATCGCGGTAGCCCGTGATTGGGGGCTATGGAACCAGTCTTTCCCTCGTAAAGATCATCCGGTACCGGCCCTTCCAACATGCGGGTGTACTTTTGCTTATCGGCATCTTCTATGGTAATGGCAAAAAACGGCGCTCTTAATGCCCTTCGTCTCAATACGACCCAGGGGTTGTAGCCTTTGGCTGGACGATTCATGATCTCCCAGTCCTGAAGACCTCCCCGTCCGTTAAGGGATATTGTCCCCGTACCTATACCGCCAATGGGCATGGCGATGCGCTTTACGTGGTCCTGGTCATAGGTTTTCAGTACGGGCCATTCCGGTTGCTGGGCGCCAACAACCATACTTATGCTATACAAAAGAATAAAAAATACTGTTTTCATAGGGTATTAAAAATGCTAAAGTTATAATAGTACTGCTAAAAGGTTTCTTATAATTTGTTTTCCGTAATCCGCTCTTTCCTTACTAGTCCATGCTTCTCTGATTATCCGTGATCATCTTACGTAACTCTTTTCCCAAATTAATTAAAACTTAACTAAATATCCGCATTGATACCCACACTTTGCTCCATCGACATGGGGACAGGCCCGGCTTATTACCAAATATATACTCGATTATAGAAACTGATTATGGAGGCAAGTTACAAACTTGTAGGCAGTTGGAGGATCTTACAAGATTCCTTCTTGTGCAGGCTGAAAGATTTTTATCCTGCACGTTTCGACCAATTCTCAATTTTGGGAATCCTATTAAAATGGTTTTCATTATTGGTAACTAAAGTCATATCATTATCAATCGCCACACCGGCGATCAACAAATCAATGTCATCTAAAGTTTTCCCACTTTGTCGAAGTGTCGAATACAATCCCGCCGAAATTTTTGCCGAGCTTTCAGTGGGAGCAATCACAATATTTTCAGAGGCAAAATCCTCAAAGATACTCAGTTGCTTTAAAGCATTCCTGGCAAGCAATCCACCTACGATTTCATAGTAGGTGATTAAACTAATTTCTATCAAATCATAATGCTGCAGACATTTTTCAAAATTGTTGATAACTGTTTTATCACCTTTAAAATAGTAGGAAAGAATATCCGTATCAATAAGGACTCTATTCATCAATCCTTCGTCTGTTTTTTTGACGATTACTTATCAAATCGGTAGTTAAATCATCAAAAGCAGCGTCATCGATATCTTTCCATGCACCAGCAAAGGATAAATTCGCTGATTTTTTGCCAATCTCTTGTTCCAGTCTGGATACACAATCATCAAGTTCCTTAAGCTTATCCTTAGGAATCTTGCTGATGCGCCTTAATATCTGATTTCTTCTCTGATTATCCGTGATCATCTTATGTAACTCTTTCTCCAAATTTATTAAAACTTAACTAAATATCCGCATGGGCCGGATATTTAGCGGATCACTCACAGTATGGTTAGAATGATCATTCGGGACTGTGATTGAAGCCCTCTTTAGGGAATAATAATCGATATCAGGTTCTGTTTATGTTAAGTCTATCAATCGCGGCTTAGGTTTATTTCGAACTTGTGAGAAATCTGGTTTAATCAATACCGGGTTACCACTAATACGCCAAATTTCTCCGCTTCGCGAAATGACAGTAAAAAAACTGAGACAGGGTGAATCAGCTTGCCGGTGTGTATAAGGCAATCAGATCTCTCCGGACGTCGAGATGACAAGGTAGGAGCCTACCGATGGCGTGTTTTTATAAAAATCTGTAAATCAAATAAATAC
>JAKSDO010000093.1 GCA_022360055.1 Cytophagales bacterium | reverse complement strand
CGAACCCGTAATTGATGACGGACCATTTGCGATACCGGTATTCGGTCCCGAAAAGGTGACTGCTATGGAATTGGGTTACAAAGGATTGAATTTTCAGAAAATGCTGTTTATTGATGCGTACATTTACCGCAATGAGTACACGGGTTTTATCACCAGCCAGTTGTTGGCTCAAAATCCATTCACGCCCGAAGAGCGAAGATTCCAGACCATGATAAGTACGACCGACGAGGTTTCTTCCTACGGCTGGGCGATAGGTGCGGATCTTAACCTGATGAAAGGTTATTACCTCAAGGGAAATGTGGCTTATAATAAACTTGAGGAAGGGGCAAGTATGTACGGTAGGCAAAATCGCTACAATACACCGGATTACAGGTTTAATATTGGATTTGGTAACCGCAATATCGTAAAGAACATAGGTTTTCATTTCAACTATCGATGGCAAAATGAATTCTTGTGGGAATCGAATTTTGGTGTAGCTCAGATGCCCGCTTATGCCACACTGGATGCGCATATTTCCTATAAAATGTCAAAAATAAAATCCGTTCTTAAAGTCGGAGGGTCTAATATTTTGAATAAGTATTACACCTCCAGTTTTGGGAGCTCTCAGATAGGAGGATTGTATTATATGAGCTTGACTTTTGACGAATTCTTAAATTGAGAACGATGAAATCCATAGGAATTGCGCTGGTTTGTCTATATATGTCTCTGTCCTCCTACGGCCAGGAGATCCTAAACTCAACGGGTCATTTTGGTGAAAAAATATCGAAAAAAGGAGCCGTATCGGTAAAGAAACTTCCGGAAAAAGTAGAAAATAGCAACACTGTCGAAATTAAAGTAAAAGGGATCGTTGCAGAAGTTTGCCAGGTCAGCGGCTGTTGGATGACCATGGATATCGGCGACGACGAGCGCATGCGAGTAAAATTTAAGGATTACGGTTTTTTTGTTCCGAAGGATGCAGCAGGTAAAACTGCAATTATCCGTGGCATTGCGAAAAAGGAAACAATTAGCATCGACGAACTGAAACACCTGGCCGAAGATGCCGGAAAAAGTGAAAAAGAGATTAATTCCATTAAAGAACCAGAGGAAGCGCTTACCTTTGTTGCCGATGGAGTGATAATCAAATAGAAGCCTCCGGTAAGCCTTTATGGATTTTATCCTTTCGGAGAGATCTTTCAATTTTTTGTTTGGGAATCCGTTAATGCTCAGAGTGAATTAGCTTAACATGTTTAAAAATAGTGTTTTATTCTCATGTTTGATCGTTCTCATTTTTTCCTGTGGCGACAAGGTGCAGCCTTTTAACGGATTTACTCAAAAAGAAATGGAATTCCTGCTCGCTTCAGACGAGTCAAAAGCCTGGCTGAGAATATCAAAAGAAGAGGATGGCGAAATCATCGAACCGGATGATTGCGGAATGGATAATTATCTGGTTTTTGTGCCCGGAAGCCTGGGAGATCCAAAACCGTTGCTTTATGCCTACAATCCTTTGATATGCGATTCCCTGGAATTTTGTATGCAACATCCCGATTTTTGCCAATCCAATGCCACCTTATGCGAATCCGACCCCGATTTTTGTGAATTGCTTGCCGAGGGGGTATTGTATATAGGCAGTTGGTATGCCAAAGCCCCGTTTATTGAAAATTCCAGATCGGATACGCTCATTTTTGAAATAAACAATAAGAAAGAATCGATCTTTGTTACGCATATTACCTCTCAATATGCCACTTTCCAATATAAACAACGGACAGGGGCAAACGGCGGATTAATCACGGAAAACTACAACTACTCCCCACCTGAATAGGAATAATGAAAGAAGCAAATCAAATATTAAAAAACCTTCGGGCCGGTCAGTATGCCCCGGTGTATTTTTTGCAGGGAGAAGAGCCCTATTATATCGATCGCATTTCGGATTTCATTGAGCAGAATGCCCTGGATGAATCGGCTAAGGGATTTAATCTGATCGTCCTGTACGGCAAAGATGTGAAAGTCAACGACGTATTGAATAATGCCAAGCGATTCCCAATGATGTCTGACCGTCAGGTTGTGATCGTAAAGGAGGCGCAAAATATACAGGATATCGATAAGGATAGCGGAACACGGCCTCTGATGCAATATCTGGAAAATCCATTGCCCTCAACCATCCTGGTGGTTTGTTATAAGCACAAGAAACTTGATCGCAGAAAAACCTTATTCAAAACGATTGAGAGGCATTCGGTTTTGCTCACGTCCAACAAATTGTATGACAATCAGATTCCGGACTGGATCAGAGGGTATTTCAACGAGAAGGATTTTGGAATAACGGATAAGAGTATATTCATGCTTTCCGAATTTATAGGAAATAACCTCGAGCGCCTCGCAAATGAAATTGATAAAATGCTGATCAACTTTGAGGAGCGGGTGGAGATAGATGATCGATTGATTCAGAAATATGTGGGGATCAGCAAAGAGTACAATGCATTTGAATTGCAAAAGGCGGTGGCCCTTAAAGAAATAATAAGAGCAAATAAAATTGTTAACTATTTCGAAGCCAACCCGAAAAGCAATCCTGTGATCCCGGTAATTTCATTGTTATACGGTTTCTTTTCCAGGCTGCTTATTTTCCATGGTACACCGGACAAGTCGGATCAAAGTCTGGCATCGGCCATGAATGTCAACAGATTTTTCATCAGGGATTACAAAACGGCCGCCAACCATTATCCTGTTCAGAAGGTCGTCGGTATCATAAGCGATTTGAGGCACGCCGATTTGCAGAGCAAGGGTGTGAATGCCGCGAATCTTCCGGACGGACAAATTTTAAGAGAATTAATCTACAAAATCCTCCATTAATCGTAGCGGCATTCTTTTTTTGTGAAAAATTCATGCATCTAAATACAATAAAATTATTTTTGTGATCAGACAATTTTGAAGATGAAAAAGAGTTTTCATTTCAGATGACAATTTTATATGCGAGCATTTTTTCTTAGCCTGATAATCGTCCTGTTTTCAGTTAATGCATCACCTGGACAATCGTCTCTCAACTTTACCTCAGAAGATCATACCTACAGAACCGGACTGCAACTTTTAAATGAAGGCAAATACCTGGCCGCCAGTAAACAGTTTGAAAGTTATCTCGAAAGAGGAAAAGATCCGATAAAACTGGCCGATGCCGAATATTTTGTCGCTTTCAGCACCCTGCAATTAAGGAATAAGGATGGAGAAGCTTTAATTGAAAAATTCATCAGCGATCATCCTATGCATACCAAGTCTTCACTGGCGTATTATGAGTTGGGCAATCTCAAATACAACGAGAGAAATTATAAAGCCGCCATCGGATATTTTGAAAAGCTTTATTTTCCAAAATTGAACAAGGATGTACAATACGATGCGAAATTCAAACTGGGCTACAGTTATTTTACCCAGAAGAAGTTTGATCGGGCGTATGAGATGTTCAATGACCTTAAGCGGGAAGAACACAAGTATCAGTTTCCTTCGAGCTATTATGCGGGATACATAAATTTTGAAAAAGGAGAATATGACCGCGCGTTTTATGATTTTACGAGGGCGGAAAAGAATGCGGCTTATGCGCCGGTTATTCCTTCGATGCTTGTAAAAGTTTATTACAAGCAAAAGCGATACGATGAATTGCTGCCCTATGCACTGGCGTCTCTGGACCGAAAAGATGTTCGCGACAAATCTGAGATCAATCTTTACATCGGAGAAACATATTTCCAAAAAAAGGACTATGATCATGCAACGAGATATTACGATGCCTATTTGAAGAATAAAAAAGGGAATGTAGACCGAAATCTGTTGTTCAGGATCGCCTATGTACAAATGCATTCGGGCAAATCGACAGAAGCTATTGACAGTTTTAAAAAAGTGGCGCTGAAGAGCGATACGCTCGGATTTATTGCATCCTATTACCTGGGGAATCTCTATGTAAAAACAGAAAATAAAAATTATGCTTTGTCGGCTTACAAGGTGGCCAAAGACAACAAATACGACGAAACACTTGAGGAAGAAGCACTTTTCCAATATGCCAGACTCAATCTCGACGTTGAGAATTTTGATGAAGCGATCAAATCGATCAATGAATACAAGCGAAAATACCCGGGAAGCGAACGAGTTGAAAATATTGATGAGATCCTCACCGAAGCTTACCTGAACTCTAGGAATTATGACAAGGCCTTGAAACACATTGAAGAGATGAGTTATCGAAGTCCCAGAATCAACCGGGCTTATCAGCAAATTGCATTTTTAAAAGGGACCGAGCTTTTTAACAATGGAAAATATTATCAGGCGGTGCAGCATTTTGATAAATCATTGCAGCATCCTCTAGCGGAGAATCTTGTAATTAAAGCAAATTACTGGAAGGGAGAATCCTATTCCGTTGGACTTAAATATGAAGAAGCCGTAAAGGCTTATGCTGGAGTATTCAGGGCCGACGAGCGAAAAGCCAGCCCCGAATATTTGGAATCGAGATATGGAATCGGGTATGCCTATTACAACTTAAAGGAATATCAGAAAGCGCTGGATCATTTCAAATATTATGCGGATCATGCGTCTCTGAGCGAAAATAAGGTAAAATACAGAGATGCGCTGACCCGGCTGGGGGATTGTTATTATGCGACCAAGGGATACCAGTTGTCCTTATCCACTTTTGATCAGGTGATTGAAATAAATCGGCGACTTGCGGACTATAGTTATTTCAGAAAAGGAGTGGTCTATGGGATTATGAATCATATTGAAGCGGCCAACCGGAGTTTTGATGTTGTTCTGAAAAACTATCCCGAATCACGTCATATCGCAAATACATTGTACCAAAAAGGTCAATTCAATTTTGAAAACGGCTCTTACACCTATGCAATTGATGTCTTTACCAGGCTGATAAAGGAATATCCTGAAAGCAATTACGCCCCCTATGCTTTGCAAAGCCGCGCTATTGCCTTTACTAATATAAATAGACACCATGGAGCGGAGGCGGATTATAAGACGATCCTCGGCAAATATCCAAGGCATGAAGTAGCAAATAATGCACTCCTCGGTTTGCAGGAAGTTTTGCAGCAGACAGGGAACACAGGCGAATTTGATAAGTATTTGACCATATATCGGAATGCAAATCCGGAAAGCGATCAACTTGAACGCATAGAATTCGAGGCGGCCAAATCACAATATTTCAATCAGCAATACGACCGGGCAATTAGGAGTTTGGAGCAATTTCTAAGCAGTTACCCAAACAGCGCACAAATGACGGAGGCCAGGTACCTGATCGCAGACGCATTTTATAGGATCGGCAATTATCAACCTGCTTTGGAACACTATTATTCCATTTCAAACGAGATAAGTTTCAACAGGTATAACCGGGTGATTCAGCGGATCGCCGAACTTGAATATACTTCCGGGAATTATGGAAGATCCATTGAGTATTTTACGCGTTTGGGAAAGATCGCCGCTTCCAAAAAAGAAGAATTCACCGCCTGGAAAGGACTCATGAATAGTTATTACCATACCGGTGAATATGAGCAGGCTATTGCATATGGAGACCAGATACTTGAGAAGGGACAGGTTGCCTCCAATGCCAAAAATGAAGCTTTGCTGTTGTTGGGAAAAGCATCATTGGCCATCGGTAAAGGCAGCGAGGGGAGGGATTATCTGGAACAGACCGTAGTAAGCGCAAAGGATGAAAATGGAGCGGAAGCGCTCTACCTGATTGCGGAAATACTTCACGAAAGTGAACTCTACAAGGAATCGATCGACCGGTTGTTTGAGTTGAACAGTAATTTCTCCATTTACGAATACTGGCTTGGAAAATCATTTATCCTCATTGCAGATAATTACCTGGCCATGGGAGAAGATTTTCAGGCCAAGGCTACGTTACAATCTGTCATCGATAATTCTCCGGTTGAGTAAATTGTGGATGATGCGCAGCTTAGGCTCATGGCACTGGATGAAAAGGCTAAAGCACTGGAGGAGGTCGAATTGGATACGCTGGAGGTAGAGGATATTGAAAACAGATGATCAAATGATATTTTTAAGAAGGAAAATTATCGCATTAATAATTTTTGCGTTTGCCGCTTTATCCGGATATGCGCAAGAAGAAGATTTTCTGAAAGATGAGGGAGAGGTGGTGGAAGGCGAATTTCTGATAAGTAAAGAACTTGAGATTTCGCTGCCTCCTGCGCAAAGGATTTTTCAGAAAGTAGCTCCGGACGAAATCGATGAAAAAAAAGCAGAACCGCTGCAATATTCGTTTTCGTCTTATACGCCTCAGCTTCGTGATATCAATACCAGACTTAGGGTACTTAAACTAAAAAATGAAAAATTTGCTTCCAGACCAGGCAGTTATCTGAACATGGGATTTGGAAATTACGTCACCCCATATTTGGAAGCAGCCCTTAATAGCGGAGTGAATACGGCCGGGAATTACGGATTGAAGGTGTATCACCTCTCTTCCGCCAGGGGGCCTGTTGATAAAGGCAATTCCGGGAGCAGTACGAGTGCGATCGATCTTTTTGGTAAATATGTAGGCGGGAAAGCAAGTCTCGCCGGCGATGTGGGATATACCAGAAACGGGGTTCATTTCTATGGATATGATGACGGTATGGAAGTCGACAAAGACACGATCAAACAGGTCTATAATGATTTGAATCTGAGTTTTGATATAAAAAGCAGTGATGTTGATGCTCCGGTACAATATGGCATCTATGGTAAACTTCACAACATTTCCGACGACTATAATGCCAGTGAGTTGGGAATTAAAGCGGGTCTGTACGGAGATTATTTGATAAATGAAAATATGCGCGCCAAGCTTGCGCTGGATTTTTTGAATGCCTCATATAAAAACCCGGACAATATAAATCGCGCCCTGGTGCGAATACATCCCTCGTTTGTTTATTCAAACTTTGGATTGACCCTTGACGTCGGGATGAAAATTCTGAACAACAACGATACGCTGAATAATAAAAATAATACGAGGCTTTTGCCTTCGATATCGGTTGGTTATGACCTATCCGATAATATCACAGCTTATGGAAAATTGGATGGAGATGTGGAAGAAGTTACTTTTAAAAGTATTGCGAATGAAAACCCTTTTGTCAACAGCCATTTACCACTCGCGCATACCAATAAAAACCTTGATCTGCATATCGGATTGAAAGGAAGCCTGATTCAATACCTGGCTTTTGATGTTGGCATACGGTCGGTGCTTTATAAGCATATGTATTTCTTCGTAAATGATCCTGCGGAGACCAGCAAGTTCATGTTGGTTTTTGATGAAGGTAATACATCTTTATTTCAGGGACTCATATCCTTATCCTACTTTAAAAGTAACCTGATGGGAACCACACTTTCAGCGAGGTTTAATGCCTTCAATACCGGAGAGATCGAAAAGGCCTGGCATAAACCAAAGTTTGAGCTGGATTATTCTTTCTGGTACAGTTTTTACAATAAAGTCAAACTTACGGCCGATCTTTTTATCCTGACCGGGATGGAAGCGCGCACATTTGAATTTGATTCCGTCGTATCCAAGAAACTTGATGGTGCCGTCGATTTGAATGTAAAAGTTGATTATATCCTTTCGGATCGATACGGTGCATTCGTAAGCGTTAACAACCTGTTGAATAATAATTATGAGATTTATAACCGATACCCGACCAGGGGATTGCTGGCCATGGTTGGCGTTTCGATAAGTTTTTAGCCTTGTGTTGAAAATTTGGGAAAATTATTGGGTTTTTGTTGAAAAAATGATTTCAGAATAAACAAACAATTATCTAATTGCTTTGAACCTGCAATAATTTTATTTTACATTTACGATTATTAACGTTTACTACCGTTTTACCAAAACTTTTATTACATGGAAGGTAAAGAACTTTACAACAACGAGGATGAGGAATTCGATCCCAAATCAAAAAAGGAAGAGGATGATGGCGATGAATTCGGACTTCCGGAAATTGAGGAGTCCGAAGTAAAATCAGAGGATATTGGAGATCCTTATCCCGAATCCTGGAATGAAGAAAAGGATGAGGATAGTTTTGCTTCTTCCGAACCTTCGGAAGAAGAGCGTATTTCTGCGGAAGATGAAACCGAACCCGATTATTCTTTTGATGAAGAGGTGGATGAGCCTGATTCTGAAGAAGATGAAGAATATAGATCGTCATATTATGAAGAAGAATATAGCCAGAAAAAATTCCCCGTCGGATGGATTATTTTTGGCGTCTTTATTCTTATCGCCATAATCGTTGCTGTTTTCTGGTTCTTAAATCGCGAAGAACCGGCACCGGTTCAGGTAAAGCAGCCGGTAATTGAGCAGCCTGTTCAGGAGGAACCGGAGCCGGAACCCGTACAACAGGAACCGGAGCCGGAGCCGGAACCTGTGAGGCAGGCAGGCGTTTTTGAAATAAATGAACCAACCGGGCGTTACCATGTTATAGTTGCGAGTTCGATCGATAAGGATCTTGTCAGGGACTACGGCAATAAATTAGCTAAACAGGGTATGATGTGTAATATACTGGCTCCCAGAGGCAATAAAAAATTCCACAGATTATCCGTTGCCGATTTTGTAATGCTCAATGATGCTGCGGTTCGGTCTGAGCAGTTAAAGAGTACGTTAGGCGAAGACGTTTGGGTAATACGTTATTAATATATGGAGATACTTCAGATTACGACTTCCTCACCGGCTGATACACTCAATGTTGCTTCCGGTCAGGATTCAATGGCTTTGATAAGCCTAATATTTCAGGGGGGTTATATGATGATCCCCATTTTTTTGTTGTCGATTGTGGCCGTCTATGTTTATGTGGAACGTATAAGAACGATTGGCAGGGCGGCCAAGACCCCGGCTGGTTTCATGGAAAATATCAAGAAAATGGTTGCGGACGGGGACCTCAGCGGAGCAAAGGTCTTGTGCCGGCAAAGTGATACCCCAATTGGAAGAATGATTGGAAAAGGATTGAGCAGGATAGGAAGTCCTTTGAAGAATATCGAGGTATCCATTGAAAATGTCGGTAAAATAGAAATCTATAACCTTGAAAAAAATCTTTCGCTGCTGGCAACTATATCCGGTGCTGCTCCAATGATAGGATTTCTGGGAACTGTTACCGGGATGATCCGTGCATTTATCTCCATCGCCCAGGAGGAAGGCGCCGTAAGTCCTAAATTACTGTCAGCGGGCATTTACGAGGCGATGCTCACAACAGCCGCAGGCCTGTTTGTCGGAATCATTGCTTATCTGGGATATAATTACCTCGTGACAAGGGTACAGAAAGTAGTTCATAATATGGAATACACTTCGATCGATTTTATTGATTTATTGCAGGAGCCAAGATAGTTCATGGGTTTACAAAGTAAACATAAGGTCAACGCTGCTTTCAGCATGTCTTCAATGACGGATGTAATATTTCTGTTATTGATATTTTTTATGTTGACGTCTACATTTATCACTCCATCAGGGCTTCCTGTAAATTTGCCATCGAGTAAAAGCTCAAATATCGTAATGCAGCGGGTAAGTGTCACGATTACGCCGGATCGAAGGTTTTACATCAACGATCAAAGAGTTACGCGTGATTTGATCGAAATTGAACTTGCCAAGGCGCTGCAGGGAAGGGAAGGTGTAGTAGTCCTGCACGTTGATAAAAGTGTTCCGGTAGAATATCTCGTTGATGTTGCCGGCATTGCTACTTCATTGAAAGCGAAGGTTTCGATAGCCACAAAGCCGACAAAGTAAATGTTAATCGATTTTAAGGACCGAGATAAACGAATGGGGTGGTTGATCTCCTTATCCGTTCATGCTGTGGTGATAATATTGTTTTTTTTCATTCTGGCATGGCAGGCGCCGGACCCACCATTGCCCGAATACGGGATTGAATTGAATTTTGGCATCGAAGAGGCCGGGTCCGGATACGAGCAGCCTTTGACGGATCCCACGCCACCTGTGACCGAAGACCAGGGTGAACCGGAACAGCAGGTCGTTGAAGAACAGGAACAGATCACGGAAGAACAGCCCGAACCCGAACAGGTAGAAGAGACGGCTGTGGAAGAATTGCCCGATAGCCAACAGGAAGACAGTCCCGTCGAAACGCAACCGGCAGAGGAGCAAGCGCCTGTAGAACCAATTGAAGAACAAGTCGTTGAGGAAGTAAAGCAAGTTTCTGAGACGGATGTCGAAGAACCTAAGGAAGCGCCAAAAGTAGAAGAAAAGATCATCGACACCAATGCTTTGTATCCGGGATCGGCAAGCCAGGGGCAAAAAGAGCATGCCGCCGGGGATGCCGGCGATTCGGAGGGGACAATAGATTCAAGAGCGCTGTACGGTAAAAGTGGCGGGGGAGGCGGAGGCCCGAGCCTGGATCTGGCCGGTTGGAGATGGGATTATGAGCCCAGGCCAAACGACAATTCCAGGGAAAACGGCCGCATCGTTTTTGAAATCAAAGTTGACGATAATGGAGAAGTAATAGGAGTTAGAACACTGGAAAAAACCGTAAGCCCATCGGTAGAACAACTGTATCGGCGCGAAGTTGAGAAACTTACCTTTAGCCCGCTCTCGAGCAATACCATCCCCGCCCCGATTTCGACCGGAAAGATCACCTTCATCATCCGATCTAAATAACAGGTGGAAATGAGCTTTCAGGATACATTGGATTATATGTATAATCTTTTGCCAATGTATCAACGCGTTGGAAAGACTGCCTTTAAGAAAGACCTCACCAATACTCTGAAGCTTTGTGCTCTGTTGGGACATCCGCAGGAAAAATTTAAATCGATACATGTGGCCGGCACAAATGGCAAAGGAAGCAGTGCCCATATGCTTGCATCCATATTACAAACCGCCGGATATAAAACAGGATTGTATACCTCGCCTCATCTCAAAAGTTTTACAGAGCGCATAAAAATCGATGGTCGAGAAGTTGAGGAATCATTTGTAATTGAATTCATAGAACGACTTAAGCATGATATTGAGGAAATACAACCTTCTTTTTTTGAAATAACGGTCGCAATGGCATTTGATTACTTTGCAGGCAAGCAGGTGGATGTCGCTGTGATTGAAGTAGGCCTGGGCGGCCGGTTTGATTCCACAAACGTGATCAGGCCGATAATTTCACTTATTACAAGTATTGGTTTGGATCATACCGATATGCTGGGCGAAACGCTTCCGGAAATTGCTTTCGAAAAAGCCGGTATAATTAAAGATCATGTGCCGGTTGTGATCAGTGAGACCCAGGAAGAAATCACCGATGTGTTCAGGGCCAAGGCTATGGAAAAAAAAGCGCCCTTGTACTTCGCGGATCAGGAATATCAGGTGAATTTGACATCCTGTAATGCCATCTGCCAGGAGTTTAGCATTTCTACCACTAAAGAAGTTGCCATTTTTGCAAATACCGACCTCAGCGGAGAGTACCAGTTAAAAAATATTCCGGGCGTAGCAAAGGTGGTAGAATTAATGAATAAGATGAAATTTCCTGTGGACAGACAACACTTTATTGACGGCATGGGTCATGTCGTTAAAAACACAGGATTGCTGGGAAGGTGGCAAAAGTTGGGCGAGCATCCTCTTACGATTTGCGATACAGTGCATAACGAAGCCGGCGTCAAGTATTTGGTCGGTCAGATCGAGAAGATGACCTTCCGGGATTTGTTCGTTATCTGGGGTATGGTCAAGGAGAAGGATCCGGAGGGAATTTTTCGATGTTTGCCAAAACACGCATTTTATTATTTTTGCGAAGCCTCCGTGCCTCGGGCCATGTCTGCAGAAAAACTCATGAAATTTGCCAGTGAATCTGGCATGGAAGGACAGGTCGTAAGGAATGTAAACGACGCAATAGCGACTGCGAGAAGTCGCGCAAAGGAGGACGATTTAATAATAATAGGAGGGAGTAATTTTATTATTGCGGAAATTAATGATCTGAAATTGTGAGAAAGAAACAGCAACGGTTCGCAGATAATAAAAAAAACCATAATGTAATCGAACCGGGGAAGGCGCTTTTTGAGAGCATCCGAGGAAATTGGAATGAATTCTTCGGGAACGAAAATGATGTGGTCGTCGAGCTGGCGTGCGGAAGGGGGGAATACAGCACCGGTCTGGGTGCAATCCGTAAAGATAAAAACTTTGTCGGGGTCGATATCAAGGGAAACAGGATTTGGGTTGGCAGCAAAAAAGCCCGATTGGAAGAGCTGGACAACGTTGCTTTTTTGAGAACTCAAATCGATCATTTGGAGAAGTTCTTTAAGCCCGGAGAGATCAGTGAAATTTGGATTATATTTCCGGACCCAAGACCCAAGAGCAGCGATGAACATCGAAGGTTAACCAGCCCGAAGTACCTGGAAATATACAGGAAGCTTATCAGACCGCTGGGTGTAATTCATTTCAAAACGGATAATACGGGACTTTTTGATTATACCTTGGAGATATTGGAACGCAGGGCAGATGTAAGGAACCTGGAGTATACAAGGGAATTGTATAATTCCGAATTTGCAGACGACCACCATGGCATAAAGACCAAATATGAACATCAATTTTCAGAACAAGGTCATGATATCAAATATTTGAGATTTGAATTTTACTGATCAATCGATCTCCAGGGCTTCAAGTATATCTGCGAGTTCGTCAAAATCTTTATACCCGGGCCGAAGTTCGGGACTTCCTTTTAATGAAATTCCTCTTAAATGTAAATCGCAGGCAATTTTAGCCGCGTTTTCATCGGTGATCCCATAACCCAGTATTATTGGAAAACCATGTGATATCTGCCTCAGCACCTCTACATCGGAATCTTCGAGCAGATCTTTGTCGGATTCCAGCAAAAAGAAATCGACCTGGCCGGAACAGTAGTTCAGCGTAGCTTTTATATGGTCATCCATATGCACCTTGAGCTTTAAGATCAAGGGAATCCCCAACATGGAGAATGCCTGTACCAGGTGTGCATCTTCGACCAAAATGTAATCGACTTTGTATGCTTTTAAGAGCTTCTCAACCTCTTTTGAACTGGCTCTGCCAAATTCCCCTACGATTTTTATTCCTGAAATCCATTCGGCGATTTCCTGAAACTGCTCGGAGCTTAAGGATGATTCATCGTGGGGATCAAGCCTGAACCCAAGCAGATCAACACCCATTCCAGCGGCATACCTTGCGTCACTGAGGTTTTCAACATCACTTAGATATACAAAACTACTTAGCGCCATGGGCAATAAACTTAAATATTACAAATCCGGTTTTGATGTTCAAAGATAGAAAATGAAGCAATTTTTCTATCGATGAGGGCCGGTTTTTCAATGGATCGGGCGAATCTGAGAAATCTTTTTTTACGCTATGCGTCCGACTGGAAACAAACTACAGTATATTTTGAATTGTTTGCTCATTCCACTTCAAATTGCAATATTTACGATCATAATAAGCATACAAGGATATAATATTTTTTGATGTTTATTTTTACTTATTTATATGTTCATGTTGAGGAGATCTTATGCTACAGAAATAATCTTATCTGATATTTTTTGGCATGTACGAAATTTAAAATCAGGAATTTATGGAAGTTAAGAAAACAAGCCACCCAAGTGGGCTTTATACACTGTTTGCCACGGAGTTTTGGGAGAGGTTTAGTTATTATGGAATGCGGGCCCTGCTCGTATTGTATCTCACGGCCTCTTTTACGAACGGAGGATTCGGGATGGAGCGATCTGCAGCTCTGGAGATTTACGCAATATTCACCGGGCTGGTTTACCTCACTCCGATTCTTGGGGGTATGTTGGCCGACAAGATTTTAGGGCAAAGGAAATCGATATTTATTGGCGGAATCGTCATGGCCGTAGGTCAGTTTACCCTGGCGGCAAGTGTTTCCTACGACATCGGAGGGGACATGGAGATGAGGGAGTTTTTACTTTATTGCGGTCTTGGATTTTTGATCCTGGGAAATGGCTTTTTTAAGCCAAACATCTCCACCATGGTTGGAGGGTTGTACGAAACCAACGATCCGAGAAAAGATTCTGCGTTTACCATATTCTACATGGGAATAAATATGGGGGCCTTCCTGGCCCCATTTGTAGCCGGAGGATTGGGTGAAAAAATTGGTTGGCATTATGGCTATATGTCTGCCGGAACCGGAATGCTTATAAGTTTAATCTGGTTTTATTTCAGAAGAGTTTCTTTAAAAGATGTCGGACTGCCACCCAAAAAAGACAAGGGTGTAGTTTCACTGATTTTAAAAGACTGGCTTGATATTCTGTACTATTCAATAGGGTGTACGCTTCTCGTTGTCGGTTTTGTGAAATTGGTGAATCTCCTCAATGAGGATGTTCTTGATATAGTGATCTGGACAACGGCTGCGGTCGGAACAATCTATCTTTTCTGGACAATTATAACCGGAACCAAAGGAAAAACGGAATGGAGCAGAGTTTCGGTAATTTTAATACTGGCAATCTTCCACGTGATCTTCTGGTCGGGGTTTGAGCAAGCAGGCGGAACTTTTAATTTGTTTGCAGAACAAAATACAAACCGGATGGTTTTGGGATGGGAAGTTCCTGCATCGTGGTTTCAGGCATTGAATCCGGTGTTTATTGTGATTTTAGCTCCTCTGTTTTCCATATTCTGGATCAGACTTTCCGAAATCGGAAACAACCCCAGAACCCCGTACAAATTTAGCTACGGATTGTTGCTGGTAGGGATCGGCTTTATCTTAATGACAGGCGCTCAAAACAAAGCGGATGCGGGATTGATGGTCAGCCCGCTTTGGTTGATCGGTGTATATTTTCTTCATACCGCGGGAGAGTTGTGCATTTCGCCCGTCGGATTGTCTTTGATTACAAAATTGTCCCCACAGAAAATCGTCTCCGTAATGATGGGATTGTGGATGGGAAGTATAGCCCTGGGTAATTATCTGGCCGGAACAATGGAAGCAATCCTCAAAAAATTTGATTTTGAATTGTATCCGTTTATAGCTGCCGAATCAATCGGCGCTTCAATACTTTTATTGATCCTGGCTCCTTTCTTAAGTAAAATGATGAAGGGAATTCATTAGAAGTGATTAAAAAATTAGGGGCTGAAACAATTCGGCCCTTTTTTGTTTATGTTGATATGAACTTTACGATCAATCTGAAGCCTTATCCCGCAGCTCATTATTTTACTGTGCAGGAGCATGCGCACAAATACCCGGGAGACGATTATACTTCGGAGGATGTCCAACGTATTGAAAAGATCTTGAGGGCGTTTATGGGCTTGTCCCCGGATTATCATTTTGGTATTGTTAAACGATCAAGAAAGGACCGTTATATGGCCGGATTCGGATCGGTAATAAGAAAAGATGATCCGGAATCCGGTATCGATTATTTCAAGGAAGGCGCCCGGTTGCATTCAGGAGGCAATATTTTAGATCTTTCTTATTCCTTTCCTCAGATAAACGGACACTTGGATGATTTCGACGCTGTTATTATTGATCCGAACATGAGTCTTGGAATACCCTCGAAACTTGTTATTGTATTTCATAAAAACCTCTCAGCAAATAAGGAAGTATTCGATCGTGATGATTCGGACAGTTATTCGAACAAAGATCTGCATCTGTTATCCGGTGTGTTAGCCGATCTTAAGGCGAAAGGATTGGAACTGCTTATCCGGGAGTCAAATTATAAAGCGGCAGTGCTGTATCAACTCATGGATTCAAGTGAAAGGTTCCAGGCAGTTGCCCCGAATGAAACCAGATCAAAAACAATGATTGTGGCTGAGACTTCCGAAGAAACGGCCAGCCAAATCTCGCGATTGGGTTATGAGATTAACGAAGGCACAAAAGATGGCGCACCGATAATTTCAATAGCCAATTATATGACCCATTCCAAGGAACTCATTGAAATGTTTTCCGATCGAATTTCGTTACTCTGAGGGCATAATAATCCACAGGATGATGTACACAATTGTTCCCGGAAACGCAGCGCTCAAAATACTTATTAATATATAGGCGAGACGGACAATGGTAACATCCCATCCCAACCATTTAGCCAGGCCGCCACAAACTCCTCCCAAAATCCGGTCTCTTGACCTTAGTAACCTTGCTGATGACATTTCTTCCATTTTGATTCTAAAATTTCAATTTAACATTCATTCTTTTCAATCCCAAAATCCGGATCGGATTCACCTTTCGTATTTTCATTCACATCACCCCGGATTATTCATCGTCAACCGGTCAAAATTCAAAGAATATCCTTATAAGGAATTGATATTAAGTGCCCTGCAAGAATGATCAATCCCGATAAGGCGTAAAACATAACAGCCTGAATTTGGACAATACCGGATTTAATTTTTCACGATGATCTGATGCTATTGTATTCGTTATGCGTGTTTTATGCTTAATTTGCCCGGAGGGTGGCCACCAGCCGGCAAGGCTGGAAAAATTCCACGAATTTTCCGGCTTGAATTTCAGAGAAAAGACGATGAACAGAAGCAATGCAAATATTATGAATTGAATTATTATAATAGCGATATTGTATCTGATAATCTTTTTCACTGATGGTGCAATTTAATTCACGAGTAAACGGTCAATAAAACATTTTGGCGAATTCCAGGCTCAAATGAGTTTTAATGCTCGTCTTTTATCCTTGCCTTTCGATAAATCAATAGATATGCCATTAGATATAAATGCTTATGAAACAGAGGGTTTGATTTTTATTTCATCCGGATATTGTTCAAAACCGGACGTAAAAATGTTCAAAATTATCTAAGAAGGAGGGAGCTGTCGCCATAGCTGAGAAACCTGTAATCCATTTTTAATGCCTCTCGATATATGGATTCCCAATCCTGTCCGGTGAAGCATGAAACCAGGAGCAAAAGTGTGGATTTTGGAAGATGGAAATTGGTAAAAAGACCTTTAGCGGTTTTCATTTCATATCCCGGATAAATGAATATTTCCGTTTCACCGCGTAAATTCGGAAGATTGGTTCTATCCATATAATCCATGATCCGGTTCAAAGATTCTCGGAAAGACGTCGTTTTTTGAAATTCGTTTTTGTACGGAATTTCTTTTGAGATTGAAAATTTTGCATCTTGATTTTTACATAACAATACACCGTACCAATATAAGCTTTCAAGGATCCTCAGCGATGTAGTGCCGACAGCGATTATCCGGTCGTAGTATTGCAACAAATTCAACAGACTGTCCTTATTGATCGTAATCTGCTCTTTATGCATATCATGGTCCCGGTAATCGATTGCCTCCACCGGTTTGAACGTACCTGCACTTACATGCAGGGTCATGTATTCCAACTTGACGTTTCTCGATTTAATCCGGTCGATCAAGGATTTGGTAAAGTGTAGTCCTGCGGTCGGAGCGGCGACCGCCCCATCGTTCATGGAGTACACTGTTTGATACCTTTTCGAATCTTCCTTGTCCGCTTTCCTTTTTAGATAAGGTGGCAACGGTGTTTCACCGGCACAATTGATCAATTCGGAAAACGGTATACTCTTATCCCATGAGAAGCGAACCTGATTGGAGTCCTTATCGTGGTAGGTCGCCCGGATGGTATGGAATCGGTTTGAGCAGATCAATTCTCCGTCTTTCCACTTTTCTTGTTTCCGATCAGACAGGACCAGACGGCAGCGCCTTTTTGAAGCATGGCCTCTGCAATATCCCGCGTGGGCAATTCCGGATGGAGAAGGAAGATTTCTACGGTGGCGCCTGTACGCTTTTGAAACAACAACCGGGCGGCGATTACTTTTGTGTCGTTAAAAACCAATAGAGAATCGGGTTCGATCAGAGAAGGCGCCTGCTCAAAACGATGATGTGAAATAGCCCCGCGGTCCCAAAGCAATAACTTTGATTTTGACCGTTCAGCCAATGGGTATTTGGCAATGCGCTCTTCCGGCAGTTCATATGAATATTCGTCAATGTTAAATTCCTGAGGCATTAATTTTTTTGTGGGCAAAATTAAAAAATTTCAAGGATAGTAATTATGATTGTACCTTGAGTAAAACAGGGAATGAAAATAGATATTTTAAAATATCAACTTGACTTTAGATTTGCCGCCGGCACGTCACGAGGCACCATGGCCTCAAAGCAAGGCTGGTTTCTGGTGCTGCGTCATTCGGACAATCCCAATATTTACGGAATTGGTGAATGCGGTCCTCTGTATGGGCTGAGCCCGGACTTGAACCATAACGTGGAGGGAGCAATTTCAAAATGCAAAGATGCGGTAGAATCGCTTCGAAGTCTGAACGTCGACGATATCCATGAGATGATATCGGGAGATTTCCCCGCACTGCGCTTTGCCCTGGAAACCGCCGTTCGGGACCTGGACAATGACGGAAAACGCATAATTTATCAAAATGATTTTAGCGATTCAAAGACGGCCATACCAATCAACGGTCTGGTTTGGATGGGCAAAAGAGCATTGATGCTCGAGCGTATCAAGCAGAAAATTAAAGAAGGTTTTGAATGTATAAAAATAAAAGTAGGCGCAATCAATTTTGAAGACGAGCTGGAATTATTGAAGTATATTCGTTCGAGGTACAGTTCGGAGGAAATTACAATCAGATTGGATGCCAATGGTGCATTTAGGCCGGAGAATGCGCTCACAATCTTGGACCGGCTTCAAACTTTCGACATTCACTCGATAGAACAGCCTTTGGAGGCGGGCAATTGGAGGGCAATGGAACGAATCTGTAATCAGTCTCCAATCCCGGTTGCACTGGATGAAGAGTTGATTGGGATTGATGACCCGGAAGTCAAAAGACAGCTTCTGGAGCGAATAGGCCCCTCCTATATCATACTCAAACCGACGCTCGTTGGCGGCCTGAAGAAATGTGAGGAGTGGATTAAAGTTGCAGAACGGCAAAATACCGGTTGGTGGATGACATCTGCCCTGGAATCCAATATCGGATTAAATGCAATCGCTCAGTTTACCGCCAATTATCCCATACAAACCCCGCAGGGATTGGGCACGGGACAGCTTTATGTCAATAACATCGCTTCTCCCCTTAAGATCGAAAATGGCGGGTTAAAATATGCGGAAACGGGCAAATGGGATTTGTCAAAATTGATTATATGAACATTTTATTGGCAATGTGAGAGGGATTGCCCATTGCTTTTTGCAAAGGCAAAGAGGTGTGAGGCTACGCAGGTAGATTCAAAAAAAATAGCTAAAATTGTGTCGTGAATTTTTAAACTATGGATATGAGCAGTAGACGAAGATTTATAAAGAACACCACGCTGTATTCTGCTTTTGGCGGATTTATTGCCGCAGGCGAAGCATCCTATGCCGCTGGCAGTTTGTCTAAGCACACAAATGAACCCATTGTAATTTCTACCTGGAACCATGGCTTGCCCGCAAATGCGGCTGCCTGGGAAATCCTGAACAACGGAGGGAAAGCAATCGATGCCGTGGAAGCAGGCGTGAAAGTCCCGGAAGCTGATCCAAACGTAAGATCTGTCGGTTATGGAGGATACCCGGACCGGGATGGGAACGTCACGCTAGATGCGTGTATTATGGATGAAAATCAGCAGTGTGGAAGTGTCGCTTGTCTTGAACACATTAAACATCCTATTTCGGTAGCCCGGTTGGTTATGGATAAAACGCCCCACGTGATGCTGGTTGGGGAGGGAGCTTTGGAATTTGCAATGAATCAGGGTTTTAAAAAGGAAAACTTGCTAACGCCGGAATCCCTGAAAGGATGGAGGTCGATACGAAAGGAATTGGAGACCAAAAAAGCCATTGTCAACATTGAAAATGAGCGGCAGACCATCATCTCGGAAGATAATCACGATACCATAGGAATGCTTGCTTTGGATGTGGCAGGCAACCTGTCCGGATCATGTACAACGAGTGGAGCCGCAAACAAGTTGCATGGCCGGGTAGGAGACTCGCCCATCATCGGCGCAGGTTTGTTTGTAGATAATGAAATCGGAGCGGCTTGTGCCACGGGATTAGGTGAAGAAGTTATTAAGCAGGCAGGCAGCGCCATGGTTGTCGAACTGATGAGAAATGGGCGGGATCCGGAGTCCGCATGTAAAGAAATCGTACAGAGGATAATTAAAACAAACGGAGCTAAAAAGGATCTTCAGGTAGGTTTTCTTGCTTTGAGGAAGGATGGCGCATATGGTGCCTTTTCAATTCTAAAAGGGTTTAATTTTGCAGTATTTGATGCCAAAAACGGCAATAAGCTTATAGACAGCCCGTTTTCTTAGTATTTCAGATTCGCCAGGATGGTGCAGGCGACGATCCCGGCAGTTTCCGTGCGGAGTCGGTGGTCCCCGAGCTTCACGAGCTTGAAATTATTGTTTTTCAACAGCTCGATTTCTTCAGCAGCGAATCCGCCTTCGGGCCCGATCAGGATCAGCAAATCATCGGATGGTTCTGCGAGATCTTTTAGGTGTGAAGCGCTTTGTTCATCCATGTGCGCAACAAATCGCTGTTTTTCCCGGGTCGATTGTATGAAGGCGTCTAACTTTATCATTTCGTGGATCTCCGGCAAGAAGGCCCGCACAGACTGCTTCATAGCTCCAATAGCTTTTTTCCTGATTCGGTCCGTTTTTATCTCTTCTCTTTCGGAATATCTGGAGCGAATAAATGTGATTTTTTGAACGCCTATCTCAACGGCCTTCTCGATGAACCATTCAACCCGATCAAGGCTCTTGGTCGGTGCAATTGCGATGTGTACGGAATAATCCGGTCTCCTGACGGAGCTTTTAGTCAATACTTTAACAGAGCATTTGCTTTGGCTGGTTTCTGTTAATTGGCTTTCAAAAAAATTGCCCTGCCCGTCTGTTATATGTATGATCTCTCCTGTTTTCTTTCTGAGGACTTTTATACAATGACGCGATTCGTCCGGGTTTAGGTAGCGCACTCCGCGCTCGATATCGGGGCAATAAAATAATTGCATCGACCCTAGTCAAAAAGTGAATTTACCAAATTAATGTACGATTTCATTGCTTCTTCTTTGGCCATCCCTTTCAAACTTGCCCAGGAATCATATTTTGCAATAGCTTTAAAATCAAATCCGCCGGGCCGGTCGCCGGTAATGTCTCCTTCCGTGGCTTGCTTATAGAATCCGTAAAGTTTCAACAGGTTTTCATTGGATGGGCGGGAAGGTAGCGATTGAACTTGCTCTACCGAGCGTTCAAATATTTCGTTAAGGTTCATACTAAAAAAAGAATTAAAAAGAGGCTATCTCAAAGTTCAATTGTTTTGTATTGTGCGTTCCGACTGCCACTTCATCAGAACAATATATTTAAACCGCAAAGACCGGTTGAGAAGGTTCACCATGGCACAATGTTAATTTAAAAAGATTGAATTGCCAATGGGACCTTAGAGATAGCCCCGTTAATTTCTAAGATCTGTCGCCAACGTCGACATAGGCTTGTTCGGTATTCCCGACATAAATCTGACGGGGTCTGCCGATAGGTTCATGTTGATTCCTCATTTCTTTCCATTGTGCAATCCAACCCGGAAGTCTGCCGATGGTAAACATTACCGGGAACATATCGATCGGAATGCCAATCGCTTTCATGATGATCCCGGAATAAAAGTCTACGTTGGGATAGAGTTTTCTCTTCACAAAATACTCATCCTTCAAAGCAACTTCTTCAAGCTGTTTGGCAATTTCAAATTCGGGTTCATCCACACCCAGACGTTCCAGGATTTTATCGGCTTGAGCTTTAAGTATTTTTGCCCGGGGGTCAAAATTCTTATAGACCCTATGTCCGAAACCCATCAATCTGAAAGGATCATTCGGGTCTTTGGCTTTATCCAGAAATTTCTTCGCATCGCCGCCGTTGGCTATTATATTTTGAAGCATTTCAATTACCTTCTGGTTGGCGCCACCGTGTAAAGGGCCCCAAAGTGCGTTAATGCCGGCCGCAACAGATGCATAAAGGTTGGCATGAGAAGAACCGACAATTCTCACGGTAGATGTAGAGCAGTTTTGTTCATGGTCCGCGTGAAGTATAAAGATCTTATCCATAGCATCCGCAACAATAGGATCAACCTCATATTCTTCCGTGGGAAGGCTAAACATCATTTTAAGGAAATTACTTACGTAATCCAGACTATTATCCGGATAATTTGCTCGAATTCCTCTTGCGTTCGTATACGACCAGGCGACCAGGGTTGTAATTTTGGCGAGCAGTCGGAGTATCGTGAGATTTATTTTTTCAGCAGACCTGTTTGGGTCAAGTGATTCCGGGAAAAAGGCAGTCAGGGAGGTCGCTAGCGAAGATAACACGCCCATTGGATGGGCGGTCGAGGGGAAGCCCTGCAATATTTTTTTCATGTCCTCATGGACCAACTGATGCTTTTTTATGTTGGCTTTAAAATCAAACAATTCCTGTCCCGAGGGGAGGTGACCGTAAATTAGTAGAAAAGCTACCTCCAGGAATGTGGACTTTTCAGCAAGCTGCTCGATCGGATATCCCCGATACCTCAAGATACCCTGTTCACCGTCTAGAAATGTGATTGAGCTTTGTGTGGCTCCCGTATTTTTATATCCGGTGTCTACGGTTATATATCCACTTTCCGCTCTTAAACCGCTTACATCAAAACCCTTCTCATGCTCACTCCCTTCAATAATTGGCAATTTGTAAAGCTTGCCATCTACTTTAAGTTCTGCAAATTCTGACATATTCACTACTTTTTAATTTATACAACTATATTGATCTAATTATTTCCAAGAATCAGCGGAAGTCCCTCATTGCCGCCACCAACGACGACAACCTTGGAATTTGGTGATTTTGACAATTCCAAAGTAGCTTCAATACCGCGCTGTTTTAAAATTTGTTGAGTGAGGCTCGAATTTATAATTTCATTGTACGTGGCAATCCCCTCCGCTTCTATTCTTTTTCTTTCGGCCTCACTTTTTTCTTTTTCCAACCGGAACTGATAGGCAAGTGCTTCCTGTTCCTGCTGTAGTTTTGCTTCTATCGCATTTTTTATTTGATCCGGAAGGTTAATTGACCTTATCAGAAGTGCTTGCATCTTTATATTGTTATCCTCACTCTTTAAAATTTCTTCCGTCTCCTTTATTATTGCATCTTCCACTTCAGCCCTTTTTGTTGAGTAGATTTCTTCCGCCGTATATCTTCCCATCACGCGGCGCACGGTTGACCGGACCTCGGGTTTTACCAGTATCTCACTATAACGCTCCCCGAAATATTCGTGAAGGTATGCAATTCGGTTATAAATCGGGAAAAACCTGACAGAGACATCTACGGCAATAGACAAACCGCTTTTGTCGAGAACATCCATTTTCTCGTCGATGGTATTCTCCCGAACATTATAGACGTAGATCTCGTTCCAGGGGAGCTTCATATGAAATCCCGGCTTTAGACTGATTTCAAAATCCGTACCGCCCTGAAATCTTCTATAGAGTACTCCGCGTTCACCCGCTTTTAAAGTAATGAAGATTTCGGACGACAGATACAGGATCACAATTACAGCAACAATTCCTGTAATGATAAAGGGTAAGAATTTTCTGTTATCCATAGTCATTAAATTAACATTGTAAAGTCAGAAAGGTTATACATATATCCGGAATTATTAATTACCTAGTTCCTTCCAGACAAGGGCGCTCGCACCCATTACTGCCGCATTTGTTTCCGTAAGCCCGGAGGGCAGGATGTTCACTTTGTCCCTGAATATTTTCAAAAGGTTTCGCTCCATATAACGTTTGGTAGGTTCAATAATCAATTCCCCGGCATTTGCCAATCCTCCAAAAAGGAATATTGCCTGAGGGCTGGTATGAGCTACCGTATCTGCCAGCGCTTCTCCTAAATACTTACCTGTTCGCTCGAATGCCTCGAGTGCGATTTTATCTCCCCTCTTTGCCGCGTCTGAAATCATTTTTGCCGTGAGCTGGTTGAAGGTTACGTCCCTGAATTCGGAGGCTTCAAGAGAATCGGCAAGGAGTTCGAAAACGGTTCTTCGGATGCCCGGAGCCGAAACATAGGCTTCCAACGATCCTCTCCTCCCCGTAGCGCACATACGACCACCCCGAACGATCGTCAAATGCCCGAGCTCGCCCGCAAATCCGTCATGCCCGTAGACAAGCTCCCCGTTTACAACGAGACCACTTCCCAACCCGGTCCCAAGCGTAATAATAATGAAGTTCTTCATATTTTTTGCACTTCCGTAAACCATTTCGCCAATGGCTGCAGCATTTGCATCGTTTGTGAGGTACATGGGAAGATCATACGATTTCTTGAATTCGTCGATGAAGGGAACAATACCGCTCCAGGCAAGATTGGGCGCATATTCAATGGTGCCTTTATAAAAATTTCCGTTCGGAGCCCCAACGCCGACACCTTTTATTTTAACCGATTCCTTGACCCCTTCCGCAGCTTCGTCAATTGTGCTTTTTAAAAGGCTCAAATAGCTGGAAAGTTCCTTTTCCTGGGTAGTAGAAATAGATCCGTTTATTAAACAATTGCCATCTCTGTCAATGAGGCCATATTTTGTATAAGTTCCACCTATATCGATTCCAACTGCTACTTCTTTCATTATTTTACTATGTATTTGTTCACGTAAACGATTGTTTAAAATTTCTTAATTTCCTTGAGCCGGTTACAACGGGAATTGATAATTGTGTAAGAAAGTACCGTGCACGTGATATTTCCTCAATATACTCCAAGAAACAAAACCGGTACTTTTCATTAAGCTGCGTTTGGAAATTATTCTTTAAAAAGTATGATTTCGCCACTAAAAATCACAGATTTCGGACGAGAACCAAAATTAGAAAAAAATCCCCGAATTTGTTCATTGAAAGGGTATAATTATGATGACTACACCCTAATAATTTTTGAATTCTTCCCCGCCAAGCGTGTTTCTTCAAGAAGGAGGATAAAAATGTTGTGAATTTCCGATCGCGGATCAAACCAATAAAAAAGGGGCACGAAGCCCCTCAAAATGATCTGTGTTTTTTATTTTATGAATTCTTGTCCATGCAATTAAGATCGACAAACGCTTCTTTTAATCGTTCCACAAAAGCGACCTCGCCCAATCTTTGCCATGCTCTCGGATCATAGAATTTCTTGTTTGGCTTGTCGTCTCCTTCCGGATTCCCGATCTGGCTTTGCAGGTATGCATCTTTTTCATCCATGTATTTTTTCACGCCGTAAGTAAATGCCCATTGCATGTCCGTATCGAGATTCATCTTGATCGCCCCGTATTCAATGGCTTCCGTGATCTTTGATTTTTCAGAGCCGGATCCGCCATGGAAAACAAAATTTACCGGATTTGGCCCGGTTCCGAATTTTTCCTGGATGTAGGCCTGCGAATTTTTAAGAATTTCCGGAGTAAGCACTACATTGCCCGGCTTATATACACCGTGAACATTTCCAAAAGCGGCAGCGACGGTAAAGTTATCGCTTACTTTTTTGAGCTCTTCATACGCATAAGCTACTTCTTCTGGCTGGGTATAAAGCTTGGAACTATCAACGTTCGTATTGTCAACACCATCTTCTTCTCCGCCGGTTACACCAAGTTCGATTTCCAGGGTCATGTCGATTTTCGCCATTCGCTCCAGGTATTTCTTGCTGGTTTCGATATTATCTTCGATTCGCTCTTCGGACAGATCGATCATATGCGAGCTGTATAGGGGCTGCCCATGCACCTTGTAATACTCTTCTCCCGCATCCAACAGACCATCAATCCACGGAAGCAATTTCCTGGCGGCATGATCCGTGTGAAGTATCACTGGAACCTCGTACGCCTGAGCCATTTGATGAACGTGCATAGCGCCGGAAACTCCGCCAGCGACCGCGCATCTTTGCCCTTCGTTGCTTAAGCTTTTTCCTGCCATAAAAACAGCGCCTCCATTCGAAAACTGGATGATGACCGGTGAATTTACAGCCTTCGCAGTCTCCAACACCGAATTGACCGTATGCGAACTAATGACATTTACCGCTGGTAATGCGAAATCATGCTCATTGGCATAACGCAGCAATTGGCCCACCTCATCACCAAATAATACTCCGGATCTAAATTTTGCACTCATGATGGTTTTATTGATTTTATAGTTAAACTTGAATTTAATATGTTAAAAAGAGGGGCAAAGGTAATTAAAATAACGAATTGAAAACATGATATCAGTCATCAAAAATCATAATTGTATATTATTCATGATTTCATCTGTTTACATTTTTTAGATTGCTGACGCACACTGCAATATAATCATGCACGCGTGTGTCCCGAATTTGCACCGGTCCTGCCGGTTTCATATTATATAGAGTCTAATTTGGGAATGGCATCAAAACCTTGGTTTAGGTCACTTGGGCGAAACAATTTGTGCAATTATCTCATGGATTCCATGTAAGACAATATTTTAATGATTCGGGATTCCGGTCAAACCTGTGAAATCGCAGTGGAAAGGAAGGAGATATGCGAAGGTCGGTGCCTTTCATCTTGGACATGAACTGGGACGGAGATCCTGGCGATCAACGTTAAAGCGGAACATGATCATAGTGACCGGAGCATTCCCGAAGCCTATTGCGCAAGCAACAGCAGAAATCTTCCGCGACCAAGTATGTTTGTTTTTTTTAATTCAACAATTTTATCCGGTATGAGGTCCAGGGCTTTGATGCCGGACAAGCGATTAACCGCAAATCTTTCAGATCCGTAGAAATTCGTATTGAAAAGAACAAAACATTTTCTTTTCCTGTGAACGATCTCAAACCCCAGGACTTTACGATTGTCTGTCTTAAGCAAAGAAATGTTTTTCCCATCAAAGATCCAGGGATATCGTTTTTTGATTTTTGATAATTTCTCGGCAAACGGTACCATTCCTGAAGCTACGTCCCAGTTCATCTTATTTTTGTAGAATAGAGGTAACGACTGCTCGGATAATTGCTCTATTTGCGATTTTGTAAAGTTCAAGCCGGTATTTACCGGGAGTACTTCGTTGAGTTCAAAACCGTTGTGCATAAAAGGGACCGTGTCGGGCATCAGGTTGAAAAGCAGCCAGGACGCTTTTTTCTTTTGAGGATGATTATAACCGTGTCTGGGCGAATTGTGCGTTTCGGCGGTTCCGAATTGAGGTAACGGCTTTTTGTCTTTTACCTCCCGAATTATATTTCCGAAGCCATTTCGCTTGGTAATCCGGTGCCAGTAATTTCCGATAACGGCATTGTATCCGTCTGCTTTCGTCTCTTTCTTGTTATCGAAATTCTCATCCCAAAAAGCGAAGTCGGGATCGGTTTTATGCGCGCGTCGAATGATTCTGTTTTTAAGTTCATGGGGCAATGCGTGTCCCATATCGATCATGGCGCCGTCGATTCCGAATGTTTTTTGAAAATACGGAATGATGCCGGAGATCTTTTCCCAAAGTTCGTGATTGATGTTTTTTCCCTGCGCAAGTTCCGGGTCGTAATATCTAATCGTATTGTAGGCGATGTAATTGAAATTATTGTCTTTTTTGTAATCGAAATTATATAATCTGAGATACGTCACGTCTGTCCAGGGAGGTTGCAGATCATGCGGAGGCCAATCGGCAAATGCGCTGGCGATTTTAGAGGTTAATGATTCCCGGCGATTTGGAATCGCGAACAGGGCCCTGTATTTTTTATTCGGGGGGATATGTCTTCCCTTTCCCCCGGGGATCTTCAAGATCTCTTTTAAGTCGTTTTTCCGAAATTCCGGAGCGGAATAATGGCTGTTCTTTTTAATCCAGTAAAACCATTCCGGGTATTCCTTTGTCCAATCAGAATCGATCGCAGCAGTCCTGAAGATAAACTCCTGTACCACCCTCATACCCAATCGGTGCGCGGCTTCGATCAACGCTTTATATTGATTTTCGATTGGAATTTCTACCACCGGATCTGCGAGGTTGGCATCGATTTCAAAAGGGTTCTTAATTGCGTAAGGCGATCCCAGGTCTCCTTTTCTCCCTTTTAAACCGATACTTGTGATGGGCAACAGATGAATGGTATTTATACCCAGCTTCTCCAGATAGGGCAGCAATGCGAGTGTTTTTAAGAAGGTCCCGGTCTCTCTGATTCCTTCTTTATTTATTGTGATTTCGCCTGTGCCGGATCCGATTTTTCCATCCCCGTTATGGTCGTAGGCGGTGAAAAATCTCACGAAAATGTTATAGACAACAGCGCTTTTGCTCCAGTCGGAGGGAATCGTTTTGTCCGGGTTTTTACCCATGCGCAAAATTTCCTCGATCGAACCGGAAAGGAATTCAATGTAATTCGCCCTGACCGGTTTGCCGTCATTGCGGCCTTTCCATAGCGAAGGGATAAAAACAATTTGAGTTTTTTTAGAAGCGGATAATTCTCCTAAGAGCTGCTCCAGGTACATGCAAATATGATTGAATTGTTAATTTCACCTAAAATAAATCGAATTTTCACTATGATTTTGCATTTTTGCTAAATTTAAATTTTTAAAATTCTGAAAATCAAACTTACGGACAGATATGGAAAAATACATGGGAATTGATGTAGGAGGGACCAATGTGAAAATCGGCATAGTTGATCGCCGGGGAGGTATGGAATCCAAAATAAAGTACGCTACGGCCGACCTGAAAAATAACGACAACTTCGTAGATGGATATTTGGATATCCTGGCTGCGGAACTTGAAAAACACCCCTACATAACCGAAGTAGGAATGGGAATTCCGGGGACCATATCTGTCGACCGGTCGAAGTGCCTGGAAATAGCCGCAATCCCTCAATTAAATGGAGTAGAACTCAAGAAACATCTGAAAGAAAGATTCCCGGGCAAAGAGTTTTATTTGGAAAATGACGCCAACGTAGCCGCGCTTGGGGAATACTATTTTTCGAGCAACGATATTCCTGAAAATTACCTTTTCATCACACTAGGAACAGGTGTGGGCAGCGCGGCAATCATCAATAAAAAGATCTTTATCGGCGGTGACGGAAACGGAATGGAGCTCGGGCACGTCCTGTCTAAAAACGGGAAAGAACTTGAGGAGAACATTGGAAAGGTCGGATTGATGAAAAGGGCTGAAAAGCTGAAAGACAAGAAGAGGACCTCTTTGAGAAAGTACGATGACTTTGATCCCAAAGTCATTATAAGAGAAGCCTCAAGGGGGGACAAAGTGTCGATCAAGATTTTCAGAGAAGTAGGGGAATTGCTTGGTGAGGGCTTGCAGGCGACCATAAGATTGCTCGATATCAAAACCATCCTGATTGGCGGCGGACTCTCTGCAGGTTTCGATTTGATTATCGACAAACTGATGGACACCCTTGAATACAATCTTACCCCGTATTACACGGACCACATCCGGATCAAGAAAGCCGAATTGGGCAATAACGCCGGCATTATAGGCGCCGCATCCCTTTGCTTTAAGAATTAAGGACAGTTTCCGCATCAAAAGACATCCTGTGTTGTGGTTTGATTCAAAATTCCGATAAGGTGATGCATTCCCCTTGATGGAAATGATGGTACCATCTCTAATTGTATCTAAATACCCTATATTTGTTCTATGAACCTAGACAATTAAAAAAATAGAAGCCATAAAAGGTTATTTTAAGACCAGGTCGGTTATCAAGGCATATCTTTTTGGTTCTTACGTCCGTGGGGAAGCGGATAGCGAAAGCGATATTGATATACTTGTCGAACTTGACTACTCACAGCGAATAGGTCTTCAATTTATTCAGATGAGGATTGACCTTGAACAATTATTAAATAACAAAGTTGACCTGGTTTCATTGAATGGTATTTCAAAATATATTAAACCATTGATTGATAATGAAAAACGGCTAATTTATGCAAGGTAAATTAGGAGATAGGATCCGGTTGCTGCACATTCTTATAAAAAAGACTCCCACCGAAACGGAGCATGGGATATTGCGTTGCTTCAAGACGATCTAACCGGCAACACTACGCTACGACCCGTGTGGACTGCGTGGCTGCAACGGCCTGATGGTAAACTCATTGGCGATTCCCACCGCAGTGAACCTTACAAATAAAGCCTGCGGATTTTCTTTTGGAGATGGGCATTTCGGGCCCGGATCGATAAAATAAATATGATATCGCTGACCTCGTTCGTACAGTTCCTGGGCATCCGGCATTCCGAGAAGATCCTCAACTTCACCGGTTTTTAATCCGCGCATGTTGTGTTTAAGCGAAAGAAAATGATTTTTCAGGTGGCTTCGATCACCGTTACACCCGCCCTTGTCCCGAATCCATAACTCGGAGTTGAATTTTTGAAGCCTGTTTACTTTTTTCTTTTTTCGAACACAGCCGGAAACTAAAATCGAAACAAGCACCGGAACTATTAGATACAGAAAAATACTTTGCCTAAAACGCATATGTTTTGTGCCTCCTGAACGATGAAATAACTTGGAATTGCAATGATATTAATAATTCCATAAAGTCCGTTTTGGAAAATGCAAAAAAATGCGCTCGATTTGTTCCGGGCGAACAATAAACCTTGCATTCACACAATTTTTGGCAGGGTTTTTTCAGATTCCAGGTAAAAAGTAAGTCGATTTGCGATCAAAACAATTTTAAAATTTAATTTTGCCGCAGAAAACGGAATGGATGAACGAATTAAATCTTAGGATCGCAGGTTTTCTTAAAGTGCTTTCAATGCTGACGGTTATTGGAAGCCTGATCTATATGTACGGCTATGTACATGACGACCGGATGGAATTTCTGAAAAATTCTCAGGGTTGGTTGAATGAAACTCCGAAGAGTTACTTGTTTTATTTTGCTCTTTTTGTATTCGCGATCTTTAACCTGCTGCTCAACATCGGACTGAGTATGTATAAAAACAGCGAAGGCTATAGCAAGGAATCGCTCTTGTTTTATAGTCAACCCAAAAAAGAGAAATTGATCGTGTGGTTTACGCACTTTATTGCAGGCGTAAATCTGTTGATCACATGTGGTGTTATGTATGTGGCTCTTATTCGCATAAATGGATTGAGCGATTCCACGGATTACGTATATATCCCGGTTTTTGGGGCTCTCTGCCTTCTTGGAATTATTACAGCGACCCTGATCACCGTATTCAAGAATTAACCTTTCACTAAAAATATTGGTAATTGTGTTGAAAAAGTTATCCTTGGTTTATCTAAACATTAATTGTAAGTAATGATAAATAAAAAACTATAAATCAGATTTTTATAACCCGGTGGGGCAAAAAGTGCTCCCTGGCATCTTTTAAAAAGATTTTGCAAAGAAAAATAAGCTTACCATATTAGCTTATTGAAATGGGCGTGGATTGGAGAAATAGTAGTAATCCTGCTGAATCAAAACTAAAAATATTGACAAATCGATGGCTAATCAGAATGTCGCATATACGGAAGACAACATAAAATCGCTGGACTGGAAGGAACATATCCGGTTGCGTCCGGGGATGTATATCGGAAAATTAGGAGATGGATCGGCGGCAGATGATGGAATTTACGTCTTGGTAAAAGAAGTCCTCGATAATTGCATCGATGAGTATGTAATGGGGTTTGGCAAAAGCATAGATGTAAAAGTGTCCGAGCATCGCGTAGAGATCAGGGACTATGGCAGAGGCATACCTCTGGGAAAAGTAGTTGACTGTGTTTCAAAAATTAACACCGGAGGAAAATACGATTCGCAGGCTTTTCAAAAATCGGTAGGCCTCAATGGTGTGGGGACCAAAGCTGTCAATGCGCTTTCGAATTATTTCAAGGTACAGTCCTACCGGGACAAAAAGACCAAAGTTGCCGAATTTGTTCAGGGAGAATTAAGAAACAACGCCAAAATAATCGATTCGTCCGCGCGCAACGGGACGCTGGTGGTATTTGAACCCGATGGAGAAATGTTTAAAAACTTCCACTTCATTCCGGAATACCTGGAAGAAATGATCTGGAATTATGTATTTCTCAATTCCGGTCTGACCATAACTTTTAATGGGACAAAATATCATTCCGAAAACGGATTGCTTGATCTGCTCGGTAAGAAAACGGATGTTGAGTCCCTAAGATATCCGATCATCCATCTGAAAGGGGATGACATTGAAGTATCGCTCACGCACAACAATCAGTACGGAGAGGAATATTATTCTTTTGTGAATGGACAATATACCACCCAGGGAGGAACACATTTGGCTGCATTCCGCGAGGCCGTTGTAAAGACAGTGAGGGAATATTACGGTAAGAACTTTGATGCGGCAGACATACGGGGGAGCATCGTTGGTGCAATTTCCGTTCGGGTCATGGAACCTGTTTTTGAGTCCCAGACCAAAACAAAGCTGGGCTCTCAATCCGTGGGTCCCGAAGGGCCCACAATGCGTACTTTTGTCAATGATTTTGTGAAGAAAGAGCTCGACAACTACTTGCATAAGCGCAGTGATGTTGCAGATGCTTTGCTCAAGCGTATTTTGCAATCTGAACGCGAGCGAAAGGATATTGCGGGAATAAAAAAGCTGGCAAACGAGCGCGCAAAAAAGGCCAATTTACATAATAAAAAACTCAGGGACTGCAGGATCCACTACGATGACCGCAAGGGCGACCGAAAGGAAGAAACAATGATCTTTATTACGGAGGGAGATTCGGCAAGCGGTTCTATTACCAAATCCCGTGACGTTCAGACCCAGGCGGTTTTTAGCTTGCGCGGTAAGCCTTTGAACTCCTTCGGACTTACAAAAAAGATTGTCTATGAAAATGAGGAATTTAACCTCTTACAACACGCGCTGAATATCGAAGACGGTCTGGATGGCTTGCGGTATAGAAAAATCATAATTGCCACGGATGCCGACGTGGACGGGATGCATATTCGATTGTTGTTACTGACATTTTTCCTGCAGTTCTTCCCGGACCTGGTTCGGCACGGGCACGTGTTTATTTTGGAAACTCCACTGTTTAGAGTGCGAAATAAGAAAGAAACGATCTATTGTTACAGCGAAGAGGAGAAAGACCTGGCTGTTTCCAAACTTGGAGGTAAACCTGAGATTACCAGGTTTAAAGGTCTGGGGGAAATATCACCGGACGAATTTGGCGGATTCATCGGAGAAAACATCAAACTGGAGCCGATCATACTGAGCAAAGAAACGAGCATACAATCTTTACTTTCATTTTATATGGGGAAAAACACGCCTCAGCGCCAGGGATTCATCATTGAAAACCTGAGGATTGAGAAAGACCTGGTTGAAGAAGAGCAAAAAAATGAAAAACAGGAAATGGTAGAAGTTTAGCGGATGAATGAAGATATAAAAAACGGGGGCGGTCACTTTACGGACGATGATAAACAACTCCATGAAGTTGTTCATGTGTCCGGCATGTATGAAAGTTGGTTTTTGGACTATGCATCCTATGTGATCCTGGAGCGGGCGGTTCCCGCCATCGAGGACGGATTAAAACCCGTTCAGAGAAGGATCCTGCACGCGATGAAGGAAATGGATGACGGCCGCTTCAATAAAGTTGCCAATATCATTGGAAGTACCATGCAGTATCATCCGCATGGAGACGCTTCGATTGGAGACGCAATCATTGGCCTTGGACAAAAGGAGTTGCTGATCGACCAGCAGGGCAATTGGGGCGATATAAGAACGGGAGACAGTGCCGCTGCGCCAAGGTATATTGAAGCCAGGCTCTCGAAATTTGCGCTGGAAATCTTGTACAACCCTCAGACAACAGAGTGGCAGTTATCTTACGATGGCCGAAAAAAAGAACCGGTAACATTTCCCGTTAAATTCCCCCTGTTACTTGCCCAGGGGGTCGAAGGTATTGCAGTCGGACTGTCCACCAAGGTGCTGCCGCATAATTTTTGCGAATTACTTGAGGGCTCCATAAATATCCTTAAAAAGAAGAAGGTAAGTATCTTCCCGGATTTTCCGACAGGTGGGTATGCCGATTTTTCAGATTATAACGAAGGGCTTCGCGGTGGCCGGGTGAAGGTTCGGGCAAAAATTGAAGAGCTTGATAAGAAGACCCTGGTGATCAAAGATATCCCTTATGGAACCACGACCACCAGCCTCATTGAATCTATTGTCAAGGCAAATGAAAAGGGAAAGATAAAAATCAGGAAAGTAGTCGATAACACTGCTAAAGATGTGGAGATCCTGGTCAGTTTGGCTCCGAATCAATCCCCCGATATTACGGTAGACGCACTTTATGCCTTTACCGATTGCGAGATATCCATTGCCCCGAATAGCTGTATAATTATCGATGAAAAACCCGTTTTTCTCAGCGTAAATGAAATGCTCAAGAACTCAACCAATCAAACGGTTGAATTGCTGAAGAGGGAGCTTGAAATAAAGAGAGCGGAGTTGCTGGAAAAAATACTTTTTTCTTCCCTGGAAAAAATCTTCATCGAAAACCGGATCTACAGGCACATTGAAGAATGTGAGACATGGGAAGCCGTGATTGAGACAATAGACCGTGGACTGGAGCCATTCAAAGCTCAATTTTATCGTGAGATTACCACCGATGACATCGTTCGTCTGACGGAAATAAAAATAAAGCGGATTTCAAAATTTGACTCATTTAAAGCGGACGAATTACTCGGAAAACTTCGGGAAGAGCTGGAGCAAACGGAACATCACCTGGCAAACCTTACGGAATTTGCCATTGAATATTTTAGAAGATTACTTGAAAAATATGGCAAAGAGCGCGCGCGAAAGACGGAGATACGCGCATTCGACACCATAGCAGCAACAGTAGTTGCCGCGAATAATGCCAAACTGTACGTCAACCGCGAAGATGGTTTTATCGGTTATGGCTTGAAGAAGGATGAATTTGTTTGTGACTGTTCGGACCTGGACGATATTATCGTGTTCAGAAGAGACGGAAAGATGGTTGTAAGCAGGATATCCGAGAAGGTATTTGTCGGGAAAAACATCGTTCATGCCGGCATATTTAAGAAAAATGATGAACGCATGGTATATAACCTCGTTTACCTCGACGGAAAAACGGGGAGGTCGATGGTCAAGCGATTCAATGTTAAAGGGATTACAAGGGATAAGGAATATGATTTGACCAAGGGAAACAAGGGATCAAGACTGCTTTATTTTTCGGCAAATCCGAATGGGGAGGCCGAGGTTGTTACCGTCAATTTGTCCGCCAGATCAAAGGCCAGAATCAAAGTTTTTGATTACGATTTTTCGGAGCTTGAAATAAAGGGCAGAGGCGCCGGAGGTAATATACTTACAAGATATCCGGTTCGGAAAATTCAACTCAAATCCGAAGGGCGATCCACTCTGGGAGGTGTGGATATTTACTATGATGATTCCGTTGGACGCCTCAACCGGGATGACCGGGGAAGGCTTCTGGGTAATTTCAATTCCGAAGATTCCGTTCTGGTCGTGTATTCGGATGGTTCGTATGAGTTAACTTCGTTTGAGCTGACCAACAGATATGAATTTGAAAAAGTAAAGCTGATTGAAAAGTTCGATCCGGAAATTGCCCTCACAACTATTTATCTGGAGGGAAGTTCGAAAAAGTCCTTCATCAAAAAGTTTAAAATCGAGACGACAACCCTGAATAAGAAATTTCCATTTATAAGTGAGTCAAAGGGGTCGAAGTTGCTTTTTGTTTCTTTCAAGAGCAATATAATGCTGGAGGTCGACATTAAAATGAAAAGGAAAAAGGAGACCCAGAAGTTCAGTTTGGACGAACTCGTGGGAATTAAAGGTTGGAAGGCCATAGGTAATAAATTCTCATCTTATCCGATCACCAGGATCAGGGAATTGTCTTGTGAAGAACCGACGGATCAGGAGATTGAAACGACAGGTGATGAAAACGGCAAACTCGCAGAAGGTCATAAGAAGTCAAAAGATACGGCGATCCGGAAAGGTTCTGAAAAAGTTGAGAAGACGGAAGCTGAAGCACGGACAGGAATTGCCGAAGATGTAAAAGCAAAAGATGTTCCCGGTGCTGAGGAAAGTGAAGAAAAGATGCGCGAGAAGCCGACACAAACCGGAGCCCGGAAAGGAATGGGCGGAGCACCGGAAAAGAGTGAAGCAAAGCCGGCAAATAAGAAAGGCAAAGAAAAGCGGACTGGGGATGAGGTTGATGATGAAGGATTTCACTCCGGCGATACGGTGGAAATGAAGATTGATTTTGAGAAGTTGAAAGATAAGAAAGATCAGCTCGGTCTGTTTGATGAATAAGTTGACCTTTCAGGAGTTTTTTATCCGTTTTATGTAAAGTTTACTGGGAAAACTGTAAAATTTGATAAAATGTTGTTTGGAGCGTTTGATTCGTGTAATTATCCTGGTGTCAAGTAAAAAGTAAGGTGTCATTTCGACGTTTAGGAGCAATGACAAAAACGCCGTTTTTAATTTTACTTAACACTCATAGATTCTATGTAATTTGATCCTACCTTTGTAAAAACAGGTTTAAATGAGATCGGCCATTTATTTCTTTTTATCCGTATCAATTGGAACGTTTTTTTCGTGTAAGCCCAAAAATGGTGTGCATGAAATTGTGCGGTTCCATGACGAAAACAAAGCTACGGACGATATTTACATCCGATACCTGACAGAACAGATCGATCAATATCCCGAGGAAGAAGATAACTATATAAAACTTGCGAGCATTTACAAAAACCAACGGAGTGAGGTTAAGGCCGTAAAATTGTTGGAGCGTGCCGAGAAGCACAACCCGACCAGTCTGAATATTTTGTTAAATCTTGCGGAGCTATACCTGAAAGATGAAAACATAGAGAAGTTGTCGGCTTCATTGAATGCGGTCAGGAAAATTGATCCGGATAATGTGAAATTTTTAAAGTTATCCGGCGGATACGCTTTACTGCTTGAGGACTATACCAATGCAATTTTCTTCTCCAACAGGGCATTGCTTGCCAATCCCTACGATAATGAAAACTATTATCTTCGGGGATGTGCGCAATTGATTCATAACGACAGCCTCAACGCTTTGATTAGTCTTGAGGAAGCTTACAAGTTGAAAAACTCCTATAAAAACTTTTCAAAAGTATTTGAGGTCGCTTTGGCTCTGGGCGATGTTGCCAAGGCAAGGTCATATATAGATAAATTCTCCGTAAAAAAGCCGGATCTTAATTTGTGCTATGAATGGGGAGCTTATTTTAATGAGACGGGACATAGCGATACTTCCCGGCAAATTTTGATGAATTGTAAAAAAAGCAAACCTGATGAATTCGGGATTTATTTGGAATTGGCAAAAAATTATAGCCGCGCGAATAATATTGACTCAACGCTGCGGTATGTGAATCAATTTTTGGGAACGGAACCGAAAGGAACCGAAGGTTATGTTTTGAAAGCGAGAACTTTGGAAAAAATAAACTATTATTCGGAAGCAAGAAAAATGTACAAGGCCGCTCTGGAAATTGACAGTACATCAACTTTAGCGCAGCGCGGATTAGAAAATCTTGAAAGAAAAGTTGCATATTTGCGGCTTATTAAACGAAAGGAAGAGGTTCAGCGGCAGGTCGAAACACTAAAGCCACTGAATTCCAAGGAGATAAACTGAATTTTTTATGAGTAATCAAACTGTCAATATTACGCTTCCGGATGGTTCTGTAAAGGAATTCGTCCGGGGAGTCACTGCCCATGAGATTGCGCTCAGCATTAGTGAAGGATTGGCAAGGAATGTACTGGCAGCTCAAGTAAACGGTGAGGTTTGGGATGTTTCCCGCGAAATAAATAAGGATGCTGCCGTACAGTTGCTTACCTGGAACGATAAAGATGGCAAAAGCACATTTTGGCATTCCTCCGCACATTTGATGGCTGAAGCTCTGGAAGCGTTATACCCCGGTATAAAATTTGGTATAGGGCCGTCGGTAGAGACCGGATTTTATTACGATGTAGATTTCGGCGATCGGGACTTTGACTCAGCAGACCTTGCAAAAGTTGAGCAAAAGATGATTGAGCTGGCCAGGCAGAAAAACAGTTACATGCGAGAAGAAGTTTCCAAAGACGATGCTATTGCTTATTTCACGGAAAAAGGTGATGAATACAAGTTGGAGCTCCTGGAAGAGTTGGAGGACGGATCGATCTCTTTTTATAAACAGGGCAATTTCACGGATCTTTGCAGGGGGCCGCACATCCCGAATACCGGTTTAATAAAGGCCCTCAAGCTCACAAATGTAGCGGGAGCCTATTGGCGCGGGGATGAGACCAGAAAGCAGTTGACCCGCCTTTATGGAGTAGCTTTCCCAAAGAAAAAAGAGCTCGATGAATATTTGACGCTTTTGGAGGAAGCAAAAAAACGGGACCATAGAAAACTCGGTAAAGAGCTTGAGTTGTTTGCCTTCTCCGAGAAAGTCGGTCAGGGCTTACCTTTATGGCTGCCAAAAGGTACGGAGCTTCGGGAAAAGCTCGAAGGTTTTTTGAAGAAAGCCCAGATTAAAGCCGGGTATAAATCGGTCATGTCGCCGCATATCGGACACAAAAACCTTTACGTAACCTCGGGCCATTATGAAAAATATGGGGAGGATTCTTTTAAGCCGATAAGGACTCCAAATGAAAATGAGGAATTTTTATTGAAGCCCATGAACTGTCCGCATCATTGCGAGATCTATAAAACAAGGCCCCGCTCATATAAAGAATTGCCGCTGAGGCTTGCAGAGTTCGGAACGGTGTATCGTTACGAGCAGAGTGGTGAACTCCACGGACTTACCAGGGTCAGAGGATTTACACAGGACGATGCGCATATCTTTTGCAGGCCGGATCAGGTCAAAGATGAATTCAAAAAAGTAATTGACCTGGTTTTATACGTGTTCAAATCGCTTGGATTCCATGATTTTGTTACACAGATCTCATTGCGGGATCCTGAAAATAAACAGAAGTATATTGGAGATGATGAAGCCTGGGAAAAAGCAGAAAAAGCTATAATTGAGGCCACGGAAGAAAAAGGCCTGGTCACGGTCACCGAACTCGGCGAAGCCGCGTTTTACGGTCCCAAGCTTGATTTTATGGTCAAGGACGCCTTAAAGCGAAGCTGGCAGTTGGGTACCATCCAGGTGGATTATAATTTGCCAGAGAGATTTGATCTCGAATATGTAGGCGCTGATAATCAAAAACATCGTCCGGTAATGATCCATAGAGCACCATTTGGATCCATGGAACGATTTGTGGCCATTCTGCTGGAAAATACGGCTGGGAAATTTCCATTATGGCTTAGCCCGCTGCAATATATCATTCTTCCGATTTCGGAGAAATACGCCGCTTATGCAGACAAAATTAATCAGGAGCTAGCCCTGAATGAATTGACGGGGTATGTCGATCACAGAGATGAAAAGATCGGGAGAAAGATCCGGGATGCCGAGGTGGCTAAAATTCCTTTTATGCTTATTGTCGGTGAGCAAGAGGCCGAATCAAACACGGTATCCATACGAAAACAGGGACAGGGCGATATAGGCTCCTTTAATCAGAAGGATCTGCTTGCATTCATGGACCGGGAATTGGAGAAAAGTTTGGCCTTGGAGGAATAATACGATGTCATGATTTAACTATTTTCGGATAGATATTTTAAATGCAAAAATTTATATAGATATTTGCAGCTTTATTTAAAAAACTAAAAAAGGAGGTAAAAATCGGTAAACAAAGACCCTTTAACAGAAATCGTAGGAACTTTAGCGGGAGACAGGAAGAACCATATAAAATAAATAATAAGATTACCGCCCAACATGTAAGGGTTGTTGGGGATAATGTTCAGGTAGGGATCTACGATATTCGTCAAGCGCTTCAAATGGCTGAAAATTTTGGTTTGGATCTTGTGGAAATTTCACCAAAAGCAGATCCACCTGTTTGTAAAATCATTGATTATTCAAAATTCAAATACGAACAGAAGAAAAAGCAGAAAGAGATAAAGGCCAAAGCGCAAAAGACTATTTTAAAGGAAATCAGGTTCGGCCCGAATACGGATGATCACGATTTTAATTTTAAATTGAAACATGCGATCAAGTTTTTGGAGGATGGGGCAAAGGTTAAGGCTTATGTCCATTTTGTGGGGCGTACCATAGTTTTCAAAGAACGGGGAGAGATTTTGTTGCTGAAGTTTGCACAACAATTGGAGGAATATGGTAAGGTAGAGCAACTGCCAAAGCTTGAGGGTAAAAGGATGGCTATTTTCATTTCTCCAAAAGTAGGAAAGAAATAACGTTTATAAAATATATATTAAAATGCCAAAGGTAAAAACAAAGTCTGGAGCAAAGAAGAGGTTTAAATTGACCGGGACGGGCAAGATTAAAAGAAAACACGCTTATCATAGCCATATCCTGACAAAAAAAGAGACCAAGCAGAAGAGAAACCTCAATCATGACACGTTAGTTCACGATAGCGATGTTCCTCGCATCAAGAAAATGTTAAACATCTAGTTAAATTAAATTTAAGGCCAGAGTTGAAGGTTTGAAGATTCGAAAGAACACCTCAACTCAAAAAACGATTAAGAAATGCCAAGATCAGTAAATTCAGTAGCTTCCAGAGCTCGGAGAAAAAAAGTGCTCAAATCCGCGAAAGGATATTGGGGACGAAGGAAGAATGTTTGGACGGTAGCGAAAAATGCGGTTGAGAAAGGGATGCAATATGCATACCGGGACAGAAAAGCAAAGAAAAGGGAATTTAGAGCCTTGTGGATCCAAAGGATCAATGCCGGGGCCAGGGCGCATGGGATGTCCTATTCCGTATTCATGTGCAAGCTAAAAGAGGCGAAAATTGACTTGAACCGTAAGGTGCTGGCCGATTTGGCCATGAATCATCCCGAAGCTTTCAAAGCTGTCGTCGATAAGGTAAAATAGCGATTACTAATGATTAGCTCATAAAGCTCCGAAGTTCGGGGCTTTTTTTTTGCCGCAAGACCGGTAGTTGGTATTTGTCAAAAATTCATGTACTAAATGAGTGCTTTTGGATAGAAAATTGAAGCTTTTTCAATAATCATAAGGTTTTTGTATCCATCAAATCGGGCTAATATTTTTAGCAGTATAACTATATGACTACGCAAATATTAAGTAAGGCTTTAATCTGCTCCGATCACGCTAATATTTTTATTTCTCCTTTACATTTTTCCCAATAAGTGATGGAAGTTTTACCCGAGTAAGGTTAACAGATTCCGTGATTCTTAAAATTTCTGCTTCAGGCATTACCTTAGAGCTACGATAATTATTGAGAAAGACGAGCCATTAGGCAGGCATTTTTTAATAATTATTTTTCATAGGTTGTGGTTTAATGTTTAGTGGAAAGTCGCGCACAAGCGGCTTTCCGCATTTATGCGGAAATGTATCCGAAATTCCAGCTTGTGCAGGTCATAGCTACAAATTGATATCCATATTTATTGGATCAATCCGAAAACCTGTGGGAAAGGATAATAAAACGGTTATTTGCGAGATCATCAGAAAAGTAAGGATTTCTGCCATAGGTCGTAAAAGTATCTGACAGAGGAAAACCAGCCGGTCCACAGAAATGTTTTTGATCATTCGTATGCCAGGGCACTCAGAGCCAACTACAGGGCAATACCGCGTCTTGAGAAGAAATCCGGGCGAAACGCTCAAATTAAGTAAAATTAAAAACGACGTTTATGTTATTTTGAGGCTCCTACCTTGTCATTTAACACTGGAAAAAATAGTTAGGTATGATTTCTTAAATCCCACAGAAATACCGATTGATCCTATTTATTCCCATACATGCACATGGATCCAAGGTTTAGGTTTTGTCTCCCTAGTTTTTTTATTTCCATGTCAGTTGGTGTAGAGAAATGCGTAAAATCGGACTATTTATCCGGATATTGTCCGGAAAGAAAAATAGATTGTGATTTAAGGGATTGATATCTAGGTAATTGCAAAAAATTACAGTAGCGAGGACTGGAGTTGAACCCGTGACCTCAGGGTTATGAATCCTGCGCTCTAACCAACTGAGCTACCTCGCCGTTTTTTAGGAGTGCAAACATACAAAGATCATTTTTAATCCCAAATTCATTCCTTAAAAGAATTTTGTAAGTATGTATAATTATTTTATATTGAAATCATTAAAATACAACTTTATGGAGAAGACGAAATTTGCCTATGAATATGAGATAAATGCATCAAAAAAAATGCTTTATCCATATTTTACTACCGCCAGTGGTTTGGCGCAATGGTTTGCAGATGATGTAAATATAGATGAAGACAATATATTTAACTTCATTTGGGAGGGGCAGGATCATAAAGCCAAACTGGTCAGTCATAGAACGAATTCGTTTGCCAAATTTGTTTTTCTGGAGCCCGACAAATCTGAAAGTAAAGATCCGGACTGGGTAGAGTTCAAAATAGAATTGAATGAAATGACGCAGACAACATTCATCCGGATAAATGAGTATAATGATTTTGATGATAAAGAGGAGCAAGCTGAAGTTTGGGAAGGTTTGTTGCATACCCTGAAAGAAACCGTTGGAGGTTGACTGGCAGTTCCTTTTTTGGAACAATTATTGTATAATGAATTGGTTTATCAGGAAGCGGGAAATTGAATGAAAAAGATTGACAAACTGATTCTTGGCTCATTCCTTGGGCCTTTCTTTCTTACCTTTTTTGTGGTCATTTTTATTCTTCTGTCTCAGTTCATGTTGAAATACCTGGATGAGATCGTCGGGAAAGATCTGGACACATCCGTAATACTGCAGCTCATTTTTTACTTCAGCATTTTTATGACCCCGAATGCTTTTCCATTGGCTGTATTGCTTTCTTCGCTGATGACCTTTGGGAATCTCGGCGAGCACTTTGAATTGACCGCTTTGAAAGGCTCCGGCATCTCGCTGATCAGGGTGATGGTTCCCATTTTTGTCTTCGCGATTCTGCTCACCGGCATCGCCTATTATTCGAATAATTATATTGTCCCGAAAGCAAACCTGAAAGCCTTTAGTTTGCTGTATGATGTAAAGCAAATGAAACCTTCTATGGAGCTAAAGGAAGGTACTTTTTACAACGGTATCGAAGGATATAGTATCAAAGTAGGGGAGAAATACCCTGACGGGAAGGCACTGAAAGATCTTATCATTTATGACCATACCTCCCGGCAAGGCAATGTGCACGTTACTCTGGCAGATTCCGGTCAGATGTACAACATTCTTAACGACCGCTATCTGGTGCTTGAAATGTATAACGGGAATACATACATGGAAGAAAAAGGACCTCGCAAAAACTATGTTTCCCGGCAGCAGCCGGACCCTTTGATCAGAAATGAGTTTGAATCCCAGAAAGTTGTATTCAGCCTGGCTTCGTTTGACTTGAAACGGACCAAAGAAGAATTGTTTTCTTCCAATAGGTTGATGAAAAACTCCGTTCAGCTTAAAACAGATGTCGATTCGATGAGCACGGAATATCTGGATAAAAAGGAAGAGGTTAAAGAGCAGAGTTTTAGGTTCTTCGAATATCATCTGGAAGATATCGTACAGGTATATAAACAACGCGCATTGGAAAGAGAAGAACGCGCCCGTGCCCTGGAAGAAGAAAAGGAACGCAGGCAGGAGGAATATGAAAGGAGCAGAAAAGAAAATGAGGTTGAGAAAAATTTACAATTGCAAAAAAAAGGGAGCGATTCCCTGGGATTGCAAGAAAGGAAAATTGAATTGGAAAAATCCGTGAAAACGGATAACTATTCGGTAAAAAACGAAAAGAAAGCTATTGATCGGGTGGATGCCGATGTAAAGGCATATGCGGGCAACAAAGTTTCGAAATCAATTCTAAAAAAGACGGAGGGCTACAAAAAAAGAGATTCGGAACGACGGATCAAAATCGAAGAGAAAAAGCGGGCAAATGAAACAGATTCCACGAAATTAGAGCTTTCTTTTGAAGATAATATAGCCATTATCGATAGTTTGATGAACGGTAAAAAGAATGTAAAGACCGCTTTGAACAGAAGCCTTACTCAAGTGCGTCATGTTAAAAACAATATGCTAATGAGAAATGGTCAGCTCAATAAGCTGAAAACCGAACTGAATAAGTTTCAATTGGAACGATATAAAAAGCTCTCGCAGGCAGTTACTATTTTAATCATGTTTTTTATTGGAGCCCCTCTGGGCGCGATTATAAAGCGAGGCGGATTAGGCATTCCGGTTTTGCTTTCCCTATCATTTTTTATCCTGTACTATGTGGTTTCTATGATTTGTGAAAAGTGGACCAGAACAGATGTAATGGATCCGATTCTAGCTGCCTGGATGGCGAATATCGTCCTATTTCCGGCCGGAATGTTTTTTATGAAACAGGCTAAAAATGATGCCAGATTATTTGAAACGGATTTTTATAACGTGGTCTTTATGAAGGTTAAAACCTATCTGTTTGAGTTGAAGTCAAACTTTAATAAAAAAACAAAAAGTTTGAATTGATGTTAATAACTAGTATCTTCGCGGGATTTTAAAGAAAATAAAAATAATTTAGCTAACATGTATTTGACAAAAGAAAAAAAACAAGAGCTTTTTGAAAAGCATGGCCGGTTAAAGTCTAAAAGTGATACGGGATCTCCTGAGGCTCAGGCCGCACTCTTCACTTACAGAATTAACCACCTCACCGAGCATCTTAAAGTAAACAAAAAAGATCATTCGACAAGATTGGGTCTTTTGAAATTAGTCGGCAAGAGAAGAAGGCTTTTAGATTACCTTTATCGCAAAGATATAAAGCGCTACAGGGCGCTCATTAAAGAATTGAAAATTAGGAAATAAAATCAAGAGGGAATTCTCGTTCGAATTCCCTCTTTTATTCATTCCCTATTCCTAAGTATTATAACAAGTTTATTTATACAAATTATTATATGCCATTAAATATTATAACTAAGTCCGTCCAATTAAGCGATGGGCGCGAAATAATCATTGAAACGGGTAAATTGGCCAAGCAAGCAGATGGTGCGGTTGTTGTCAAGATGGGCGACACTATGCTTTTGGCTACCATTGTTTCAAGCGAAGAGGCAAAAGAAGGGGTCGATTTTTTACCTCTTTCTGTCGATTATCAGGAAAAATTTGCCGCTGCCGGCCGCATACCGGGAGGATTCCTCAAAAGGGAAGGCCGGCTGGGAGATCATGAGATATTAATCAGTCGATTGGTCGACCGGGCATTAAGACCATTATTCCCGGACGATTACCACGCCGAGACCCAGGTATTTATTCAACTGATTTCCGCAGATCCAAACGCTCAACCGGATGCGCTTGCCGCTCTGGCCGCTTCATCTGCCATAGCCGTATCGGATATCCCTTTTGGAGGGCCAATATCCGAGGTAAGGGTAATCCGACTCGATGGTGCGTTTAAAATTAACCCGACATTAGAGGATATTCAAAAAGCGGATCTCGAGCTGATCGTTGCTGCTACACTGGATAACATCCTGATGGTTGAAGGTGAGATGAACGAGGTGTCGGAAGAGGTTATGCTCGAAGCGTTGAAGGTCGCTCATGAAGCTATTAAGGAGCAGTGTAAAGTGCAGTTGGAACTGGCGGAAGCGGTTGACAAAACGGAGAAAAGAACCTATAGTCATGAGACAAACGACGAGGAGCTCCGGGCTGAAATGAATGAAAAACTTTACGATAAAGCCTATGAAATTGCCAGGAAAACCATTGTCAATAAAAAAGAACGGATTGATGCCTTTAAAAGTATAAAAGAAGCGTATATCGAGCGCCTTCCGGAAGATCATGAAAAAGATCCGTTCCTGATTGATAAATATTTCCACGATATCGAAAAGAAAGCTGCAAGAAGCCTGGTATTGGATGAGCGCATCCGCTTGGACGGAAGGACCATGGATCAGATCAGGCCAATTTGGAGCGAGGTCAATTATTTGCCGACGGCTCATGGTTCGGCGATTTTCACCCGGGGAGAAACACAGTCGTTGACCACTGTAACATTGGGCACCAAGCTGGATGAGCAAACTATTGATAATGCAATGGTTACAGGCACCAATAAATTTATCCTGCATTACAATTTCCCGGGATTTTCAACGGGTGAGGTAAGGCCGAACAGAGGCCCCGGGAGACGGGAGGTCGGTCATGGAAATCTGGCGCATCGCGCTTTGAAAAAGGTGTTGCCATCGGAAGAAGAGAACCCCTACACCTTACGCGTGGTTTCGGATATCCTGGAATCAAACGGTTCATCATCCATGGCCACAGTATGTGCAGGTTCATTGGCTCTGATGGATGCCGGAATACAGATAAAAGCGCCGGTTACGGGGATTGCGATGGGAATGATCTCGGATCCGGAAACCGGTAAGTACGCAATCTTATCCGATATTCTGGGCGATGAAGATCATTTGGGTGATATGGACTTTAAAGTTACCGGAACCGCCGAAGGAATTACCGCATGCCAGATGGACATTAAAATCGACGGACTTTCTTATGAAATTCTAGGCGAAGCGCTGGCTCAGGCCAGGGCCGGAAGGTTGCACATTCTTGAAGAAATAAAGAAAACGATTTCCGAACCAAGGGAGAGCCTGAAACCAAATGCACCCAGACTCATTTCGTTTAAAATCGATAAAGAGTTTATTGGCACGGTTATCGGTCCCGGGGGCAAGGTAATTCAGGAAATCCAGAAAGAAACGAACACGACCATAGTGCTCGAAGAAATTGAAGATGCGGGAGTTGTAAGCATTTATGCTTCGGACGAAGCTTCAGTGACTGCCGCTGAGAAGTGGATCAAGGGTATTGTCGCTGTTCCCGAAGTCGGCGAGATCTATGACGGTAAAGTTAAGTCGATTACAAACTTTGGAGCTTTCATAGAATTTATGCCTGGAAAAGAGGGCTTACTTCATATATCCGAGATCAAGTGGGAACGCCTGGATAATATGGACGGAGTTCTTGAGGCCGGAGAAGAGATCAAAGTAAAACTCATTGGTACCGACAAGAAAACCGGTAAATTCAGGTTATCCAGAAAAGTGCTTTTGCCAAAGCCACAAAAACAAATCAAAAACTAGCTTTTACACGTTAATCCTATTTGTAGGTTTATAATAAACTTAGAATTATTTATTTTACAGCGTTTGTAGAGGAACTTAACCTTCGATTACAAACGTTTACAATTTAGTAATAATAAAAATTAACCAATGAGACAGCTAAAAATTAGCAAGCAAATAACAAACAGGGAAAGTCAATCTTTAGATAAGTATTTGCAGGAGATTGGAAAGGTTGACTTATTAACGCCTGATGAGGAGGTTGAGTTGGCGAAGAGGATCAGAGAGGGGGATCAGATGGCGCTCGAAAAGTTAACTAAAGCTAATTTGAGGTTCGTTGTTTCTGTTGCAAAACAATACCAAAACCAGGGATTATCCCTGGGGGATTTGATCAACGAAGGTAATCTTGGGTTGATCAAAGCTGCTCAGCGGTTTGATGAGACCAGAGGATTCAAGTTTATATCTTACGCAGTTTGGTGGATCAGGCAATCAATTCTGCAGGCGTTGGCAGAGCAATCGAGAATTGTTCGGCTCCCATTAAACCGGGTAGGATCGTTAAATAAAATATCAAAGACCTTTTCAGAGCTGGAACAGCGGTTTGAGCGTGAGCCGTCGCCGGACGAATTGGCGGATGTGCTCGACGTAACCACTTCCGAAGTCGTGGACACGATGAAGATTTCGGGTCGCCACGTTTCCATGGACGCCCCGTTTGTACAGGGAGAAGAAAACAGCTTGCTGGACGTGCTGGAAAATGATACCGAAGAGACGCCGGACAATGAATTGATGAATGACTCTTTGAGGCGTGAAGTCCAGCGCGCTTTGTCAACCCTGACACAACGTGAAGCGGATGTAATTACGCTGTATTTCGGACTCAACGGCGAGCATTCGATGACCCTGGAAGAAATCGGGGAAAAGTTTAATTTGACCAGGGAACGTGTACGCCAGATCAAAGAGAAAGCCATAAGAAGGTTGAGACATACGTCGAGAAGTAAAGCGTTGAAACCTTATCTGGGGTAAATGAGTTTATAAATGAAATCTGAAAGGTCTCCATTTTGATTGAGGCCTTTTTTTATTAAAATTTTTACAAATTAATCATAATATTGATATGGAAGATGTTGCAAATGTATTGATAATTGGTTCCGGGCCTGCCGGATATACGGCTGCCATTTATGCGGCGCGAGCAGGACTAAAACCGGTACTTTATCAAGGTGGGCAACCTGGTGGCCAATTGACCATAACCAATGATGTTGAAAACTATCCGGGATATCCGGAAGGCGTAAACGGGCCAACAATGATGATGGACTTTCAGGCCCAGGCGGAACGTTTTGAAACAGACGTGCGATATGGAGTGGTGACAGGCGTCGACTTTAAAAAATATCCTTTTGAAGTAACCGTAGATGAGGAAGAGGTAGTTAATGCAAAATCAATAATAATATCGACTGGCGCATCGGCAAAGTGGCTTGGTCTTCCCTCTGAAGAACGCCTGAACAGCAAAGGGGTTTCTGCATGTGCGGTGTGCGACGGATTTTTCTTCAAAGGCCAGGAAGTTGCGGTCGTAGGCGGAGGAGACACGGCGTGTGAAGAAGCGAGTTACCTGGCAAAGCTTTGCTCCAAAGTGCATATGATTGTCAGAAGGGACGTACTCCGGGCATCAAAGATTATGGCCAAGCGAGTGATGTCGACCCCCAACATTGAGATTCACTGGCATACTGAAACCGAAGAAATACTTGGAGAAAGCGAGGTAGAAGCGGTTCGTGTCTTTAATAATCAAACAGGCGAGAAAACAGATATCCCGATTAAGGGATTTTTCGTAGCGATTGGTCATCAGCCAAACACGAACCTCTTTAAAGGTTTTCTGGATATGGACGAATCCGGATATATAGTCACTCTGCCGGGCAGTACGCGCACAAATATTGAAGGGGTATTTGCGTCCGGAGATGCTCAAGATAAAATCTACCGACAAGCCGTGACGGCTGCAGGTTCCGGCTGTATGGCAGCCCTGGATGCGGAGCGCTGGCTAGCCGAAAAAGAAATGGCCTGATTCAAATCAATATAGCCTTTTTGATTTTACTTATTGAATCAAAAGGGCTATTTTCCCGATATAATGAAACTTGATATTCTTGTATTTGCCGCGCACCCGGATGATGCTGAGCTATCGTGCTCCGGGACCGTTGCCGCGCATTTGGCCGCAGGTTATACCTGTGGTATAATTGATCTGACCAAGGGTGAGATGGGTACCAGGGGATCCGCTGAATTGCGCATGAACGAAGCGGAGAGGTCCAGCAAAATTTTGGGTTTGCAGGTGCGGGAAAACCTGGGATTTGAGGATGTGAAATTTGCAAATGATTGGGATCATCAGATAGAAGTCATTAAAATGATCAGGAGGTATCAGCCCGAAATAATTCTGGCCAACGCCATCCGGGATAGACATCCGGATCATGCCAGGGGGGCCGAGCTGTTGCAACAGGCTTTTTTTAAGTCCGGACTTGTGAAATTAAAGACGCAATACGATGGAAATGAACAAATGCCCCATCGACCAAAGCGCTTGTATCATTACATTCAGAACGATTATATCGAACCCGCATTTATCGTGGATATATCTCAATTCTGGGAAACGAAAATGAGTTCGATAATGGCGTTTGGATCGCAATTCTATAATCCCGGGAGCCAAGAGCCGGAAACATTTATCTCATCCTCTGATTTTATTGCATCAATCGAAGCCAGGGCAGTCGAATTCGGGCATCGGATAGGCGTATCGTATGGTGAAGGATTTACAATGTCTACCACACCGGGCACATCTGATTTGTTTTCGTTAATCTGAACGGTCAATTTCCCGAAGTAGAAACAGGGCATCTTTTTTGTCGATGGGGTGTACACCCTTATTTTTTACAATCACCCATTCGGCGGCCTCAAAAACTTCTACATGTTCGAAAAACTCATCCCGAGCAAAATGTACGTACTTCAGAACAGTAAATCCGTTAAACCATTGAAAAAAAGATTTGACAAACTGTTTTTCGGAACGATTGTTTTTTATGATCTTTTGAAGGTTTTTGAAGTAGTCGTGCCCGGCCATGAAATCCCGAATGCTTTGAGGCAAATTATTAATCGCGGATGATGCCATATTTCCTTTAAAAAGTTCCGGGACACGGTTTATAAAACGTCTGAGATCCATAAATATCTTTGGATTATACGTGTAGTAGTTTGACGAACTCTTTAAAAGAATGTCATGAACGGCCTTTCCGGTTCCAAACGGGACCCGGTCAGACGATCTTGGAGACGGGATTACTTTCGCTTCCGTTATATTTTCAATTTTTCCCAGCGAAAAAATCTTTTGCAAAAAGTAAAAATCCTCACCGGCCTTCCTTTTATTCATCCCACCTTGTTTTTGATATGCCTCGGAGGTAACTGTAATACAGGAACCTACCGTATGGTAGCTATACGGAAAGTTAGCATATCCCAGGGCGTTCTTATAGTATCGCAGATGCAGCTCGTAGTTAATTATGGCATCGTAGGTTTCATTGGACATGTTCCCGCTTAGAGGGTGCTCAAAGTATAGCAGACCTGCGTTAATTTCCGGCCTTTGATGGTATGCCCGATAGATTTCCTGCAAATAATTGGATGAGCATGTGCAATCCGCATCAAAACATACGATGACGCCTCTCTTCTTATTTATATCTTCAAATCTTCGCACGGCATCATCCATACCGATTTTTCTCGCCAGACCGACACCGGCTATTTTATCCTCGAGATCAAAAGCCCTGATAACGTGGCCCTCGATGGAGGGATTTGGATTTGACCTAAACCAGCGCTCGATTGTATCGGCAGATTGCCGGTTTTGATTTATGACGTGCTGATCTTCATTTTTGCCGTGATTGACCACGACAATTACTTCTACCAGGCAATCGGGGATCGTGCAGGCATATATGGATTTTAAGGCCTCGAGCACATGCGGTTCGTTAAAACACGGCATCACAATAATGATCCCTGTATTTTTGGCCGGCTTACGCTTTATACTTGGGCCGGGCCACGCATATCGATCCAGATATAGGTTTTTCAAATGCTCAGGGTGCGAGTCGGGAGATGTTCCAGACGGAGCTTTTATCTTTCAAATAGAGCACTCTGTCGTGAAGCCTGTTAGGTCTGCCTTGCCAAAATTCAATTCGATTTGGATCGATCATATACCCTCCCCAGTGCGGAGGTCTTGGAATAGAATCTCCAATATGCCTGGCCGCCTCCACGACAAATGCTTTTTTTATTACGTTTCGTGATTCAATAGGCTGACTTTGAGGCGAGATAATTGCTCCGATTCTGCTTTTCCAAGGCCTGGAGCCGAAATACTCGTCCGATTTTTCTGTGGATGTTTTCTCGACGGTCCCTTCGATAATAATTTGGCGCTCAAGCTCGGACCAGAAGAACAAGGCCGAAATATTCGGATTTTTACGGAGTTGAATACCTTTTCTGCTGTTGTAGTTTGTATAAAAAACAAACCTGTTGTCTTCAACTCCTTTTAACAATACGACGCGGGAGGAGGGGGCACAATTTTCCGAAACAGTGGAAATGGTCATGGCAGTCGGTTCCATGCAGTTTGATTCGAGCGCTTCGTTTAACCATTTGTTAAACTGTACGATTGGATCCGGATGAACATTGTTTTTGTTGAGCTTTGTTTTTGTGTATTCTCTACGTACCTGCGCTATGTTCATGACCAATTACAGAGGTTTTGTCAAGTGTGATTTATTTTCCATTATCGATTAAAAGATCATCGGTCGAGTGATTTGGCGAAATTAGTATTAAATAGATCAATTATTATATTTTTTATTTAAAATGTTAATACCTTTAGTTCGGTAAGAGGTTATTTGACACAGTAAGAAATTCAAATCAAATCTTTCTCGAATTATGTTCGTTTTATAATAGAAATGGAACTATTTAATTATTCATTTGATAAAATTGAACCTAAAAAAGGCGATCTGTTAATATCAGAACCCTTTTTAGCAGATCCGAATTTCTCAAGGACAGTGATATTGCTTTGTGAGCACAATGAAGATGGTTCGTTTGGATTTGTGTTGAATAAGCCGGCCATGGTAAAGCTGAATGAATTGATCGAAGGCGTAGGCGATCGGCAGGATAATGTCTACATCGGCGGACCTGTGCAACAAAATGCCCTTCAGTTTATTCATAAAAATGATGGATTGATCGAAGGGGGAATCGAGGTGGCCAAGGGGATATTCTGGGGGGGCAATTTTGAACAGATGCTGGCTATGATGGAAAGCAATCTGGTGCAATCAAATGATATCAAGTTTTTTGTCGGGTACTCCGGGTGGGCCGGCGGACAGTTGAAGGGAGAGCTTGAAATGAATTCATGGATAATCTCAAGGAATGTCGATATTGGACAGATTTTCGATACTGATGTCGAATCTTTGTGGAAAGAAGTGTTAAATACAATGGGCGGGAAGTACAAAATTGTCGCTAATTTTCCCGTTGATCCGAGGTTAAATTAACCTTTATTAAAATGACGAGTTATGGAAAAATATGGAACCGAAGGAAATAATTTTGAAGATGGAAAAATAAAACAGTCTGAACAAAAGCCGGACAATTCAGTCAATCGGGACTCTTCGTCGGATCCTGAAAAGGAATCTTCACATAAAACAGACGACTTTCACCGGAGTAATTTGGAAAATCCCGAAATAGTTCCTACCCCTGATCATCAGTCACGCTCCGGTGCTGAGAATGAAAAAAAACTCGATGAAAGTGAACCACAACAAGATCCCGGCCCGGAAGCGACAGGCGGGCTGAGTGCACCGGATAAAAGTCCCACCGATCAAAAAGAAGAAGAGATAATAAAGGAACCCGTAAGTAAAGAAGCTGAAGCGGCCGATGCAGTAGCGGCAAGAGAAGAAACCCAGGCAAGTAAGGAAGCGCGGGCAGATGATGAAACAGGCACAAAAAATGGATCTGAAAAAAGCGAAGATTCAGAAACCTCCGAGGATGATGTGACCGAACAAGCTCCAATACCTGCCGAACATCAGGAGAAAAGCACAGTGATAATTGAAGGTTCATCGGGCGGAAGTGATGATAATCCTCCGGCAGATGAGGAAGCAGGTGATTCGGAAGGGGGTGAGCCTGAAGAAGAGGAAGCACAATTGGATTATTCCAATTACAGCAAGAAGCAAATGGTCCGGGTTTTGGAAAGTTTGCTGAAGGAAGATGATTTTTCACAGGTTGGAAGAATCCTAAAAGAGATAAAGAAGCCGTATGATGATCTTGCCGAGGCAGAGCGCAAGGCTGCATACGAAAGATATATGGAGGACGGTGGTGAAAAAGATGGATTTGAATACCGCCCCGATGAATTGGATCAACGCTTCAATCTGGCATTTGGCAAACTTAAAGAAAGGAAGAACCAGTATTACAATAGCCTGGAAAAGCAAAAAGAGCAGAATTTAAATAAAAAGCTTGAAATCCTTGAAAAGCTCCGCCAGATCGTTGATTCAGAAGAAACCGGTACAAGTATAAAGGCTCTAAAGGATCTTCAGAAACAGTGGAAGGAAGTTGGTGTAATTCCCTCATCGCAGGTGAAGAGCCTGTGGGCAAACTACAACGCGTTGCTTGACCGGTTTTATGATCAGCGAAGCATTTATTTTGAATTAAAGGAGCTGGACCGGAAAAAGAACTATGATCTGAAAATAGAGCTTTGCGAAAAGGCAGAAAAGTTAAGCGATCAGGAAAATATTAGAGAAGTCATCAAGCAGTTGAATGAGCTTCACGAGGAATTCAAGCATATCGGACCGGTGCCCAAGGAGGATCAGGAACCCGTTTGGGAGAGGTTTAAAGCAGCTTCCGATAAGATCTATTCAAAAAGAAAGGATTACTATGAAAAGCTGAAGGGGGAGCTGAAGCTGAATGAAGTGGCCAAAGAAGCTTTAATAGAAAAAGTGTTGCCGTTTTCGGAATTCGATTCGGACCGGATATCGGATTGGAATTCTAAAACCAAAGAGATCATTGCAATTCAGAAGGAATGGGAAGCGATAGGCAGTCTGCCTAAAGAAAAGGCAAAGGCGATCAACAAAAAATTCTGGACCGGCTTTAAAGCATTTTTCAATAAAAAAGGACAATTCTTTAAGAAGATTGAGGAAGAGCGAAGAAGTAATTTAAAACTCAAGGAAGAGCTTGTCGACAAAGCCGAAGCCCTTAAGGATAGCGACGATTTTTGGAAGACATCCGATGAGTTGAAGCGTTTGCAGAAAAGATGGAAAGAGATCGGCCCGGTGCCCGAAAAACATCGAAATGAAGTGTTTGCCCGGTTTAAGAAAGCATGCGATCACTTTTTTAACCGGAGGAGAGAGAATACCGGCAAACTGGAGAAAGATTACGAAGAGAATTTCAAGAAAAAGCAAAAACTCTGCGACGAATTGGAAAAGATGGCCGAGGAAGGGAAAATCGATGTCGAAAGAGTTCAGACCATTGAATCGGAATGGGGTAAAATTGGATTTGTCCCAAGATCGAATATTAAGTACATACAGAATCGATATACTAAGATTATAACGGAGATTACCGATCAGGTGGATATTCCTGAGGCGGAAAAACACAAAATGAGATTTTCTGCCCAGTTTAGCAATATAAGTTATGGGCCCGGCGCCGAGAAGATGATACACAAGAAGGAAGGGGCTTTGCGCCGGCAAATAGCCGCTCTTGAGAACGACATAAGTGTTTGGAAGAATAACATGGATTTCTTCGCTTCATCGAAAAATGCGGACAAGTTGAAAGAGGAGTTTCAAGGAAAAATTGACAAGGCCAATGAGCAATTACAAAGCCTTAAAGAGCAGCTCAAAATTATTAGTAATATCTAATTGAAGTTTATCTAAAATAGTTCAATATTCTTTTGATTATTCGATTAGTCCTTTATTTTTGCAGTCGCTTTTAGAAGCCTCCTTAGCTCAGCTGAGGTCCGACCGTCAAGAAATGATCCGTTTGGATGATTTCAGGGAGGAGCCGGGTTGCAGGGCAGCACCAGCTGAGTGAGGTAAGAGAATAGAGAAAATGAAATAAGCCTCCTTAGCTCAGCTGAGGTCCGACCGTCAAGAAATGATCCGTTTGGATGATTTTAGGGAGGAGCCGGGTTGCAGGGCAGCACCAGCTGAGCGAGGTAAGAGAATAGAGAAAATGAAATAAGCCTCCTTAGCTCAGCTGGTAGAGCAACTGACTTGTAATCAGTAGGTCGCTGGTTCGATCCCGGCAGGGGGCTCTTGATAATCAAGCACTTACGAAGTAAAATTTGTGGGTGCTTTTTTGTTGGGGTAAAAGTGTAAACTTTTACTTATTTAGGATCCATCGGTATTTCTGTGGGATTTGAAAAATCTACATAAATACTTTTTCCAGTGTTAAATGACAAGGTAGAAGCTACTAATGAACAATATTTGCAAAGGTCTTCAATAACGATCGACATTGAAGTCACTTTCTTACCCAGCAGGTTTGTATTACCAATTCCATTCCTTAATTGGGAAAGAAAAGAGGCGCTATGAAGATAAAGCTTGCTATGAAAACGTTAGCCATAGAAATCAATCTGGAAAAGGAGAAATTGGTAATTTTCTACGTCCCAATTTCTACTCCGAATCTCAGGAACTATGCCCAATGGCAAAGTATTAATCGGTAACAATTAAATAGTCATTTCTTTCCTAATTGTAGAACAAATAGAAATTAAGTTCGTATATTTGATCTGCAATATAGAAACAAATGAAAGAAACACGACTTGGAGAATTTGAGGAAGTTATTATGCTGCTTGTAGGTATACTTGGAGATGAAGAAGCATATGCCTTCAAGATTTCAGATGAATTTAAATCACAAACCGGAAGGTCCGTCTCTATCGGGGCAGTTCATTCAACCCTAAGCAGACTGGAGGACAAAGGATTTTTATCTTCAGAAATGGGAAAGGCTACGACGGAAAGAGGCGGACGCCGAAAACGCATTTACACAATCACTGCCTACGGCCAAAGAGTTTTAAAAGAAGCGCGTGACTTTAAGGTGAACCTTTGGCAGCAATATCCTTCTCTCGCTTTGGACAATCTCAATTTCAATATTTGATCAGTTGTCGAATGATAAAACCATACCGCCAAAATTAGCTCAACGTTTCCTCAACAGGTTTCTCAGGGATGATTTGGCCGAAGAAGCTCAGGTATTTCTTCAGGTTGTAAGCCACTGCCGCCATGGGCATATTTTATTGGCCTGCCGGATACCAATAGTACGCATCTTTCGCATAACCATGTACTCCATTAGGCCTCCGGAACCACCAAATTTGATTCTATATTATTGGGCAATAAGATTTACTTACTTTTTCGTTTCTAAAATAAGTATCAGCCCATTGTTTTTTTCAATAGGGATGGGTTTATCAAGCTCAAATGTGTTGAAATTCTGAAGTCCTTTGATCTCAGGGCTAATTAGACGAACCGATTTTTTATCAATCCCCAGGGCTTTCCAATCAATTTTCAATGGCACTCTTTCGTCTTTAGCCGACCATGAACCGATAGCGATGAGCACTTTATCCTGATTTGAGTAGATTGTACTTTTGATATTTTTCGTATTTGTTTTAATTGGTGATTCATCTACCCAATAACCTGACATTTCGCTATTGGCCATATCAAATTCATCGAATAACTTCCAGAGTGCTTGTGGATTGTAGGTGTGATAAACACGGGTGGTCATCCCGAACACCAGACCACGATAAGGATGCCCTCCTTTTTCAAGCATCTCGCTTGTTAGACCAAACGGAATACCGGAAACTTCTACCAGCCAGTAATCAGGTGCCAAATCATATTCAAAATACTCTCCAAACCAAAGCCTGGATATGTAAGGAAAATGTTCCATATACAAAAATGCACTGTTAATAAAGCCATCGTTGTGATTAAACTGATTGGCAGAATGAAGGTCAATTACAAATGAATCCCTGTGTTTGTCAAACACATTTGCGATACGTTTTACAGTGGTTCTGCTAAAAGCGATATCATCTAAATAAAGCCCGTCAATTTTATTGTTTTGGGCAAGCCAGTTAATCCCTTCAATATAATAATTGGTCCACCTTGAATTACCTTTATTAAGTATTGAAGCATCATTTACATTTGTTGCATGCCAAGCTGAATGATAATTTGATTTGAGATGCTCCTGTAGCCAACTATGTCCACCTCCTTCACCATCATTCAATATTTCATCTCCAAGACTCTTCAGGGCAAAAAGTTCATGTGATTTGTAGCTAAGCTCACGGATGGTATTGTATAATTTCACCCGAATACCTTTACTATGTGCATCTTCAATATATGATTTCTGCTTTTCCACATTATAAAATGGGTAATTGATATATGGGTTTATTTCGTTGGCATGATGGATGTTTACAATGGTGCCGTTCATATTGATTACGGAATCTACCGGCACATATTTATGGACAAATCTTGTATTAAAATGCGCTTTGATATCGATCGGTTTAAATGGAGTGATCAAAAAGCGAATATTGAAATTAAGCGTATCCCCTTTTTTAATATTTCTGGCGCCACTATAATTTTCTACATTCACAGTGTCGTTCTTTACAGTGATGTTGATTCCACCTTTATTTTCATTGAACCATGAACTTGGAAGGTGCAGGGGTTTTGCCTGATAGAAGTTGGTGTTTAGGGGACGCTCATAATTCTCATCTCTTAGTACAAATTGAATGCCCTTGTTAACATTCCCCAACCATGCACCTTCCTGATGTTTTGTAATATCCCATTTCCATGAAATGCTATTTTCGAGTTTGCCACCTTTTCGTCCCAGTCCAAGTATGTATTTGGCGGCTTCTTTTTGCATTGGAATCTGAAGCTTGATATCCTTGACGGCAATATCTTTTTTGACAATTATTTTTATCTTATAATCCAACATACCGTCATATTCGACAGTGCCCGATACATTCATCATAAAATTATCTGAACTCGCGCTTGCTGTCCAATTGGCAACACTCTTGTGCATTAGCCGAATGCCATAAGAATTAGTGTTCCACCGTGTTGGCGAACCATTTTTATCTATAACATCAAATTGTATGGGGCGGGCCAATACGGGTTCACTACTTTTCTTCAGTCTTGTCATTTCCGGGGTGAAGTAAGACGAAATGCTTTCGGGAAAACCATATTCATTTAGTACAATATCGCGACCTAGAATACTGATTTTGTTATTTGATATTTTTATAGGTTCGAATGGTTTAACAATAAAATCTTTGTCTGTGCCAATGGTTGAATTTAGCCAGCGTAACCGGGACATATTTTGAGGAGTATGATCTCCGTAATTCGCTATTTTATCGGAAGAGACCTTCAGTTTTACAAAAACAGTATCGGCAGAAATCCCTTTTGGCTTCATGATGACTTTGCCTAAATAGGTGCCTTTTTTTGTTTCTTCTGGAATTTCAATTCCAAACCAGAGCGCTTGTGTTTTACCCATGGTTACAGATACTATCTTGTCAAATGGATTTCCATTTAGATCAATACCACCTTTATTAAAACAAGTTATCATCTCTTTGGGGATACTCCTTCCCATGTTGCTTTCAAAATCCGTAAAATCGATTTTAATGTCTTTTAAGTTCTCTTTTGGTGAGAACACTCCTATTTGAAATGAATAAAATTCTCCTTTAAAGACGGTATCCGAAATTCCGTTGATTTTCTTCGCGCCGGCAACCCAACGCAAAGGCAGGTAATCCTTGAGCTTAATAGGATATTCGCGATATTCTGGAAACAAATAGTAAGGTTTGGAATTGCTGTCGATAAATGTTGAAACTTCTTCTTGAGTTGCAATTACCTCCATAGGAAAAAAGCTGTGAAAATCATCTATTGATTGAATACTGATCACTTTCGCTTTGGGGAAGTCCGCTCCCTGGCCATTACCTAATTCTACTTCTGACAACCAGGATTTATCCCGAGTTTCCGTTGGCTGTTTGTACTTTAGTTTTGGGTAATATGATCCTGTAGAGCTATGTGGAAGAAAGTATATATAATATAAGGGTGATTGATTGTTGGGTTTAAAGATCAGGTGCCCATATTCATTATTAATTTCGAGAATATGCCTGTTTTCGACAACTGTATTTGTTTTTGCATCTACAATGATTATGTCTTTTTCGGCTGGATCATTATCTCTTCTTCTCCACGGAACTACAACTTGTGTATTGCCATATAATTGATCCGGTAGTTCAACAACGGCTCTATGATTTCCATAAAATTCAAATGCCTCACCGTATTCGGGGTGATCCCAATTTCCACTTTCATAAAGAACCTCATAATTGGAGGCTGAAGTATTCTTCTCACGAAAATTGATAGTTTCCATGCGCTCTTGAGAACATGAGACTAATAATAAGACAATGAAATAAAACAGTTCTTTTGAATGGATCATAATGTTTTCAAAATGTGTGCATTTAATAACAAATATTCTTTTTCACTGAGTTCAATTATGGCATGCTCCATTAGAAAAGAAATTTGATATTATCAGTTGTATTTTTCAGCCTCTATTTAAGAAATTTTTTAAATCGCTCATCATACTCAAACGGGATCGTCTCTTTTAGTTTTACTAGTGAATGATAATTTGGAAATTGAGGATTTAAGATAAGGTTATGTTCCTCTGGTATAACAACACTAGGCACCCAAAATCCCAAAGGCTTATCCCTTGCCATTATATCACTACCAAATTTCCGAACAGAGTTTTTGTATGCCAGTGTATTCCATTCCGCCGGCAAATCTCTTGCCGAGATTGTGAGAATATCTGTTCCCTGAACTTCAATTTTTAAAAGAAAATAATCTGTCGGCCAACTGTCTCCGTCAATCTGATGTGCAAACACTTCCCAGGCGCAAAGCGATGGATTGCTAGCAGTGTATAATACCTTAGTTTTTCGTAGGTTCCATCTTCCGGGCGTATCAGATCCTTCCAGGGAATTATGTCTAGACAACCTCCAAACGATCATGCCAGAGAACCTTCATATAAACGTTCAAGTTCATCTGACACAATTTCAGATCCGGGAATGGTAGTAAGAAGATCTATTGGCCGGGCATCAAGAAATGGATTAAATTTTCGCAACCATATGCCTAACTTTTCAAATGATCCAAAAAAACTAACCCCCTGTGCCAACACCTTAGAAGCTGCAACCAATTTTTCAGAATAATCCGCATCTAATAATTCATCAGATTCCTTTTTCAAAATCGTTCTCCAGGTATGCCCCATGATATTACGATATTCATCACCAGTAATAAACAAGGATTCCTTCAACCCTTTATATAATTTAGCCGGGTACGGAATTGAGCTCATTTGATGGAGGATATAGTTGTCTTGAAAATTATCCGATATCAAATCATTGTAAAAGGACCTATTTCTATACGCAGATTCATTTCTATATTTTAACAACAAATTGAAAAGAATTTTTGTGAGTTCTTTTTCAGTATTCTGTTTGTTTTTGGTAATTTGCCCCATGACTCAAGAATTAGTTCGCGAATATTCTTAAATGTAAGAAAAAATTCTCACACCTATAAATACGAAATATACCTCTAATTGTTGGCTGTGTTCAATAGGTAGAGTGTATATCAAATGGAACTCACCAGAGGGTACGGAAATCAACTGTGGGATGCTTTGGTTCATGCCTGTTCCCGGTGACTTTGGGAATTGTGATCAAAGCATTTTTTGCAGCCTGGTCATTTGATGGATGATGGAGGTGTCCCATGTTTACAAGAGGGCTTCAAAAACCCCTTGTTTTTAAAAAGTTCAGCGGCCAGTCTATCTACTTGGGCATTGGCTCCATTATCATTGGATTCCTGCTTTGTATGATTGTTTCATTAATCGTAGGCAACAAAGGAATAATTGACAAATTATAGGGAAAAATTTCTACCCGGATCAAGCTATTTTTTCCTCATTTTTGCTGCGTAATTACTTAAATAAAAAAAGCGTATGATTACTGTATTGAAAACCGAAGAGCCAGCAGCATTCAATCAAATGATATTTGAATATATCAATTCTGAATTCTCAAATAGGATGCAAACCAAGGGCATTGCGCGCTGCAGCATCACACTTTACTAAGCTTATGGATTGGTACATTCCCATTACCATAATTCCGGGCATTGGCATGTTGATATTATCAACTACCAATCAAATGATGGCACTAAGTGGTGAAATCGAACGATTGCTATTGATGAAACACAATGATTTTCAGCATCATATTATTTGGCTAAAAATCGGGCAACTTAAACGGCTGACAAGTTCCAGTACCTTGTTTTATACATCCGCGGCATCTTTTGTGCTCTCGGCGATCTTTGAAGTTATATTTCCCTTACAACAAATTGGTTTATGGATACTTGCGATAGGGATTGCCTTCACATTACTTGCATTGGCACTGCTAGTCATTTATAGTTATAAAGCTATTAACATAAGAAAAGAGCAACATCAAAATAATTTAAAAAATCATAGAAAACATGAATAACGAAATCATATTATACGGCGCAGATTGGTGCCCGGATTGCCGAAGAGCAAAAGCATTTTTGAAAGAGCATAATATCGAATACACATTTATAGATGTTGATTTGGATGAGTCTGCGACCAAAACGGTGGAAACCATCAATAACGGGAAACGGATTATCCCTACGATCATTATCAATGGGAAATCATATACAAATCCGGACAATAACCATCTGGCTTCCGTATTGGGAATCAATGAACAAGGTCGTGTAATTCTTTATGGAGCAGACTGGTGTCCGGACTGTCGAAAGTCTAAATCGTATCTGGCAGATAACAAAATCAACTTCCAGTTTATTGATATTGATAGCAATGAATGGGCGATTCCTTTGGTTGAGAAAATCAATAATGGAAAACGCAAAATCCCAACTATATTGATCAATGATGAAGTATTTGTTGAGCCGGAAAACAGCACCTTGAGAGATGCACTAAAGATAAATGAGGAGAAGACTGAAAAAGTATTTGATAGTATTATCATCGGTGGCGGTGCGGCTGGGCTAACTACAGCGATCTACGCTCAGCGTGACCGTTTTGAAACACTTATTCTGGAGAAGAAGACTATTGGCGGAAACGCATTTCTAACTGAGAGAATTGAAAACTATCCTGGATTCACTTCTATTTCCGGGCCAGACCTGATGGATAAAATGGAAGAGCAAGCAAAGACATACGGCGCTACCATTAAGACGGGTGAAGAGGTAATAGATATAATAAAAGAGAAGGATGTTTTTGTCGTCAAAACCAAATCAAAGCATTTTTTGGGTCGTTCAGTTGTGCTGTCAACAGGTTCAACCTATAAAAAATTGAATATCCCGGGAGAATCTGAGCTCATCGGAAGTGGGGTGCATTTCTGCGCTACCTGCGATGGGGCTTTTTATCGGGATAGAGAAGTAATAGTTATCGGAGGTGGGAATTCTGCTTTGGAAGAAGCAATTTTTCTTTCCGGTTTTACAAAAAAAGTTAAAATTATTAATCGCAATGAAGACTTTACTGCTTCCCGGACCTATATAGACAAACTGCCGCTGGTAGAAAATATTGAAACGTACAATAACAAGGAATCACTCGAATTCAAAGTTGGAGAAAATGGGGCTTTCGCAGGTTTAGAAGTCAGGGATAAGGTCAGCGGTGAGCAAGAAATAATCACAGCTGACGGGGTGTTCATATTTATCGGGCTTATACCAAACAATCAATCATTCAAGGGTTTGGTTGACACCAACGATCAAGGTTTTATCATCACAACAGGGCTGGCTAAAACGTCAACAGAAGGTGTTTTTGCCGCAGGTGACAACAGAGCAGGCGCCATAGCACAGGTGGCAGCGGCTACTGGAGAAGGAGTGCTTGCCAGTTATGGGCTGAGGGAATTCCTAAAAGACTGATTAAAAAAAGTGGAGCACCTGATAAGTTTTGGTGGTGGATGTCATTGGTGTACAGAGGGGATATTTCAGTCCTTAAAAGGAGTGCGTCATGCAGATCAGGAGTGGATAGGTTCTGATGGCCGGGATATTGGGACTTTATGCATGAGAATCAAGTGTAACATGTTCTCATATTTGTATCTCATATCAAACTTACAAGCGTGCAGGACTTAGTTTCATTAAAAGTAGTTTAAGTAGCATATTCAATTAACAAATAATATCATGAGCTTATTTAAATTTTTAAAGTCTATTGTTTCAAATGAGAAAGATGCACCTACAGCTCCTGAAGGATATTGTCCGAATTGCTGGGGACGTCAGGAATATAGCGGCCATTTTTACAACGCTGTCAAAGTGGAAGGGATTGATACCAACAATATAGATGAAAAGAAGGGCTGGGTGCAGGCGTATGCTGAAAAGTATTTGACCGGTATTGCATTGAAAAAGGATGATGCGCAATTGGTTTGTAATCGTTGCAGCATGAAATATGAGATAAGTCAATAAATAATGACCTTCGATGGTTCATAACCGTTGAGCGGTCATAATCGGCAGACAATAAGATTTATTTCTAAAAGCATGAAAGAAAGTATAATTAGGCGTATTCGAGAGAATTATGGCATTAATTCTCATTTAAAAATTCACGAAAATCATTTTGAGCTCATAAACCTTTTTTAACCATCAATAAAACAAGCCTAGAACATACCGTTTCCTGAAACTGGAGCAGAATCCCCATTGCCTAAATTCGCGAATTCCCCCTACTTGCCACCATGGATCGGGATCGGATAACATTTACCAAATGGAATTGGATATGCAAGCTAGTATGGGGTAAACCTCCTTGTGGATTATATGAGAACTAATCGAAAAACAACAGGAGGTTCTGGTTCTATACAATACAAAGGATCTTGGAATTGAAAAACCTCAAGTTGTAAAGAGTTCGGATTTCCTTCCTAAAAACGACACGCATCATACCGACAAAGAGGAAAAACTTAAGGATGCGATTGAAGATCAACCAAACCGGATCTCCTTTGGAGCCCCTAGAAAGGCAGGCGATATTCGAGACTCTGATATCAGAATTAATTCCGGGGTGCCAACAGGCGGAATAAGTCTTATGCTTTTGTTGGAAAATGGCTGGTAAGGGACGGTGTTGTTACGTGCCTTAACATACAGAGGTCAATTAGCCTGGTTCTTAATGTTATCGAACACAAATTCAATAAAAACGCAAAATTAGTTCTCAATTTTTTGAGAATTCAGATGAAAAACTCCATATTGCTTTTGAATTACATAATTTCATAAAGGTTTATTTGTAATCCGTTGGTCTAGTTGTATGTATTTGTTCTTAAGGAATTTTTGTGTAGTAATCTCGATGTTGGTAGTATTCCGATCGTTGATATTCGCACAAAATAAGTATGTGGATGTAACCGAAGATGCGGGAATTAATCATTTCTTTGTGCCTTTTCAGGGGACTTTCGGCGGAGGTGTTTGTGTGTTGGATTATAACAATGACGGCCATGAAGATTTGTTTATCGCAGGAGGAGCGGGGAAGGATGGATTTTACAGGAACAATGGAGATGGAACCTTCATGAATATTATTCGTGAAGCCGGATTTCATGATCTCGATACAATAGTTACCCAAGGGGCCATTAGTGGTGACGTAAATAAGGATGGATTAGAAGATATTTTCATTACAGCTATTTCTTCAACGGGAAATGAAGGTGTGTTAAAAGCACCGGATATTCTTTATATAAATAATGGAGATGGCACATTTTCAAATAGAACCAAAGAGTTTGGGTTAGCGGAAAATGCTAAGTTTTCTACAGGAGCTGCATTTGGAGATATCAATTTAGATGGCTACCCTGATCTCTTTGTGGGTGTATTTTTTGAAAATTTCACCGGTCGCCTGGATCGGTACACCGGAATGGTATCCAGTAAATCACCGCCGGCATGGGACCTGCTGTACATAAATAGAGGAGGGGAACGATTTGAAGAAATAAGCTATGATTATGGCCTGAACTATGTGGGGTTGGGTTTTGGCGGAGTATTTACCGATTATGACAATGACCGCGATCTCGACCTGCTGGTCATTAATGATTTTGGTTACAAGTTTACTCCAAATAAATTGTTTAGGAATGAGTATCCAAAGAAAAAATTCACCGAAGTGAGCGAGAAAATGGATATGGATTTTGGGATGTCGGCGATGGGCGTGGCTATTGGCGATTATAACAATGATCAATGGCTAGATTATTTTTTTAGTAATATTCTAGATGCGCCTTTTGTGATCAATCAAGGGCCGAATAGCCCATTTCTGAATAAAAGCAAAGAAATTGGGGCATCAATTACATTTATGACCAATGTGGACGGGCGCCCGGTCACTACAATTAGTTGGGGGATCAACTTTTTAGACAGCGATAATGACATGGACCTGGATCTATTTATTACCAATGGCTCATTAAACCCTGACGAAAAACCGATCCCAAATTTGTTACTTGAAAATGTTGATGGTAAGTTTATTAAAAGTGGAGTTGAAGCCGGCTTAAGTGATCCTTCAATAGGTCGAGGTTCTGTGACTTTCGATTACGATAATGATGGTGATTTGGATTTGTTTGTCGTCAATCAAAAATCCGTCTCCAATAACAGCTTCGGATATACCAATTTGAATTCGAGACTGTACAGGAATGAAAGTCAGGGGAAGAACTGGCTTAAAATAAAGCTTCATGGCAAGAAGTCAGATAGCAATGGTCTGGGATCGAGGGTAGTGGTCTATGCCGGGGACAACACCATGGTGAGAGAAATAGACGGCGGTTCAAGCCATGAATCCAAAAATAGCTCTATCGCTCACTTTGGAATGAACAGCTATGATACGGCTGATTCGGTCGTCGTTAAATGGATGGGCGGGGACATTCAGACGCTCTACAATGTGAAGGTCAATCAGGCGGTAAATGTGTATGAAATTGTAAACATTACCGTCTGGCAAAAGATATTGTTAGTGCTCTGGTTTATTTTGACAACCACAGGTGGAATCATTTAACACTCATTGTGAAGGCAGCCTTAACATATAAGAAAGTACATGATGCTCCCCAGGCTGCCGTGATCGACCTGAAACAAAAATCAGATACGGAAATATGGGATCTCTTCAGGCAGGGACATGAAGGAGCCTTCATTTTCATTTATCTCAAATATATTCAGGACCTCCATAGATATGGCCTTCGGTTTTGTCAGGACCGGGAAATCATTAAGGACTGTATTCAGGAATTATTTCTTGATCTAAGGAGAAGTAAAAACCTGAAAAGCACGGATGCTATTAAGCCATACCTGTTTGCTGCCATGAGGCTGAAAGTGCTCGGAATTCTTAAAAAGAACCAAAGAATATCGGAAATCATCTCGACAGGTGCTCGGCATGAATTCAATTTTGAGGTTTCTCATGAAACAAAAATCATCAATAGTCAAATAGAAAAGGAGCAAAAAGAAAAATTACGATTAGCCCTATCCAAACTAACAACCAGAGAAAAAGAGTTGTTACACTATTTTTATGTTGAGAATTTTTCTTATCAACAAATGGCCAAAATAATGAGGTTTAGCAACGTAAAATCAGCCAGAAATATAATCTATAAAACGATGAAGAAATTGCGAAAATTGATATTTCTACAATAACATTTTCTACGCTGATGAAGGAGCAGTTTTACGAGTAGTAGAACGGACCAAATCACTTGGAGATGGGCGGAAGGAATCAGTGCCTGGAGTTGGAAAAAGTACCAATAATTTCTTTTTGTCAAATTCATATTTTGGTTTTGTGCTGGATGTCCCGGAAGATCCAAAGGCGATTTTACAATTCCCTGACCAGCCCTGTGCTAAACATTTCGGGAGCATGAAAAGTAAAGCGCAAATTCCAGTCTTTTTTTTGAGGTTCTTTAGGTGGTTTTGCCAGGAGGAACTGTATTTTCCATCTTCACTGGATTGGCCATCGCGGTGGCTTGTCTCGGTCTGTTAGGATTGGCTACTTTTATGGCTGAACAGCGTACCAATGAGATCGGTATCCGTAAAGTGATGGGGGCTTCAGTAAGCCATCTAATCCTGTTGTTATCTAAAGACTTTATCAAGCTAGTCATCATTGCCTTTGGGATATCCATACCGGTAGCATATCTTGTCATGCAGAAATGGCTTGAGGGATTTGCTTTTCGCACCGATATTAGCCCGTGGGTGTTCTTACTATCAGGAATAGGCGCCCTACTTATTGCCTGGTTGACCGTAAGCTATCAATCCATCAAAGCTGCGCTGACTAATCCAGTAGACAGTCTCCGGGATGAGTAAAAGATATCCAAAGCATGTAGCTACCGATGACGTGTTTTTATAATAACCTGTAAATCAAATAAATACACAAGAATACGTCATTCAAATTTGTGCGTTTTGTATAAAAAGTTAGGTCTCGAAATGACAAATTATAAGGATCATACGATTGTGGATCCAATGATGGGTCAAACCTTTTTTCAATGGGTATTCCAGTCAGATGAAAGTTCAGATAGGTTTTGGAGAGCATGGTTGGAACAACATCCGGAAAAGTATGAAGAAGTGGAAGAAGTTTGATGGATGATACTTCAACTAAGAGAAATACTGGGAAAAGATACTTCGGCATTGTCCGAACAGGGAATAAACGAGGTGATCGCGAGAATCAGAACGACGTTAAAATTATCGAATGCTCGACCAAAGTAAATGGCTAAAAAAGCTGCTAAGCCAAACAAACCCAAACAACTGATCAGAATGGCTAAGACAGCAAAGAATGTGGCCAATTTGCCAATGCGTTCCTCAGCACGGAACTTGACGCCGTATTCCTCATCAACAAATCCAATAAACTCACACCGTTATCCCTTATTTGTTCCCCGGAAGGAATAGATAGTGGGTTCTTGCTTATCGTCAACAAAAAGTCCCAACTTCAGCATTGTTTTCCATCCTGATCCCATCTCTGAACAGCGTTACCAACATCTTGCCGGGATGTTTCCCTACATTGACAAAGAGTTAAAATGAACCGGGGAAATCAACGATGTAGAAGTATATGTCGCCATATTGGGTTATAGCCAGTTAACCTATGTGCAAGCAGTACCATCTCAGAAAAAGGCAGATTAGAAGGTCGTTACTTTTCAAAAGAGCACTCTTTTCTTTTTGAAATCTCACGGCTATTTTATAGAAGACTTAGTAAACAACACAATAGTGTTATACGCAATTGCTACACCCTATAAGGTGGCTCGATTATTGTTTAATAACGATTAGCATGATGTACTATAGTTTAATGAAAGTCAGACATCTCACTAATGATTGTGTTTAAAATAAAAAAGGATCAATGATGAAGGAATTACTATTCTTAGTTTTGGTAACAAGTTGTTTTTGGGGATATTCACAAAAAGCAGATTACGGGTATTTAACACAAAAATCAAGTTATCAAAAATATCTGTCAAAAAGCGGTGATATACTCAATGTAGCGGATACGTTAATGATAGGTATTCCAAGTTCGGATTTAGGTTTTATGTATATCTCACAGGGTGGATATGGGGTTAATAATGAGTTATCTCACAAAAAAGTAATTATCAATAAATTGAGAACATACGGTAAAAAGTCACAAGGATTTAAGATGTATGTTCATTTCAAAGGTTATGGTTTGGCTCCGGTAGTGATTGATTATGAAACAGCACTTGAAACTGGAGAAATAAT
>JAKSDO010000059.1 GCA_022360055.1 Cytophagales bacterium | reverse complement strand
GAAAGATTTGTTCGGGCGTTTACGGAAGATTCGATATTGGATATTAAAGGAGACAGTTTGCTTATAATGTTGGTTGAACCTTATTTGATTGAAAAAAAAGTGCGTAGAAATACCCGCGATGAAATTTTTGGAATAGAAAAGAAGAAAAACAATAATTCACGAAACTAAATGATCCGAATCATGCCAAGGAAAAATTTTAAGATCACTCCTCACCTCAGTTATTATGAGGTAATCAGAAGCCAGACAGCCACACGCAAAGGAATCAATAATGAGCCCAATGAAATTCAACTGGAGAACATCAGGCGATTGGCGGAGTACATATTCGAGCCGTTACGAGAAATAGTAAGCACGGAGCGCGGCGTTAGTACACCCTTGCGAATCACAAGTTGTTTTCGGTCTAAGCGTTTAAATACGGCCATTGGCGGGAGCAAATCTTCGGATCATTGTTCCGGGAATGCCATGGATATTGATATCGACGGGATGTATGACGAAGATGATTTAATAAATGCAGATATATTTTACATCATCGAGGAACAGCTTCCTTTCGACCAGGTAATCTGGGAGTTTGGCAATGATAATAATCCCGGTTGGGTACACGTGGGTTACAGGGGAGTTGCTGAAAATCGAAATCAGATTCTTAGAGCCTTTAGGGGTGAGGATGGCCGAACCAATTATAAACCTTTCTAAACGATAAAAAAATGGATGTATTCAGCTTTGTTACCGGCTTGTTCGAGCCCGTCACCAAACTGGTAGACGAGGTATTTACCTCCGAGGAGGAAAGAAAAAATTTTAAATTGAAGATGATTAAGCTTGAAGAAGAGCGAGCTTCAAAAGTTCTTGAATTTCAACGCGAGGTGTTGAAACAGCAAGCTTCTGTCCTGCAGGGGGAGGTGTCAGGAAACTGGCTTCAAAGAAGCTGGAGGCCCTTGATCATGCTGACTTTCGGTTTTGTGATTTTTTATCAGTATTTCCTCGCACATGTTTTTGGGCTTATCGAATTGGATATGCCCGGTGAATTCTGGACGCTGCTCCAAATTGGCATTGGCGGATACCTGGTTGGCCGGTCGGTTGAAAAAGTAGCCCCAAAGATCATCGATGGAAATATAAAGAAAAAAGAAACGGAAATTAAAACTCAGGTGGTCTCAAAGGAGATCGAACAGTTAAAGACCGAGGACCTGACTTCCAGGGACCTGAAAAAACTGGCTCGCGTTAAGAAACGCGAGCAAAGGTTCTTAAAGGGACGCCAACGAAGGGAACTCCGGGCCAAACGAAGGGCGGAATGATGGAAACCGAATTTCGATTTTACCCTAATGCTCTAACAGTTTGGCAATGAGAGGTCGAGTTGTTTTGAGTCGTTCATAATCCAGTTTTAATCCGTGAGGACCGAGTGATTTCACAAAATAATCGTAAATGCCTTTAACATCTTCAAAAGGTGCCGCAACTGAATCGAAGGCGGTAAATCCGGCATTGTTTTTTATGGATTTATCGGCGCCGTATTCAATCAATACTTTCACGATTTCTGTTCTGCAAAAAAAAGCTGCGGTATGAAGAGCAGTGGATCCCTCCGTATTTTTAAGGTTTGTGTCAGCTCCGGCGGCCAATAAGGCAAGTGTTGCTTCTTTTTTTCCAAATGTTATTGCAGTTATCAATGGACTCGAACCGCCGGTTGGTTCCCTTTCATCGATATTTGTCCCTGCTGCGATGTGTTGTTTGATAGCTTTGAGATTCCCTGTTGCAGCGGCTTCGTGAATACTGATGGAAGGCAAGGGATTTTGATATTGGGAGATTCCCTGATCCCTTGGATTTGCATTTACTTTACCGTCGGACCTGATGAATCCAAATAGCGCGATTACAAGCATTCCGAAAGTTCCGACCTTCAGAAAAGGGTTGCTCTGAAACCAGCGATAATAGGCGATCGCTATTGCATTACTAATAACATACGTCATTGAGGTTAAGATCACGAATTTGACACCACCCGGAAATTGAAAATGCCTCAACACGAGTGCAATCATGCCCATCACAATCATATGAATGATATAGACCGCATATGAACTTTTATTTAAATATTTCATGACAGCATTGATTTTATTGAAATTAAATCTGAAGATGTGAATGGAAATGTAAAGGATGCCCATCATAGATAACAAAGTCGTTAGATAATAGACCATCTTATCGACAAATTCAGAGACGATAAAATAATTTCTTGCAGGATCAGTCATATTGAAAAACATGTTTAAGGCGACTATGGTAAAAACACTGATAGAAAAAGTTAACGCAACATTCGCAATGACGTAGTGCGTCATATTTTTCTCATCGGACTCGAAGACCCGCAACTTATTGCAAAGTGCGCCAAAAAGAAAAGCCATAAAATATATGAGCAATCGTTCTCTCTGAAAATGCAGTATGGCCGAATGAAACCAACCTCTGAGTCCTGTTTCTGAAATTACCATACTGTAGGCCACTCCGAGGATGACAGTGATCAGTGCACCTGTTCTTAGGGATATCTTTAAGGATAACAAATTGAGTCTGGAAAAGAGCAGATATGATATTTGAAATACAAACAGTACCGGGAGAAACCACAACCAGTTTTGGGTAGGATCTTCGGCAAAGCTTCCCATATGGCCCTGGGCTCTTTCGAAGAAATGAAAATAGGAGAACCATTCTTCTTGCGGCAGCCCCCTTGAATAAAGGAAAATGGCTTTGTAAGCCGGGATCAATGTTAATACCGCGATTATCCACGGAAGGATAATTCTTTTGAGCTTGGATGTGATAAAATCCCAGGTTCGCTTATTTTTAGTTGAGTACGGGATGAAATATCCGGAGATAAAGAACATAATGAACATGACAAAGATATCCAGGTACATCCTTAACAAGCCGATTGAACTTGCCTGGTCCGGATCAATTACAATCCAGGTGTTCTTCAGTACCGGTTCATAAACAAGTCCTGCGTGAAGCAAAACCACAAGAAGTATTAAAAATGTTCTCAAGTTATCCAGAAAATAAACCCGTGTTTTCATTTGATTATATTTTTTAAGTTGCTGACGCACATAGAAATATGATCATGCCCGTGTGTGTCTTGAATTTGCTCCGGTCCTACCGGTTTCATATCATTAAAAGTGAATTATTTTGACGATATAAAGGTCTTTCGAATTGCCCGCATCGACTAATCAAAAAAGAAGCAAAGAATGTTAAATTTCGGGAGGTGATTGAAATTATGATGCAGCCATATAAATCATGATGTAAATGATGCAGCAATGATTAAAAAAACCTAATTTCGAATTTACTTTTTCTTAATTATGTCTGTGCAGAGCCCCATACCAAATGATTTTTTAGAGAAGCTCACGGAAATCATTCGGGAATACCTGTCTGATGAGATGTTTGGCGTTTCTGAGTTGGCGCGGGAAATCGGCATGAGCCGTTCCAATTTGCTTCGAAGGGTCAGGAAAACTACGGATATGTCTGCCAGCCGGTATATCAGGAAGGTGAGACTGCAGGAGGCTATGAACATGCTCAGAAAAAGTTCATTAACCGTTTCCGAAGTCTCCTTCAAAGTTGGCTTTGGCAGTACATCCTATTTCATCAAATGCTTTCGGGAAGAATACGGGTATCCTCCCGGAGAGGTGAGCAAAAAAACCGATCGCGATTTGCATCTCCAAAAAGAACAATTGAAAACGCATCAATTGGTGGCCATTATGTTTACGGATATCGAGGGGTATACAGCCCTGATGCAAAAGGATGAGGAAAAAGCGCTAACGTTCAGAAACCGGCACCGGGAAGTTTTCAATTCTGTCACCGGTAAATACAAAGGAAAAATACTCCAATACTATGGCGACGGTACGCTAAGTACATTTGGAAGTGCGATCGATGCGGTAAAATGTGGCATAGAGCTGCAATTGGCGTTTGGTGAAGCACCTAAAATTCCGGTTCGAATCGGGGTACACACAGGAGATATCTTGTTTTCCAAAGATGGTATTGCAGGAGATGGTGTAAACATTGCCTCAAGGATAGAATCCCTGGCCGCTGCCCGGAGTATATTTATTTCGGAAAAAGTTTACGATGAAGTAAAGAACCAACCGGGAATTCAGACAGCTTCCATGGGAATTTTCGAATTGAAAAATGTAGAAAAACCCATGGAAGTATTCGCCATTACCAATCCTGGTTTGGTCGTTCCGGAGAAACGTCAATTCTCCGGTAAAACAGAAAGTATAACAAAAAAAGGAATTGAGGGCAGAAAGATAATAGGGATACGTCCCGAATTTTTTTGGGGATTGATCGTGATTGCGGCCATTCTTATTGGCTATTTTATTTCCAACTTAGGCTTGCTTGAATCCACCTCAAATGAAATGCGTGGGAGTGGCCAATCGGCTAAAAAATCCATAGCCGTACTGCCGTTCATCAATGACAGTAATGATTCTACAAACGTATACTTCATTAACGGATTGATGGAATCTACTTTAAACAACCTTCAAAGGATTAAAGACTTAAGGGTACTTAGTCGAACATCCGTAGAAAAGTACAGGAACAATCCAAAAACCATCCCTGAGATCGCTCGAGAGCTGAATGTTCAATATCTGATCGAGGGTAGCGGACAAAAGATTGAGGATCAAATTATGCTGAACATTCAATTGATCGACGCGCAATCGGATAAACATCTGTGGAGTGAACAATACACCAGGGAAGCCGGAGATATTTTTAATCTGCAAATGGAGGTAGCTAAGAATATTACGGATCAGATTGAGGTGATCATTACTCCGGAAGAAAAGAAAAGGATAAATCGACCACCAACGGAAGATTTCGTAGCCTATGATTTCTTCTTAAAGGGTTATGATTTGATCAGGGACCCGACGTTTGAGAACCTTCAAAAGGCCATATCCTTTTTTGAAAAAGCAATTCGGCAAGACCGTGAATTTGCCCGTGCATATGCCGCTATTGCTATTGCGTATTATTTGTTGGACGAAGGTCAGGAGGAAAAAAAATATGCCAAACAGATCAACTATTACGCAGATCAGGCCTTGCTGTTTGACTCCAGGCTTGCCCAAAGCTTGACCGCAAAAGCGTTGTTTTATATGCACAATCAGGAATTCGAGATGGCCGTTTCCTATTTTGAAAAAGCGCTGGAATACAATCCGAATTCTGATCTCGTGTATTTATTCCTGGTAGATCTGTACGTACATCACCTTCCAAATACGGCAAAGTATCTTGAATATGCGTTGAGAGGAATTGAAATTGATCTGGCTGCCTATGATTCAACTACTGTGAGTTTCTCCTATCTCCACATTAGCAATGCATTTATCCAATCCGGATTTGTCGATGAGGCCGAACAATACATCAATAAGTCTTTGGTTTATTTTCCGGACAACTTGTATTCGGAATATGTAAAAGCATTCATTCTGTACGCGAAAAACAGAGACCTTCATGAAACACTCGATTTATTAAAATCAGTATTGGCAAAAGACACTACAAGACTGGATATCTTGCAGGAGGTCGGTAAGATTTACTACTACCTCCGAGATTATGAAGCCGCATATGGGTACTATGAAAAATTCACTGAGCTTAGAGCGGCGTTGGGCTTGGATATTTACCACTCTGAAAATGCAAAAATAGGATATGTATTGGCTAAAACCGGTAAAACAGGAGCATCCGAAATAATATTTGAAAAATATAGAGCGACTGCAGAAAACGATAAGTCTATTTATAGAAACTTGAGTTTAGCTGCCTATTATTCCTACAAAGGAGACCCCCGGAATGCTATTGAGCATTTGAAATTGTTTTCAAAGGAAGACAATTATCATTATTGGATCATCCTGTTTTTGGAAATCGATCCATTGATGGATAACATCAGGGAGCGCCCTGAATTCAGGAGCATCATGAAAAATCTTGAAAGCAAATTCTGGGATTACCACAATCAGGTTCGGGAAGTACTCCGGAATAGAGGCCTGATCTAAAACTTCCCTCGCTCAGCCCGATATTATCTTCATTCATCCATGCGTTCTTTTTACCTTTTGAAGTTACGGTAGTAGATTCCGGCGAATTGAAATTCACGGCCAAATCGCAGGGGCGTTTCTGTAATTCAGTACCGCAATAGGCGTCTGTTAATTATCATTCATTAAATGTCAAATTGTGTTATTCTTATAAATATGTCTGAGAAATCTACAAGTTGATATAAAATCATGTACCAAAAGAAAGTTTTTTAATAAATTGCCGCGCACCGGAACTGATTTTTTAACGATAATGGCAAGCATTTTTTGTCTGTGATCCTTTAAGCAAAAGTGAGATGGAACAATTGGTCAAGGAATTAAACGAAAGATTAAAGGGCCTGTCCGCCCCGCAAATTTTAACCTATTTTATTCATGATTACAATGGCAAAGTGGCATTGGGCAGCAGTCTTGGCGCTGAAGACCAGGTGCTGACGGATATGATTGCCAGGATCGACAGATCGACAAAAATATTTACTTTGGACACAGGGAGAGTATTTCCCGAAACTTACCGGACATTGCATGAAACCAGTAAGAAATACAGCATAAACATTGATGTCTATTTTCCGAACTCCGAGAAAGTGGAACGAATGGTCAATGAAAGGGGCATCAATCTGTTTTATGACAGTGTAGGTGATCGAAAAATGTGCTGCCATATTAGAAAAATTGAACCACTCAAACGGGCCATGATGGATGTCGATGTCTGGGTGACAGGGATACGAAAAGAACAATCTATTACTCGAATTCTCACCGAAATCGTGGAATACGACCATGTAAATGGAAAAATAAAGATCAATCCATTGCTGAACTGGACCGAAAAGGACATTTGGAATTACATCAAAGAGAATGATGTGCCCTACAATAAGCTCCATGATTTGGGATTCCCAAGCATCGGTTGCGAACCTTGTACCAGGGCGGTCAAAGAAGGTGAGGATGTACGAGCCGGTCGTTGGTGGTGGGAAGCTCCTGAGCAAAAAGAATGCGGACTTCACCGAAGAGAAAACGGGCAACTGGAACAAGAGGCCCGACAATAATTCGTTCACTTTTTTGGTATTTATCCTTAAAAAAACTCAAATAGGTTTTATTTTGTAGTTGATACTTTATGCTAAATTGAAACAAGTCATACAATGGCCTTAAATCAGATCCCCAGATCTCACATGAAGGACTTTTTAAACAGGCCGTATTCATTTAATGATGACTTGAAATACAATCTTCGCTTAAGCACCGGGATCAGTATTGGCATGTTTATGTTTTATCTGTTTTTTCAGCCCTTGGACCTGCGGAATGAAGATTTCAATAATCGATTGGTTATTATTGCCGGTTTTGGATTCATTACTTTTTTCCTTTTAGGCATGAACCTGATCTTTCTTCCTTTGATCTTCCCAAAATTTTTTCAGACCGGGAAATGGAATATCGTCCGGGACATGATTCTGAATGCCTGGATCTGGGTGCTCATTTCTACAGCTTATACATTTTATGCCAGATATGTTGGCCTTATTGAAATTACAGCTCACTCCATGTTTAAAATTCTCCTGCTCGGGCTTGCTCCTGTGGCAATTCTGGTTGTTGTAAATCAGAACAAAATCTTGAAGCTGTACCTGCAGAACGCTTTGGAATTAACTAAAAAACTGGATTTCGAGGATGGCGACAAGAATAATGAAAAAGTAGTAATTACGATTGAATCCGATAATAAATCTGAAATACTCAAGGTAGCCAAAGATCATCTTGCACTCATCAAATCAGCCAACAACTATATTGAAGTCTTTTGGAAAAGTGAAGGTGGAATGCATAAAAAGCTGATTCGAAACACGTTAACCAATATTGAAAATCAGCTAAAACCTTTTCCGGATTTCATTAGATGTCACAGAACGGCTTTGATCAATATGTCATTTATTGAGCGGAAGGTTGGCAGCGCTCATGCCCTGCAAATAAAGCTTAAAGGCATTGAGGAATCCGTTCCGGTATCTCGCCAGTACGCTTTGAAAGTAAAGGAACAGCTAAATGCAGAATGATGTCCATTCACCAATGGTGAGTGCCATTCGTCACAAATCCATTTTCCTGAGCCCATCATCCGCCCGTTGATCACAAAAAGTTTTATAGCCCTTAAACTATAGCTAAAATAGAGTTCAACTTTTTAGCTATGAAGATATTATTAGTCTATCCGGAATACCCCGATACCTACTGGAGTTTTAGCCATGCGCTGCGATTCATATCAAAAAAGGCCGCTCACCCGCCATTGGGATTGATCACGGTTGCTGCCATGCTGCCCGAACCCTGGAAAAAGAAATTGGTAGATCTGAACATTGCCTCGCTCAAGGAAGCGGATATCCAATGGGCGGATTACATTTTG
>JAKSDO010000210.1 GCA_022360055.1 Cytophagales bacterium | reverse complement strand
TCCAGAATATCTTTCCTCTGTAATCGATGCGCAGATGGATCGATTTAATATCTCTGAAGCCGCTCTTTGTGACCGACACCTGGGGTTTCTACAGAAGGGGATCTGGTCATCTTTGATCGCGACTATGCTTCTCATTACCTCTTTAGTGTGCTCGCGCATAAGAAAGTACATTTTCTCTTTCGCATGAGAGACCATTCCTGGACATGCGTCAAAAAACTGATCGCTAGCGGTTTGAAAGAGATTATAGTCGAGTTGGACGTAATCCCTACTCAAAAGTAGCTAAGAAAATCCCTGCATTGGGTATTGGCCATTTAACGGCAATGCCGATGACGAGAGTGGGAATGGGAAAGATGGAACTGTTAATGGAGCCACCCTCACAACTGATAGATTTGGTAATACGAATAGTGCGTATGCTTTTGATGGCGAAGATGACTTTATAACCACGGGTTTCAACATGTCGCTTAGTGAATGGACTTTTTCAGTTTGGTATAACCCATCGACATTACTTCCTAACGAATATATAATTGACGCCAGAGAACATTTAACTAAAAGAGTCCTTTTTCATACTACTCCAACTGGATTTCTGCTCGGTTTTTATGATGGTAATTATAATACTGATACCGTCACAGTCAATCTTAATCAATGGTATCATTTAGTAGTTACTTACTCTGAAAATAAGCTAAATACCTATGTCAATGGAACGTCGTTGGGCGAAATCAATATCAATATCCCAACTTTCATTCCAACTTCATCTTCGATTGGAACCAATATCTTAAATAATGGGAAGAATGTGAATGGTTTAATTGATGAAATATCAATTTACAGTCGGGCATTAAGTACAGTTGAGGTTCTAACATTGTATAATGCCGATGACTTGCCCCCTCAGCTAATATGTGAAAACCTTTATTGTCACGGAAGAAATATTGGAATAGGAACAAACGACACTAAAGGCTACAAACTTGCAGTGGCGGGCAATATTATTGCTGAAGAAGTAAAGGTCGCACTACAAACGAATTGGCCTGATTATGTTTTCAAGGATGATTATGTTCTACCTGATCTTGCAAATCTTGAGAGTTATATCAAATCGAATCAACACTTGCCAAACATTCCGGACGCTGAGTTCGTGGCAAAAGAAGGCTATAACCTTGGTGAAATGGATTCAAAACTGCTTGAGAAAATTGAGGAATTGACTTTGTATCTTATCGAGCAGAATAAAAGGACTGAATTGCTAATTAAGGAAGTAGAACTTTTAAAAGAAGAAAACCAGGAACTCAGAGAATTGATCGATAGGAGGTGAAGCGCTGATAGCAGTAATTGAGTTGTTATCTGATGTTTAACTCATCTTGCAATGAATTTAGAGATATTTTAGTAGTTTTCCTGGAATTCGCATCATCCATTGCAATTCTGATTTTGATGTTTCTCATAAGTTGTCTTTCATCATCCTCATCAGGGGCCCATCCCGTGAGTTTATACATTTTAAAAACAAAATTCTCTAAAGCACGAAAAGCAGATGATTTTAAAGTTTTCATTCGTAGCAATCCTTTCGATGAAAAATAGTCATGATGTTAATTGTTTTTTGATGGGCATCAACATTAAAACTGATTCTATAATCACCTTGACGTATTCTTCTGTCTGGCAGGTTAGGATTTTTCAAAGGTTTTGATTTCTTTAATGGTTCATCAATTAAATTAGTCCGAATACAGTCCAGTATTTTTTCTTTCTCTTTTGAAGGAATTTTTTTAAGGTTTTTTTGGGCCGTCCTGCTAAAATTAATCGTGAAGCTCATTCAATATGTCATCCAGGGGTACAATATCTCCTTTTCGAATTTCTTCACGGGCTATCGCAACTTCATAGTATTCATCAACCATTTTTTTCATTCCCATCATTTTTGAAATAATAGATTTCAGACAATCAAAAATCTGTTGAGAGATCGGGTCATCAATATCGTATTTTTCTTGTAATCCTAAAAAATTCTCAGATATTTTGATAATATTAGAAAGGTCTTTTTGCCATGTAATTATTTGTTTTTTTGACAATTTCTTAGTCTGCAAATATGCAATGGAATCATCTAGCAAGCTGTTTAAAGTGGCTATTTTTTGTGAATTCTCTTCTTTTAATTTTTCAGATAAGATTTTTACAAAGGAAATTGAACGATCATTTATGCTTGTGGGAATGTCTAAAAACCCACCGTATAATTGCCAATTATTTTCATTTAATATTGTTGTCGTGTTCATTGCTTTGTCTAAGATGGTGATATATATGTATACGTATAAATGTTACAATGTAAAATCAACACGTGAAATTTAACAAAAATCGTATAAAAAAATTGTATTAATATTTTGAAGTACAAAAAAAGGGGGAATAGCTATCGATTTAAATCCGGAAATTTTTAGGCCTTTTTTATCTGTAATTGGTTTCTAAACAATATCCTTCATGTCCCTGGCAATCTTCTTTTGTAATACCTTGGTATAATGGTGTTGAGTTGTGGCAATCGAACTATGACCCAATATCACAGATACGGTTTCCAGAGGGACATCATAGTCATTGAGCAAAAGCATGCCGAATGTTTTTCTGGCCACATGGGTCGTAAGGTGTTTTTCTATCCCGACAATATCTGCAATCTCCTTTAGATAGCTATTATATTTCTGGTTGCTGATCTTAGGGAGCTCGTTATTGTATTTCTTCAAAATTCTTTACGCTTTGCGTATTAAGGGCAGTAAGGTAATCTGATCAGATTTTTGTCGGTGCAATTCTATCCAGTGTCGCTTATCCGGGCCTTTGCGGATATTGAGGTTATAATTGAAATGCATTGCATCGGAATAAGCCAGGCCGGTATAACATTCGAAAACAAATAGGTCAGCGACTTGTTGTAATCGAGTTTGAGCGAATTTATGTTTTTCTAAGGCTTTCAGTTCATTCGGATATAAGTAGCTAATTGATTTTGGTTTATCGAAACGGAACTTAAAGGTTTGTAATGGATTGTGTTGTAGTTTTTCTTCCGAGATGGCATAGTCCAGAACTTGTTTCAATATTCGGATGTTTTTCATCGCATAGTTATTTGTAAGTTGTTCCTCGATCAGTATCCATTTATAAAAGCGGTTAGCGAATTTGATGTTGACCTCTTTGAGAAGGATATCTTCTGTTTTTCTGTGTTTTAAAAAATTTTTGAGCTTATGAAATCTTACTCGCATGCTGGTTACGGTCGGTTCTGTTTTTATTCCCGGTTGTGACAAGTAGGTTTGATACGATAAGAATTTCTTGAAAAAACTGATCAGTTTGATCTTTTCGGTTGGTACTCCACGGTACTTGATGAACGTATCTTTTATATCATTTACAGAAAATGGTTGATCTTTTTCGATATAGTAAGCTTCGATTTTGAACAAATCATTCTTCACTTTGGCCAGTTGATTAGAAGCATAATCGTTATCATTTATGATCTGTTTTTTTGCATTCCATTTTTGTAGATCAATAACAATACGAGCACTAAAGTCTTTTGACCTTTCGCCGTTCAAGGTGATATAGCAATACAAGGGGCCTGACCCAGTGTATTGATGGCATTTTTTTCGAATCCAGAATGGCAGTTTCATAGTTAAAAAATAGTTTGGCTGATATA
>JAKSDO010000149.1 GCA_022360055.1 Cytophagales bacterium | reverse complement strand
TTATATTCTTCGAGAATAAGATGAACATTGGTGCCGCCGGCACCGAAAGCGCTGATACCTGCCCGCCGAGGTGTGGTTTTTGTAATACCGTGTTCCTTAATTTTCAACGGCTTCCAGTCCTCGAACTCTTTTTGGAAATAAAACGGACTGTTTTCGATATTTAAACCACTTACAACCTGATTGGAGAATTTGGTCGGGGTAAGTTTCTTAAATCGGAATTGTTGCAAGACCTTAATTATTTGTGAAATTCCTGATGCCGCTTCCAAGTGCCCAATGTTGGGTTTCACGCTGCCCAAAGCACAAAATTGTTTTGTACGCGTTCGGTCTTTGAAAGCTTTGACAAAAGCCTTGAATTCAGTTGTATCTACTCTTTCGGAACCATACGACGCCATTTCAATATAGCTCAGAGTTGAGGGTTCGATGCCGGATACACCCAAGGCCTGCGTTAATGACCTGGCCTGAGCTGTGGCGTTCGGCAGCATATAAAACATACTGCTACCGCTATGGTTTGTGGCAATGCCTTTTACAACTCCATAAATATGGTCTTCATCCATTTCAGCCTTGGCCAAAGGCTTTAGAACCAAAGATCCGACACCTTCACCCGGAATATATCCTTCGGTCTCCGGTGCAAAAAGCGATCGTTCCGGTAAAGGTGATAAAAGGCCCTCTTGGAATTGATGTATATATTTAAACGGATGTAATATTAAATTGACACCACCGACAATCGCCATATCGCAGTTTCCTGACAACATGCTTTGGCATGCTTGATGCACCGCGACATGAGAAGACGAACAAGCAGTATCAATGCTCATACTGGGACCGGAAAGATTCAACGCAAACGAAGTTCGATTTGCAATAGAAAAGCCTAATGATCCGGCCCCACAGTATTTGTTCTTCAGATAGCCGTACTCATGGCTGCATAATGTATAATCGTCGGCCATTGTACCGATACCAACGAAAAGTCCAATTTGATGTTTTTTATTCGAACGATGATTTCCATAACCCGCATCTTCCAAAGAAGTCCAAACGGACTCCAGCATTAGCCTCTCCTGAGGGTCCATTTCTTTAGCTTCTTTGGGCGAGATGCCAAACAAGAGAGGATCGAACTTATCCACCCCGTTAAGAAAACCACCCCATTTTCCCATCTCAGACCATTCGTTTAGTACTTCAGAGCTATAGCTTGATAGGTCCCATCTGGACCTTGGTATCTCTTTGGTGCAGACTCGACCGCTGCATAGATTTTCCCAATATTCTCGAATATTATCCGCCCCGGGAAATCTTCCGTGAATTCCAATTATTGCAATGTCTTTATTTTCTTGATGTCTTTGGTTCTCCATTTTAATTAACCATACCAGAAGTTAAGGGTTTATAAGGTATCAGCAACGAAAGCGCATAAAGGATCATATGCTTGAGATTGCAGATCGCCATAGCCTTTGGGAGAGGCAAATTGTCAATAAACGCATTAAAAGTTTGAGTACAGATGGAAAAAGATGAGAAGGGATTAGACGCCGTACAGAAGGAACATTTCATTTTAAGGTATCGAGTGGCCATCAAGTAATAATGATCCAAGCGAAGAAGTATATTGATATTTAAGACGCATCAGAAGAATAAAAGCGCTTTAACCGAATATAACCGCATGATCGGCAAAAACATCAACCGATCAAGAACCATATTACAGATACGGATACAAGTATGTGAACCTTTTTTACAGACCAGCCCCTGCATTACTGTTAATCTACGGGTCGTTTGTTCGTCGATCTAAGTTGAATTAGATTTTCGCTTGCAATCCATCTCCGAAAACGTTATGCTGCGCATTGAAAACTATTTATTAGTTAAACGATTCTTTTATCTCTCCAATAATGGTATCATCCACGTTTTCAATGGACGGATTCTGTATTGTTTCCATGACACCTTTATTAAAAGCTGTAATAAATTTCTTAACCTGTTCAAAACTCATTCCTCTATCCAGTAAACTTAGGATAATAAGTACATCATAATCAAATATGGGTACTCTAGCCGATTTCACCTTCGGTAGAATTTCATTTTCAATTATTCTATTGGCAGTTCGACTATCCATTGTCTCATGCTTCCATTCGTATTCACTTCCCTCAAGTTTGAATTTTTCCCTTTGTTTATTTACGGGCGCGTCAGCTAAATTAGCCCATAGCATTGATTCATAAAAATCAACATCATTTATCATGGCAACTGTATCTGCTATTGATTTTTTGGTCTCGCCGGGGAATCCAATGATGAAGCTTCCAAACGTCGGGATATCATACTTGTGCAATAAATCCAGCCCTTTTCTGTACAATTCTACTGTCGTAGCTTTATTCATATTCTTTAATACAGTATCATTTCCGGATTCCAAGCCTAGATATGCAAACAGACATCCACTCTCCTTCATAAGCGCTATGGTCTCCTCGTCTGCGAACTGGCATCTAAAAAAGGACATCCACTTAAACTGATAATTGTTTTTAATCATCATTCTCAGAATTTTTTTGAATCGTTCTTTGGGGAAATTAAAAGTGTCATCAAGAAATGCAATAATGTTTACTCTGTTTAGTTCAGCCAATTGATTTAACTCATATTCCACCCCCTCAATACTTGCAGTTTGAAACTTTCCACCAAATACTGGAAACGTACAGAAGGCACAAGAAAACGGACAGGAAACCGATGTCCTTAAAATCACTTGGCTTTTTACCCCATCGCCAAACAACTTCCAATTGATCATATTTTTTGAAAGTTCATTGTCTTCCGGCTTCACCAGTGTGGCAACATATTTCCCGTTTTGCCTATAATAAATATTATTAACATCTGCTACAGACCTTTTCGTTTTCAGGGATTGGATCAAATTGACCAACGTCGATTCTCCTTGGGCACTATTTACATAAAAATCCGCATTCATCTCATTTAGAATATAGTTTAGCTCAGCTTGGCCTTGGTTTCTAATCAGCGTCGCTATAAAAGGACCGCCGGCAACAATTGGTACGGAATCATTGTAGCGCTTCACGAAGTCGACTATTTCTACAACCGGCTCAAAAGACATATACATTGAGGTCGTTATGGCTACCAATTGAATATCATAATCCTGAAGCTTTGCTGCCAATCTATCTTTTTCTTCCTGGAACGAATTGACATAATCGAACGTTAAATCGCGTCGATCTAAATAAGTACAAAGATATGCGATAGCAGGATTAAATATGTCAGACATTGAAAGCGGTGGCATTTTACTATCATTTAGCTTTACAATTTCATTGAACAAACTTGATATTAACCAATGGTCGTTTTTATATTTCAGAAATTCCCGATTAAAAAATCGAAATTCAGCCGCATCAGGTTCCTGGGTTTCTAATAAATGGTTTCTGTATTGTTTTACATTAACTGAATTTGGACCGATAAAAAAACAATCGATATTACTCATAAGTGCTCCTCCTTCTTGATATGTCACTGAATTCGCGTGAGATATTATGATGGTTAAGGCTAACCACTTAAAGGTGCGAGACGAGAAGCCAAATGGATGAACAGGTCATTGCCTTCTCTTTTGAGTAATTCAGTCCTGATCAGGTAACCCGTGTTCGTTCGGACTCTTGATTATGTTCGGGTAATAACGCCTTGGTCTGTTCATGATCCGGCTAGTGCTCGACCTGCCGTTTTTTTACGAAATATGCAATATCTTCAATGGTTGAAAAGTTATCTTCGCTTACTTCATCCAATTCAATTTCGACATTGAATTCATCCTCTAAAAAATTAATGAAGCTCAAGAATCCCATAGAATTGATGATCTGTTCCTCAATCAAATTCGCACTTTTATCGAAATGAATATTGTCATTTAAGCTAGTGTATATGAATTGATAAATTTTCTCTTCCATTTCAATTCCTTAAAAAAATATAGGTTAACATCTGATGTGATTATACCACTAAAAAACTCTCAAATCACATTTACATTCAGACAACGAGCAGTGTTTTTCCCCAGTATTGCTCTGATTTCCGATTTTCTGAAAGCCTCTTTTCCTTGGCCGGTTTGAGAAAGATTTTTAATAAGAGCAAGGTATTTATCCACTCTTAAAATAGATTCAAAAAACGGCCAGTCAGAACCGAACAAGATTCTCTGTCTACCAAACATATCAACTGCTTCTCTCAAGACAGAATCGAATTCATCCTTACGCTTCTGTGTAATGAATTGTAAGGATGAAATATCTGAATAGATTCCGTCATTGGCACGACCAGTCCATAACATCTCTTCTATCCAACCACAGCCCAAATGAGCTGCAATGATTTTGAGTGAGGGAAATAAAACAGCAATTTTGTCCAGTTCAATCGGTCGGCAATATTTTGACAGCATCGGGCCGCTAGCTTGCCCGGTATGCACCACCACTGGAACATTAAGATCAGAAATGACCTCAAACAGCCTCAGCGACGCTTTGCCTCCAAGACGAAACCCGGTACCCGGATGAAGCTTGACCCCCCTCAGCTTCCAGTCTTTAATTCCAATTTTTATAATTTCCTCAGCATTCGGTCTTCTGGGGTCAACGCCGACAAACCCGATCAGGCGTTCCGGATTTTTTTGACAGAGAACAGCAATCTTGTGATTCTGCTCCTCTATGGACGTTTCGGGTTCACCTAACAACAGACCGAGATCCAGAGGCAAAACAATACTGATATCAATACCCGCCTGGTCCATTGAAGCAAGAAGCTTTTCTCCGTCAGGGTCAAGATATTTTTCTATCCTTGAGGCCTTTTCCCTTTTTAAAGCCCTAAAGAACGCTTTTTTTTGAATTTCGTTCTCCAGCCAGAGCCACCATTTTTCAGGCAACCATGAACGATCCAATATATGTGTATGGCTGTCAATTATCATCAGTTGGGATTTTTAAATAGTTCAATAAATTTATTCTTATCCACTTTACCGCTCTGGGCAAGCGGGAACTGTTCCACAAAATAGACACTATCGATTACTTTATGTTTTTCAAGCTTTTTACGACAGAGTTGCTGTATAGTAGATGAATCTATATTCTTACCAGTTCTTTTCACCACGAGATTCAATTTTTGACCTAGAATAGGATCGCTGACCCCAAACGACACAGCATCCGCAACACCATCGATGGAGGCAACCAAATTTTCAATTTCAACTGGATAGACCTTTTCAGCTCCAACTTTGATCATTTCATCAATACGCCCTTTAATGAAGATCAAACCATTGTCGTCCCGGCAAGCCAAATCACCGGTTTTGTACCCGACTGGAGAAAAAGCCGTCTTATTCAGTTGGTCCCTGTGCCAATACCCCAGGGCCACGTTTGGTCCGGATATATAGAGTTCCCCAATTTCATTCGTCGCACATTCTTCACCTGAATCCGACTGAATACGAATATTCACTCCCGGATTGGGTAATCCGATCGGTACTTCATTGTTCGGCGTGGTGCCGACATCGAAGTAAGTGGCACGTAGTGCCTCTGTTAAACCGTAGGTATTCAAAATGCGAACTTGCGGTAGAATGTCCTGTAGTGATTCGACCAGTTTTTTAGTGACACTGGCACTTGAAATTTCAATAGTTCTTAATGAAGCACCATATTGAACAAGCCACTCTTGATAGTGTTGAACCAATAGCATAAATAGCGAAGGGACACCCGGAAAAATAGTTGTTCCATGATCCTTAATTTTCTTCAGCAGTGCACCGGGCAAAGACATGCTGTGACCTACTGAAACCGATGCGCCATTTCT
>JAKSDO010000079.1 GCA_022360055.1 Cytophagales bacterium | reverse complement strand
TTGCTAGGTACTGGACTATATCACAGTTGCCTGAATTCAAATTAGACGGAGGGGAAGTGGAATTAAAGTGGGATAATATTCAAGACTTAAATCCAAATTTTTACCCAAAAACTTATTTCAACCATCAATATCCAGTGCTTGAATGGTTGAACATAATTGGTATGGTTAAAATTAACGGCTTTAAATATTGCTATACTACGGGAGGTAGTCGAACAAGAATGAAAAGTGGTCCAGAATATGAATTTAGCATACTATCAAAAATCGATAGCCAGAATCAACTAATAAAAAACATAGAAATCGAGAGAGGAAAAAGATCCTTTAGTGCAAACAAAAAATTCTTGGTTGTGCGTCCAAAGCAAAAGAAAAAACTTCTCATTTATGACTTGCAGAAAATGGAATTGACATATGAGGTGCCCTTAAATCCAAAAGACAATATGGGTGAAATTAATGTTAATTCTTTGGTTTCGGGCGATTTGTATGAAGATAAATTATATGTTTCTTCCCTGGAGTACCTTAATATTTGCAAACTAATTAAATAAAATAAACGAACAACAATGGTAGCTGTTGCACAACTCCTGAAGGCAAATAATTTGTGCATTTGTCCTTGATTTTTAGTATATTAAAATAAACTCTTGCAAGGAAAAAAGCACTATCACCGAGGCTGTTCAACACCTTTCACCTGGCCGACCGGGTTCCTGAAAACAGCTTTTACAGACGACTGAAACGTTCCATTGATTTTCACTTTCTGTATAAACTCACTGAATCATATTATGGCAAATGTGGTCAGAAGTCGATTGATCCAGTTGTCTTCTATAAGATATGTCTGGTTGGCTACTTAGAGAATATCATTAGTGACAGACAGCTCATAGAGCATTGTTCCATGAGGCTTGATATTCTATTTTTTCTGGATTACAACATCGATGAAGAATTACCCTGGCATAGCACCATCAGCCGTACAAGACAGTTATTTCCTGAACCGGTATTTGAAGAAGTGTTTAATAAGATTTTCACTTTGTGCGTCGATAAAGGTATGGTAGCCGGACATACTCAAGCCATTGATTCAGCCATGATCAAAGCCAATGCTTCAATGGAAAGCCTGGAGTTGAAAGTACCCGAAGAATCGCTGGAAGATCATCTGAAGAAGGTTCGGATCTTGAGTCAGGCAGACAGGCCAGTGAAAACCAACAAAGCTTCGGGAAATCAACAAACGATCACTGCCTCCAAAGAAGAGATCAGGGATTTGAGAACCACTCAGGAAAAATGGCGTAAAGACCAGAACCAGCATCCGGGAGCCAGTTCAAAGAAAAGTAAGTATACTTCCAATAAAACACATTATAGTCCTACGGATCCCGATGCCAGGGTATCAGTAAAACCAGTGAAAGCAAGAAAGCTGAACTTCTTCAGCCAGATGGCTGTTGACTCGGCCCATCATGTGATCACGCATATTCATGCCGACTATGCCGATAAAGCAGATAATCAATGCCTGGCATCGATTGTATACCCATTGAAATCAAGGCTGCAAAACAATGGATTAGATTGGAAGAATCTAGCAACCGATGCAGGATATAGCAGTGGAGAGAACCTCGCCTTTTTGGAGCGAAAAGGGATTGATTCGCATATACCTCCCCATGGCACATACAAAGGAGGCCCGGAAGGATTTACCTATCACCAAGAAGGCGATTATTGGGAATGTGCGGAAGGAAAGCGGGTGACCTTCAGGAAAATTGGTTTCAATAAAGGGAATAAGCAAAAGCACTATTTTACTAGGAGAGGGGATTGTAAGGGATGTCCCATAAAAACAGCCTGTCTGGGTAAGTCTAAAGAGAAAAAGATCGCCATCACCTATTATATGGCAGAATATGAACGAGCTATCGTCAGATCAAAGACAAGGATGGGTAGGAAGATGAAAGCATTGCGTCAATCGACAGTAGAGCCCGTCTTTGGCACGTTGATCGAACATTTGGGGATGCGAAAAATGAACACCATCGGCATAAGACAAGCTAATAAGAATATGCTGTTGGCGGCGATGGCTTATAATTTGAAGAAATACCTGAAATTTGATAGAAAAATGCTGGAAAGCATGGCAAAAGATGCAGGAAACTTATGTTTTGAATTATTTCAAGATATATGGAGGATTTTAAGCTTATTTGAGCGAATGGAAAACTCAAGCACAAGTTCTCGCCTTCAATTTTAAGGTCATCTCAGAATCGATTATATTGAGTCATAATTAAAATGAAAAATGCATTGTGCAACAGGCACAATGGCGAGCATCCATAGCCCCGCAAAGGCCAGCACGCTGGCCTAAGCTGCGCATGCTAGCCGGGCCGTTGTGCTCTATTTAATACTAATGACATCTAAATGAAAACACATTGTTTAATACTTATCACATTCCTAATATCGAGCAACGTAGTTTGCCAAGATATAAAACTTAAGAAATTGAAAGAAAATACCAGAAATGGTAAGGCTATTTTCTATGTAATTAAAGACAATCCTTCAATCAAACACGGGAAATATGTCATTAAGGCATGGTCTGGAAATGAATTACTTTTGGAAGGTGAATATAATCAAGGCAAACGTGTCGGAAAATGGACTGAAAAATATTACGGACGGTCTTATGATGGAACTCTCAAAAACACCGGATACTATGATAACGATCAAAAAGTAGGTTTGTGGACTTACTTTAATCATCTAGGTGATACAACTCAAATTTATGATCATACAAAGAAGGAATTGATTTATACAGAAACCCCGAATCAATCTCAATTTGTGGGTGGGTTTTCAGCACTTTCCTATGAATTGAATCAAGCAATCCCGATTCCAACAGAATTAAATACTCCAGGTACAAATAGATTTAGTATTGACACGAAAGTTGAGATTATATTGAATCCTGAAAGTAAAATAGATTCTATATCATTCTCAGATCCGATTGGTTATGGAACTGAAGAAATCATCGAAAACTATTTGAAGGACGACTCAAAACGTTGGGTCTATCTGGATCAAAACAAGAAGATTATTGTTCCAATAAAAATGACGATGAACTTTTAAAAAAAACAGAGCACAAAAAATATACGTAATGCGGTGTGATGTGGTATTTGGAAGTTTAATACATTTACTCAAAACTGTAACGGTTTGATAGGTTGGAGCTTTGAAATCCCGCACTACACCCGGCATGAAAAGTATGTACTTGAAAAAAACGGTAATTACGCTTATGCATGGGTCATTCCTGCTGGCGCCCAAAGAAGAGGAAAAACACTGTTCATAGATGCAAAAGACGGCCGAATCCTTTATCTGACCGGCAAAGCAGTTGTAGGAGCAAATGGCCTGTTTCATCAAGACCAACTCATGCTGGTAAACAACCGAGTTAAATAACTCGCTATCTAAGAACCCAAATGCAGTAAAACCGGGCGACATACTATAGAAAATTAGAATTTTAAGAAGGGGGCTACCAATAA
>JAKSDO010000062.1 GCA_022360055.1 Cytophagales bacterium | reverse complement strand
ATAATCAAACGTAAGTATTAAATTCATCTTCTTTGCCATACGTTGTCGATTAAAAGATCTCCACCCAGAAGATGGAGATTCCCAAGTTGTCATTGGATATTGCAATCTCATTTAAATACAAAAATGTTCGACACTTTCGGGCTTGCGGTGTTCGTCATCGCTTGAAAGCAAACATCCTGCCAGACCGACACACCATCCAGGATCAAAACCTAATGATAAAGGAGCTCAAAGATGATGTGAAGGAGACAGGGCTGCTGCTGGTTCAAAAGACAATTAGCTATTTTGGAAGTACACCAGCCGAAGGCTCATCAGGTTCACCGCCATCACCACTACTACCTATAGTGGCAATACCTGATATCAAAAACATCCTGTCGGGTTTACGTCCTGGTACATGGATATTTCCAAAGGCCTCAATCAAAAGGCAGGTAATAAATCTGCAGCCTTAAACGTTGCAATATGAAAGGGTTTTTAGTAGCATTGCTTATTATTAATTGATTGTGTGTAAGTTGTGTATCTACCCCGTCTATTTGTGGTTACGTGTTTGTGGTATAACTTATATTGGCACAACATAATGTACAACTCTAATCTAAGATTAGTTAGTAATTCAATCATTTAATAAAATAAATTAGTTTAATTGCTCACCAGAATTAAGGGTAGTTTTATTAAACCCATTCAAGACAAATGAATATTGACAATCGGACTTTTTTCTTATTTATTTTAGCATTATCACTTATTTCATTTCAGAAGGTTGACGGCCAGAAGATATTTATTGACGAAAACATCAGCTACTGGAATGATATAAACAACGAAGTTCATGTGAGGCATCATGTTTTTTTTGAAGAAGATACCGCAAGCATCTATTTGGAAATATCATTCAATAAAGGCAAAAAATATGAGGATTATGACTTTATGTATGAACTTCACGAAAGTTATCATACCCTGGATATTCAGGAGTCTGATACCCTGACCATTCAAGATAATATTGTTTCCATTAAATCGAACAAAATTTATACGTTCTTTAAATTACCTTATAATCAAAAGACGGATCTGGCGATCATAAAAATCATCAACAGGAATACCGGCATTGATCATGTATATGATATTCCATTTATCGATGATTACAATTTTTCTTCTGACGGACTTATTTTATACGACGATAGCGGAGAGACCCCGCATCTGCAACCATTTGTGAACAACCGGCAGACGATACAGGTAAAAAGCATAAATGACTTTGATGGCCCGGTTTACGTCTACTATTATGCTCAGTATTTTGATGCTGCTGTCCCTCCAATGATCATTGAAGACAACGGAATCGCCAAGGAACTTATCATCGATTCTGTTTTTACAGTTCGTATCGACGAACCGTTTGATCTGAAAAATGAAGGATTGTATTTCTTTCAAAAAGACAGCAGCTCTGCCAATGGAATAAGCATCAGGGTACAGGATCAGTTTTATCCGCTTGTGAAAACATTTGACAGCGTACTGGATCCATTAATGTATATCTCTACCAGGACCGAGACAGAAGCCATAAGGAGCGCTCCCAGCCCGCAACAAGCCTTTGAGGACTATTGGATAAAATTGGTCAAAATCCCCTCGCTGGCAACCTTGACCGTTAAGAATTTTTACGAGCGTGTCGAGGCAGCGAACTTTTTATTTACCAATTTTGAAGAGGGCTGGAAAAGCGATATGGGCATGATCTATATTATTTATGGTCCGCCAAACGATGTATATAAATCCGAGGAAATAATTGATTGGGTATACAACCGAGACTTGACCATGCCGGTAATCCGGTTTTCATTTTACAAGGTGAAAAACATATTTACAGATCAGCATTATACACTTTTACGTAAAAAGAATTATGATAAAAACTGGTTCAAGTCTGTAGAAAAATGGAGGAACGGGAAAAAGTAAACCATGGAAAGACTGAAATTGGAGTTAAAGGCAATAATTTCATTTTTGGGAGCAGGGCGGTCATCGAGGCGATTGATGCGGGTAAAGAAATAGAAAAGGTACTGATACAAAAGAATCTCAATAATGATCTGATCAAAGAGCTCACCGGTAAGATTAAAGCGCATAAAATTCCATATGTAAGGGTCCCGCTTGAAAAACTTAACCGGTTTACGAGGAGAAACCATCAGGGTGTAATTTCTTATATTTCTCCGATTCATTTCCATGCGCTCGATCATATTATCGAACAGGCGTTTTCCAAAGGGAGAGATCCTTTGCTGGTAATACTGGACCGGATCACAGACGTCAGGAATTTTGGAGCGATTGCCAGGACAATGGAATGCGCCGGAGCCGACGCTATCGTGATTCCTAGCCGTGGCGGTGCGCTTGTTGGAGGCGATGCGATGAAAACTTCCGCAGGTGCGCTAAATCTGCTCCCTGTTTGTCGTGAAGAAAATCTAAAGAATACCATAAACTATTTAAAAACTTCCGGTATCCGGGTAATCGGATGCACCGAAAAAACCAACCGTTTAATCTACGGATCATCGCTGCATGGACCAATAGCAATAATTATGGGATCTGAGGAAAATGGTATTTCCGGGGAATATCTCAAACTATGCGATGAACTGGTGAAAATACCAATGAATGGTAAAATAGAATCACTCAACGTTTCCGTATCTACGGGTATCGTACTTTATGAAGTATTGAGACAAAGAAATTATTCCGGAAACCCTTCAGGATGAAACCGGTAGGACCGGAGCATTTTCAAGACACACACGAGCATGATTATATTTCTCCGGGTGTCAGCAAACTATAAAAATATAAACGGATGAAAATCAAATATACTTTTCTCCCTTTATACTTTTTACATCGTTTACGATACTTCTGATCTTTTTCTCGTCATCCTTTTTGCAAATCATCAACACATCGTCACAATCCGCAACAAGGTAGCCTTCCAGTCCCTGAACCACGACCAGCTTATCTTTCGGGGTTCGGACAATACATTCATTGCTGGAATACAATATGGCATTGCCATCTACTACATTATTGTTTTCATCTTTCTCGTGGTATTCGTGTAATGAACTCCAGGATCCAAGATCGGACCAGCCGAATTCCCCGGGGACGACAAACACATTTTCAGCCTTTTCCATAATCCCGTAGTCGATGGAAATGGCCTTTGTCCTGGCGTAGGCCCAGGCTATTTTTTCCTTTTCATCATCGGTGTAGTATTGTTCCGAAATGCTGCTGAATGTTTCGGATATTTCTGGCAGATACTTCTCAAATTCTCCAATTACGCTTTTCGTTTTCCAAATAAATATACCCGCATTCCACACAAAATCTCCACTTTCAAAAAATGCTTTGGCCAATTCCAACTGAGGCTTTTCGGTAAACGTCTTTACTTTTTTTACTTCGCCATCATCAGAATCGTGCGTATATTGGATGTAGCCGTACCCGGTTTCTGGCCTGCTCGGCTTTATGCCAATCGTAACCAGTCGATTATCTTCCTGGACAAAATCAAGAGCGACCCTGCAAGTCCTTACGAACTCATCTTCCATAAAGATGGCATGATCGGCAGGTGTAACTATAGTTGTGGCATCCGGATTTTTACTTGCTATTTTATAGCTGGCATAGGCGATACACGGTGCGGTATTTCTTCTGTTGGGCTCTAATAATATTTGCTCGTCCGTTAAATCAGGTAATTGTTCCCTTATTAAATCGTAATACGCTTCATTAGATACGATGTAGACATGCTCCTTTTTACAAATCGGCAAAAATCTGTGATAGGTCAATTGAAGTAATGATTTACCTACGCCCAATACATCAAGGAATTGCTTAGGGTGAGATCTCCTGCTGTATGGCCAAAATCTGCTACCAACTCCTCCTGCCATAATTATAACAAATGTGTTCTGGTTGTCATTCATAGCTTTTATAATAAATATTAAAAATCGAGACGAAACATTGATTGAAATTTTCAGACAAATTATTGAATTATTCGTGCAATTTTCAAAAAAATGAAGTTAATTTTACACAGCCATTCTTCGGAATGGCTTAACTATTATAACGGAACTATTTAAAATTAGTAGTCGTATTATCAAATAATATTTACACAATTATTTTTTGAATTCAGATGCTGGATCTGCTTTGAGGGAAATAGATGCTAATTTTAAAATCCCAATGAATAATTTTTTTAAAAGTCGTAATAATCTATTAATTTTTATATGCCATTAATTTTAAGTTAATGGTCAGAAGAATTATTAAGAGAATTTGAAAATTGGATAAATTAAGAGAAAAACTTAAAGAAGTATTTGGGTTCTCACAATTCCGGGGAAATCAGGAGGTGGTAATCAGGAACGTGATGGAGGGCAAAAATACTTTTGTTATAATGCCGACGGGAGCGGGTAAATCCTTATGCTATCAATTACCCGCATTGATGAAGGAAGGAACTGCTATTGTGATCTCACCTCTTATTGCTCTGATGAAAAATCAGGTGGACCAACTAAATGCTTTTGGGGTAAATGCAAGATTTCTGAACTCCACGTTAACCAAAGGCGAAATGACAAGGGTAAAAAAAGAAACGCTTTCCGGGGATATCAAGTTGCTCTACGTAGCACCTGAATCGTTGACGAAGGAGGAGAATATAGAGTTCCTAAAGCAGGCAAAAATTTCATTTGCCGCAGTAGATGAAGCCCATTGCATTTCGGAATGGGGACATGATTTTAGGCCGGAGTACAGGCGCATAAAAAGCATTCTTGATGCAATCGGCGACCTGCCGCTAATTGCGCTCACCGCTACCGCAACCCCGAAAGTTCAGCTCGACATCAAGAAAAACCTTGTAATGGACGATGCAGATGTATTTATATCTTCATTTAACCGGCAGAATTTGTACTATGAAGTACGTCCCAAGGTGCACGCCAAAAAGCAGCTCATCAAATTTATTAAAGACCACAGGCATAAGTCGGGCATCGTCTATTGTTTGAGTAGAAAAAAGGTTGAGGAAATCGCTGAATTCCTCAAAGTAAATGATGTAAAAGCCGCTCCTTACCACGCCGGTCTAGAACCCTCGGTAAGGGTTAAAAATCAGGATGATTTTCTGAATGAAGAGGTTGAAGTAATCGTTGCTACCATAGCATTCGGAATGGGCATCGATAAGCCCGATGTACGGTTTGTTATTCATTACGATACGCCCAAATCTCTCGAAGGCTATTACCAGGAAACCGGAAGGTCCGGCAGGGATGGGCTGGAAGGCAATTGTATATTGTTTTACCGGTACAAGGATGTGCTGAAACTGGAGAAATTCCAGAAGGACAAGACGGTTACGGAGCGAGAAAACGCCAAATTGCTTCTCGACGAAATGTCGATGTATGCAGAATCGTCCGTCTGCCGCAGGAAACAATTGCTCCACTATTTCGGAGAAAAATACGATGAGTCAAATTGTGGTAAGACCATGTGGTGCGACGTATGTAAATATCCGCCGGAAACATACGAAGGGAAAAACCATGTCGTTACGGTACTGGAGGCTGTAAAGCAAACCGACCAGCGATTTGGCCTCAAGCATACTTCCGACGTCATTCGCGGCGTGGAGAATCCGCACGTCAAAAGCTACAAGCACAATAGATTGCCCATCTTTGGAAACGGAAAAGATGATAAGGAGGAGTTTTGGAGTTCTGTTATTCGCCAGACGTTACTGCATCATTATCTGGAAAAAGATCTGGAAAGCATAGGTGTTTTAAAAATAACCCGTCTGGGAGAAGAATTTCTCAAACATCCCAAGTCAATTACCCTCGTAAAAGATAAGGATTTCGAAAGCCTCATTGAGAAGGAAGACAATGAACCCCACATTGTTACAAAATCGTACGATGAGCATCTTTTTGATCTGTTGAAGAAGCTGAGAAAGGATGTCGCAAGAAAGAAAAATTTACCGCCATATGTCATATTCCAGGATCCTTCACTGGAAGAAATGGCTACGGTCTATCCAACGACAAAGGAAGAGCTCGCCAAGATCAATGGCGTCGGAATGGGTAAAATCACAAAATTCGGCAAACCGTTTCTGGATCTGATTCAGGAATACGTAGATGAAAATGATATCATCACAGCCTCCGATGTTGTCATAAAGTCTGCCATAAACAAGTCAAAGACCAAGATATTCATAATTCAACAAATCGACAGAAAAATTGATCTGCAGGAAATTGCCGATGCCAAGGGTTTGACGTTTTCGGAGCTCATCGATGAGATTGAAAACATCTGTTATTCAGGGACCAAGCTCAATCTCGATTATTATATCGAAAACATGCTCGAGCCGGAAAAACAGGAAGACGCTTACGATTATTTTATGAATGCGCCATCGGACAGAATATCCGATGCCCTGGATGAACTTGGAGAGGAGGAATATGACGAAGAGGATCTTCGGCTATTGAGGGTCAAGTTTTTGTCGGACCACGCAAATTGATTTTTTAATTTATTAACCACTATACATGAACATATTAGTAGTTGGATCCGGTGGGCGAGAGCACACGCTTGCATGGAAATTAAGCCAAAGTAAAAAATGTCAAAACCTTTATATTGCCCCCGGCAATGCTGGGACCGGTAGTGTCGCACAAAATGTGCCAATCGACGCAGGAGATTTTGAAGGCATCAAGAACCTGATACTGGAAAAGGAAATCGAACTTGTGGTCGTCGGCCCTGAAGTTCCACTCGTAGACGGCATAAGGGATTATTTGTTAAGTCATGAGAAATTGGAAAAATTGAAAATAGTCGGCCCCGGAAAAGAAGGAGCTCAACTGGAGGGGAGTAAAGACTACGCAAAAAGGTTTATGCAAAAACATGGGATTCCGACTGCGGCCTCCAAAACATTTACAAAAGAGGCCTTAGCCGAGGCGGTAGAGTATCTGAAAACCGTAAAGATGCCTATTGTACTCAAGGCCGACGGGCTCGCGGCGGGCAAGGGAGTAATTATCTGCAAAAATCTGAAAGAAGCAAACTCAACCCTTGACAAAATGCTGACCAAAAGCATGTTCGGATCCGCGAGTCACCGGGTCGTCATCGAAGAGTTTCTTTCCGGAATTGAGCTTTCCGTATTTGTATTGACCGATGGAAAATCATACAAGATTTTACCGGAAGCAAAAGATTATAAACCCATAGGTGAAAATAATACGGGACCAAATACCGGTGGTATGGGAAGTATATCTCCGGTAAATTTTGCTCAGGGAGATTTTCTTGAAAAAGTCGAAAAACGCATTATCATCCCGACGGTCGAAGGTTTGAAGAAAGAGCATATCGACTACCAGGGTTTTATTTTTATAGGACTAATGAATGTGCATGGTGACCCGTACGTAATTGAATATAATGTACGAATGGGTGATCCGGAAACACAGGTAGTTATGCCAAGAATTAACAACGATCTTATCGATTTGATGGAAGCGACCGCAGATGGGAAATTGTCGGAGTATGCATTGGATATTGATCCGAAAACCGCTTCCACCGTGGTTATGGTAGCCGGGGGATATCCGGATACATACGACAAAGGAGAAATTATCAATGGCTTGGCAACACCGTCTGATCATAGCATTGTATTTCACGCAGGAACCAAAAGATCCGGAAATGATATTGTGACGAACGGTGGCAGGGTGCTGGCAGTTACCGGGCTGGGAGATAACATGCAGGAGGCCTTGGACCGGTCGTACAATCTGGTGTCGAATATTCACTGGAATAACGTCTATTTCAGAAAAGATATAGGCCATGATCTGATGAGCATGGAATAATTCTTTTTTAATATCGCCTTAAAGTGTTAATTTGGATGCCAATTTCACTAATTCATAAACTACTTACTGGAGATAAATGTCTGTGTGCGGTACTTGCAATAGTGGTGATAAATCGAACGTAAAGGGCTGTAAGAACAATGGAGTTTGCGGTACAGGAGGTTGTAACAAACTCAATTCTTTTGACTGGCTGATCGATATGGACCTTCCACTGGACGAGCAATTTGACGTAGTGGAAGTGAGGTTCAAGAATGGTAAGAAGGATTTTTTCAGAAATGTTAATAAGTATCCTCTATACAATGGAGATGCCGTAATTGTGGATGTGCCCAATGGTCATCACATGGGTTTTGTAGCGCTTCAAGGTGAATTGGTGCGGCTGCAAATGTTCAAGAAAAAGGTTGAAAATGACGATCAGATACGCTCCGTATATCGATTGGCCACGGAAAAGGATCTTCAGAAATTTGAAGAGGTAAAAAAAAAGGAACAGCCGACCTTGCACAGAACCCGCGAGATCATTGCAGAACAGAAATTAAACATGAAGCTCACCGATGTCGAGTATCAGGCTGATGGAACAAAAGCGACATTTTACTACTCTGCGGACGATCGGGTCGATTTTCGGGAGCTCATTAAAAAACTGGCTTCAGAATTTAGAATCCGGGTTGAAATGAGACAGATTAGCTTGCGCCAGGAGGCAAGCCGACTTGGAGGGATTGGTTCGTGCGGACGTGAATTATGCTGTTCTACCTGGCTAACGGATTTTAAGAGCGTAACGACAACTTCGGCGCGATATCAAAATCTATCGCTTAATCCCAGCAAATTATCCGGACAATGTGGCCGTTTGAAGTGCTGCCTGAATTATGAGCTTGACACCTACATGGACGCGCTCAAAGATATCCCGGAGTTGAAAAAACCATTGATAACGAGTAAAGGTCAGGCCAAACTGCAAAAGACGGATATATTTAAAAAAATCATGTGGTTTGGCTACGATAACGAAAACTCATGGATATCCATCCCAACCGATCGCGTCAAAGAAATTATCCGGCTGAATGAAGAGGGTAAGAAACCGGCAACTTTAAGAGAGGACGACATAGAAGCAAAAGATGAGGTGTCTGAGGCATTAAACAGCGATCTTGAAAAACTGGACAAGAAATTTCAAAAAAGATCAAAGAATAAAAAGCGAAGAAAAAACAGGAAGTTTAGAAACAAAAACAAAAAAAGCCAGCAATAACATGAGAGCTGTACCGGCTTGGACCCTTCCATTATTACTTTTTTTTATCACTGGATGCGACAAACAGAGAGTTTACGAAGGTAAGAAAGATTTTTCGGAAGGGTATTGGATATTTAATAATCCGGCGGAATTCGAATTTGAAATTAAGGATACCGACAGATCCTACGACCTTCTTTTTAATATCAGGAATTCAGCAAAATACCAGTATCAAAACATTTATCTGCAATATTATCTGGAGGATTCTACCGGAAGATTATTGTCCAAAGAATTAAAGAATATCCAGCTTTTTAATCCGATAACCGGAATCCCGCTCGGTAAGGGTATCGGTGACCTTTTTGACGTTGAAAGAAAATTTTTGGAGCATTATACCTTTGGCAACCCCGGGAAATATCAATTGAGGATTGACCAATTCATGCGGCAAGACAGCCTTCCCGAGATACTTGCTGTGGGACTTCGGGTGGAATACTCCGAATCAGGATTTGTCAACCGGGGCAAACCGGATTAGTCTTTCTTTTACCGCTTCCTTATCGTGCCAGTAGTCCCTGCTGTGAATGCCGACAAATTTCCATTTTTTAGCCGAAAGTGTAAAAGGTGTATAAATATGCTTGTCCTTGATTGAAATGCTTTGATAATACAAATCATCATCCGTGAGGATTAATCCCAGATATTTTTCACCGGCCTTGACGGTAAGGTCCGTGAAGGGCATCTCTTCGATTATTTCAAAATCCACATTCTGCCCGAATTCCATACATTGAATTTTATTTTTAAGATACCATTCTACGCGGTGCTCCTTATTGGGTTTCGGTGCAGGCTTAAAGTCTCCTTTTGATACATTCTGTGCAAATTCCAGGTAGCTTTTTAATAGTTTGGGGCCTTCATTCTTGGCATCATCCACTTTGAGTTGTGAAGGCAAGATACTCGCAACGATGATCACCTTTTCCTTAGCCCGTGTAATTGCCACGTTCAATCTATTCTCACCTTTTTGTACATTGAGGCTACCGAACTGGTGATTCATTTTTCCCGTTTCATCCGGGGCATAGGCGATGGAAAAAATGATAATATCCCGCTCATCTCCCTGCACATTCTCAATATTTTTTACGAATAGATCTCCCGGAATATCAAACCCCTTTTTCGCCGATTGATGTTCCAGTACGTCTAGTATATGACCCTGCTGCCTGGAATTGAAGGTGACAATTCCAACGCTCTTACCGGGTTGATTCTTTATGAGCTCTTCAAGAATTTCAACAACTTTAAACGCCTCTTTTTCATTGATTTGATTTGACCAAATACCATTTGTTTTGATATATCGAATGGCAGGATTACGCTCTTCCAATATTGCCCGATCGGGCAACAAGGTGAGGTTGCCGCTATAAAAATGCTGATTGGAGAACTCGATTAAATCAAGCGATTGACTTCGGTAGTGCCCTCTCAACTGCACTTGCATCAGATATTTACCGGCAAGATCGAGCAGGGAATCGACCTCGAGCGACGGGTCCGAATCTTCGTCCGGCTCCTCTTCCCACCGAACTTTATACAGATCAAAAGGACTAAGCTGCATCCTGTCGCCAGTAATTACAACCTGCTTTCCGCGGTACATGGCCGGTATCCCTTCCTCTGAAAAACACTGAGAAGCCTCATCAAAAATCACGAGATCAAATAGCTGCTCCATGGGAAATATTGCAGAAACAGCTTCCGGACTGGCCATCCAGCATGGGACAAGGTCAAATACTTCTTTTTCAAATTGATGAATTACTTTTCTTATTGGCCAAATCTGTCGCTTTTTCGTAACCTGGTGCGCCAAATCGCGATAGGTGATCATATTATTGAGCCGGTTAAATTCAATACGGTCATAGGTGCGCTCTCTGGCTCTCAGCAGAGCTATTTCCTTGCTGACCTTCAGTTTTTCTTTTACTGCCTCCTGAAGTTCATGCTGCATCCGGTCAAATTTGAATGAGTTTATTGATCTTAAAATCGGATACTTTGTCTCAATATGCTCAATCCATGCCAATTGCAAACTGTTTTTGAAAACTGCGGTGATTTCCTCCTCCGATTCGTACTCCCGCAAATCCAGTAATTTGTCTATGACCCCGCGTTCGGAATCCTCCAATGCACTCTTTAAATTATCAAAATCACAAAGCGCTTCGAAATCTGCATCAAGCGAAGAGATCATTTTAGCATTTAGCCTGGAATCCGCAAGAATAACTTCTATTCTGGCGTCCCTGAAGTAAATCCTCCATTGATCCATCTTATTTGGAATATCGATCACCAACTCATACAGCTCATTTACTTTTTCAATAAATTGCTCCCTGCCCAGACTTGAAGTATTAAAGTATTCCTTAAAATTCCGGTAGTGGTCAAATATGAGATAAGCTGATACCGCATCCTTTTCTTCTACAAACCATTTGTCAAACACATCCTTTAAATAGAATTCCGGCACGGCCGTCAGCCACTTCGTACCTGCAATTTTCGTCATATTGTGTTCGAGATTAAGCCGGTAGTCCACCATCTTTTCCAGTATCCGGTAATCGCTCCCTTTTCTCCTGAGATTATTGGAGGTGAGCACTTTTTTAATCCAGGCCTTATCTTTGGAGAAGAAATACCATTTGATATTTGCGAATATGTTCTTACGGGCTTGCATCTTTTTTCTCAGAGCTTCCTGAAATTCCCCCAGCTCACCGGTGTTCAGGCTTATTTCCGGCCCCGGGCTATCGAAACAACCCATTAAAGTCCGACGCATTGTCGAAAGCCATAATAGATCGGGCAAGCTTTCCGGTGTGGTGTCCCTGGATTTGATGATGTGTTTGAACTTTATAAATGTGCTGTCATCCTTCAGGTACCGGAGCATCTCCTTCAGATTTTCTCTACCTTCATAGATCTTTTCAGCTACCTTCAACTCCATTCCGGAACCAAGCAAACCCTCGACCCTTTTGGAAATCTCATCTTGATACAAGGGTATTTCCCGTAAAATGGCCTTCATTTTGCTGAGATCTTCTATCCCATATCCCGTAAATCTCTTTCTGTTTCTCCAGGTATATCCCTCCTTATTGAATTTCTTGTGATAGGCAAAGTAGGACTTCAACTTTGTCTCGAATTGACTGATATCGTCGTATGGGAATTCGCGGTATTCCTGTTTAATGTTTATAACCTCAGCATTCCGGTCGCTATTCAGGTATAATTCTTTTATGGATACTCCGGCTTCGGCTTCGTCGAATAAAACTTTTTTAAATTCCTCAAATTCTTCCGTAATCTGATCGATCCTTCTACTGGACTGAAGAAATTTCCTTTCCAATTGAATGGTGTCAAGACTTCCGTTTTTGATGCGATAATCGTACAATCGCTCAATCTGCGAATTGATTTGATTGAAGATGATCTTTCTGTCGTTTTTGAAATCGTGAACCAGGGCTGTAAATGCCGAAAAGTCAGCTTCGTGCAATCTGCGATGGACAACATCCAATGCCGCACGCTTTTGACAAACCAGTAAAACCCTTTTCCCACGAGCAATAAAGTCACTTATTAAATTACATATGAGTTGTGACTTGCCCGTTCCCGGAGGTCCTTGAATGACAAGTGAATTCCCACGTTTAATGGCCTTCAGCGCATTTTCCTGGTAAGCATCAAGCTTGAACGGAGTAAATGTATCTTCTTCCTTTACCTGAGTAATAAAATGAAAATAATCAGCGCTATGTTTTTGAATATCAATTTTTTCTTCGACCGATCTGGAAGCAAAAAATGCCTCAATATCATCATATCTATCTTCTTCAATAAGATGTTGATAATCCGGCACCAGATACGATCCGGCTTGTGGAAATATCCCAAGCACTGCTTCCGGATGAAGCTTTAATACTCCATTGCGCTTCTTTTTATCGTATTCTGCCTTCGTATATTCCTTGAACGGCTTTAGCTGATCAAGGAATGTCTCCTGGTTGAAGTTTACTTCGACATTGCTCTCTTTTAGTATTTTGTAGACGGTGGTTCTGAAAACCGTACTGTCTTTTTCAAGGTCATCAAGTGTTTGCTCAATAAATTCTTCCGGAATTTTTATTTCATTATAATGGGAATAAGCGAGTAAAAAAGATTTATTGAAGGTGATGCTAACATCTTTCCTTATGCTGAGGCACCAGTCGTTTTCCTCCAGGCTTAGCTCTACAGGGAAAAAAATGAGCGGGCAGCGGATCATCGTCCCATCGGATAATTTGCCCTTGATAAAAGGCCAGCCAACGTATAAATCTTTCGATCCTCTTTCTTCAAAAATATATCTCTCGACCCTGGAAAGCCGTTTCAGCTTCTTACTTGTCAAGTTGGACTCCTGATCGCGACTATCAGCGAGACTACAAAGACCTATTCTTGGCTTTTTACAAATTAAACTGTCAATAATCTCGAAGGAAGACTTTTTAAAAAGATAGTTAAAATCATGAAGGTCGATAAACCGGTCTGCGACAAGCCTTAGCAGAAATAATGACTTATTGTTGGCAGTCAGGTTGGTCAGTCTCCGAAGATAAGATTGAAGAATATGCTTCATTCATTCTCAATTGATTATTGAAAGTCAAGATATAAAATCAATTTTTTAAAATTACTTTTATCGACAGATTTAAAATTGGCAAGTACTTTTTCAGATTCAATTCTATTATTTACTTCCCGGTATCTTACAATATCCGCCGCCAATTTATCTGAGATGTACGGATGCTTCGCCAGCCCTTCCCTGTCAAGCGCATTTATTTTAATCTTCCTCGGCTGAAAGCCACTTTCTATCAAGGTAAAAGCTTTCAGGTTTTTCAAAAAGCCAGGAGAAATATTATAAACTTCTTCAAATTGTTCTTCGGATATGAATCCTCCCAGCGCTTCCCGGAACGCCACGATCCTTGATGAAATCTGTGCATTATTCCCCGGTATTTGCCGTAGCTGATCTGCACTTGCACCATTTATGTCGATTGGGAAAGAAGTCTTTTGTTCAGCTTCTTTCAGACGATCAGGCAATGCGATGTAGTTTTTAAGTTCATCGTAAAGCTGGTCGGGAAACCCGTAAATCCTTTTTACATCTGTTTTAACCAAAAATTTGCCCCCCTTGTCACAATAATTCCTTAGGCGTTGAGCAACCTTTCGATCCATCCCCAATAATATAAGACTATCTACAGATAACACATTCGGGTCGAAATAAAAAAATTCTCTTTCCAGGGATAATTCCACATTTCTCTCCAGAATGTTCACGAGGCTATCCAATTTTCGGACGTCTTGCACACATACCTCTTTCCTGCCTTTAAGAATAATACCGGGTAATAGAAGCGAGGCAAGCGCCGCTATGCAAAGGATCAAGAGCACGGTAAATCCCCTGGCCTCGGTATTTGAGAATGAAAATACTTGCTGAAAAAATCTGTTCAGTTTTTTCATTCGATGAAATGCATTGGCAAAAGCTGCTTTATGACGAAGAAACGCCAAATCTCTTCAAAGAGATCTCCTATGAATACGAACAATCCCACTCAAAAATACGGACAAAAAAATGCATGTCCGTTTTGGGCATGCATTTTTTCCAGAAACAAAAAATCCTTACCAGTTAAGAATTTTATAAAAATCGTATTCTTCCGGATTATCCACATATTCTTTTGCGGCTTCATAATCCTCCGGCTCAATGAATTGCAAATTGTTTTTGATCAGCGTTGTGGCTCCATGACCTTCAATATCAACTAATCTTGGCGGAATCTTACCGTCCGGTCCCTGCAGGTCCTCAAGGTATAGAGGAGAGGCTTCGCCCGAAGCACCCACGTATACCATACAGCCGGTTGCGCCTTGCTTGAACAGCTCATACACTCCAATTCCAAGTAATGAGCAGTATACCAAATCATAACCAATCGGTCGCACGCACCTCACTTCATATCCGACTTCTACCGGTCTGCTCTTTACATTCAGATTGATTGTTGCAAGCTTGTTCTCAATCATTTCATTGAAAATATGTGCTTTAGATACTTTACCCAATTCCGGATGTCCGTGATCATCGTAAGTAAAGTTTATTCCTGAATTCCTGATTTCCTCATCGCTCAATGCATGGAATACCCCTTCCGAAACAATTGCGGCTCCATACGGGACGCCAATTATTTTTCTTTTGATCATACAGGAAATGACCAGATTTACGATTTTGTCGATGGTAATCTCAGTTTTATTAAACATTTCCGGTATTACAAGCATTGGATAATGACACGCGCCCCCAATACCCGCGGCCAGATGGCCGGCAGATCGGCCCATGGCCGAAACTATAAACCAGTTTTCACTTGTTCTGGCATCTTCATAGACCGTATTGCAAATAGCTACACCGGCTTCTTTGGCGCTCTGATATCCGAAAGTAGGGGTATGATCCGGCAGCGGAAGATCATTATCAATTGTTTTTGGCACATGGATATTTTTCATATCATATCCTTTTGCCTTTATGAATTTTGCTATTCGATTAGCGGTGGATGCGGTATCGTCACCACCTACCGTAACCAGCAATTTGATATTGTTGTCCTTGAATAAACTCAAGTTGAACTTATTCTCAAAATCCGAATCTTTTGGCTTGAATCGACTCATTTTTAAGGCGGAACCGCCTCGGTTAAAAATGTCGTCTGCGAATAAAAAGTCAATATCAATCATTTTAGGTTCCTGGGAGAACAGACCGCTATAACCACCGTGCAGACCAATTACACGATATCCGTTTCTCAAAAATATTTTAGCTACACTACCTACGACGGTATTCATACCCGGGGCAGGACCGCCACCGCAACAAATTGCTACTGCTTCTTTCATTTTTATAAGAATTAATGTTTAAATAGTTACGAATTATTTAGTCAATGCAAATAAATGAATTGAACTTTTCTGTTACCTGGAAAAAGTCAATCTTAACGAATTATTAATTTAAGGGCAATACCAGATATATGATCCCATAAAAACGGTGCAAAATTAATCAATTAAATTCTCAAAAGTAAGAAGGGTATTTGCTATTTAGCAAAAGAATGACCCAGGTCAGGAAATCTTACCTAAGGATCATCAGCAGGAGTGATTTTGATGCTCCCGTAACGGCCCTGGCTCTTAATATATACGTACCATTTCTAAGATGATTTACATCTAAGACGGCATTTGTAAATCGCTCCACATGGAATTGACGAATTATCGTCTGTCCCAGCATCGAGATGAGCTCAACCTCGACGTCCTGATCGGTATTGATATGCAATCCCGTTTGATCGGAAATAGGATTAGGGAAAATTTTTACTTCGAGATCGGAACCGCCATTCCCGTCATCAATTGAAGTACTTTGGAAAAATTGCACCCCTCCCCGAGCGCCTCCCGCTATCAGGCTTTCTTTCCCGCGCCTATGAACATCAGAGGAGGTAATCCATGAAACTTTATCAAACGTAAGCGGTTCAAGCTCATCGGATATTTCGTTCTTCTGAACCAAATCAACCGAAATATAATCACCTGTCTGACTCTGAAAATCAAAATATACACGGCCTAGTCCCCGGCTGTCGGTAGCGATAAGGTCGGACTTGCCATTTAGATCCAGGTCCCCGATGGATGCAACCAAATTTAACCGCTCCAATGAAAAATCTCTTTCAATACCGAGGTAGGCCGGATCAATCAGCGAAAAGGAATTATCGCCGTCGTTTTTATGATATTCCAGGGCTCCTGCACTTTTTCCGAGAAGTAAATCTACGTACCCGTCCTGATCGACATCGTAAAAAGTCGGATGATCACTTATGGTCGTAGTTTCCGGCAAATCGATTCTTTGCTTTCGGTCCGGATCAAAACTGAATGGTTCTCCCACCTTCGCCTGGTTGATGAAAACCCAGGATATAACTTTGTTTGGTAGCTGAAACCCGGAATAGGTCAAATCTTTTGCGCGATCCCCGTCAAAATCTACAAGACCTATTTTCGGGTTTATGATCTCCAGGGAAGCGAGATCCAGATAATTTTTATTCTTCACTACAAAAGAAGGGCTGTCAAGAGTTCCGGAGTTCTGAAACTCAATTACCTGCCCGCTAAATACCTGCCCATTCCAATATCCATTTGAGGCCAACAAAAAATCCGTTCTCCCGTCGGCATTTAAGTCGGAAAATACGGGGACGGTATGCTCGCCAAAGTCTATCGTTCGGTCCTGAATAAAGTTGTCCTGCTCAAAGACGAAATCCGGAATTTCATTTGATCCGATATTTCTATAAAACCAGTTTGAATGCCCAAAATCAATTTTATATTCAACGTTCTCTCCGAAACCCGGAGTCACAACCAGGTCTTTTACACCATCAAAATCAAGATCCTCCATGAATCCTGCAGGGAAGACGTGGAAATTAGCCGGATTAGCCGCATTTGGGAATTCATTGGAAAAATCAACCATATATGCACTGTCGGGATCTCCCATATTTTCATAGAAATACAACTCAATGCATTGTTCATGTCCTACGAGCAGATCTTTATCGCCATCACCGTCATCATCGTAAGCCAGCAGGGCCTTCCCTCCCGCGTGCATAACTTTTCCGTTGGCCAGACCTTCACAGGTCTCACCATTAAATGCAAAAAGGTTGCAATCACATTCTTCGAACTCTCCCCAGGTTCTGGTGCTAATCTCATATTCCAATGAATCTGCATGACCAAATAGTTCCATGCTAAGGTTTTTATTATACCTGATGTGGCCTCCGATAGCAAAATTATAAACCAAAATATCATAGTCCCCGTCGGAATCGATATCAGAGATGGCCGGTACATCGGCCGCATTGGCTATCAAATTTATTTTACCGGAAAATCCCGTAGTGAGCAGTGGGTCCGCCACCTTTTTCCATTGGGCAGCCTTGCCGGATTCGGCAATATTTTTAAATACGATCACTCCGCGATCTCCATTGGAAAAAATATCCTTACGGCCATCTCCATTGTAATCAATAAATAAAATCCACCCCGGGGGGATATCGGGCAAATAGATTTTTAGCTCGTTGGCAGGAATGATTGTGCTGCCTTCTGTTTTAAATATCAGGTAGACCTCGCCGCTCCGATCATACAAAATCAATTCTTCCCTTCCGTCTCCGTCAAGATCTGCTTTGTTGTACTGGCATGAATTCAATCCGCCAATCCAGGGCATCTCCACTTCTTGTGCACCATCGAGTACTTTTATGTTATGCAAAGTCTCAAATATAACCTGACCATAACCTTTGAAGTGAGAAAAATAAAAAAATAGAATTATTATTATCCGTAAGAACCGTTGCATTTAATTTTAAAAAATAACTTTAGACCATCTCATTTGTTAATGAAACAATATATCTTGAACAATAATTTTTTTAGTGTTTAAAAGAAAACGTATTTTCTCTAATAAAATTTATGATCGAACAAATTTATCAGAAATTTCTTCAAAGTACAGGTATTTGTACCGACACCAGAAACATTTCGGACGGCAATCTTTTTATTGCCTTAAAAGGCCCGAATTTTAATGCCAATAAATTTGCCGGACAGGCGCTTGACCGCGGAGCAACATGTATAGTTATTGATGATCCGGAATACTCCGTTCCCGGAAAAACCATACTCGTTGAAGACGGATTGACGACACTGCAAGACCTCGCAAAAACCCACCGGGCTCGTCTCGACATCCCAATCATAGGCATTACCGGCTCTAATGGGAAAACCACTACCAAAGAGCTTATGCATGCCGTTTTGGGTACAACCTACGAGACTTTCGCTACCCGGGGTAATCTGAACAATCATATAGGAGTCCCATTAAGCCTGTTGTCAATTACCGACAAACACGAAATTGCCATAATTGAAATGGGGGCAAACCATATTGGTGAAATTGCATTTCTTTCTTCAATTTCGAGACCGACTCACGGCTTGATCACGAATATCGGCAAAGCGCATACCGGATTGTTTGGCGGGTTCGAAGGTGTGATCCGGGCAAAAAGCGAGCTGTACGATTTCCTGATAAAAAACAATGGCATCGTATTTATCAATCAAGACCAGGATATTCTTATGAATATGAGCAAAAGGATCGAGGCGCCTGTATTCTATCCCGGTGAAGGCGCATTTTACCGGTGCACATTTACCGGTGCATATCCATTTGTCGAGCTGACCTCTGAAGACGGAATACAGATAAAAACCAACCTGATCGGAGCCTATAATTTTGACAATATTGCAACGGCGCTATGCGTCGGAAAGTTTTTCAGGGTGCCATCAGAAAAAGCATACGCTGCAATTGCCAATTATAACCCGGTAAACAATCGATCTCAAATATTGAAACAAGGGAGCAACACGATCATTCTCGATGCTTACAATGCAAATCCCTCATCCATGGAAAAAGCCCTTGAAAACCTGGCTCTTATGAAATCCCCGAATAAAGTCGCGATCGTTGGGGATATGTTTGAATTGGGAGAAGATACAGCCATCGAACATACCAGGGTCGGAGAAAAAATAAAGGAGCTCAACATTGAGCAGGCGCTCTTTTGCGGAGCATCCATGGAATTGGCATACCGAGCCTTCGGAGGCGGCAACTACACGCCTACAAAGGAAAAACTCATCGATTTTCTGAAGGATAATAAATTTTCGGATTCGACGATATTGATTAAAGCATCCCGGGGAATGGCGCTGGAGGACGTTGTTGAATATCTGTAAGTTAACTTCTCGTTTTCTTATCAGAAAAAAAATTCAGGTACAATGAAACAACAATCGCCATGGCAAAACTAGCGCCTGTAATCCAATCGATCATTTTGGACGAAACCTCAACATTGATATAATTCTCCAAAAAATATTCGACAAAAGAAGCAGGCAAACCTGCCTCTCCGAGCTTATATTTTATTTCCCAGTGCCAGTCTGTAAGAAAGCAATATCCCATGCCATATTTCATTCCGAGGATGACCCAGGAAAATAATGTTGTAGCTGCCACCGCGAGGTGCATCCTGCGCGTTTTTCGCCACACCCATCCGAACAGATTAAAAAAAATGATCATCACGTGCAACCATAGAAAAAGAAGGTCTAAAAGTTTGAGCATTGTTTAAATAATTCCCCCGGACTGAAACATAATTTTTTATTTACCGAATAAGTAAGTAATTTTTTTCAAATTCGTGCAATCAAACAACATTTATTGTTTATCAAATATTACAAATATCAACTCACGCTCCTGCTCTTCTGTTGGTTCGTTTTTCCCGCAGGAGCACAGTACAGAATTCTGGAAAACCGGGATGCTGCAAATAAAGTACACCAGGCCATCGACAGCATCTACAACCTAAATTTCGAAGCCGCAGATATCATCATTGAAGAATTGGATGAAAGCCTGGGAGACTATCCGGGCATTTTGCTGCTCAAAGCCTTTTATATCAACTGGAAGCATCAACCGATCAAGAAAGGTCACGATGCTTTTCCTGCGTTTGAATCTTACTTGTTGCAGGGGATTGAGAAAAGTGAAGCTATGCTAAAGGAAAACGAAAATGATGTAGAGGCAAGTTTCTTTTTAATGGCCTGTCATGCCTATCTGGCCCAATTGTATGTAAACAACGGCCAGAGTTTTAAGGCCCTGGGAGAAGCAAAAAGCGCATATAAATACATTAAAATAGGATTTGAGCACACGGATGAAAATCCGGAATTCTTTTTTTCCAGCGGAATCTACAATTATTACAGAGAAAAATATCCCGAAGAAAATCCATTTTACAAATCTTTCCTGTGGTTTTTCAGAAGCGGAGATATGGAAAAAGGTATTGAGATGCTGAAAACCGGGTCGGAAAAGTCGGTGTTTACTCAGGCCGAATGTCTTACCTATTTATTCCACATTTATCTGCGCTATGAAGACAATCCGTTCAGCGCATTCTATTATTCCAAATTGCTCAAGAATAAATATCCCAACAACCTGCACTATGTCTCAAATTATATTGAGAACTCCCTTAGACTGGAACAATACACGGATGTATTACCGTATATAAATCGGCTATTGGAAAGCGAGAAAGCTTACTATACGTACCTTGGAGAAATCTTCATGGGCATTTACCTGGAAAAATACGATCACAATCCGGATCAGGCACTTCATCATTATAACAGGGCAGACGTGCTGGGAGCCCAAGACGAAATCAGGGTTCCGCACTATGACAGTATGCTTTTCTTGGGTCTTGGCCGGATCTACAAAGCAGAAGGAGATACCGACCTGGGAAATCAATATCTGAAAAAGTCAGTAAAAGCTGCGGAATACAAAGCCTATCGAAAAAATGCGCAGGTATTATTGAACAAATAGTACAACCATCCCGGGAAATTTAGTTTGTACGATGTGCAGCCGGATAAGGCGGTAAAACCGGGCTTCAAATTGTTTTGAGGGATGCAGGACAAGCAGAGGTATGTTATAATCTCATAAATTCTATGTAATTTGCAATTTTTGGAAACTTTACCACTGTGAAAATAAGAGATATTCTAAATACCGGTGAGAAGAGCTTCTCATTTGAGTTTTTCCCACCGAGACAATACAATTCAATACTGGAACTCGGCATTAATATCGGCCAGCTCCTGAAGCTATCCCCTTCATTTATTTCCGTGACCTATGGCGCCGGAGGATCGACCCAGGATGCTTCCTTCAACCTGATCGACTACATCAACAACAAAATCGGTCTGGTGACTATGGCACATTATACCTGCGTGAATGCCACAAAGGAAAAAGTACAGCGCGATCTGGACTTCTTTGAAGAGAAAAATATTGAAAATCTGATTCTTCTGCGCGGAGATCCTCCAAAAGGTGGAACAAAGTTTATCGACAATGGCGGAGATTTTCATTTTGCCAGTGATCTCATTGAGTTTGTAGCCAGGCAAAACCGATTTTGTATTGCTGCAGCAGGATATCCCGAGTCGCATCCCGAATCGGAAAGTCCGGATAAAGATGTGGAATACCTCAAGTGCAAAGTTGATAAAGGAGTGGACTTTGTCGTAACGCAATTGTTTTTTGATAATTCCTATTATTTTGACTTCGTGAACCGCACTCGAAAGGCCGGCATTACCGTACCGATCATTCCGGGCATCATGCCAATTACCAACTTCAAACAGATCAAGAAATTCACACAAATGTGCGGATCTAAAATCCCTGGCGACCTGGTTCAAAAACTGGAACCATACCAGGAGGATTTACTGAAAACTTACGAAATCGGAGTTGAGTTTTCAATTAATCAATGTAGGGAATTATTAGAACACGGGGCTCCCGGGCTGCATTTCTATACGCTCAACAAGTCCAGGGCAACGGTCGACATTTTTTCATCCATAAAGTAAATCCCATGAGGTAACCAGGTACAAATCCACGATCTGAACCTATTGAAACACCATGTACTTTTATTTCGGAAGGCCGTTTGACAATTCTTTCGGGAGCATCTGTCGCTCCCCGGTGTCGCCATACTTTCGGACCGGGACATAATGGGCTGATTTCAATCATCTGAAAATGCAGGATTGGTAACTAATCCATATTGAACTTAAGCAAACGCCCGGTGATCTGTGGTTTTACATATTCTTTTAAATGTTCCGGATAGCCCAGATCCCAGGGGGAAAAGCCTTCATATGAGGTATGCTTCCCAGTGATCCTGATATAACCGGCGGTAGAAATTTCCACGACTGTATAAAGGGGATCTTTATAGGGAGCAGTGTACTTAATCCATTTATACTTTTTATCCACCTCATCACCATACCTCACGGAAGCGTATTCTTCACCAAGCCATTTGTAGGCCATCGAATTTATGGTGATGTACCAAATGCCATTGATCTGCTCGGCGAAATCATGATGTGTATGCCCGTTGAAACAGGCAATGATCTTGGTTTCCGGATGCGCGCGGTTATGGCTTTCAAAGATTTCCCTAATTTCCCCTGCGTTTTTTACAGAATACCGTTCCCCGGGTATTCCCGGATCCGAACCAATCCCCTGGTGTGAAAAAATCACCATTGGAAATTCAGAACCGGCAAGTTGATTTTGTAACCAAATTAACTGATCCTCCCCTATGAAGCTTCTGTAACCTTTTTGATCGGGAAATTCTTTATCATTCCCATCAAGAACCAAAAAATGAAATCCATTTTGGGTAAAGGAATAGTACGAATTTTCCATTTTCCTGTACGAAACAGCTTCCCTTAGAGAGGTCCCTCCATCCATTTCATGATTCCCGATCACATGATACCTTGGCCCTTTGAAAGAATTCCAGATATCGAAAAAGGGCTTATATTCTTCTCCTGGAATTCCAAAATCTCCAAGCTCAATGATAAAATCGGGTTTGGCGATATTCATACTATCTATAAAAGACAAAATCCGCCGCTTCGAATCGTGCATGGTTGGCAGGTGCACATCGGAGCACATACCGATCCTTACCGTTTTCACCCCGGGGTCACAACCATGGATTGAGGAAAGAATGACCGCAAAAACGCAATAGTAAAATATCCTGACATTCATAATAAATGTTTTCATGAGACCTACATTGATCCAAATAGTGCAAAGATCAAGGCCGGCTAACAGGAATACTCGATTCCGGTCCGGTACGGCTATCCGGTTCGATGGAATGATGCTTTCAACCCACTTTTAAAAACGTCAAAAAAAATCAGGTATACGTTGGCACATCCCGAACGATCGGATTTTATTGATAGCAAAGTTCCGGACGGTATCAATCACTGTAGGGGTGTAAACTTATTGAGATACTTATCTCGCAAAGAGAAGGTCTGTTCCAGGAGATTACAATTCAATTGGGCAAGTCCTTTCCATCCTTTAAGTACAAGTCAAAATTCTCAACATGGTTGTATCGCGTGGTATTGAATACGGCAATTACACAACAAAAAAAGGAGGCCAAAGCTCGATTCGCTTTCGGCTAAGGACCGGTGTTTTTAGCCTTTGGTATTTCTTACCAGGGACTAGCACATGAAAGACAACGCATTGGCGCTGGAAGAATCTCTGCGGGAGCTCAATGAGAAAGAAGCATATAACCTGTTTTTGAAGAAAAAAAGACAGCGAAAGCTCCTGATCATCGCCGTTGCAGTGATCGGACTTTTGATATTTTCAATACTGGTAACCGTATATTTAAAGCAACTTTCATAATTGGGATCATTTAGCCGGCCCGAATGTTTTTTGAAGTTTATTTCAATACATTTACCAAAATCATTCTTTTCAGAGATGAAAAACCCGATCACCGCCTTTCTTTTAGCACTTGCGCCAACGGTCAATGCGCAGACGAAATCACTCAATGTATCGCCATCACGTTCGCCCGCATCTGCGGCATCTGTCGGCATGTTTGAAGAAAGACTCAATCGCATCGATGTCATATGCAAAGAAACGATAGAAAACACGAAAGTCCCGGGGATTGTCGCGCTGGTTGCCCGGAGAGGAAAAGTTGTTTTTCAAAAAGCCTGTGGTTTTGCTGAAAAATCGATCGTCAGAAAAATGAAAACCAACGATATCTTTCGCATTGCCTCTCAAAGAAATACAAACACATCGAAGGCCGTAATAGTGCTTTGGGAAGAGGGAAAATTCCGGCTTGACGATTAATTTCCATGGAGATTCACTCGATCATCCGGTTTGGCAAAAAAGACGATCTTCCTTCAATTGTCGAGATTTATAATCAGGCGATCCGTTCCGGCAGCGCTACGGGAGACCTGGATGAGTTTAAAGCGGAAGACCGTCTGAGCTGGTTTACTCAATTTGACGAAACCAACTATCCAATCTATGTAGTTCAGGTTGAAGGATTTGTTGCCGGATACGGGACACTTTCTCCATATCGCCGAGGGAGAAGGGCAATGCGTACGATTGCTGAAATCAGTTTCTTTTTGGATGAAAAGTATCAGGGGATTGGCCTCGGCTCACAGCTCATTTTGCACATAATCCGGGATTGTAATAGAATCGGGAAACGAACCTTGCTTGCAATTTTGCTGGATATTAATGACCGAAGCGCGGGCCTGTTAAGAAAATTTGGCTTTGAGCAATGGGGGCATTTCCCCGATGT
>JAKSDO010000179.1 GCA_022360055.1 Cytophagales bacterium | reverse complement strand
TAAAAATGATAAATGAAGAGCGCAAAAATCGAGGCCTTTCGGTCCTCGGCTCCGATGACGGCAGAACGGAAGACGGACATCCGTATGCTTCATTTTTACGAATTTCAGCGGAAAATCACGAATTGGGGAGCATGTCGCAACAAAATCTGCAGGAGATCAATCTATCTTCCAATACCAATGATTTTGTACAACCATCCCTGCAACATGCTCAAGCATTGCTGAGTGAGGTGCGAAAAAGCGCTTCCGGTTATCAACTAAACGTTTTTCTTGACAATTCGGGGCGAGATCAGGTAATTGAGTCGAGAATTGAAAATTTCCGTGGAAGAATTATTAAGTCTTTTAAATCAATAACAACAAAATCAGCGCTCGCCACACTTGGATGGGACCACAAGGATGATGAAGGTAAGACGGTAAAAGAAGGCATATATCTGTGGCATGTCGTGGTAAATGGGATACTGCACACCGGAACCGTAAACGATTTTTCAAATATTTAGGTTTAAACCCTACTTTTAATTATGACAAATGGCATTTTCACGCGTAGGATAATCGGTACATCGATTTTTTTGTTTTACGGATTTTTAACTTTTGCGCAGGAATTTGATTTGGTAATCAAAAACGGCCACCTGATAGATCCAAAAAATAACTTTGATCAACACATGGACATTGCGATCAAGGAAGGTAAGATTGCAAAGGTGGCACCCCAAATCCGCGAAAGCGCGAAATCAACTGTTGATGCCGAAGGACTGTATGTATTTCCCGGCCTTATCGACATTCATGCGCATGTATTCTGGGGGACAAAACCCGATGCGTATATAAGTAACAGCTATACAAGCCTGCCTCCGGATGGATTTACGTTTCGAGCCGGAGTTACAACTGTGGTTGATGCTGGCGGAGCTGGATGGAAGAATTTCAGGATTTTTAAAGAACAGACGATCGATCATGCCAATACCAGGGTATTGGCATTTATCAATATTGTCGGTTCGGGAATGAAAGGTGGCGCTATCGAACAGAACTTGTTGGATATGGACCCCAAGCTTACCGCGATAGAAGCTAAAAAATACAGGGATTATATTGTGGGTATAAAGCTGGCGCACTACAGCGGTCCCGAATGGGATCCCCTTGAACGGACAGTGAAGGCCGGAGTTTTGGCGGATATTCCCGTAATGATTGATTTTGGAGGCCATCAGCCGGAGTTGTCTCTTGAAAAGTTGCTGATGGAGAAGTTGAGGCCCGGAGATATATTTACGCATTGTTATGCGCATGTAAAAGGCCGGATACCGTTAGTGAATGAAGACGGTAAATTGGAAGATTTTGCGTTGGAGGCCCAAAAGCGTGGGATAATCTTTGACGTCGGTCACGGAGGAGGGAGCTTCCGGTTTGACCAGGCCGTTCCCGCCATCGCTCAGGGGCTTAAACCCAATTCGATAAGTACCGATTTGCATACCGGCAGTATGAATGGAGGCATGAAGGACATGGCTAATGTAATGTCGAAATTATTGAATTTGGGATTATCTCTGCAGGAAGTGATTGAAGCATCGACGTGGAAACCGGCTCAGATTATCAAAAGAGAACAACTGGGTCATCTCGGTGTCGGAGCCGCAGCGGATATTTCCCTGTTTCGGCTCGAACAAGGTTCATACGGTTATATTGATGTGGTCAATAAGAGAATTAACGGCGACAAAAAACTGGTCTGTGAGCTTACGATTCTGGGCGGCGCCGTCGTATGGGACCTTAATGGTTTAAACAGCGAGGCATATCCGAATTAGTTTTTAATCCTAATTCAACACCATGAATTGGTTCGGTAATATTTTTTAACACTTGAAAATGATGAAAATGAAAACAAACAGAAGATCAGTATTTAAAAAGGCAGGATTGGCAATTGCAGCGGCTTTTGGTGTAGGAAGGGGAGTGAGCAAGGCTGCACCCGCAAAAAAAGAAGTATTAAAAGAAAGTATAGTTAAGCATAATGATGTGCCTTTGTTTTCCGGGGGAGTAAAGCACGGGAATACACTTTACATCGCGGGAAAGGGTGCGCATTTTGAGGGAGACATCAAGGCACATACCGACCATGTTTTAAAAGAACTTGAGAAAGAGCTTGTAAAGCACGGGTCTTCGATGGAAAAGGTTCTGAAAGTCAACGTTTACTTGCATGATCTGGAAGATTATCACGGGATGAATGAAGTTTACCGGGGGCGATTTGGCGACAGTCCTCCGGTCCGGACTACGGTTGCGGTTTATGGTGGTGTTCCGGGAGATTCTCTGGTTGAGATCGACTGTATTGCCGCGTTAGACTAGCCCTTAAGTAAGAAGTAAAGTATTATTTCGAACGTCGTGAGAAATCTACCTTGATTTAGACGATGAATAAGATTTCTCCTAAACATCGAAATGACGAAAACATCGTTTTCAATTTTACATAACACTGGTTTTGATAAAATCTACAAATTCAAATGTAATGATCAAAAGAAGAGATTTACTGAAAGGTATGCTTTCCCTGCCACTTGTGGGTGGATTATTTGGTAATGCTTTTTCCAAACCACCCATAAACTCAGTTTCGGCACTTGGGAGAGATTATTTCAAAGAGCTGGGATTGCGCTCATATATCAATGCCGCGGGAACGTATACTTCGCTTACGGGATCCATAATGAGGCCTGAAGTCATTGATGCGATAAATTACGCCTCAAAGCAATATGTGCGTTTGGAGGATATTCAGGAGCGTGTCGGTGTCCGGATATCCGAGCTTTTGGGATGTGAGGATGCTCAGGTGACGGCCGGGGCATTTTCCGCAATGACACTGGGCCTGGCAGGAGTACTCACCGGAATGGACCGGGAAAAGGCTGCGCGTATTCCCAACGACCTGAGTGGAATGAAATCCGAAGTCATCCTTCAAAAATCCCACCATATTGGTTACGCGCATGCCCTGAGAAATACAGGTGTAAAAATTGTTGAAGTAGAAACCAAAAAGGAGCTGGAAAAGGCGATCAATAAAGAGACGGCCATGCTTTGGTACTTGAATGCGCACAGCGAAAACAGTGAAATAGCTCATGAGGAATTCATAGAAATAGGGAAAAAAAACAATATTCCGACGATGAATGATTGTGCTGCCGATGTGCCGCCAGTGGAGAATCTTTGGAAGTACACGGATATGGGCTATGATCTGGTCTGTTTTTCAGGAGGTAAGGGTATAAAGGGCCCCCAAAGTGCCGGATTGCTTCTCGGAAGAAAGGATCTGATCGAGGCCGCACGGATCAGCGCTCCGCCAAATGGAGATACGGTCGGCAGAGGCATGAAAGTGAATAAGGAGGAGGTGCTTGGAATGCTGGTGGCTCTGGAGACCTATATTGCTTTGGATCATGAACAAGAATGGAAATTATGGGAAAGGCAAATAAAGTTTATCAGCGATCAGGCCAAGACCGTGAATGGAGTAGAAACTGAAATTCACGTCCCTGAAGTTGCAAATCATGTTCCGTCTTTGAAGGTCACTTGGGATCAAAGTCAGGTTGGGGCCACACCTTTCGAAATAAGGGAGGCTTTGAAAAACGGTCATCCCTCCATAGAAACCAAAGGAGGAGACAAGACCGTCGATATCACGACCTGGATGATGAACCCGGGGGAGGAACGCATTGTCGCAGAAAGACTTAGGATGCTGTTGAAAGAAGCGTCTAAAAAAACATAGCAGAGGACTAAAAGAATCGAAAAATAATTAAAATCTCAAGGCTTTAAATCGGCTCCAGGGTCCCGTTGCACAAAACAAGAAGAAGCCGCAGACCGACAACATAGAATCCTGATTGGGAAGTATCACTTAACTATCCAAAAGATAAAATAAGAATCTTGGAAAACTGCCATTCACAATGCTTATGACATTCAAATATAATTTTAGGTAAGTAATGAAATAATGATATTCTTCTCTTGTTTGTAATTTTCAAATATCGGTATGGGTGTGCTGAAATCCTCTATCTTTTATTTGGAATATCAATTTTTATAAAGGTTCTTATTTGAATATTCTTTCATCAAATGGAAATTTTTCCTGTGCAATTATTTTAACATTTTTGAATTCAGGATGGAAAGGATTTATTAAGATATTGTGATCACCTTTTGTAACTACAGATGGTATTTTTAAAAGGCAGTGCTTATTGTCTTCAATAAAAACATCGCCAAATTGTTGTGTGTCTTTATTATGAGGAAATTGATTCCACTTCTTCGGTGGAAGATCTTTTAATTGAACTATTTTTATGGAAGTGTTATCTGGGATGAAAATTGTTATCATGTAGTAATCGTCTGGTAAAGTTGCTAAAGTAAAATGTACGGCAACCTCTGCCATGGCTAAGGATCTATTGCTTGCTGTGTAAATGATCTCAGTCCCTACACTATTCCATCTTGCTCCTTTAATTGCTGCTCCTTTGCCTGAAAGGTCTGCCATGTGTTTTTCCCTGGCAAGCCTGAATACTTCCATCAAACTAAAATTCCGTGGTTTAATCTAGTTAGCTCGGCCAATACCAGTTCTTTACCATAAGAATCTCTTAGCAATTCAATTGGTTTTAAATTACCTAATGAATAATTCTCTGTGGTCAGCCATTGTTTGAGTTTATCCAAACTTCCAAATACTTCTACACCTGCATCAAGCACCTCAGCGAGCTCAAATATTTTCTCCGTATATATTGGCTTAAATCTTACTTGTTGTGCTCTGTATCGCTGTAAAGACTTATATGAGATGTTAAGAAAATCGGACCAATCATGTAGAGTGAAAGGGCTTGAATGCTGAATTAGGTCAAATATGGAATAAGGCAACCCACTTCTGATCGCAAATACCAACAACAGTTTATTTTTGAGAAATTCACTATAATCTATTGTTTTGGGGATTTCAACATATTCGTAAGCATCCGTCTTCTTCAAAAAAGTTGTTAATTCTCTAGATAACTTTTTTTCTATTTCTACTGTTTCCATTATGCAAGACATTTGTCCATAAATATAGCTCATTTGTCTAAATTAACGTTGAATTATGTCTATTTGTTTTATAATAAGTTCCCATATAAGCTTCATCAACTTTTGCCATTTATGACAGGATGAAAAATTATTTGTCAATTTCTGACGCTAGTTAGTCTGCATTAAATTAGTAGACTTGTAATATTTAATTCTTGATTATGATATATAAATTTAATATAGGACAACCTGAATTGGACAGTGCTGCCCTAGAACTGTATGTAGATGTTGATCATTTTGGAAGCAAAAATTTCTGATTCTGATTTATCTGATCAATACACAGGCCAAACACATTATTTGGATGACCATGACATTGACAATTTCATATTGGCGCTTACAGAGATGAAAAGGGTAATTGCAGAAACTAAAAGAACGATGAATAGATAATGATCCATAAATAATATTTTCCAATGCAACATGCTCTAATTGAACTCAATGAAAAGAGATTCGTGAGGAGATAAATTTCTGTAAGATAACCGCCCGGATTTGGGGAATCGCGACTTGAACGCGTCCCGACCCGAAAAATTCCATGAGTTTTCGGACTGAGCTGAGCCGCTTTTGAGACAGTCTTTCAAGCCCGGATCAATCGGAATTCAGCGGATTGTTCAGTCAATCGCCCGGTTCAGAAATTCATCAAAAGGATATAATGCCTTGAATACCTCGGCGCTGTGCTGTAAAAATTCTTTGGACGTAACGGTTCCGTCACTGCATTTGTGGCTGGCGAGAAAACTTTTATATTTCAACAGCTCGATCTCAGGATGATCCGCTTCGTAATCTTTCGGCGCTTTTTTTAGCTTTTCTCCTTCAATTGCTCCAAAATATTCCTTGAATTTTTTTCCGTTGATGATCTTTCTCAGGTCGTCCGCATTGTACGCTATTTCCTGGCGAATTGCTTTGATCCATGGACCTTGGGGTAAATAAGCGCCGCCGGCCAACATGGATTCACCCGGACCTATATGAATATAGTACCCCGCGCGCGAATGAATTTCGGACTTTTTGGCCGCTGAAGTTATGTGGGCTCCAAGGTGTGTTTTATAAGGAGATTTATCTTTTGAAAATCGAACGTCCCTGTAAATGCGAAATACGCAATCTTTTGCCGTATGATGGCTAATTGATCGATCGAATTTGGAAATTTCAGCAATTAGAGCGTCAATAAATGTTTCGAACTCTTTTTTTGCCTCCTCATATCTTGATTTGTTTTCCAGGAACCACTCCCGGTTATTGTTCTGTTTCAGTTCTTTTAGGAATTGGAATGTTTTTTTTGTAATGGTACTCATTGTAATGATTCTATTTTAGTTTTTTGGTAAATTCCAGGGCCATTTCTGCCAGGATCTTCCAGGTGTCGCTTTCATACATGTCAATAATAAACCAGCCCTTGAGCGGGGGTTTCTTCTTAAACGGACTTAGAAGCTTTGCATTTTTAATTCCCATCTTTTCGGGATCGAAGTTTGGGCCAAGCCTGAATCCCATGGCATCTTTATTGAAAAATGCGAATACCTTGTCTTTGAATTTTAATCCGGGAGCACTCATCATTTTTCCGAGGTGCACATCCGGATCGGAAGAAAATCCTTCCGCAATTGAATTAAACAATTCCTGGCTCATTGCATCTGTAAATAGAAATGAATAATACGAAAAAGAATGGATATTATTCAATATTAAAAGTGAAAAAGAATTCAGAAGGATTCAATGTCCATCCGTCAGAGTTCGAAGACCACCCTTGTACGACAGCGATTTTGAATGCCGTCCGGCAAGACAGGTCCGACTGTTCGTAGACCGGAAAAATTCTTTGAATATCCTGGCTTAAAATCTTGCGACCTCCCGGAATTGATTCGAAACCGGAAGCTTCAAAACGGAGGCTGTGGGAATAGTTTCGTTCTTCGGATTGAATTTATATGTAATGTATGCCTAGCATGTTGCTTTTCGCATGACCAGATTTATTTTTTCATAATCCTTAGGCTGAATCAGATTCCATATTTTGTTGTACATGGAAAACTTGTACTTGCTGAAAAAAGAATTACACAAATGATCGTATTCGGATTTGGTTCTAATTTTATCGAGCACAGATACAATCCCGTTAATGTCTTTTTTGGAGATGTAGGAATAGATGTCGTCGGCCAGGGTGCGATGGCCTAGGATGTTTTGATTGTTTGTATATTTCATGACTTTTTCTCGTAAAATAGGATTTTTCAGAGATAATATAAACCCGTTTGAATCGAATTAACGATGATTTATTATTCACGTAATGTTTTTTTGATTATCATTCTTTTTACAAATTGTTAGGTTCATGTTTAAAGAATAGTGAATTTTGGAGATCCATTTTTTAAAGTGTAGTATATTAATGAAACAAGGTATGAATAGATCTGCTTTTTATCTTCTTGCATTTATTTTAGCGGCTTCTTGCAGTCGGCCGCCCGAATTTGACCCGACCGAATATGTCGATCCCCAGATCGGATCGGTTCATGGCAGATGGTTTTTTTATACACCTGCAGCCTTACCTTTCGGAATGGCGAAACTTGCGCCGCACACAAATGCCTACAACAGCCCCGGCGCATGGATGCCCTGCGGATATGATGACCGACATACTTCGATTGAAGGATTCGGACATTTTCATGAATTCCAGGTCGGAGGTTTGGTAACCATGCCGACGGTTGGAGCAATTAAAACGGTGCCCGGAACCCTGGAAGATCCGGATTCGGGATACCGGTCGAGATTTGAAAAAGAACGGGAAACCGCAGAGGCCGGATACTACTCCGTACTGTTGAAGGATTACGGGATTTTTTCAGAACTCACGGCGACGAAACGGGTTGGCTACCACAGGTACACCTTTCCAAAATCCGACAGATCGAATATACTGTTTGATTTGGGCCATAAGCAGGGCGAAAGTAGCGGAGTAGAAGATGCTTCGGCCAGGTGGATAGGCGGGAAGGAAATTGAAGGAACCATTGTCACCTACCCGGAATATCTCAAATTCTGTGATCCCGATAAGCGGGTTAAAATGTATTTTGTAGGTAGATTGAGCAAGGAACCCGTTGAAATCGGCGCATTCACGGATACCGGTGTAAAAAAGGGTGCGAGTAAAACGGAAGGAATAAACAACGGACTATACGCAACATTTCGGACAAACGAAGGTGAAGTCATTGAAATGCAGGTCGGATTGTCCTTTACAAGTATTGAAAACGCAAGATTAAACCTGGATGCCGAGACAAATGAAAATGATTTTGACAAGGTCAGAAAACAAGCTCATCTGACATGGAAGAAGATGCTGGGAAGAATAAAGGTAGAAGGAAAAAACGAAAAGGATAAATTGAAATTCTATACCGGGCTGTATCATGCCTTGCTGGGGCGGGGTATATCCAGTGACGTCAACGGCGCATTTCCCACCCGAACCGGTGAAATCGGACAGATCCCGTTGGACGAACATGGGAAGCCCGAACACGTGCACGTCAACACGGATGGCTTTTGGGGAGGGTTTTGGAATTTGAGCCAGCTCTGGGCCCTTGCCTACCCGGAGGTTTTAAGCAATTATGTTCAATCGAATATTGATTTTTACAAATATGCCGGTTGGCTGCACGACGGTGAAGCTGCAGGTACGCATGCCAATGGCGTTCAGACCAATTTCCAGGCTTTGTTGATGGCTTCGGCATATAATTGTGGCATTCGCGATTTTGATGTAGCGCTCGGATATGAAGCGGCGCTTAAAAATGAATTGGAATATCATCACCGGGATTTTGGATCCGGGAAGTACGACCTGAGTTATTTTGTGAAAATGGGATATATCCCCTCGCAGGATACCGTCCTTTCCAACGGGTGGGTATTTAACTTCGGAGGATCACATACGCTGGAATATGCATTTAGCTCCTTTGCTGTGGCGCAGTTTGCAAAGGCCCTGGGAAATGAAGGCGACTATGACAAGCTTATGAAACAGGCTGCCTATTATAAAAATCTTTTTGATCCTGAGACCAAATTTATCCGGCCGAAACTACCAAATGGCGAATTTATCGACGATTTTGATCCTATGGAACCATGGCGGGGATTTCAGGAAGGAAACGGCTTTCAATATACGTGGTACGTACCGCACGATATTGCAGGATTGATGCATCTTGTCGGCAAAGATCTGTTTAATGAGCGCCTGGAAACCCAGTTTATAGAATCCCAAAAAACAATTTTTGGCGGTGGTGAAGAGATCGACAGTTTTTCCGGATTGGCGAAACAATATAATCATGGGAATCAACCGTGTTTACACAATTCATGGCTGTTTAATTATTCCGGGAAGCCCTGGCTGACCCAAAAATGGACGCGGACAATCTGCAACGAATTTTACGGAACGGAACCTTTGCATGGATATGGATACGGACAGGATGAAGACCAGGGACAATTGGGCGCATGGTATGTGATGACCGCCATGGGATTGTTTGACGTACAAGGTCATGCTTCCGCCAGGCCTACCTTTCAACTGGGGAGCCCGTTATTCGACAGGATCACCATTGATTTGAATAAGGAATATTATGATCAGGATCGTTTGATTATTGAAGTCGAAAACAACAGCGCGGCAAATTCATATGTACAGTCCGTACAGTTAAACGGAAAGCCGCTGCACAACTCCTGGTTTTATAGGGACGAATTACTAAAAGGAGGAAAATTGAACATAAAAATGGGTCTTGAGCCAAATAAGCAATGGGGCATAGATACACCTCCTCCATCGATGAGCACCAATTAATTTTTGCATTATGAAATACCTTTTTTCCGTATCACTTGCAGTTTTGCTGGTAATGTGTGATCAAAAAAAATCAACCGAAAGCGTCAAAGATGCCGGATTAAAAACTGAAATTCTCAATAATGAAGGATTTGGTTTTGTGAAAAAGAAAGCAATTGAAATTGTTCAAACAGGATTTAATGCCGGCGATGGTTACGGAGAAGTCTGGATTCGGGATTACAATACTTTTATCGAACTTTCGTGTGAAGTATATCCGCTGGAAGAAATAAAAGAAAATCTGCTTGTATTCTTCAGGATGCAAGGCGAGGATGGTAATGTCATCGATGGATTTATCCCAAAATCCAACGTTGCCGGTCACGGATATGATTACATTTACACCGATATGGAGCCTCGTTATGCGGGTCATAAAAATACGGTGGAAACAGACCAGGAAGCTTCGCTTGTACAGGCGGTATATAAATACGTAAAGAAGACCGGTGATACGGACTTTCTGAACATGGAGGTGGGATCAATTTCCATAGCGGATCGTCTTGAGCATGCACTGGATTTTTTGATGAATCATCGGTTCAATGAAAGATATGGTCTGATATGGGGCGCCACAACGGCCGACTGGGGCGATGTTCAACCGGAACATGACTGGGGCGTATATCTTACGGAAGACACACATTATGCCATAGATATATACGACAATGCCATGTTCCTGATCGCCATTGACAATTTCATTGAAATGGTTCCTGACCGTAAAAGTAAATGGCAACCGATCAGAGATGAGGCGGCCGTTAAGGTTCGTCAACATCTATGGGATGAAGACAATCAAAAGTTTATCCCCCATATTTATATCAAAGATTCCCCTTTTCCTGAAGATTTCGACGAGAATGAGATCTATTATCACGGAGGGACTGCCGTAGCCATTGAGGCCGGATTGCTTTCAAAAGAAGAAATAAAGATTTCCCTGGACAAAATGGTTGAAAATGTTAAAGCCGTCGATGCCGGATCCATCGGGCTTACCATGTACCCGGCGTATCCCGAAGGTTATTTTAAGAATAAGGGCATGTATCCCTACGGATATCAAAACGGAGGGGACTGGACCTGGTTTGGAGGTCGCATGATTCAGCAACTCATCTTAAACGGATTTATCCGGGACGCGTATGATCAGTTATTGCCGATGACCGACAGGGTTAAAGAGAACGATGGTTTTTTCGAGTGGTATACGATAAAAAACGAACCAAAGGGCTCCGGAACGTTCAGAGGGTCCGCTGGTGTTTTATACAGTTCCATATCAATGTTGGAAGACTGGGCGGAAAAAGAATAACTGTGAGCCGAAAACCGATCGGGGCAATCTTTTGTGTCGGTCTTCAACTTATTCTCCGGCCCGTTCCGGCATCTGTCGACCGTATGCGACGACCGTTCCATTTGTACAAGCCCGGCCCGAAAGGTATGAGCGAAACATGTGTGGAAATGCCGGTCGCAGACATACCCCGCAACAGGTTCTGGAACACCGGATAAAGTCGGCGGTCTTTGCCGCGGGCAGGAATTACCGGGTAGTTGTACCTGCTATGCTTCATGGAGGGCTCTTCAACCCGAACAATATTCAAATACGGATTTTTTAAATTTGATTGGATCCTCTAATTTTAAGGGGATAATCCTTTTGTTGATGAGACAACGCCCAGCCTTATTTTTTTTGATCCTGGTTGCCTGCATGGTTCATTGTGTGCAAGAAAAGACTGGACAAAGCGATAAAAAACACCGGCCGAACGTGATCCTTATTCTAACCGATGATCAGGGATGGGGCGACTTGAGTATGCATGGAAACAAAAGGCTGTCCACTCCGGTAATTGATGATATGGCCTCAAGAGGAGCGTACTTTGACCGGTTTTATGTCAGCCCTCTTTGTGCTCCTACAAGGGCCAGTTTGCTCACAGGCAGATACTATTTGCGAACAGGCGTCTCATGGGTAAGCAAAGGTTTGGAAAACTTGAATTCGGATGAAGTTACTCTTGCCGAGATCTTCAAAGCGCAGGGATATCGGACAGGTTGCTTTGGGAAGTGGCACAACGGGGCACACTTTCCGCAACATCCCAACCGGCAGGGATTCGATGAGTTCATCGGTTTTTGCGCCGGCCATTGGAACAATTACTTTTCAACGACACTCGAGCGCAACGGAGCGCCGTATCCAACAGAGGGCTATATTACGGATGTTCTGACCGCAGAAGCGATCCGGTTTATTGAGAAAAATAAAGAGCGGGAGTTTTTCTGCTATGTGCCTTTTAATGCACCTCACGGACCGTTCCAGGTCCCGGACAGGTACTTCGATAAATACAAAGAAGCGGGTTTTAATGACAAGGATGCGGCCGTATACGGGATGTGTGAAAATATTGACGACAACCTTGGCAAAATCCGATCAAAAATCGACGAGCTCGGATTAACTGAAAATACGATCATCATCTTCATTTCGGATAATGGGCCAAACGGGAAACGGTATAATGGTGGTATGCGCGGCGTGAAGGGAAGTATCCATGAGGGAGGTGTGCGCGTGCCCTGCATCATCCGCTGGCCGGGGCGCGTGTCCCCGAAAGTGATCTCCCACATCGCGGGTCACATCGATGTATTGCCCACCCTGGTGAGCATGTGCAATCTCGACCCTCCGGAAACGCTGCCCCTGGACGGTGAGGATATCAGCGATCTGATTCTTAAGCCCGGAGGTAGTATGCCGGACCGATTGTTTTTTACAAAAAAATCTGCGGAGTCGATTGTTCCGGACGGAGCTGCCCGGGACCGGCGGTACAGGCTTGTGATTGAGCGCGGAGATACGATGCTTTTCGATATGCGTTCCGATCCCGGTCAGGAAATCGATATTGCTTCCGCGAAGGCAGGCATTACACAATCCATGGCATTGGCTTATCGCGATTGGTTCAAAGATGTGATGCCGGATTTCAGGTCCGATGCTGAAATCCGCATTGGGTTTGAAGATGAGCATTCCGTATATTTGCCCGCCCACGAAGCGGAGTTTTCGGGTGAAATTCATTATATGGAAGGACATGGCTGGGCGCACGATTGGCTGGTCAATTGGATAAGTAAATCCGATTCGGTTTTTTGGGAAGTTGCAGTTGAAGAATCGACGAAATACAGGCTTGATCTGCTCTATTGCTGCGCAGAAGAAAATCTTGGATCGGAATTATCTGTTCGCTGCAACGGGCAAACGAGCGATTCCGAAATTACAATGGCATATGATCCGGAATACATCCCGAGTCCGGACCGGGTAAAACGCATCGAGGTATATGAAAAAAAATGGGCAAAACTATCCTTGGGTGAGTTACTGATCCCGGGCGGTAGTCAGCAAATTGTCCTAAAGGCAAAATCGATCCCTAATAAAATGGTCGGCGAGATTAAAGGTCTTATGCTGACCAGAACAATTTAAATTAAAGAAGTAATGAGATTAAATTATGCAGTTTTTTTATTATTTGGGCTTTTGACATTACTTAATTGTCAAACAAAAGAAAAAAAAGAATCGGCCGGGAAACTCCGTCCGGGTACGTTTGGGTATGATGCTGATTTTTTAGCCAAACATCGCGAAACTTTGATCCTCAAAAAAGGAAATGTCCGACTGGCCGTTTGCCCCGAATACCAGGGACGCGTTATGACAAGTTCGTCGATGGGCGAGGAAGGGTTGAGCTATGGCTGGCTCAACTACGATCTGATACGGTCCGGAGAAATTCTGGATAAAATAAATCCGGTAGGAGGGGAAGATCGTTTTTGGTTGGGCCCCGAAGGCGGACAGTATTCGATATTTTTTGCTTCCGGGGCAGATTTTAATCTGGATCACTGGCAAACGCCGCCGGCGATTGATACCGAAACGTATCCGATTGCCAGCCGGGACGATCATTCCGTGGTTTTTACGAAAAGCTTCGAGGTTGAAAACTATAGCAAGATCAAGCTGAAGATCGGCGTCCGGCGCGAGATATCTTTTGTGGAAGCGTCGAATATTCCCCTTTCGATCCGGGACCGAGACGGATTAAATTATGTCGCCTACCAATCGATAAATGAGATAACGAATGAAGGCGATTTTGAATGGACAAAAAGTACGGGAACGGTTTCCATCTGGATACTTGGAATGTACAATCCTTCGCCGAATACGACCATAATGATCCCGTACGTTCAGGGAAGTGATACCGAGCTCGGGCCAATTGTAAACGATGAGTATTTTGGCAAAGTTCCGGCGGAGCGACTGATCGTTGACCATGGCCTCATCTATTTTAAGGGAGATGGGAATCAACGCGGGAAGATTGGTTTGAATCCCAAAAGGGCGCTGCCCGTAATGGGCAGCTACGATGAAAAAAACAAAGTATTGACGATTGTCCGATATTCAAAACCGGAGGGTGTATCGGATTACGTAAATTCCATGTGGGAATTGCAGGAAAAACCGTTTGAGGGCGATGTGGTTAACTCCTATAATGACGGCCCTGTTGACGGAAAAGCGCTTGGACCGTTTTACGAATTAGAGACTTCGAGTCCTGCGGCTTTTCTGGCGCCTGGTGCGTCCATGCGGCATGTGCATCAAACCTTTCACATCCAGGGAGCAGAAGAAGATCTGGATAAAATTGTCAGTGAGGTTTTTAATGTCCGCCTCCAAACGGTAAAAGAGAAATTTTAACTCAAAATGGTTTTAAACGTGAAAAAAATATTCAGGATTTATCTTGTCGCTTTGGTTTTGCTTGTTTTTATATCGTGCGGCCGCGATAAGAACACGGACAGAGATGTCTCCATACCGCCATACCTGACGGATTATTCGGATTTGTATCTCGAAGATCCGCGCAAAGCCAATCTTGAATGGTTTAAGAATGCCAAATACGGATTGTTCATGCACTACGGCGTTTACAGTAGTTTAGAAGACGGAGAGTGGATCCAGTTACGCCATGATCCTCCAATTGCCGTTGCCGATTATGACACGTTGAAACGTGTTTTTACCGCGAGGAATTTTGATGCCGATTTTATTGCTGATTTAGCTGCTGAAGCGGGAATGAAGTACATCAATATCACCAGTCGGCATCACGATAGTTTTAGCCTTTTCAAAACCGGACAAAGTGATTTCAACAGTGTGGATGCTCCGAATTGCAGACGGGACCTTGTCGGCGAATTGGCAAAAGCCTGCGATGAAAAAGGGTTGGGGCTGTTCTTGTATTATTCATACGGAGCAGATTGGAAACATCCTTACTTTTATCCAAGGTCGGAAGGATGGGTAGCGGCCAGACCTGATTATGCGGAGCCTCAACCGGAGTACAAGTTTAAAGAAGACGAAGATTTTCAACATTACATTGATTTTGTACACGCACAGTTAAAAGAGTTGCTGACGCAATATCCAAATATCGCAGGCATCTGGTTTGATCCGATCATGGGCTTTTACAGCAGGCCCGATTTATTCCCGATTGAAGAAACCTACGCGCTCGTGAGGTCCATGAGTCCGCATGCCCTAATTTCATTCAAACAGGGCGCCAACGGAGATGAGGACTTTTCCGCCCCTGAACGGGGAGGGGGTGCCAAGGTCGGACAACAATTTGATGTGGCGAAAAAGGTTTACGAATTAAACAAAAACAAGCCGAAAGAAGTTTGTAATACCCTCCAGCCTCATGCCTGGGGATATCGAAGAGCGGATGACGGGAAACATAAGACCGCTGATGATGTGATGGCGATGCTGCACCAGGTAGACAGCATCGGCGCCAATCTTTTATTGAACGTCGGGCCGCTGCCCGATGGTTCCTTTCCGCAGGAAGATATTATGACCCTGAAAGAAGTGGGAAAGAGATTAAAGGAAAATCCGTTGTGGTAAGTTTGAAATAAATATAGGTTTTGATTGTTGTTTTACCAAAAGATTAATCTTTATTGGAAGAAAAGGATCGCTTTACCAATTATTGATTTAAGATGCTCAAACTGGTTAACTGAATGGGTTTTGTGGAGTTTCATAACGTCAATGATTCTCAGATTTGGGACAAGTTCCGCAAAGGGAATGTGAGCGCATTCGAAATGATCTATGAGCGGAATATTAACATGCTGTCTAACTATGGCAACAGGATGAGCCGGGACAAGGATATGGTGAAGGATGCCGTGCAGGATATGTTTGTCGACTTGTGGAGAAACAGGGCAAATCTCGGTCCTACCGATTCCATTAAGTATTACCTGATCAAGGCATTCAGGAGAAACCTTGTAAAGAAAATCGCGGCGGCGAGGAAATTTGATTCACAAGAAGAGGTTAAAACCGAATATGAAGGTTCATTTGACTTGGCGCACGATGAATCCCTGATCGCTGCAGAGATCGAAAGGTCAAAAAGGAATGAGTTGAATGAGCAATTGGAGAAGATCTCTCCGCGACAAAAAGAAGCCTTATTTCTTCGATTTTACGGCGGCCTTGATTATGCTGAGATCTCAGAAACCATGGGAATCAATCAACAGTCAGCCTATAACATGGTTTTCAGAGCGTTGGAGCTTCTCCGAGAGCGCATGGTACTTTCACATACATCCATGTTCCTGCTGTTTTCGATGTGCCTGAATTAATCCGAAAAATTCACGGAATTTCTCGCCTTCCGGCCGATAAAGCATAAAACGCTCAAAATCGGACATGAGCATCCCTTTATTTACAAAGCATCCAATTCGGGATTCTCCAAATTTGGGCTGCTATGTTTTAGGC
>JAKSDO010000105.1 GCA_022360055.1 Cytophagales bacterium | reverse complement strand
CCGAAGGTGGAGGGTATCGGTCGTTTCATTGGCACAAACATCGGTGTAATCGGGGATGAGAAATACCTGGGCACCTGGTTTGGCGAGGGGGAAGTGAAGATCTATCTTGATGGGGATAGAGCGCATCCGTCGTTGCAGGGCACGGGTACGGAAGATTACATTGGTACGGGCTGGGGTCAAGGCGTATTTTACGGCCAACGTTTTGGTTCGCTGGTGTCGGACAAAGCGCACGACCTGTATTCCTTTTACCGGTACCATACGGCCGATGCGGTGTATTTTCAGAAAGACTGCCGGGTCACCATTCAGCAGATGGGTAATGCGAACCGGGATCTGTTGAGAAAGATGAAAGCCGACGGTGTGGAGTTCATACCGGTCTGGCAGTTGCAGACCCACGGTCAGGCGATAGGGAATGATGAGGGCAAGCCGATGGAGCACATAAGATTGCTGGACATGGACGATCCTCCGGGTGTGGAGAGCGATGAATTCATAGAAGGGGCATCAACCAATTATTATCGAAGCGATGATGTATCGGCCACAAGCTACTTTTACCTGGATCGCCCGGAAAATAATTTGCCTCTATTGCAGCCGCTCGAAGACCGGTTAAAAGATATGAAGGAAAAGGTGTGGGACAAATTGAAGTAGCTGTGCACGGTTGGAAATCGTCCAAAAGATGGTTTCCAACCTCCCATCGAGGCAATTAACCGGTATGATTCATCTCCATTAGTCAAAATTCCGGAGCCCGCTTTGCAAGGCATTGATTTTAACCCGATTTATTCCCGATAAATCATTTTCAAAAGAATAATATATCCGTAAAAGATGGAATCATCATCAAATTTACTTCGGGATAATCCCACTCATTAATTTCATTCCTCGGATTTGAGCAACAAAAAATGTGTGCTCCCATGAAAGGTTCCTTGTTTGAGCATAAAAATAATGATCGGCCCTTCGGGCGGAAAATTATGAATTTTCCGGATTAAATATTCTTACCGGGGAACTTGCAACGGATTTTCTATCGCAGTGTATCGGTTGGTCTTTTTATTTAGGGCGGGCTTTGCCATATTTGGATTATGCAAAGCGCCGATAATATAAAAAAGTTAATCAGAGAATTTGCCGTATCCGACAACGAAAGATCCTTCGAGGCGTTTTTCAACCACTATTATCCCCGGTTATTTCGTTTTGCATTATTTATTTTGAATTCGGAATTACTTGCAGAAGAGGCGGTTTCAGACATTTTTTTGAAAGTATGGAAGAGCAGGTCCAGGTTGCCGGACATCGACAACATCGACTATTATTTATTCACGTCGGTCAGAAACCAGTCCCTTTCATACCTCAAGCAAAGAAACATTGAAAAATTGCAGGTAATTGAATTTGATGACTTTTCATTGATTCATAAAATACATCCTGAAAGCGAGCTGTTGGACCGGGAGTTGATTGAAAAGGTGAACGCGGCAGTTGAAAAACTCCCTCCCAAATGCCAGTTGATCTTCAGACTGTCCCGGGATGAGGGATTTAAATACGAGGAAATTGCCGAAATTCTGGAACTGTCGAAAAGTACCGTAAAAAATCAGATGACAAAAGCATTAAAAAAAATTAAGGAAGAACTATCCTCCTATTTTAATGATCTTGACGATAAAAAGTACAGATTCTTAATGTCGATTTTGTTTTGAAATTCAGACCGTCAGCCCCGGTCACATACAATCGGTTTATACAGGTATAAGAGGCCCGGGCATACTTTTAAGGTGTGCATGGGAATATCGCATATCCAAAAATCTTTGCAAGAAAGCTGATTTTTTTTTCAAGCGAGTAGGGTCTGCTTTAAATAATGCAGTTTATATAGTCAAAGAGCCTGGAAGTATGCACACAGATAAACAGATCGAGCTAATTGGCAAAAAACTATCGGGGAGTTTAACAAATTCTGAGCAGGATACATTCCGTGAATTAATGGAAAAGCCCGAATTCGGTAAACTTTGTCGAAAGTATGAAAAGATCTGGACCGGTAGCAGGGAACAATACCGGGTATTGAATTCGCAAAGTGTGTTGTCCAGGATCAAGCGTGAAATCCAGACCGAATCCGGACAATATCGTTCGAGGTACAGGAGCGATTATCAATACCTGGGAAGGATCGCCGCATCGATCGTTTTCCTGCTCGCCGTCGCATTCACTATTTTTTGGTATATCAGCGATCCATCCTCCAAACCGGTAGAGCAGGTTTTATCCAGGCAGGTGGTCAAGGAGAATCCCAGGGGCCAAAAGTCCACGGTCTTTCTCCCCGACGGCAGCAAGGTCATTCTGAATTCGGAAAGCCGAATCGAGTATTTGTCCGTATTTGAAGGCGAAAGTCGTACGGTCAGGCTAAGCGGAGAAGCGTTTTTTGAAGTGGAGCGAAATGAAAAGTTGCCTTTCATCGTAAAGACCGACGTTATGGACATACGGGTATTGGGCACATCCTTTAATGTCGTGGCATTGGACCGTAAAAAGTACAAAGTCTCATTGGCCCGGGGGCAGGTCGAAGTTTTGGAGAACGTTCAAAATGATGGTTCGATCGACAAGGTGATGCTTTTCCCCGGGCAAGCGATTTCCTACGACCCGGCTGCTTTGTCATTTACCGAAATCACAAAGTTCAATCCTGAAGCGGATTTTGGGTGGAAAAACGGGTTGATCTATTTTGAAAATGCTTCGTTCGAGGAGGTCATGAACAGACTCGGCAGTTGGTACGGGGTCGAATTCACCATAATAGGAACACCGGACAAAGAATGGCATTACAGCGGAAAGTTTGACAACTACGCGCTTGATAATGTCTTATATGCCCTGAGTTTCACCGGAAAATTCAGGTATGAACTTGAGGGTAAGAAAGTGCAAATTAATTTTTAACTAATATGAAACAGGCCATGCCTGAGATAATTATTAAGACACACACGAGCATGATTATAGTGCTCCGGGTGTCAGCAAACTATAAAAATATAAGCAGATGAAAAATATGGAAGACACGAGCTGAAAAAAAGCGATAATGGAAAATTCATTATCGCTCTTCAAAACCTTCAATCTCCACAATTGAAGGTTCAAATAATGTTTAAAATAAATCATTTAAAATTATGAAAAAAAATTTAAGATCAATTGCTGTTATGGCAATAAACGGAACGTTATTGGGAATATTTCTCCAGACATTGTTTCTGGGCATGGTAATGGCTACAAATCTGGAGGCACAAGCGATAAAAAGTGTCCGGGAAGTTGCCATTTCAGGTGATTTTGAAAATGCGAGCATCCGGGAGTGCTTTAAGGCCATAGAAAATAGCACGGAATACACATTCAACTACAATATAAATGACATAAACAATACGGTAAGAATTGATTTTAAATCCGAAGGCCGGTCCGTTTCGGACCTGCTTCTCGAAATCTCAAAAAAGGGCAGGCTAAAATTCCGGCAGGTAAACAATACCATCAACGTTCGACAAAAGCTGGAGTCGGATCAGGAAAGATCGTCCATAGAAATCATCATCCAGGGAAGAGTTATTACGGGTAAAGTTACCTCATCGGAAGATAATTCCGGATTACCCGGAGTTAACGTGATCGTACAAGGGACAACTACGGGTTCTGTTACCGATATTGAAGGGAATTATTCGGTAGCCGTTCCCGATGACAATTCGGTGCTGGTTTTCAGTTCCGTCGGGTACATCACCGAGGAGATATCCGTAGGTGCTCAATCCGTGATTGATCTGGCGATGGTGCCGGACATCAAAGCCCTGAATGAAATTGTAGTAATTGGCTACGGTACGAAGACGAAAGGGACGCTTACGGGCTCTACATTTTCGGTTGGTGAAGAAGTATTTGAAAGCCGGCCCCAGACGGAAGTGGTAAATCAACTGCAGGGCGAGATACCTGGTTTGCTCGTTCTGAGGGGCGACGGACGGGTTGGCCGTGAAGAAAATAATATTCAGATTAGAGGGATTACATCAAGGTCCGATCCCGGAGTGCTCATTATTATTGATGGCATTCCTCAGCGCGAGGCAAACGCAAATGCCCTGAACAAATTAAATCCGCGTGATATTCAGGATATTACCGTACTAAAAGATGCCCAGGCGGCCATTTACGGCGCCAGGGCGGCCGGGGGTGTCATCCTGGTCACCACGAAAAAGGGAACATCGAACAGGCCGAGGATAAGCTATGACGGCAACTTTTCATGGAATGTGCCCGGGCTGAGGCCGGAAATCACGGATGTGAGGGAGCATATGATCATGGCATCGGAGGCCTTTGAAAACGATGGGAATTTTAATCACTTTTTTGTGGATCAGACAGCAGCAGTGACTGACCCGGATTTCGACATTAACGAGGGGAAGGTCATGCCCGGGCCGTTTGGCGATACACCGACGATGTGGCTGGGGCATAACGACTGGATGGAGACCATGTGGGGCACCGCGTTAATGCAAAACCATAATTTGAGTGTATCGGGCAATTCAAAAAAATCAAACTACTTTGTTTCATTTGGGATACTCGACCAGCAATCGATGTTGCAATACGGTGAAAACAAGAATTTGAGATACTTTGCCCGTTTTAAATACGATTTCGATTTGATTGATGAACTTCTGAATGTAGGTACCAATATCTCCCTGGAAAGCCAGGAGATCAAAGAGCCGGAGAATTACGATCGAGTGACCGGGGCGATTGCAAGTGCCTGGACATCCATGCCGTTATCGACCCCGGAAGGAAGATATTACAATTTTGGCGGCTTTACTCCCCCACATGCCTGGGCCGAAGCCGGAGGGGATCGAATTTCACAATTTTACAACACGCGCGCGCAATTCAATGCCACGCTGACCCCAATGGATGGGTTATCTGTAGTCGGTCGCTTTAGCGCCGCTGTGGATTTGCGGGATGACTCCGCCTTGCGGAAGATCATACAGTTTTACAACTGGGATGAAAACCCTTCAATAAGGTCCAGCGATCGAACAGGCGCCGGGTCCGAGTACTGGAGAGATACGCACATGGTGGCTGACATGTTTGCTACCTACAACCGCACCTTCGGCGGAAAGCACAACACGGAATTTACGATTGGCGCCAGTCACGAAGAAATTGACAACAGATACTTTAGTGCAGGCCGGGATTTTTTGGTAAGCGACCAGTTAAGGGTATTATCCCTGGGCGATCCTGAATTTCAGTTTACCGGAGAAAGCAAAAGTCAGTATGCCATCAGCTCATTTTTTGCCCGGGCCAGTTACAATTTCGACTCCAAATACCTGATCGAAGCCAGCTACCGAAGAGATGGATCTTCCCGGTTTGCCAAAGATTTCAGATGGGGAGATTTTTACGGGATCTCCGGCGGATGGGTGCTCAGCAACGAAAGCTTTTTGGCCAACAGCAGCTTTCTGAGCAACCTAAAGATCAGGGCCTCATTCGGCCAGCTTGGCAACCAAAACAACGTCGGGAGATTTGATCACTTTTCAAGAATAAATGTGCCCAGCAGGTGGGGAGATGGTAACCTCAAGGGAGAGCTGCCCTTTGGCGATCCGGTAAGCCCGTCCAGAACGCAAGCAGCCAACGAGGCATCGCCGCTGGCAAGCGAAAACAGGACCTGGGAAACGGTGAATATTTACAATTTGGGCATTGACTTTGCAATTCTGGATTCCCGATTATCCGGAGCGGTTGATTTCTTCATAAAGAATACGGAAGATATACTCATTTCCCAGGAATTCCCATCGGTTTTGGGGATTGCTCCTCCTACCGTAAATGGAGGTACGATCCAAACCAAGGGGATGGAGATATCTTTGACATGGGAAGATAATATCGGCGAGTTCAATTACTTTGTCAGAGGGCTATACAGCGACGACAGGAATGAAGTAACGAGCCTCGAAGATGCCATTTTGCCAAGCTTTGGCTTCAATGAATATGTGGAGGGATACAGCACGGGATCGTATTTCGGATATGAATACGGCGGGCTGATCACGGACCAAAGCGTTTTGGATGAATACAAGACCATTCAGGGTGTTCCGGGCAACCTGAGGTTAGGGGACGTAATGTGGGTCGACAAGGACGGTGACGGTGTGCTTGAAGGAGGTACGCTATACAAGGAGGGAGATCCGGAGTCGGGCGACCTCGTAATGCTTGATAACAACCGCATCAGACACCAGTTCTCGGTCACTTTAGGGGCAAACTGGAAGGGATTTGATTTTTCGGCGATGTTTACGGGAGTCGGCAGATGGAAAGTGGAGAACAATGATAGCCCGCTCGGCGGCAATTGGTGGGAACAGCCCTGGAAATACGAATATGAACGTACCTGGCATGAAGACCGGCCCAATGCCACATGGCCCAAGATGACGTCAAACGGCGGAATTGACGGATGGAATTGGACCACCTCGGCGGCGCCATTCAAATTGTGGAACAACGCTTATGTGAGGTTAAAAAACATCCAGATCGGCTATACGCTGCCGCGTGAGGTAACCGATAAGATCAAGATGCAAAATCTGAGGATCTACGTAAGTGGGAGCAATCTATGGGAAATTCATAATTTGCCCAAGGGACAGGATCCGGAAAGACCATTTGCATTTGACTATTCGCCATTTCCCAGATTACTTTCTACCGGTTTGAACATTACATTTTAACAAAAACAAGATTTCAAATGAAAACTTTAGATAAAATATTTGCGATAGCCATACTTTGCCTGGTTGGCTGGTCGTGCACCAAGGATCTCGATTTAGCTCCGGAAGATGTACTGTCCGAAGAAAGTTTCTTCTTAAATGCGGAAGATTTCAAATTGTTTGCCACTGACTTTTACTACAACCTTCCGGCCTCCGGAGAAGGATTGCGTGACAGGCAATCCGATATCGGATACAATGAAGGCGGTAATGATATAAGCCGGGGTACCCACCTCGCGCCCCAGCAAAGTGATTTTTGGAATGGTTCTTACAGCAGCATTCGAAGTTATAACTTTCTTTTGGAGAAAATTGACATGGCGGAAGAGGCGCTGCAATCCGACATTGCGGTATACAAAGGGGAGGCCTTGTTTTTCAGGGCTTATACATATTTTTCAATGCTGAAAGCCTATGGGGGTGTGCCGATTGTTGAAATCCCGTTGGATACGGATAGCGAGGAATTGAACGCACCCAGAGATACGCGTGAAGAGGTTGTAAACTTTATTATCGGAGACGTAGATGAAGCTATTGATCTGTTGCCTGAAAGCAATGAAGGAATAAATATTGGCAGACTTACAAAATATGCGGCGCTTGCTTTAAAAGCGCGCGTTGCTTTATTCGAAGGTACCTGGAGGAAGTTCCACGGTTCGGGTGATTTTAATGCCTTGCTCGACCAGGCGGTTGACGCTGCGAATCAGGTGATGAGCAGCGGTAATTATGAATTGTTCGATCGCAGGGATGTGTTCGGCGATGAGAGCTATCGTTTTTATTTTGTGCTTGACAGTGACGGGCGAACCAATCCGGTTGGTCTGACCAAAGCGGATGACAAGGAAAGTATTCTCCGGACACCGCAAAACCGGGACATAAGACCCACGCCGTGGGAAGGGGATGGTGGATTTCCGGTATGGGATGTCCGAATGCAGAATCCTACAAAAGCGATGATGGATCTGTTTTTATGCCAAGACGGTCTTCCGATCGATAAATCGCCTTTATTTATGGGCTACGACAGTACGCACCATGAGTACCTGAACCGGGACATACGCATGCGTACCATGATGTATGTGCCGGATAACAGATACTGGTCTTTCCGGTTTGCCGAATGGTGGCGCGTTTGGGACGATCCTTCGGTCAACGGATTTATTTATATGGAAGATGGCAGTTACTGGGGAGGCAGGACAGCTACAGGTTATAACGGGCAGAAGTTTACGCCAGAAGTGGAGATACCCCTTGGTACAGAATTTCCGGTATTTCGGCTGGCCGAGGTACTCTTGATTTATGCTGAGGCCGTATTTGAAAAAAGTGAAAGTATCTCGGATGCGGATCTGAACAGATCGATCAATTTGTTGAGAAATCGCGTAGGACTACCGGATCTGAGCAACGGATTCGTATCTTCAAACGGTTTGAATATGAGGGAGGAAATCCGGAGGGAGCGAACCGTTGAGTTGTCCTACGAAGGATTCCGATACGATGATCTCAGAAGGTGGAAAACAGCAGAGATTGAACTCCCCAAACCGGTTAAAGGCGTGAAATTTACGGGAACCCAGTGGGAAACCGATCCGAGATATTCGGATAATGTATTTCAAACCGATCAGGAGGGATTTATTATTATCGAAGACAACAGGGTATTCGATCCGAATAAGCACTATCTGTTGCCGCTGCCTATCCGTCAGTTGATCATCAATCCGAATCTGAAGCAAAATCCCGGATGGCCCGAACAATAAAGTATGGTTTTACAAAAAAGAGTGATATAGCGCCTGTCACTCTTTTTTATTTGACGGTTGCATAAGGTGTATGGGATTGTATGCTTGGGTTCGGATAATAAATATGCCTTTGCTCTGTAGAAAGCATCACTCAAAATTTTGATGGGTGACTTCATGACAACCATCGGGAAGATATGATCTCGGACTAAAAGTCGACGACTATACATCGATTTTCACAATGTCAGATTTTTTCTTTCTTTTGTATTGGTTCGGTGTTTTAATTATCTTGAATGGATCGGATGGCACCGGTACCCTTGTTAAGTACTAGCACAGTTGTCGGTAATCGTGGAAAGCGTTGATTTAAAAGGTTATCTTATAGATATTAAGAATGGAAAAGAATCTTCCTTTCGGGCTTTTTATGATTACTATTACCCGCGATTTTACAGAATAGCTCATTATTACGTCAAAAAAGATCATTTGGCGGAAGAGGTGGTATTGGATGTTTTTTCCAAGCTTTGGCAAAATCGAAAGAAACTTCCCGAAATAAAGAATTTTAGAAATTATGGCTTTACCATGGTAAAAAACCAGGCCATTAATTATTTAAACAGGAATAAGGTCGATCTTCACGAGATCGATGAATATGCCGAATCGAAAATGATCGAATATGTTGAGCCGGAAAAAATATACCTGGGAAGAGAGCTGGCCAGAGAATTGGAAAAAGCAATTTGTAAATTACCTCCCAAATGCCAATTGATCTTCAGGATGGTCAGAGAGGACGGATTGAAATATAAGGAGGTCGCGGAAACATTGGATATCAGTTTGAAGGCCGTTGAGAATCAGTTGAGCATTGCCATGAAGCGTATAAAGCCCGTTTTGGAAACATATGTTCAAGGCAAATCGAGACGGCTTAAACCCGGCAGCATGCACGATACGATTTTGTCCCTTCTTTTTTGTTTATAAATGCGTTATAGCCTTTATAAAAACCGCAGATAGCTCTTAAAAATAAAAAATATCAATTTCCTTTTTGGGGTATACGGCGAATTTGTTGTCTATTGAGACGAGAAGCAGAACAGATGATCGACGAAAAGATACTTTTTTTAATAACCAATAAACTTACAGGGCAGATATCCGGAGAAGAGGAAGATTTATTGAATGACTGGCTCTCTGAATCGAATGCTAATAAGACCCTGTATCATTGCTACAAGGAGGCGTTTATAAGCGGGGAATACAAATTAAAAGCAAAGCGTGCCGGGGAAGTTTACAAAAAGCTTTCGGATAAATTGGGGATCCATACGTCAAAGGAATTTCAAGACAACAAAAAAACAGACGGGTTTTATCGGCATGCATTCAGGAAGTGGTACAGAGTTGCGGCGGTATTTTTGATCCTGGTTACGGGCGCATGGATTATTTATCGGGCGGGTAATTATTGGAGACCTGCAACCGAAATTGCCGTTTCCCATGAATTGATTGTTAAGAGTAATCCTCGCGGAATGAAATCGCTCATTACGTTACCGGACGGGAGCAAAGTAAAATTGAACGCAGAAAGCCATATTGAATATTACCCGGATTTTGAAGACGACCGCACTGTAAAGTTAATAGGAGAAGCATTTTTTGAAGTAGTAAAAGATAGTTTGAGACCGTTTGAAGTAAAAACAGGCGATTTGTGCATTAAAGTACTTGGCACATCTTTTAATGTCGAAGCATTTCCGTATGAAAGGGATGTCAAAGTGGCATTGGTAACCGGAAAGTTGATGATCGACAAGCAGGAAGACTTTGAATTCAGAACGTTGGATTATTTGGTTCCGGATCAAATGTTTACCTACAATCATCAATCATCCGAATTTCAGGTTACATCATTTTCACACGATCAGGTATTGGGCTGGAAAGATGGTGAATTGAATTTTAAGGAGGCTGAATTCAGGGAGGTCGTAGAAAGGTTGGAAAGATGGTATGGCGTGGAAATAATTGTAGCTCCCGGGGCGGATATGAGCGGTCGATTCAGCGGTGTATATAAAAATGCCTCGCTCGATGTTGTACTTGAAGGCATGGGTTTCACATCGGATTTCACCTATGAAATAAGAGGGAAAAAAGTATATATCAAATAAACTCAATAAATATGAAACAGGAAGATACCAGCTAAAAAACGGAAAGTCAGCAAGCGGAATTGCTGACTTTCACCCATGTCTCGTATATGTTGTTCAAACGTTTTGGCAGACGAAATAAACAATATGAGACACATCATCTCAAGTAATGCGAATCACTTAAGAAAATCAAAATTATGAAATCAAAGTTACTCAGACAAGTAGTAAGCATGTCCAAGAAAATGTTTTACGGCTTTACATTGTGCTGCATCTGTTACAGCGCGATTATGGCCGAGGATTTGAATGCCCAGATTCTTGATAATAGTATTCAGGATATCTACATCACCATCGATGTTACCAAAGTTCCCGTAAAAAAGGTATTAGACAAAATCGAAAACGAAACGGGTTTTTCCTTTGCCTACAACAGTGAAAAGATCGATCTCGACTATAAAATATCCCTGAACTGTGTAGGTACGGATTTGGCCAGCATTCTAATGCAGATATCCAGGGATGCCGGATTAAAATTCAAGCGGATCAATAACTACATTCACATAGGCAAAAGGGAGACTGACGAATCAATAAAGATCGAAGAGAAGTTCAATGAACAAAACATATCCATTTCGGGCCGGGTTACCGATGAATATGATGAAGGTTTGCCCGGAGTAAATATTTTGGTGCAGGGGACCTCGATCGGAACAGTTACCGATGTCGAGGGGAATTATAAATTGGGCGTGCCAAATGAAAATGCGCTGTTGGTATTTAGTTCGGTAGGCTATGTGACGGAAGAAATCGAAGTTGGGAACAACACCATTATAGATATGGTCATGACCCCGGACCTCACTTCCCTGGAGGAAATCGTTGTGGTCGGATACGGTGTGCAAAAGAAGAAGGATGTCACCGGATCAATTGCATCCGTGGAATCCGGTCAAATTGAAGCCAGGCCCATTGCTTCTTTTGAGGAAGCGATGCAGGGATTGATTGCGGGTGTAAATGTGGTGCAGAGGTCTGCGTCGCCAGGGGAATTAGGAACTGTTTCGGTCAGGGCTCTAGGTTCGATTACGGCCGGAACTTCCCCGCTGTGGGTCGTAGACGGTTTCCCCACCGACCAGCGAAATGCGCAAGCCATAAATCCTGCAGACATCGAGTCCGTAGAGATTTTAAAAGATGCCTCTGCCACGGCAATTTATGGTTCAAGAGGCGCTAATGGTGTAATTATCATAACTACAAAATCCGGCCAGGAAGGAAAATCGGTGCTTAATCTTTCCATTATTGCGGGTTCGGCATCTGTTCCGGAAGGATCTCGTATGGAAGTGCTGAATGCCGAAGAGTATGTACAATTTCATACGGAAGCAAATGGAGGAAGCGTACCTGATTGGATTACCGACGTTTGGGACGGTACGACGGATACCGACTGGCAGGATCTGGTGTTTAGATCCGCTCCTTATCAAAATTATGCCATTTCAGGATCAGGCGGATCTAAAAAAGTCTCCTACCTGCTGTCGGCGAATTATCTAGATCAGCAGGGTGTGATCATCGGTGAGAAATTCAGAAAATACTCCACGCGGTTAAAGGTCGATTACAGGCCTTCGGATAATATTACCATTGGAATGAACCTTGCACCGAATTTTACCACGACTCAGCGGAGAAGTCCTGCTACGCCCAACGTCGATTGGTCTTCCCTGTATGCTCAGGCATTGATGATGGCGCCGATCCTTCCGGTAAGACGTGCAGACGGCACATTTTCGATGAACTCGGACTTCGGAGGATTTCCTCCGGTCGGCAATCCTCTTGAAACTTTTGAGAACTACGATCATCAGACCGACAGATTCAGATTTTTAGGAGGGATCTACGGCAGGATTGAGATAGTTGAAGGCCTGACTTTATATTCGTCATTTTCAACCACCTATGGGACCAATAAAAGCGAAACCTATTATTTGCCAACTGTTGGGCAGGATAATGTATTTCAGTTACCTGCAGTATCTCAGTTCAGCACTTCGCAGAACCAGCAGTTCGGTTGGTTGAATGAAAATACGATCAACTACAAAAAAGAAATCGGGGATCATTCATTCGATGTATTGGGCGGATTCACCCTGCAAAAAGACAATGGATATAATGTTAATGCCAGAGTGAATGAGCTCCAGGTGCCTGGAATAAGAAATGTGAACATTGGCAATGTGGAAACGCTCCAGGGGGGAAACAGTAGCTCAAGTAATTCGTTGGTATCCTATCTTGCCAGGTTGAATTATGGATTAAAGGGGAAATACCTTTTAACGGCTACGGTAAGAACGGATGGAAGCTCAAGGTTTGGAAGCAATAAAAGATATCAGACATTTGGCTCATTTGCTTTGGGCTGGAGGTTTAGCGAGGAAGTATTTATGGAAGGATTGGATTTCTTGTCAAACGGCAAATTGAGGGTTTCTTACGGGTCGACAGGCAGTAATTCGATCAGGGATTTTGATTCCAGAGCAACCATGAATTCCGTTCGTCACGCATTTGGTTCCAATGCGATATTTGGCACCACACTGGGGCTGCCCGGAAACGACAATTTGACCTGGGAAACATCAACTCAGTTTGATATCGGTTTGGATGTAGGGTTCATCAACAATAGATTCAATCTCATTTTCGACTATTATGATAACGAGACAACCACACTGCTGCTCACCAAAAACGTTGTTCCATCCTCGGGATATTCATCATTTCTGACAAACATTGGCAGTATGAGGAACAAGGGGGTCGAATTGACAATTGATGCCCAAATCATAGATTCGCAGGATTGGCGTTGGTCCATAGGCGGGAACCTCACTTTTAATGATCAGGAGATCCTGGATCTGGGAGGAGAACAAGAGATTCAAAACTTCTTTGGCGCCCTGAGAAGGGTAGTAGGAGGAGAATTGCAGCAAATTCGAGGTCCGAAAGTGATCGGTATCGCCCGGGAAGGTGAAGACTTTGATGGGGTGCCATTAGGTAAAGCGGGCGCTTACAGATATGAAGATGTGGACGGAGATGGAAGCATAAGCAACTTTCTGGGAGCTGATGGTCAGCTTATCGGCGATACCAATATCGACTATATCTATGGCATCAACACCAGCTTAAGTTATAAGAACTTCGATCTATCCGTACTGTTTAATGGACAATCCGGCGCATATGTTTATGACTTCTGGCTGCTTCAGGTCGCAGCGCCGTTTAGAAATGTAAATCTATCCAAAGAGTACTGGTACGACGGCAGATATATAGATGAGAATAATCCGGGAGACGGAAAGACACCTGCCGCCGGTAGTTTTAACGACGGTATTGCACCGGTGTCCAGCGCAGGAGTCCAGAAGACGGATTTTTTGAGGATACGAAATGTGACCTTAAGCTATAATCTGCCAACGACATTTCTTTCGAAATTACACATGACCGGCGGCCGGATTTTTACTTCGGTCGAAAACCTCCACACGTTCACAAAATTTGTCGGAGGCAATCCAGAGGCGAGACGAGTTTCTGCCGGCGGCCCTGCGCTGATAGGCGGCTCTCAAATTGCGGAAGTCACCGACGGGCGGGAACTCGGGTTGAACAGCCCTCCGGGACTACCGCTTCCGCGTACCTGGACTATTGGTTTAAATGTTAACTTTTAGAAACGAATCGTATCATGAAAATAAAATACTCAAGAAAATTATTGAAACCTGGTTTTAATCTTTTTCAAATAAAAATATTAACAATTGCGGTACTGTTGATTTCTTCATCCTGCGATGATTTCATTGATATCGCACCTGAAGACAGAATTGATGCGAATGCTTTTTTTTCAAATCCTGATGAACTGCTATTTGCTTTGAATGGTGTTTATGCACAGCAAAGAAACATTTATGGGAACCTGGATCATTTCAATCTGATCGAAGCAAGATCGGACAATGCCGGCCAGAATCAAGAAGACCAAAAAGAACGGGTTGAGACCGATACGTATGAAGAGACCCCCGGGAATTTGTTGATGCTCAATGTATGGACCAGAAATTATGTGCTGATCAACAATGCCAATACGGTTATTGCCAGAGCTCCGGATGTTCCGACTGAAAATCAGGTCGAGCAAGAATTAGTCGATAGAGCAGTTGGCGAGGCGAAATTCTTAAGAGCGATGTCGTATTTTACTTTGGTGAATATGTTTGGCGGTTTACCGCTCAGAACGGAGCCCACGACAGACTTTGACAATGCTTCCATACCCAGAAGTTCGGAAGCAGACATATACGACCGGATTATTATGGATTTGACAGATGCTTCCAACATACTCCCCGAATCTTATGATGGAGGACCCTTTAATGAAATCGGCAGAGCTACAAAATATGCCGCGCTGGCGCTTTTGGGAAAGGTGCAATTGCAAAATGGAAACCCTTCCGCCGCCTCAACGGCTTTGCAAAGTGTGATTGGAAAGTATTCGCTGTTAGCGGATTATTCCGCCATTCATGCCGCAGGAAACGACAATACTGCCGAATCCATCTTTGAGGTAAGCTTTAACCCTTCCAATCAAACGGGATTGGGTATGAACAATGCTTTTATTCCTGCCAGTGTAGCGAGTGAGTTGGGTATTGTGGCAGGAGGCACGGCCCTTTTGCCGACTTTCCCGACAATGGATATTACCACTATTTATGAAGACGGAGATCTGAGGGCCGATGTGTCTTTTACGGCATATACCGGAGGCAATGCACCTTATTACATAAGCAAGTACATGGATCTTGATGCGGCAGGCGATGGCAGCGACATAAATATGGTTGTGCTCAGGTATGCCGATGTACTGTTGATGAAAGCGGAGGCCGATGGCGAAAGCGCAGCTTCATATGAGCTGATCAATCAGGTAAGGAGAAGGGCGTTTGGACAGGACCCTTCGACGCCCGACCCAGGCATTGATATTGATGCTTCGACCCCTGGAACTTTTATCGAAAAAGTAATGCTCGAGCGAAGAAGGGAGCTCGTGTTTGAATCTCAGAGATGGCTGGATCTTAGAAGATTGCCTGAATCCGAAGCATTGAATATTATTAACAGCCATATGTCGGATGAATATACGGATGTACCGACCGTAGACGCAAAGCGTCTGATATATCCTATTCCGCAACAGGAGATCGATGTTTCGGGAGGAATTGTTGAGCAGAACCCCTGATGGGAACTTACAGGCTACCGCCGGTAGCGGTTAGTGCCGCGAGGTTGCAAGTCCTTGAAAGATTTGCAACCTCGCTTTCAAAGTTTTACCAATAATTTATCCCCGATGTTAATGGTACACTCCGGAATATGCGTCTTAAAATAAAAGGGCCAAATTAATTTGAGCCTAAATTCGTTATTATCGTGTATATTTTGGGACAAAAACCAGGTGCTTTTTTAAACGTTCGATGCAATTGTCTCATATGCTGAAAATGAACTCAACGACTTAATTTAAATGCCATATTTTTTCCGTTTTTTTTACTAAATAAAGAGCTGGACTATGAAGACAATGAGCGGAATCGCCGTGACATCGATTATACTTTTTTTAAACAGTGCAATTGCAAATCATTTAAGATTAGAGCAGTCGAATTCGACGCTGGCCCAAAAGAATTTACCTGAGTATTTTTCCGGGGATCAACTCACTTACATCGGCATGCCCGTTGGCGGCATAACGGCCGGACAGGTGTATTTGGGTGGCGACGGACAGTTGTGGTATTGGGACATCTTCAATATCCAGCGCATACAGCCGGGAGGTCCCGGGGATAAGTTTTACCTCAACCCTATGGTGCAGGACAAACGGTTCGAGCAGGGCTTTGCCCTCAGGATCAAAAAGCTGCGGTCGACGACAATTACACCAAGTGTGAAACCGCTTCGAACCGGGGGTTTTTCGGATATAAGCTTTCGCGGCGAATATCCCATTGGCAAGGTCCGTTACCGGGACACGGACTTTCCCGTATCGGCCCGTTTGGAAGCGTACAGCCCTTTCATTCCCACAGATCACGAATCTTCGGATTTTCCGGCGATCGTGATGGAGTACACACTGAGCAATGACTCTGAAAACACGCTGGAAGTGGAGTTAATCGGTTGGCTCCAAAACATGGCTAATTTCCAGACGGCAGGGAAGGCCGAGGGGAAACATAAAAATGCAATCATCCGGACGGGGAACACACTCCAGTTGCAGTTGTCGTCGGAGGTTCGCAAGCAAGATGAAGACCTGCCGGACTTTGGCAACATGACCCTGACCCTGCTGGAAGGCGATCGCGGTTGGGGCACCCCCCGGGCGCCGGTTAACCTGGACTACAACCTGCCCGAAGTGGCGCCGTCCGAAAACGCGGAAGCCGAAGCGGTGCTGGGCAGCGCACTGACCGGTGCAATCGGGAGAGAGATCATTCTGGAACCCGGAGCGCGCCGTACCCTTACCTTTATACTTTCCTGGTACTTTCCCAACGTGCACCGGAAAGAAAGCGGCTTTCACCACCTCAACAACAAAGAGCATCTGCGCCACTACTACAGCGGCAAATTCAAATCTTCCTCCGAAGTAGCGAATAGGATCATCTCGGACCGGGAGCATTACCTGGGCACAACCAAGCTTTGGAATGAGACGTGGTACAATTCCACCCTGCCCGCCTGGTTTCTCGACAGGACATTCGTTAACACTGGTACCCTGGCTACGACCTCGTGTTACCGGTTGGATGATCTTACGGATGATCCGTACAATGAAGGTCGATTTTATGCCATGGAAGGGGTGTATCTCGGACATGGCACCTGTACGCATGTGTTCCATTACGAACAAGCGTTGGGGAGGGTTTTTCCCGGATTGGCCAGACAATTGAGAACACAGATCGACTATGGCCTTTCCTACAAGGAGAATGGGATAATCGGTTACAGGGGCGAACTCAGCGGAATGGGGCGCCACGACGGCCGGGGCTATGCCGTCGACGGGCATGCAGGAACCATCCTGCGGGCATACCGCGAACACACCACGGCCCGGGACATGAGCTACCTCGAGGCCTACTGGCCGAAAATCAAGAAGAGCATCGAATACATGATCGCGCATGATTCGGAAAAAACCGGAAAGCCAGACGGCATCCTGGAAGGGATTCAATACAATACCCTGGATCGAATGTGGTATGGGAAAATCGCCTGGACAAGCAGCTTGTACAACGCGGCCTTGCGGGCAGGATCGGCATTGGCAACCGAAGCGGGCGACAAGGCTTTCGCAAAAAAGTGCAACCGGATCGCCGATATGGGAATGGAGCGTATGACCGCTGAGCTTTTCAACGGAGAATACTTCATCAACGTCCTGGATAAGGAGCATCCGGTGCCGCCCAATTCCTATATCGGTTGCCATATTGATCAGGTATTGGGACAATCCTGGGCGCACCAGGCAGGTCTTCCCAGAGTGTTGCCAAAAGAAGAAACAGTGAAAGCGCTGCAGTCGATCTATAAGTACAATTACCACGAAGATCTGGGGAAATACCTGGATACGGCATCGATAAAGAACGTGCGGTTTTATGCATTGCCGGGCGAGCCCGGGACGGTGATGTGCAGCTTCCCGAGAGGAGGAGCCGACAAAGCGCCGGGAGAAATTCAAAATGAATGGGAAAAATTGGTAGTGGGTTATTTCAGTGAGAGCATGACCGGGTTTACGTACCAGGCCGCTGCGCATATGATCGCCGAGGGCCTGGTAAATGAAGGCATGACGATAATCCGGGCGATTCATGACCGCTATGACCCGGTGAACAGGAATCCCTACAATGAGATCGAATACGGCAATCATTATACCCGCGCCATGTCGAGCTACGGCGCTTTTGTGAGCGCCTCGGGATTTACCCTAAACGAACCGCAAGGAGCGATGGGCTTTGCGCCAAAGACCACACCGGATGATTTCAGATCAGCATATACCTCCGGCAAAAGCTGGGGAACTTTTACTCAGAAAAGAGCGGGAAACCGGCAAATAAATACAATTGATGTAAGGTACGGCGCAATACATCTGAACAAAGTTACAGTGCATGGGACAGGAGATCGAAAGAGGTCTGTGAGCCTGAAGGTAAATGGCGAAAACGTACGTGCAAAGCTGACGGGCCAGGGAAATCAATATCATATCGGTTGGAGCGGAACGCGTTTGAACGCAGGGGATAAAATTGAAATTACGATTTCAGATGAATGATTTGGAGTTCTTTGGATGGTTCCCATGAAAGGCCCGTGCACATCGACTTTCACCCCCGATTGAGATGCGGGACAGGTTGGGGATGGCTTCCCTGCCGGAGGGGGATTGAAAATCAAAGCCCTGGAAGTGACGCCGTGGATATTGTTAATGAAGGGTCATTTTTAGTTTACTAATAGAAATTTCTTGGATATCGATAAAAATCAATATGGGTTTATTAAAACATTCGCTGATTGTCGTGGTATTGCCGTCCGTCCTTTTTTTCGGGTGTGCAACGCCAACGGAATCAAAAAAACAAGAAGCTATGGAAAAACAGTCAAGCTGGAAGTCGGAGGTACGCGATCTCTTAAAGGTGTATGGTCATCGAAACTGGATCGTAGTGGCTGATGCGGCCTACCCTCAACAAAGCAATCCTGCGATCAGAACCATAGCGATTGATGCCAGCCACCTGCAAGCCGTGGAGTTCGTCAGCGGCCTGATCGAAAAAGCAAAGCATGTGGATGCGAACATATATGTGGATGAGGAGCTGGCGTTTGTGCCTGAAAAGCATGCCAGGGGCATCGAAAGTTATCGGAACGGATTGGACAAAGTTCTGTCCGGTAAATCGACGCAGGCCCTGATGCACGAAGAGATCATCCGGAAACTGGACGAATCGGCCAAACTGTTCAATATTCTGATCCTCAAAACGGATCTTTCCATACCGTATACATCGGTTTTCTTTCAACTGGAATGCGGATACTGGGATTCCGGTGCTGAAAAAGAGCTCAGGGAAGCAATTCCAGGCGATTAAAGAAAATGGAGTGTATATGGCCCATAGCATATTCATAAATTTCTTTTTCAGATAAGTATGTAAAAAAGTTGAATGATCAAAAGGGCTCAATGCAAATGAAGACTCGACCCCTCATAGCAAACTTGCTCCCTTTTCGGAAATATATTCGGAAACCTATAATTCATTGATGTGCATGAAAAACAGATCATACGTTGACTTGCCAGAATTGTTTTTTATCGTCTTTGTCTCGCTTTCCGGTATGGCATCATGTGATTTTGTTCAACGATCGCATAAGATTATTAAGAAAGATCATAGAATTGAAATCAATAATTCAAAGGTTAAGGCAGTATTCATTAAAGATGAGGGACTGATCTCACAAAGCTTTTATGCCAGAAAAGGTGATGGCTGGAAAAAGGTGGTATCGGCATTTGTGCCGCCCGGTGACTTCCCGGATGAAGCCGTACAATTATTTGACAAGAATTTAGTCGAATACAGGTATTTAAGTAACTCGATACTTACAGATTTCAGTTTAGAAAAGCGGGGCAGCCGGACCACGGTGATTTTAAAGGGCCGGGAAGGTCCCGTACCGATCGAACAGCGCATAACGTTGTCTGGAGATAACAACTATTTTCATTTTAGCGTAAATATGGAACTAGAGGGGAATCCCGTAAAGCTGGATTATGCATTGTCCGTTTTTACTTTTAACCTTGATCGTGCGCCCGCTTTTGTACACACACCTGGCTTGAAGTTTGACAATGAGGATTCGAAACAAGATCGATTCGATCTATTGCCAGGAAAAGACCAGGTGATCGGAGACCGGGCATTTCATGCTCCGGCCATTATTTTGCAAGAAGGCAGCCTTTTCGCAGCGCTGGTCCCGGATCTAAATAGTATAAATAAATATAAAATCGTATCGCCGGATGCACGAAGGAAAATCGATATAGGTCGCAATATGTTTTCGGTTCCGATAGAGGCTGATAAATACACGATGCCCACCGGAATGGATCTAAACGTTAAAACCGGATTGACCGACAAACCTGTTATGACATTTGGCTATATGGACAATATTATTGCGCATCATATACATTATCAGCGCGTAAATGACACGAGCATGGTTCGATCGCTTGAGAGCAATAAACTGAGGTATGATTTTGATCTTTTCATTGGTGCGGATGTTCCGGAATACACAGGATTTCAAAGGATAGCAAGGCATCAATGGGAGAAATTCGGGAAACCGGTGTTTCTAAACAGACCTCATCTGGCCATGCCATTCAATGAGTATTTCAGGATCATCGACTCCATTACGTTTCATCCGATCTCCTATGAAAAGATTGAAATTGACCGGCCGCTTCAGGGCTATGAAGACAATGGTTCTTGGTTGGAATGGGAAGCAGCCGGGAAAACACTCGGAGGCTATAGATCAGCGATTTCCTGGTGGAATGACGTATTGCATAATTCGGCATTTTGGAATAATGCACGCGAAGCCCAGGGATTTTGGTACTGGGGGCATGAACTCGACCGGCCGGATATGATTAAAAAGGGAAGAAGTATTATAAACTGGTGTTTGTCTGCTCCTCGAAATAAAGACGGACTTTTTGCCTTGCTTTATGCGGCCAATGACAAAAGATGGGGTCTTGGTTTTACCGATCCGGTAAATGAAAAATATGTATTCTTTCTAAAGGAAAGCGATTCGTACGATGTATCTACCATGAGTAAAACAGGAGCCCACCTTTTGGATTATTACCTGCGATGCGAGCAAGATGAGCGGATCCCTGAATATCTTACTCCCTACGCAGACTGGTTACTTTCAGTGATCGATGAACGAGGCGCGGTTCCTTCGTACGTTGATCAAAGGAATATGGTTGCTTCTTCCGTGCTGCATTACAGCGCGCAGCCTGCTTCCAGCCTATGGTTTTTGGCAGAAATGTACAACGCAACAGAAGCAAATGAATATCTGAACGGTGCGAAGAAAATTGCCGGTTATATTGAAAGGGAGATCTTACCTGAGCAAAAATGGGTCGATATGGAGCAGTTTTTTTCCTGCGGTCACAGACCCTTTGAGTTCACCAGGGATCAATGGCAAAATCAGGTCGCCCGGGGAAATCTGTCTTTGTTCTGGGCCATCGAAGGATACGCTGCATTGTACAGGGCAACCCATGACCCCAAATATTTAAAAGTCGGAGCGCAGTGCATCGACTATGTGACATTTACTCAAGCGTGCTGGGAACCTCACTTCGTCTACACGGCTTTTCCTTTTGGCGGTTTTACCGTCGACAACACCGACAATGCTACTTTTCTTGATGCCAGGCAGGCAGAAATGGTCCGATCATTTGTTTGGTACGGCAAAATGCTGGGGCGACAGGATTTATTGGAAAGAGGTATAGCGGCCGCAAGATCATCGGTGGTGCTTATGAATCACCCGAGGCATAAGTCCAACAATATATATCGCCATACCAACATTTATCCGTTTGGCTTGGGCCCGGAGAACATCGATCATGAAGCGCACCCTCAATCAGCGATGCGGACACATCCCAGTTGGGGAGAAGGCTCGGGTGTATTTACCGGTTTGGCGGAAGCCCGACGCGGTTTAGGCGGGATCTATCTCGATTTTGAGAAAAAAATGTTTGTCGGAGTGGATGGGGTGAAAGTTACGTCGGCCGCATTGGAAGAAAACACCGTCACTATTCAATTGGAGAACATGCTTAGCGGGCTTGCCCGGCCATGGGAAAAAAGCTATGAGGTCGAATTGAAAATGCAGGGCTTGCCTGGCGGGTCCTTTCTGTTAATTGTCAATGGAATTGATGTCGGAGCATACCACCATAATCAACTGAGTAGTATTAGAATCAAAGTAATGCCGGATGGGAGTATTACCTTGCCAAAAGAGGCGCCCACCCGGGCGGGAGACGTTTTGGGTCAATAAATTTGAACAGATGCATGAGATAAAAAAGCCCGATAAGAGGTGGCGCGCTAGTGAGATCGCAAGAATGCTTGACATAAGCGCGGTCAAGATGAATAGCACAGAAAAAGATGTACGTAAAATTGTTCTGACGCCGACAAGGCAACAACCTTAAATCATTGCGAATCATGAAAAGAAAAAACCTTAAAGCGGTAATACATACAACAAGTCTGATGATGATATTTATCTCGATGTCGTCCGCTCAGAAATGGAACGGAGGGTGGCCCATTCTTAAGACCTATGAAGGGAAAGATCTGGCGGAAGTGGCTATGCCTCTTGGGGGAATTGGTACGGGCACCGTGTCGATAGGCGGAAAGGGTGACCTTCGCGATTGGGAGATCATGAATCGGGGAGCTATAGGTTATCTTCCCGCTTTTAAATTAGTAGCGCCCACCATAGCCAATGGCCCTTTCTTTGCCATTTATTACAAAAAGGCGAATGAAGACGCCAAAATTAAAGTTCTTGAAGGCCCTATTGATATCAAAGACTATTATGGAGACTGGGGAGCAGAAGCGGTAAATTCAGGGTTTCCCCGCTTTGAAAAAACGACTTTTGCGGCAGCCTATCCTTTGGCTCAAATTAATTTTGAACATGAACAGGTACCCGTTGACGTACGCCTCGAAGCATTCAATCCCCTTATCGTCGGAGATGAGGACAGAAGCGGAATACCGGTGGCAATTTTGAGGTATGTGATCACCAATACTTCCAACCAGTCCGTCGAAACATCGGTAGTCGGAATGGTACCTAATTATATAGGAACAGACGGTTGGTCCGGTGAGCCTAAAGGTAATTTCAACGAATACAAAGAAAACGGTAAGGTGAAGGGGCTTTATATGTATTCCAATGGTGTGGACCCCAAAGATGTAAATTGGGGGACGATGGCGTTGACTACCATCTCAGATGGAGAGGTGAGCTATCGGACCTCCTGGGCCAAGCTGGGTTGGAACTGGACTTTTCGCGAGTTTTGGGACGATTTTGTTGCCGATGGGCTATTGGCTGATCATCCCGAAAGGAATAGAACTGAAAAAGGGGATTCCACTGAGTTTATAGGAGATAATCTCGGAAGTGCAACCGCTAAAATAAAAACCCCGCCTGCTACATTGGCTGTAAAGTATGTATTGCAGCCGGGAGAGTCTAAATCGGTTACTTATATGCTTACCTGGCATTTTCCAAATCGTAGAGCATGGGATCATGGTACACACCACGCAGGAAATTACGGCGGTAATGATATTGTAGGAAATTACTACACCACACAATATACCGATGCGTGGAATGTAGCAGAGAAAACAGCAAATGAATTTGAAACATTGGAAAAAGAAACGGTCAATTTTGTCAGTAAACTGGTGAAAAGTGATGTCCCCGAGGTACTCAAAGAAGCCGGGCTTTTTAATTTGAACAATCTTAGAAGTCAAACGGTATTTCGCACCGCTGACGGTCTGCCTTTTGGGTTTGAAGGTACAGGGAGTATAAAAGGAACCCGCATAGGCGCGGAGAAATCCTCCGGCTGGGGATTTGGCACCTGTTTCCACGTTTGGAATTACGAATCCACGATCCCGTTTTTGTTTGGAAACCTCTCTGCCAAATTCCGCGAGGTTGAGTTTATGCACGCTACTAATGAAGACGGAGCACAAAGTCACCGAGTAGCACTTCCCATAGAAAAGGGAACAAACTTCAAGCACTGGGCTGCCGATGGGCAAATGGGTACACTTGTCAAAGTCTACCGCGACTGGCAGCTTTCAGGCGACGACGCCAAACTCAAAGAAATGTGGCCGAATATCAAGAAAGCCATGTCATTTGCCTGGACCGGCATATGGGATAAAAACAAAGACGGGGTGATGGAAGGTAGCCAGCACAATACCATGGACATCAACTATGTCGGGCCCAATCCTCAAATGGCTGCCTGGTATCTGGGGGCATTGAAAGCTACGGAAAACATGGCGTCTTACCTCGGGGACAAGGTTTTTGCAAAAGAGTGCAGGGAACTCTATGAAAACGGACGGCAATGGATAGATGCTAATATTTTTAATGGTGAATACTATGAACATCATATTCCCGAGGGAGCCAGTAAAGTTGCACAATTAGGCAAAGGTTGTTTGATCGATCAACTGGTTGGACAGTATCTGTCGCACACAGCCGGCCTTGGTTACGTTTTAGATAAGGACAATGTTCAGACGACCCTAAAGAGCATTATGAAATACAACTATGTGGATGATTTCAACGAGCACTTCAATACCTTCCGAAGTTTTGCACTTGGTGATGAAGCCGGATTGGTTATGGCTTCTTATCCAAAGAAAGGCACCTTGCTCGACTTTCCCTTTCCTTACTACACCGAGCTCATGACAGGATTCGAATATAGCACGGCCGCCCATATGATTTACGAAGGTCAGGTAGAAAATGGCCTCCGGATATTCCGGGACATTCGCGACAGGTACGATGGTTATAAGAGAAACCCCTTTAATGAAGGGGAGTATGGCCACCGCTACGCCAGGGCCATGGCAGCTTGGGCCGGGATATTGGCATACACCGGTTTTCAATATTCCGCCGTTGAGAAAACCATGAGCTTTAATGACAGGGAAGGCACATTTTTTTGGTCAAACGGATACCAATACGGATCGATACAAATTGGCGGTGGTTCGAACAAAAAAGTAGTGCTCACCAGCGAGAATGGGGATCTGACACTTAATTCATTTGGACTAAACGGATATGGAAAAGTAAAATTCAGAAAAGGGAAGGTATTAAAAAAGGGCGAACCGAATGAATTTGTTATTTCTGGGAATGACCCCGAAGTCGGGTTGCCAAAAAACGCAACACTGTAACGGTTCATCCCGGTGCATCGGCAGGGTGCACAATGGGGATGAAGCGTATTTAATTCGATTTGAAATTGTAAAAATGAATAGATCATGAGTAAAAAGAATAAAGCGAAAGAAACGGCCATTCCGGCCGATTCAAGAAGGGATTTTTTAAAGAAAGTGGCTTTGGGTACGGGGGCGTTGTCTATGCCGGTAATGCCTGTTTTTGCCGGTCCGTTTACCTACGGGGAACACGGGCACCTGATTCCGGAGGATAAAAAACTCTCCCGGGAGTGGATCAAATCCCTCTATGAAAGAGGCGTGCCTGAAATCTACACGGCTGAAAAAGGCGAACTAAAACATGTTGGAATGCCCGTCGGGGGGATTGCCTGCGGACAACTCTACCTGGGAGGAGATGGCAGGCTTTGGTTTTGGCACATCTTTAAGATGGAATACACCAGAGAAAAGGACCACGGGCAGCGCTATGCGGCCATGACACTGGGCGGGCACTACGAATATCCGGACAAGGTGTTTGCCAGAGAAACGCGTCCTGTCGTGCAGGGTGCTGCCATCCGCGTAAAGGCCGGAGGCAAAACCCGACTTAAGACCCTCGATGGCAACGGGTTTGGCGATATTCGTTTTCGCGGTGAGTATCCTATTGGAAAAGTCACCTATAAAGAAGATGATTTTCCCGTACAGGTACAGCTGGAAGCATTTTCACCTTTTGTGCCGCTGGAAGCTGAAAAGTCGGCCCTCCCGGTAACCATCATGAGTTACAGGGTAAAAAACACCTCCAAGCAAGAGGTAAAGGCGGAGCTTGCGGGATGGTTGGAAAATGCCGTTTGTCCCTATAATACGGACAGTTCCGCGGGCATTCGAAGGAATCGCCTGTCAGGGGATGATCACAGGCTGACCATATACAGCACAGCCGAACCGCTGAAAGAAGAAAAAGAAATCGCAGGATCAAAACCGGACCTTGTTTTTGAAGACTTTGAAAGCGGGAGCTACAAAAACTGGAAGGCGGAAGGGGCGGCTTTTGGCGATAAGCCCTTCCAGGCCAAAGATTTGTCGCCAAACCAGGACCTTAAAGGTTTCGAAGGAGGCTATTTTATAAATGGTTACAACGCCCGCGAGGAAGTATCCAACCCGGATGATCTTACGGGAACGCTTACAAGTAAGACCTTCGAAATCACACATAAATACATTACGTTCAGCATCTCCGGGGGTGCGCACAAAGGCCTGACGGCCATCAACCTCATGGTAGATGGCGAGGTAGTGCGATCCGAGACAGGCAACAATAGCAATGCCATGCGCACAAAATTCTTTGACGTAAGCGAGTTTATGGGGCGGAACGGTAAAATTCAAATTGTGGATCAGCATCGCGGTGGCTGGGGTCATATTGCTGTCGACCATATTGTGTTTACAGATCGTCCCATGACAGATTCAAGCTTGGAAAAACAACATGGCTATGGGTCCATGGCCTGGTCGCTTTACCGGCCATCGGCCCATAGTACCTCCGCGCTCGATCTGGGGGGGGACGCAAGCCCCGATGAGATCATGAATGCCATGGAAAACACGACGCCGGGGAGTTCCCGAACCAGCTCATTCGACCGGAAGCAGATCGGCGCCCTTGGAGAAGCGTTTACCTTGAAACCCGGAGAGGAAAAAGAGGTGACCTTCATTCTGTCCTGGTTCTTCCCGCATCTTAACCGGCAGGAATATGAGTCCGGCCAGTTGCTCGGCCTTCGGGATATCACATTCTTAAAAAGACACTATCACAATTGGTTCAATTCCGCCAATCAGGTAGCGGATTATGTAGCGGGAAATTTCGATGACCTCGCCGGCAATACCCGATTGTGGAACAAGACCTATTACGATTCTACACTGCCGTACTGGCTGCTCGACAGGAGCTTTATCCCGATCGACTGTTTGGCGACCAATACCCTGAACTGGTTCGATAACGGCCGCGTTTGGGGATGGGAAGGAGTTGAATGTTGCCCGGGTACATGTCAGCACGTATGGCAGTATGCCCAGGGAATGGCCAGGATATTCCCGGAACTGGAAAGAACGTTGAGAGCGTTGACAGACCTGGGGTACAGTTATAATGAAACGACGGGGGGTATGGGACACCGGGATGAGACCGCCGGAAGACATGGAATGGATGTGGCCCATGACGGTCATGCCGGTACGATCATGCGCATCTACCGGGAGCACAAAATATCGCCGGACAATCGATTCCTGAAACAAAATTATCATAAGATAAAAAATACGGTCCGCTTCATGATCAATGAAGACAAGAATAAAGACGGGCTTCTCGAAGGCAGACAGCAAAACACGTTGGATGCCGCCTGGTTTGGCCCAATGGGCTGGATCAGCTCCCTTTATCTCGGAGCTTTAGCCGCCGGTAAAGAAATGGCCCTGGAGGTAGGTGATAACGGTTTTGCAAAAACATGTGCTGCACTTATTGAAAAAGGAAGGAAGAATATTGCAGAGCAGTTGTTCAACGGGGAATACTTTATTCATAAACCGGATCCCGCCTTTCCGCGCGCGATCAATTCCAATGATGGGTGCCATATCGATCAGGTGCTTGGCCAAAGCTTCGCCATGCAAATCGGTATCCCCGAAAGAGTTGTCCCCCAAAAGGAAACCAGATCCGCCCTGGAGTCGATATGGAAATACAATTTTGCCCCGGACGCCTATGCCTACCAGGAACGGCATACGGCGATCAAAGGTCCTCGCATCTACGCCACTCAAGGTGAGGCGGGAACCATTATGTGTACCTGGCCTAAGGGGGGCGATGATAAGGCCGTACCGGGTATGGAGAAACGTCCGGCAAAGTCCGAAACGTGGACGGGCCCCGGAGGCTACTTTGACGAAACCATGAACGGATTCGAGTATCAGGTGGCGGCACATATGATCTGGGAAGGCATGCTCGAAAAAGGATTGGCTATTGCCAGGTCCGTTCATGACCGTTACAGCGCATTAAAACGCAATCCTTACAATGAAATAGAGTGCAGCGACCACTACAGCCGCTCTATGGCAAGTTATGGTTTACTATTAGCCGTTTCCGGGTTTGACTATCATGGGCCGAAGGGCTACATGGCCTTTAACCCGAAAATCAATCCTGACAACTTCAAAGCACCTTTTACAACGGCGAACGGTTGGGGTTCTTTTTCTCAAGTAAGCGAAAACGGGGCGCAAATTAATACCTTAGCCATTCAGCATGGAACTGTAAAGTTATCGGAGATTCAGGTATTCTGTGCAGGAAGCAGAAGGTCAGAAGTACTATTGCAAATAAATGATCGTGAAGTCTCTTCCAGTGTTACAGGCAGCGACAACAGGTATTTGATTTCATGGAGAGGCAGCAATTTGAAAGCCGGAGATAAGTTAACAATTCAATTGGGGTAACCCGATCCGATTATAAATGATAAGGAGCAGGTGATGAATTGAAATAGTACATCGAAAACAAAACTCATAATAATCGAAGGCTATTTGGGCGCATGAAAAGCGACGCTGCTGATCTTCATATATGCCTATTTCCGGATAATAAATTCAATATTTTAAGAAATTTCCGATCTTCAATCAACCATTTTCTTTTAGTTCTTGTCATAAGGACATGAAATCAAAATCTAAAAGAAATGAGAAATCTTAGTATTGCTTTTTGCACAGTAATTATAGCCGCATTTTTAGGTTGTGATAAACTTGAAAATGATGTAGTTCCAGACATTGATCATCCGGAAAATTTAAAAAATGAGGTCTTCACAACACAAAACACCAGTGTAGTTTTCGATTTTAAAAACCAACGTAATTTCAGTGAGCAAAGCAGGATATCTATCGCCTCCCCACCGCAAAAAGGTAAGCTCAATTTACTCGCTGATGGTTATGCAAATTATATCCCAAAGCCGGATTTTGAAAAAGGTTCTGACCTCATCGTTTTTAAAACCGACCATAATTCCCAAAGCAAATTCGAACTTGACTCCGTGAAAATTATCATGGTAGAAGACACCACTGATCTGCCTTGCCACAATGGTGCCCTATCGGATTATGTGACCACACGGCCAAGCTCGGCAATACGAATTAATGTCCTGGCCAATGATGCGGTCTGTGACGTATCTGAAGTGGATGTCAAAATACTTCAACCAACAAAAGGTGGAACTCTGGTGCCGGTTGGTGACGCTGAACCGTTTATCTTCGAATACAAGCCTAATGCTGATTTTATTGGTTCAGACACGGCACTGTATCAGTTACGCTTACAATTGAGCGCAGACGACATATACGAAAGCGTAGCACTGATTGTAATTAAGGTCGAAGAATGCGCGAAGTTGCAGGTGGTGGATGATCGCCTCTATTTTGATAAAGACACACTACGCAATATTACTATATATCCGTTGCTCAATGATTCGATGTGTATAGATGAAGAATACACTTTTGAAGTAGTAGAAGGCCCGGCAGAAGGGACCATTAAATACGATGCCAAAGTTCAGGATTATAATTTCAGTATCGACTATAAGGCACCAAATAAAACTACCGAGGTTCATGATTCGATAAAATACCGTTTGATTTCTGCATTAGGTGTAAGTAATGTAGCCACCATCAGAATCAGTTTCATGAATAATCCGGTTAATCCAACTTGTACCGTAAATACCATGGATGATTTCTATCATTTTTATGGAGATACTTCACTGGTCGTTCAAAGTGATTCGATCATATTTTCTCTGGATGTTTTATCAAATGATCAGATCTATTGCGATGATCTGTCTAACCTGCAGTTGGCAGTTTTGGACGCAGGCAAGTATGGAAAAGTTTATGTAGAAGACCGGTTGATCATGTATAAGTTTCCTGAATCGTTGAAATCGATCCAAAAGGACAGCCTGCAATACCAGGCTTGTATAGGCGCTGAATGTGATAGTTCCTTTGTAATCATAAAATATGAATGACAAGATCATGTTAGTCCAATGGAACTAGCCAACTCAACTGCATGGGCGACCTCAATCGAGAAAAACTGATTAAGCAGTGTATCCTGGGCAATAGGAAAGCCCAGGATTTGCTGTATGAAAGCCACAAGAGCATGGTTATGGGTATTTGTATTCGATATGCAAAAAAAAAGGATGATGTCGATGATATGTTTCAGGAGTCATTTACGCGGGTTTTTCAGTACCTGGAAAAAATCCAAGATTATAATGCGCTGGCATCATGGATAAAAAGAACAACGATCCATACAGCTATCAATTTTAATGCAAAATACAGGCGAATTAATGAAAGCGAATTAATACCGGAATTGTATGTGGAAAGTCTTCATTATGAGCATGTAATAAGCAAAATGAGTAATGAAGAATTGATTCGATTTATCAATATGATGCCCGATGGATGTCGTGAAGTGTTTAACATGTATGTAATTGACGGTTATAAGCATCGCGAGATCGCTGAGATGTTGGGTATTTCTGAGAGTACTTCAAAGTCGCAATTGAGAAATGCCAGATTGCATTTGCGCGAGAATTTAAAAAAAATAGGGATCGTCAGATATGAAAAAGCCGTATAACGCCCAGGATTTGGAAAAGCTCATCTCCGAGCGACTGTCAAATTATCAGGCAGATCCATCCGGCCATCTAAAGACGCGTATCTTCAATGCCTTGCATGTTCCATGGTATCGAAGGTACAGGGGAGCCATCATCATCTTCTTCATGGTTATTCCTGCATTGATTTCTACGCGGTACTATTTCAGAATTGAGCCTGAGATAAATACTTCAGAAAAGGAGTTGTCTGAAAGCATAAAATCATCCGTTCAACTCAACACCGCTGAGTCGGACGCGAAGCCTGTATACGATCTCAAAGCAGAACAAAAAAATGCTGATTTAAATACCGGAAAAGCATCTGTTATTATAGAATCTCCCGATCTCAGGACTCCATATAAAGTGCCGCTCGATAAAAGGGCTGAACATCAAAAAAACCTTGTACATAGAAGAGATCTGCCACCTAACCTGGCGTCTAAGTTTTCTACAGCGCAAAATCATTTAAATGTTCCGGACATCATACGGAAAAAACCAAACCAAACGGCCATAGATGTAATTGTGATCTCCCCTGTCAAAAAAACAAAAAGACTGAGTGTTGACCTGGATGCCCTTACGTTTATTACCTTTCAACGTATTGTGCCAAACACGACGGACGATATTGTGGTTCACTCTATTTCTTCGCCATCGATGCTTTCTACAAAGAGACTTGGTTTTAGAATAAATAGTGGCATCAATTGGGAATTGAATAAAAACTTTGATTTGACGGCAGGAATAGCGGCCTACAGTCAGCGGATAGCCAATGATATTACACTAGCAGGAAACGGGCCTGGTATATTCACTTTGAATCGAGAGGCAAGTGCCTACGAGATTGCACCGCAAAAGGAAGTGATCTCGATTGATGAAAGCGTATGGTCAATGGGGGCCCAGTTGGGCATCAGGTATTATTTGCCTCAGTCAAACCGGAAATTTTATATTGGAGCGCACATTGATTTTCAGACATTGTTTGATAATCAATTAACGGAGAATTTTTATCTCAATAAGAGACAAACCTACCTGAATATTGAAACCGGTTGGAAAACTAAATTAAGTGACAAGTTTGAGTTTCACATCAATCCCAACCTCAGCTATTCCATGCTCAATAAGCAAGGCCAAAAAGCAGTATTCAGGATCTATCCCTTTAGCTTTGGGTTGAATGTTGGCATCAGATATAAACTTTGGTGATGGCATATTTATATCCCGGTTGAGCGAAATATTCTTTCAGTCCAAAACACAAAGTTCCTATTGGTTGGGCAGTTGTATGTACCGAGTCTTCAGTTTTCGAGGAAGCGGTAAACAATCGCAGAAATTCTTATTTGTTTCCGGGAAAACTGGATATACTGGATCCGATGATATTAATTAGTGGCATAATTCATAAATATGTATCTTAAGAGCATTGATGATAAATTATTTGTAAATAGACTATTTTTAACACTTAAATTTTAATACTGATAATTATAAAGAACTAGCCCTTAAGTAAAATTAAAAACGAATATGGAAAAAGAATGGCGAAACCGTATGCGATTTATCATTGATATGGTTTTTGTTTCGGCAATGACTATTTTGATAATAACATTCCAGATACCGGAGGCAGTCGGAAATGCTTCAGAAAAGGAATTTTTAAAAGTGCTTTTTAGCCAGGGAAGTAATTTGGCGACATTTGTTATCTCATTTTTAGTGATCGCCGTGTATTGGGTTAAAAACCTTGAGTATTTCGGAGTGATTGAGAAGATTGACAAAACCTTTGTTTGGATGCAACTCTTATACCTCATATTTATTATGCTTTTGCCAGTTGCCAATTTACTTTTTATGCTTTTCCCGGAAGGTGCGGGGCCCCGGATGTTGTTTAGCGTTCTAATGATTCTTTCAGGTTTGATTGCGTACGGAGGAATGTACTATGCGCATCGAAAAAATCTCCTAAAAAAAGAATTTGACTTTGATTATATAAAAAAATTCACAAAGCAGTTGCTATCCGAACCTGTCATCGCAGCGATTGCTATGGGTGCGGCATATATCAATCCCTATTTCTGGGATGCCGCTTTTGTCTTAATACCTATGGTGATGGTTGTGAGCAAAAAAGTAAAAGTAAAACTGGCCAAAAGATAAGACCTTAGAAAAAATGATTCATGAGCCCTTATGGGCTTAAAACCGAAGTAAATGCATTAAAAACGACATTTTTGTCATTTTGAGGCTCCTACCTTGTCATCTCGACGTCAGGAGAGATCTGGCTTATTCGTGGAGGTCGGTGTTGATTGAACCGGCTTTCTCACAAGTTACCGATGAGGTATTTTTATAATAACCTGTAAATCAAATAAATACACAAGACTACGTCATTCAGATTTGTGCGTTTTGTATAAAAAGTTAGGTCTCGAAATGACACGTTACTTTTTACTTAACACTAAAAGCAAACATTACATGATAATGGTATTAAACAAGACAAAAAACATGAAAAATTTATTATTAATGCTCTTACTGGTCTCCATCAACCAGTGGGCCTTTGGCCAAAAAGGCAATTTGTACGCCTTCGAGGCGAATACGATTGTTGGCAAACCTTTTGATTTTGCATCTTTAAAAGGTAAAAAAGTCATGATCGTGAATACCGCCTCAAAATGTGGTCTGACGCCGCAATATAAAAACCTTCAAAGGTTGTTTGAAACTCATGGTGGAGATGAATTTACCATATTGGGTTTCCCAGCCAATAACTTTCAGGAACAGGAGCCCGGAACCAATGCTGAAATTGCTCAATTTTGCACGATCAATTATGGGGTTAGTTTTCAAATGATGGAGAAAATAGATGTTATTGGCACAAACATCCACCCAATTTACAAATGGCTGTCACAAAAATCTGAAAATGGAGTAATTGATGCGCCCGTGACCTGGAACTTCCAGAAATTTCTAATAGATGAGAACGGACAATTGGTCGGTTTTGCTCCACCAAAGGAAGAGCCTGATAGTGAGCGCATCGTTAAATGGATACGAACCGGGGAGATATAACAATATTCAACATTCAATTTTGATTAAAAAAATGAAGTATTTGACAGTATTCATGGTTTTGGTGCGTACATTTTCACTTGCCCAGACGAACAATCTCGCAGAACACATATCCCCTTTACTCATTGGCGAAAAGGTGCCGGAAGCCCAAGTAAGATCAGCAGATAATGCGGTACATGAATTGACAGCCATCGTGTCACAAAGGCCTACCGTATTACTCTTTTATCGCGGTGGCTGGTGCCCTTATTGCAATGCTCATCTTTCGGAAATCCGGCATATCGAAAAGGAAATAATAGATATGGGCTACCAGATTGTTGCGGTTAGTCCGGATGCTCCGGAGAATATTAAAATAACTGAAGATGAGAAAAACATCGGTTATCAGCTTTATTCCGATGCGAAGGGGGAATTGATCAAGGCAATGGGCATTGCATTTAAAGCACCGAAAAGATACGCGGGCTTATTAGAGAAAAAAAGTAACGGATTAAATGAGGGATTTTTGCCGGTACCATCGGTATTTATCCTTGACAAATCCGGAAAGATTCTGTTTGAATACATTAACCCAGACTATAAGACCCGGCTTTCAGGAAAATTGTTAATAGCCGTGTTGAAAAATTTGTAGTGTTCAGGTAATCGGTTTTGCCCGGGGCAAATTCAAACAGAATTCGTCGAAGGTGAATGAGAAGAGGATCAGTTCTTGCCTGCCGGTTTCTTGCTACTGAACGGTCCCCGGTGATCGACCGAGGGACGGAAAGCACCTGGTTCCACCGTACTTTCCCCTATGTCCTCCAAGCCGGGTCAAATCTCGTTTAACGAAACGGGTCTGTTTTCCCGGATTGAGATTTTTGCGGCGAGCGCAATCTTCATAGCTTCTAATCCGTCATCTCCCGAAACGGGCATTTCCGCGTTGTTTTTGATGGCCTTGAAAAATGCATCCATTTCGTTCAGGTACGATGTTGTATACCTTTCCAGAAAGAAGTTTAACGGCAGTGATCCGTGAATGCCCTCCGTTCCGTAATATTGATGATTGTCCGGAAAGTTATTGTCCGCTTTCAACATCCCTTCTGCTCCGAATACTTCCAGACGTTGATCGTAACCGTATACGGCTTTGCGGCTGTTATCGATATTTGCCATTGTCCCGTCTTCGAAAACCAGGGTGGTTAAGGCAGAATCAATATCCCCGGCATCCCCGATGGCTTTATCCACCAGGACCGCTCCTTTGGCGTAGACTTCCGCCACTTCTTTATTCATAATGTACCTGGCCATATCGAAGTCATGAATGGCCATATCCATAAACAGGCCGCCAGAGACTTTCACATAAGAGATGGGAGGAGGGCCGGGGTCACGGCTCGTAATTTTCAGGATTTGCGGATCTCCGATTTTTCCGGAGGAGACCATGCTTTTTATCTTCAAAAAGTTAGGATCGAACCTGCGATTAAAGCCAAGCATCAACTTAACGCCGGAGTGATGAACCATATCCAATACCTCTTTCACTCTTCCAAGTGAAAGGTCGAGGGGTTTTTCGCAAAAAATATGCTTTCCTGCCTTCGCGGCATCGATCACGAAATCTGCGTGGGTGTTTGTCGGTGAGCATACGATTACGGCATCGACTTCTTTGTTGCCGACGATATCTTCATAATTGTAGGAAAAGTTGAGATTTTTCTCATGCACATATGCCGCGGCTTCTTCCGAAGGATCGGCAACAAGCGTTACATCTATATCAGGGAACCGTTGCAAAATATTTTCGAGATGTATTTTGCCAATTCGGCCAACGCCTGCTATTCCTATTTCCATCTTCTTCATTGTTTAAAAAAATTAGTGTCCGAAAAAATTGATACGATCAGGTAATTTTCATTCTTGTCACCATGCGGTCGGTTTTGTCGGCAGACAGGCGGGACTCGTAAATTTTTGGAAAGAAGTCCCCGGATTGCCCGCCGGACCGAGTGCGGCGACACGATATGTTTGCTTGGCCTGATGCATTGATTTGTTGTCTGTAATCAAATTAAAGCCCTAAAGACCGGATATAATTCCGGTTATTTTGGGCACATACCTTCGGGGAACCCATCCCGGGCAATACATCCTGTTCCACGACGATCCATCCTTGGTACCCCTTTTCCTTCAACTGTCGAGCAATTTGTTTGAAATCAACATTTCCCTTGCCCAATTCACAAAATACACCCCGGTTTACGGATTCGAAATAATCCCATCCGTTTGCGCGCGATGCTTCGCCGACCCCGGGATCATAATCTTTAAAATGAACATGCCAGATCCGGTCATAATATTTGTTCAACGCCGCTACCGGATCCCCGCCTCCAAATGCTAAATGACCCATATCGAGGCACAAGCCGAGCAGATCGGGGTTGGTAAGCTCCATCAATGCATCCAGTTCGCCGGCCGTTTCGACATAACCGGCACAATGATGATGAAAGACCGTTCTCATGCCAAATTGTTCTTTTACGGCAGAAGCCACCTGCTCTGCCCCTTTTGCAAAAAAACTCCATTCATGCTCCCGAAGCCCCATTCGGGCTGTAATTCTTCCGGCATTTTTGGTTCGTCCCGGAATGGTGCCGTTGTCGTCTGCCAGTACGATAAAAGCATCTTTGTAACCAGCGGAAGACATCAACTCAGCGACCTTCAATGCTTTGCTTACACCGGCCGCATGTGCGCGATCATTTGCCAGGGCCACGGGCACAAAAGCGCCCAGCAATTCAAGATTTCTGGAAGATAATTCTTGGGCCAGCTCTGCCGGATCCGTAGGCATAAATCCCCAGTCTCCCAATTCGGTTCCGGCGTAACCCGTTTCCCGCATTTCATTCAATACCGTTTCAAATCCGACCGCTTCGCCCTCCAGTTCAAACTCCAGGGCCCCCCAGGAACAGGGGGCATTTGCGATTTGTATTTTTAGTGCTTCCATTTACCTAAAACTTTCTCGACCATTCCTTAGGCCATCGTTCGACAACTACTTTTGTCTGGGTGAAAAATTCGACGGCGTGCCTCCCCTGTCCATGAAGATCGCCAAAAAAACTTTCTTTCCAACCGCTAAACGGGAATTGGGCCATCGGGGCGGCAACACCAATGTTAATTCCTATGTTACCGGCGTTGGCGAGACTTCTGAATTTGCGCGCATTGGCCCCGCTGCTTGTGAAAATGCAGGCCATATTGCCATAAGCGCCACTATTTACAAATTGCAATGCACGGTCGATCGTGTCGAGTTGAATCAGGCTCATGACCGGTCCGAATATTTCCGTTTTTACCAATTCACCGTCCAATGGAAGATCCTCGATAATTGTCGGCCGGATAAAATTGCCATTTTCAAAACCGGAGATTTTCACATTTCTTCCATCCAGCAAAAGCTTTCCACCTTCGCCAAGTCCTTTTTCTATAAGTCCCGAAATCCTTTCCTTGCTTTCGGTCGTAATGACAGGCCCCATTTCAATGGTTTCGTCCAATCCGTATCCTGTGGTGCGGTTTTTGGCGGATTCGTAGAGCGATTCTTTTATGATACCTCTATCGTCGGCGACCGTTACGATGGTCGAAGCGGCCAGGCACCGTTGCCCCGCGCAACCGTAGGTGCTATCGGTAATGATCTTTGTCGACATCTCAATATCCGCGTCAGGCAATACTACAATCGGATTCTTGGCGCCTCCCTGGGCCTGTACGCGTTTTCCGTTTGCAGTTCCGCGGGCATATACATATTTGGCGACGTTCGTCGATCCGACAAAGCTGATCGCTTTGATATCAAGGTGATCGAGCATCGCATCTACCGTATCTTTGCCGCCATGCACCAAGCTCACGACACCATCCGGCAAATCCAATTGATCGATGAGTTTGAATACTTTCATCATGGTCAAAGGAACCTTTTCCGACGGTTTAATAATGAAAGTATTACCGGCAGCAATTGCATAAGGGAGGAACCAAAAAGGGATCATCCCGGGAAAATTAAACGGAGCGATGCAGCCGCAGACCCCCAGAGGCTGGCGGATCATAAATTCATCAATGCCGCTGGCAATGTTCTCGGAAAACTCACTTTGCATCATGACCGGCATGCCACAGGCCACCTCGACATTTTCAATTGCTCTTTGGAGCTCACCCCTGGATTCGGCCAGTGTCTTGCCACATTCCATGGTGATGGTTTTGGCCAGGTCCTCCAGGTTGGCCTCCAGCAAGCTTTTCAATTTATAAAGCGGTTGTACCCTTTTCATAACCGGCTCCTGTGACCAGCCCTGAAACGCCTTATGCGCGGATTCGACGGCCATATCCAGATCAATTGCGGTTTTTGGCCCGTAGGGAACTTTCCCGATCACCTCCTGGTTAGCAGGATTTATCACATCTGTTGTTTGGATTTCCCTGCTGCTTTCCCAGCCTCCATTCGTATAGTTCTTTAGTATTTCCATGATATATAGTTTTATTTCTCAGACCTGCAGGTCAATTCTTGTTTTAAACATTACCCAATAATATGTAGATCACGATGGTAACGGCTACCAAAATGACGGACATCAATCGCGCATATTTCCATTCCGTGAGATCCAGCACATCCGTGCGCTCCATTGTGATATCCTTTTTGACCGGATAAAACTTTGAGGCAAGAAACATCACGGCAATGTTTAGCAGAAACTCAATCCCCCATATATGCACAAAATGAATTTCAACGTTCAGAATGAACGTCGATGTTATATAAAAAGCGAGCCCGACAAACAATGCGGCTTTTGCGCCGGTCGCCGAAATGCTTTTGGTAAAGAATCCGGCCAGCATAATCGAGGCAATAGGAATGAAGAAAATCCCGTTGAGCTGCTGTAAAAGCTGGTACAGACCTTCCGGCGCATTGGCCACAAACGGGGCGGTAACAATAGCTGCGACGGCAAGAACCGTTGAAGTGGCCTTGCCGACTTTTACCAGCAATCGGTCGCCGGCTAGTCTATTGATATGTCGCTTATAAACGTCAACACTGAAAATCGTCGCCGCACTATTCAGGACGCTGTTGAATGTACTGAGCACGGCACCCATTACAACTGCAGCGAAAAAGCCGGTAAAGCTCAACGGCAGTACTTTTTTAACAAGCTCAGGGTATACCAGATCCTGAGCTTCGTACATCGAATCACCAAAATAATAGAAGCCAATTACTCCGGGCAACACAATGATGATCGGTACCAATATCTTAAGCACTCCCGTATAAAGCAGCCCCTTTTGGGCCTCCTCCAGATTTTTAGCGCCCAGCGCGCGCTGGACGATGGTCTGGTTCATGCACCAGAAATACAACTGATTAATGATCAATCCGGTGAATAATGCCCCAAACGGCAATACCGAATCTTTGGAACCAACGACATTGAATTTTTCAGGGGCATGTTCAAAAACTTTGGATAGACCGGTCGCCGGATTGCCTTCTCCGATACTTATCAACGCCAGAAGCGGCACCAACAATCCACCTATGAGTAAACCGTAACCGTTTATGGTATCTGAAAGGGCTACGGCTTTCAATCCTCCGAAAATCGCGTAAACCGATCCGATAACTCCTACTGCGACCACCGTCAGCCATAACCCTTCGGATTTGCTTATCCCAAAAACCTCTGAAATATTAAAGAGGCTTTCCAGGTTTAGCGCTCCTGTATACAATACAATTGGCAATAACGTGACTACAAAGGATATGACCAGAAACATTGCCACAATTGTTCTCGTAGCGCTGTCAAATCTATTTTCCAGATATTGAGGAATAGTCGTGAGGCCCATTTTCAAATATTTTGGCACAAAATAGACGGCCGCGATGATCAATGCCAAAGCGGAAGTGACTTCCCAGGCAATGATCACAAATCCGTTTTTATAGGAGGATCCATTCATGCCCACCAGGTGTTCGGTTGAGATATTTGTAAGGAGCATGGATCCCGCAATCATTACTCCGGTCAGGCTGCGGCCTCCAAGAAAGTATCCATCCTGAGAATCAAGCTTTTCCTTTCGCAATTTGTACCAGGCATAAGCGGCTACAAATCCGGTAAAGGCAATAAATGAAATTATTGTAGTCATTTCATGGTTTATTTAAATCCAATTACTTTCGAAAGTCATCCAGGTAAATCCTTTCACTACAATTATACGGGTTGAGATATTGGCTATTTTGTATCCGTAACTCGTCCGTAGTATGGTTTTTCGAGAACAACATACTGCTGCAAATAACCAATATCTACCAACCGCAACACACAACCTTAAACTATTAACTGTTAACCGTACGGCAACCGATCATTACAAAAAGTGCCTCTGTTTCTTCTTATTTTCTTTATAGGTTTCATATGCCCTTTTCACGCCTTCGATTTCCGACACCTCCGAAACCGGCACATCCCACCAGGCCCATCCGTAGCCGGCAATCTTACGCTCAGGAACCGTTTCAATATAGATTACGGTAGTTTTTTCATTTGATTTGGCGACTTTCAACGCTTCGGAAAACGATTTGATATCTGTCGCGGAGATCACTTCAGCCCCAAGGCTTGCGGCATTGGCCGCCAGGTCCACCGGCAGGTCGTCGCCATCCAGTTGTCCGGACCGCTCGTTTCGGTATTTATATTCAGTGCCAAAACCTTCCTGGCCGATCGATTTCGACAGGCCGCCGATACTTCCAAAACCTTTATTGTTTATGATTACAATGATTATTTTATATCCTTCCTGGACCGAGGTGACAATCTCCGAAGACATCATAAGATAACCGCCATCTCCGATCATCGAATAGATCTCTCTGTCCGGACAGGCCATTTTGGCGCCGAGGGCGCCTGCGATTTCGTAGCCCATGCACGAATATCCGTATTCATGGTGAAATCCTTTAGGGTCGCGTGTCCTCCACAATTTGTGAATATCGCCCGGGAGACTGCCCGAAGCGTTCAGCAACACATCCGTGGGGTCTACAAAATTGTTCAGGGCGCCAACCACTTCCGATTGGCTGGGCAGGCCGTTGCCATCCGGAGTATAGGCATATTCCACCTTCTCGTCCCATGACTTATTGAATGCTTTCACCCTTTCTTCGTACTCGGGGTCGACACGATAGTCATTCAGCGCCTCGGTCAGTTCTTCGAGGATTACTTTCGCGTCTCCGGTAACGGGCAGGCCTGCATGTTTATATGCATCAAATTCTGCCACATTAATATTGATAAATTGAACGTGCTCGTGCTGAAATGCCGACTTTGAGGCTGTGGTAAAGTCGCTGTACCGGGTCCCTATGCCGATCACCACATCGGCCCTTTCGCTTATGTAATTGGCCCCTTCGGTGCCGGTAGCTCCGGTTCCTCCGAGATTGTGCGGATCGTTATACGGCAGCGCCCCCTTTCCGGCAAAAGTCTCACCAGCCGGAATTCCTGTTTGATCTACGAACTTCTGCAAAGCGTCTGTCGCTTCACTGTAAATGGTCCCTCCGCCTGCGATGATCATAGGCCTTTTGGCATTTCTTATCATCTCGACGGCTTTTGCGAGTGTTGTCCTGTCGGGCCTTGACCTCGGAACATGCCAAATTCTTTTTTCGAAGAATTCCTCCGGAAAGTCGAATGCTTCCGGCTGTACGTCCTGAGGAAGGGCCAGCGTCACTGTGCCTGTATCTGCGGGCGAAGTAAGTACGCGCATTGCGGTAGGCAATGTTGTTATCAGTTGTTCGGCCCGGTTGATTCTGTCCCAATACCTGGATACAGGTTTGAAGCAATCATTTACCGAAATATCCTGGGAATGGGGCGCCTCTAATTGCTGAAGAACGGGATCGACATTTCGCCTGGCAAAAATATCTCCGGGCAAAAGGAGTACCGGGATGCGGTTGATGGTCGCTCCGGCGGCCGCGGTCACCATATTTGTGGCCCCGGGGCCAATGGAGGAGGTACAGGCAAATGTCGAGAGCCTGTTTTTCATTTTGGCATAGGCTGCGGCAGTATGAACCATGGCCTGTTCATTCCGGCATTGATAATACTTAAATCCGGGATCCTGGTACAAGGCCTGGCCGATACCTGCAATATTGCCATGACCAAATATCCCAAAACACCCGGCAAACAATGGATGCTCTTTGCCATCCCTTTCCGTGTATTGCTTTTGTAAAAATGTGATCAGAGCCTGGGCTACTGTTAATCTTCGTGTCTTCATTTTAATTCATCTTATTCGTTTTTACAGATCAGTGATGCTTAGAACTGAAAAGATTGATTGAGATTTAATAAATTTCATCCCGCATGATCGCAGTCTTGTTGAGCAATGACATGATTCATAGTCTTTTCATTTTTATTTCCGTATTTTTAAAACCCTCCATGCTCCTCAATGAATTTCATGGATTCATCCAGGTAGGGCATGAAGTTCGCACATCCGGATTGGAGCACTACCTGGGCTCCGCTTGCATTACCCATCCTGCATGATTTGTACATATCCCAACCCTGCAGGTATCCGTAGATAAAACCGCTGGCAAATGCATCTCCGGCGCCGAGGATATTTAATACTTCCACAGGGAAACCGGGGACCTTCAGAACATCACCCGATTTTGAATAAACCGTAACACCTTGCGATCCCCGTTTGACCAGCAGATATTCAACACCGAGCGATAAAATTTTCTCGATAGATATTTCAATGTCGCCGGCGATCTCCGGCGCGGAAATCTGTTGATGTTTTATGGAGACCTGGGAGGCGTCGCTTAACGTAGCCGCCAAAATCTCTTCTTCGGTGCCCAAAGCGATCTTTACTTTTGGAAGCAGGGCGCGCGTGGTAATTCCGAACGACCGGAGATCGTGCCACTGGTCGGCCCTGAAATCCAGGTCGAGTACAACCGGTATATCGTTGTCATGGGCGATCTCGGCTGCCAGGAAAGCAGAGCTTCTTGTCGGCTCCATGTTGATGGCTGTACCCGATATTTCCAGCAACCGGCATTGCCCGATATCTGCCACCAGCACGTCATCGATGGTAATCTGACTGTCTGCGCAATTGTCCCGGTAATAAACCAGCGGGAACCGGTCAGGCGGTTCAATGCCCAATACAACTGCGCTGCTTCTCGCTGTCCGGATTCTCGGGATCAACGATGTTTCGACATTTTCTTTCTTCAGAAACTCAATAATAAAGTCTCCGACCTTATCTTCACCGACTCCGGTGAGCAGGGCGGCCTTCAGGCCAAGCCGGCTGCATCCCACGGCAATGTTAAGCGGTGATCCGCCCACAAAAGCATCAAATCCTTTGATGTCAACAAATTCAGCTCCTATGTTTTGTGAATACAGATCAATTGAAGATCTGCCATAGGTGATTACGTCGTATTTATTGTTTTTCATGTTTGCTTATTTTTTAATCCCCTTTACCTCCATGTCCACCGACAGGCAGATTTTTTCAAAGCGGAAATTTTCATGCATCCGCAACAAATTGATGCATGTATTATTCGACATTTATTTTACGTCCGCCACACAACAAACCGATACCGGTCCGGGCCGCAAGAACCGAGCGCCTTTTTAACTGTGTCCGGCACCTTTCCCATTCATCCCGGCAGTCACCATAGGTATCCTCGGATCTTTCGACTCCCACGAATCAAACATCCATACATGGTTCGGGTCCGGTGTGTTGGCCAGGGATTGGTCGCTGCCTGTGAGAAAATTGAGATAATACACATTGTATCCGTGGCCGGCAACAACCGGATGATACCCTTTGGGAACCAAGACCACATCGTTGTTTCGGGCGACGGCAATTTCGTCCAGGCTTCTGTCATCATTGTATACCCGTTGTATGGCAAAGCCTGCAGGCTTGTCTATTTTATAGAAATAGGTTTCCTCAAGACGTGCCTCGAGCACATGCCCGTTTTCATCTACCTTTCTTTGGTCATGTTTATGTGCCGGGTACGAGCTCCAGTTGCCCGAAGGTGTGTAAACCTCTACGGATACCAACCGGTGACAGGGGAAACCCGGTTGAATGAGTGAATTTATTTGTCTGGTGGCGTTATCCCCCCCGCGGATCTCGATATCTGCCTGGTCCGGAGTCTTAAACACCGGATCAAAATCCCGGTCGGTTTCGCACCATCCATAGCCAATATCGAGTAATTCGCTTTCGGCCTTTAGTTCGAAAGAAGTATTTCTCGGAAGGTATAAGGTATGGGCAATGCCGGAGAATACGTCTTTGCGACCGTTGACGGTTTCCCAATCTCCCTTGTCTGATTTGACGCTGAAATTTCCGCCCAGAAGCACTATTCCGTATTCGCTGCCGCCGGTATCGCCTTTCCAGGTATCGCCCTGTTTCATCAACCTGGCTTGAAAGTTTAAATATTGCCAGTTGGCCTCTTCCCGGGTGATGCTTTGATAAATTCCGCTTTCGGAAATCGGTTTGGCCAATAAAGGATACTTTTTATCGATTTTCATACTTTGTTTATTTTATTTGTCCGGATTTTCCGGCAGATCCGAGCAGTTCAAATTTTTCTGTCATAAATTTCTCAAGCTCATCCATGTATGTCTTCCCCGGTAAAATGGGGTCAAACAATTCGGGAGAACTGTTAAAGAATTCTCTGTGCACCCTCGTCCATATGAGCCTGGCATCTGTCGCAATGTTTACTTTACAAACCCCATAGGCAATTGATTTCATCAACTCTTCCGGTGATACGCCTTTTGCGGACATTCCAATATCTCCGCCAGTGGCATTGATTCTTTTTATATCGTCGAGATTTACTTCCGATCCACCGTGAAGCACGAGCGGGAACCCCGGGAGCTTTTGCTGTATTTCTTTCAGTATTCCAAATTGCAATCCGTCACCTCCGGAAAATTTGTAGGCTCCGTGGCTCGTCCCGACAGCCACCGCCAGACTGTCGCAATTGGTTTGGCCGACAAACGCTTCTACTTCCTCCGGTTGGGTATACAGTGCATGTTCTTCATCCACCGACAGGTGATCTTCCACGCCACTCAATACCCCCAATTCCGCTTCGACAGATATATTTTTCTCATGGGCCTTATCAACGATTGCCCTGGTCCTTTTTACGTTTTCTTCAAACGGATCATGCGAGGCATCGATCATGACCGAGGTAAAACTGCCACTTTCGATCGCATTCAACACATGCATTTCGTCCCCATGATCAATGTGTGTTGCATAAACGGCCTTAGGATATATTTTCGCCGCGGCCCGGACCATGCCAATCAGCATCTCACTGTGCGCATAATTTCTGGCGACGGGAGTCATCTGAACAATAAACGGGCTTGAGGTTTTTTCTCCGGCGCGGAAGAGCGCCAGCGTCTGTTCCATCGACCAGATGTTCAATGCCCCAATGGCAAATTTTCCATAGCAGTGCTTAAATAAGACCTTCGTTGAAACCAGCATAACAAGGTGCCTTCTGAAACCGATTTTTTTTAAAATCGATTAGAAAATTAGGCTTTTTTCTCAGCATATGAAAAAAATCATTATGCAAACCTTTGCATAATACAATGCCATTGCCTGAAGATTGTAACCAATTATTGAATGATCATTTCAAACCCCAAAAGTTCGGACCGGAATGATTCGTCTTGTCGATCGCAATTTATTATTGAGCAAAACTCCGCTGAAAGCATGTCCGTGTCGTAGGCAGGCTCCTGTACGGAGGCAATAGAAGGGAAGATCACCTAAGCAGACCGGATGAACATGATTACCGGCTCACAGACCTCAGATACCGGTATTTGCAACCGCTATTCACGGGGAAGGTTGAGCGACGATTTTCGAATGATCAATTCAGGTTTTAAAAGTTCAAACCTCAAGGATTTATCTTGCCGGTGGCGACTTAATTTATTCAACAAAATTCTGGCAGACAGCATCCCCATATCGTATACCGGTTGCCACACGGAAGTAAGCGGGGGAATGAAGTAAGAAGAGTGAGGTTCATCGTCGAAACCGACCACGGATATCTGATCCGGAATTTTAATGCCGGCCTCCTTGATCACATACATAGCGCCAATTGCGATCCCGTCGTTTATGGCGAAAATGGCGTCCGGAAGATCCGGTGATTCAAGGATCTTTTTCGCAGCCTTTACACCATATTCCGGACTAAATCCTTCCACCTCGATGATTCGGTGCTCTTGTTTGGGGAGATCATATTTTTTCAAGGCGTCCAGATAACCGTTGAGCCGGTGGTTTGAAATGGAAAGATCCGATGGCCCTGTAATATGGGCAATTCTCCTGCATCCGGTTTTTATCAGGTATTCGACCGCCTGAAAAGCTCCGTCATAGTCGTCAACCAATACTTTGTCTGCCTTAGCCCCTACGCAGTCCCTGTCGAATAGAACCAAAGGAATGCCGCTTTTTATTAATCCATTGTAATAATCGGGCTTTACGGTTTCGGAGGTAGGAGAGATCAAAAATCCGTCTACCCGCACTTTGGCCAATGCTTGCAGGATATTTTTTTCCTTTTCGCATGATTCTTCCGATTGGCCGATAATCAATTGGTAATTCGTATCATTCACAAAATCCTGAATTCCATTGATTACGCTCGAGAAAAAGTAGCTGGTAATCTCCGGGACTACGACTCCAATGGTGTTGGTTTTCCGATTTAATAAATTCAGGGCGAGCAGGTTTGGTTGATAGTTGAGCTTTTCGGCCAGCAGCCTGACCTTTTTTTTGGTTTTAATGTTTATGGCGGGATGATCGTGCAAGGCGCGCGAAACCGTAGAAACGGATATATTCAATTGCCTGGCAATATCGGATAATGTCGCGAGTTTTTTTTTCATCCGTTTGTATTTTTTTAGATTGCTAACCCACAGAGAACTATAATCATGCTCGTCTGTGTCCTAAATTTGCTCCGGCCACGCCGGTTTCATCCGCTTCCATTGATTATCTCGGATCGATTTTTTTTTGAAACAAATTGCATTACGCACATGCAATTTGTCAATTATAGTGAAAGTTGACTAATTGTCCTGAAATATTTCTTCTGTCAAGTAAAAAGTATCATTTCGAACTTGTGAGAAATCTGGTTCAATCAACGCCGGGCCACTGCTAATAAGCCAGATCTCTCACTTCGTTACCGATGACGTGCTTTCATAAAAATCTGTAAATCAAATAAATACACAAGAATACGTTATTCAAATTTGTGCGTTTTGTATAAAAAGTTAGGCCTCGAGATGACAAGGGAGGAAATAACATAAACGTCGTTTTTATTTTTGTTTAACACGAATTTGAGGTCTCGCCCGGACTTCTTCTCAAGACGCCGTGTTGCCCTGTATTTGGCTCTGAGTGTCCTCGGATTATCAAAAACATCTCTGTGGGTGAAGCCCCGCCCGCCTGATGCCCTTGTAAATTTGGAGCTTCAGACTTTGGCCGGCATGTGGTTCTCAGTAGATATATCCCTGGGGCAACAAATCAATGTTTACCCCATTTTTTCGAAGCTGATTATATTTCTCTTTGTTGAAGCTATAAAGGCTGGCGCTCCTGTGGGAAACATTGGTCTGTTTTTCGTTCAGTTGAGTAAGATGCCCGATTTTCAGGATTTTCTTTCTGAAATTTCGATTGTCCAATTGTATTTTAAAAAGCGACTCGTATAAGTTTTGGAGATCTCGCAAGCTGAATTTTTCCGGAAGTAACTCAAATCCCAGGGGCTCAAACCGGAATCTTCTTTTAAGTTTTGTCAAGCCGGTATTCAATATTTCGTTGTGATCCAGAGCAAGCCCGGGTATTCGGTTTAAGTCGTACCATTCGGCATCTTCGGCTTCTTTAATGAACGGCTTCAAACGGTGCTTTTCGATATTCACAAGAGCCATATACGCAATGGTAACGATCCTTTTTGTTTTTACCCTGTTCACATCGCTAAACGTAGATATCTGATCAAGATAAATGTCTTTCACGCCCGACATTTCGTACAGGATTCTTATTGCGGCCTCTTCTGCGCTTTCGTAGGTAAAAATAAACTGACCTGGTAAGGACCACTGACTTTTCATAAACGCATTTGACCGCTTGATCAACAGTACTTTTAACTTGGCTTCCTGAAATCCGAAGATCACACAATCTACGGAAATGTTCGGTATGATTTGAGCATTTGCCATTTTCCAATCGATAGTATTCATTCGACGCAACAAAATGATTTTTGTATTAATATGCCGACGGTAAGCGTATTAGATACGGTATCATAATGTTGACCTCACGCTAAGTAACGAATTTTTACTTAAAGTAAGAATAATTTACCCTCAATATTAATCCGTATCCGCATGGCTTTTTGCCTGAAATCCCGGTAAATGACGGAGAAGGTTTAAAATGCCTTTCCAAATTGCGATTTTTTTCGAAGCACCACGGTTGAAAAAATCAAGATATCGGGCATCAAACATTTGATCCTGTGTTTGGAATAAAATCATATCATCCAAAAATAAATTGGCAGATCGTGGGGGCATAGCTGCGAGTTTTTTTACTATGTATAGTAGAAACGAGATGTTTGCTTCGAGGACAAGTCATATGATGATATCGTCTTTTTCTAGGATTAGCAGTACGAATTAAGAACAAGTGTTAATGGCGCAGAAGGAATTTCGACCCGAAAAACCTGGGAATCCTGCTCAATTTGTGCCGAGCAACCACAACAGGGTTGATGAGGCGGAGATATGGCTCAGGTTCAAAAATGGTGATGAAGAAGCCTTCATATGGATTTACCGCAATTATTTTGAGGTCCTCTACAACTATGCCAGGCAGTTTAACTTCGACACGGATCAGATAAAAGATCAGATACAGGAACTGTTTATATATATCAGGAATAATCGGGTTCGGTTAAGCGATGTAAAATCCATCAAATTCTATCTGCTCAAATCTCTGAGAAGAAATCTGCTTGCCCATAAGAAACAAAAATTTTCTTTTCTGCCCCTTTTCAATTCCGACAACAAAAAAGCCTTTGAAATTGAAATTGCGGAATCGCCTGAAGTAAAGCTGATCAACCAAACGCTTGATAAGGAAATAGCCGAGCGCCTGTCGAGATCGGTAAACAAGCTGACCTCCCGTCAAAAAGAAGCGGTTATCCATTTTTATTACGAGGGCATGTCTTACCGGGAAATAGCCGAGATCATGGATTTGAAAAAAGTGAAGTATGCCAGAAAGCTGATTTACAGAGCGATTGATGTATTGCGACGCGATCTGCATGACATCCAAAAGTCATAAGTTCGACTTTTTTCAATAGTCATGGGGGCATTTTTGAACGAATTTATTCTTAATTATTGAAAAGCGAAAAACTAAATGCAATACGAGGAATACAGCGTCGAGGATTTCTTATTTGATGAATTTTTTGTGCGATGGGTCAAGAAGCCGGGACCGGAGACAGAGCATTTTTGGACGGCGTGGATCAAAGAACATCCTGAAAAAGTGCATACGATCCGCAATGCGAAAGAGATCATTGAATCCATAAAATACAAAAGCCAATACTTCCCTTCCGACCAGGAATATAACGATGTGCTGGAAAATGTCCTGAAGCCTCCTGCTTCCTGGAGTCAGATAGGCTACAATAAAAAAAATGACAGGCTCACATCGGTCGTGAAGTATGCAGCCGCTTTGTTGGTTGTAGTCGGTCTTGTGGCTTTGTCGTTATTCCTGAATTCGGGAAATGCGGTAATGGAGGAATATCGACCAATTGCCATGGTTGAGAAAATAAACCCAAACGGTCAAAAGACAACGGTTGTATTGGCAGACGGCACGACAGTACGTCTGAATGCAGGGAGCAAACTCGTCTATCGGAAAGAATTTTTCGGCCGTGAAAGAAAAGTCTGGTTGGAAGGAGAAGCTTTTTTTGATGTAAAAAGGGATGCGAGCAGACCCTTTATCGTTCAAACCAAAGACCTTACGACCACCGTTCTGGGGACTTCGTTTAACATCAAGTCATATGCCGATGAGAATGAATCGTTGGTTGCCGTCGCATCGGGAAAAGTAAAAGTAATAAAAGGAGAGGGCGGCCGGAATCATGTAGGCCCGTACTTTCTCCTGCGCGAAAACCAGATGATATCCTACAATGCCGTGGACAATTCACTGACTAAGACGGAATCCGTCCCGGAAAATGTATTCGCCTGGAAAAGCAACATCATTCAATTCGATCATGCTGATTTTGAGCAGATTATCAAAAAACTTCAGCGATGGTATGGCGTTGAATTCTTTGTGACAAGTAAGAACACGTTTGCGGGTCGGTTTAATGCCAAATACAAGGATGAACCCCTCGACCTCGTGTTGGAAGGCTTAAAAGGAGAATATGGTTTTGAATATAGAATAGAGGGAAAAAATGTATATATAAATTGACAAATATGGAAAAATACAACGATACAAGCTAAAAAAACCAGTTGCAAAAGAAATGCAACTGGTTGAAGACTTTCACCCGCAAAGACAGTGTCGTTGGGGAACGCATCATGTTTTCGACGGTGAAAATCTACATGTTAATGCAAACAAATTGATTTACAATAACACTTAAAATTATGAATTATTATCTACTTAGAAAAATCCTTCAAATGTCGAAGTTTACAT
>JAKSDO010000028.1 GCA_022360055.1 Cytophagales bacterium | reverse complement strand
TGGTTGACTTTTTAATACAACGACCGATTGCGGTCAGCATGACTTTTTTGGCTGTTGTCGTCCTTGGAATTGTGGCGACGCTGAGGCTTCCGGTTTCCCTGATGCCCGACATAGATATTCCTAAAATTACCGTTGAGGTAAGTGGAAAGAATATGCCTGCCCGCGAGCTGGAAAACACCGTTGTCAAACCGTTGCGCAACCAGCTCATCCAGTTAGCGCATCTGGACGGAATCGAGAGCAGGACCAGGGATGGTAATTGCGTCATTCAACTGGTATTCGGCTTTAAGACCGATGTGGATTACGCTTTTATCGAGGTAAACGAAAAAATCGACCGGGCCATGCAATCCCTGCCAAAAGATTTGCCGCGTCCCCGGGCAATAAAGGCAAGTGTCACGGATATCCCCGTATTTTATCTGAACCTTTCCTTAAAAGGCCAGGAGGTTGAGCCCAGTGAAATTTCACAAAAGTTTGTTGAGTTGAGCAGGTTTTCCAACACGGTTATAAAAAAGCGTATTGAACAGCTACAGGAGGTGGCCATGGTGGATTTAAGCGGAAGGGTGCATACGGAAATCGCCCTGATCCCGGATTGGAGTATACTTGATGCGCTGAATATCAGTTTGAGTACACTGGAAGATGCCCTCAAAAGCCAGAATTTCAATTTGGGTAATCTGTTGATCCGTGACGGGCAATACGAGTATAATGTCCGGTTTAACTCGGTATTGAAGAATGTCTACGACATTGAAAACACTTACGTTAAGATCGAGGAGCGGCTCTTTCAGCTCAAAGACCTGGTTGAAGTAATAGAACGGCCACAAAACCGGAAAGGAATGGTAACCATGAATGGCAAGGAAGCCATTTCCATGGCGATTATCAAACATAGCGACGCTCAGATGGAAATGCTTAAATCCAGACTCTCGGTGTTGATCGGACAGTTTGGCGAGGATTATCCGCATATTAAATTTGATATTGTACATGATCAATCGGCTTTGCTCGACTATTCCATATCCAATGTAAAGCAAAGCCTTATATGGGGCGCCTCGCTTGCCTTTGTCATCATGTTTTTCTTTATGGGCGATTTCAAGTCGCCGTTGCTTATCGGGATTACCATTCCTGTTTCACTGGTCGTCGCCTTGCTGTTTTTCTATGTGTTGGGCATTTCCATCAATATTATTTCACTGTCGGGGCTTGTATTGGGCATTGGTATGATGATCGACAATTCCATTATTGTCATTGACAACATCGGCCAGTACAGGGTAAAGAACGGTTTATTGAATCAATCCTGCATTGCCGGTACAAATGAAGTGATCCGGCCGTTGATCAGTTCGGTATTGACGACCTGTGCCGTATTTATTCCTTTAATTTTTATCAGCGGTATTTCGGGCGCCTTATTTTACGACCAGGCCATGGCTGTGACCATAGGACTTGCGGTTTCACTTATCATATCCATTACACTGCTGCCGGTATACTACAGGCTGTTTTACGGAAAAAATGGTAAAGCAGGCGCTGAAAAAGCCTGGAAGGTAGGCTTTGAGGATCTGTATGAAAAGGGCTTCCGCCTGGTCATGAAAAACCAGGGGTGGGCCTGGTTGCTGTTTGTATCAATGCTCGCCGGTACCTGGATGTTGTACCGGGTACTTGATAAGCAGAAATTACCCGGGTTGGAAAGGTCTGAGATCCTGGTAAACATCAACTGGAATGAGAAGATTCATGTAGAAGAAAATAAGATGCGAACACTTCAATTGATGCGCGACATCGAAGGGATAGCGCATTATATGGGGCTTGTGGGCAAGCAGCAATTCTTGTTGGGGAAAAGAAGGGATGCAACGGTTACGGAATCAATCATATATATCAAAGCGATCTCTTCGGATCAACTGGATAAGACCATATCCGATATTGAAAATAAGATGGCGTTGGAATACAGAAATGCCCTGGTTTCTTTCGAGGTGGCGGAAAGCATCTTTGATTTGGTTTTTTCGGACAGTCAACCGCCCCTGCTGGCAAAATTGCGACCCTTGAATCCCGACAATCCGGATAACAATCGTCACCTGGCAGATTTAACAAGGGAAATACAACACGAGCTTCAAGAAATTCCGGTAGCCGGCCCGTCCTGGCAGGAACAAATAATCCTGTCGGTAGATACAGAAAAACTGTTGGCTTATAACGTAGGATTTGAGTCTGTTTACCATAAGCTAAAAAGCGCCTTTAATGAAAACGAAGTGTTGCAATTATACGAAAATCAGGATATGGTTCCGGTACTTATCGGGGGTAAGGATCAGGTATTGCAAGAAATCTTAAAGAGGCTGACTGTTCAAAATTCCGAAGGAGAGCTGATCCCGGTAAGGACACTGTTTTCAGAAACAAGGAGTTTTGATCAGAAAACCATCCATGCCGGCAAAGAGGGTGAATTTTTCCCGATTGGGATGGAGATCGAACCGAAATCGGCAGATCGAACCGTCGCATCCATCCGGGGACTGGTTCATAGCGAACCTTCATTTGAAGTGAGTTTTGACGGAAGCATATTTGCCAACCGGGAATTGGTAAACGAACTGTTAATTATTCTAATGATCGCCCTGGTGTTGCTTTATTTCATACTGGCGGCCCAGTTTGAGTCGCTTACCCTTCCGCTGATTGTTTTGCTGGAAGTACCGATTGATGTATTCGGGGCATTTCTGATGCTCAAATTGTTCGGGGCATCCATTAACCTGATGTCCATGATCGGCATAGTCGTCATGAGCGGGATCATTATCAACGATTCGATCCTGAAGATCGATACCATCAACCGCTTGTATAAACAGGGGAACTCTTTGTTGAGGGCTTTAAGTGTTGCCGGGCGACGAAGGTTGAAACCGATTATCATGACCAGCGCCACGACCATTTTAGCGCTGATCCCCTTCCTGTTTTCAAAAGGACTGGGAGCTGATCTTCAGAAGCCTTTGGCCCTGGCAGTGATCGGGGGTATGACCATCGGGACAATGGTCAGCCTGTACTTTATTCCGTTGTTGTACTATTTGTTGAGAAAGAATAATGGAAAAGTCGAATTATAATAAAAAGCTAAAAGTATATGCCAGGCATCTCAGAAAAGCGGGGACACCTGGCGAAGCGGTTTTGTGGGCGGAAGTTTTGAGCGCTAAAAAGTTTTACGGACTTCAGTTTAATCGACAGTTTGCCATTGAGAATTTTATAGTTGACTTTATTTGCAGAAAGTTAAGATTAGTTATTGAAGTTGATGGTATGTCTCATCAATTTAAAATTGAAGAGGACGTTTTAAGGGATATAAGGCTTAGACAGCTTGGTTATGAAGTTGTTCGAATAAATGAAAGCGATGTTATGAATGATCTGGATAATGTGATAAGAACTTTGGAGGCGTGTCTGCCGGAAGAGGTGATAAAGGGTCAATCCCCCTAGCCCCCTTCTCCAAGGGGGAGTTAGACCGGGTCCTCTTCTCTAAGGTGGAATCGGATTGGGTCACCTTTTCCAGGGAGAATCGGAATGGAGTCCTCTTCCTTGAAAAGGATAAGATATCAAACTCAAGAGGGATTGAAAAAGAAAACCAAGGGATGTAATGATACCCGCTAAGCGGATAATAGAAATCATTTCGCAATGAATGGAAACATCTGAAGATGAATAAAAACCGGAATACTTCATATGCGAATAAACTGAGGCAGCTATCGGCAAAAATGCTTCTGATAATTGGCATTTGCATTTTTCTATTGGTTCTGACCATAGTAAACCAATTATGGTGGCTGATCATTGGGATAGCTTTGACAATTACATTTGCCGGATTGATTCTATCGAAAAGCGCTTTACTGCTCAAAATTAAGATGTACTACCCTGCCGGTTTTATTTTGATATTTGCGATAGCAATAGCCGTCCGCGTATTTTTGGCTGAGATCTATACCATACCAAGTTCTTCCATGGAGAATACCCTGTTGCCCGGAGATAAAATATTGGTTTCCAAGTTGAAATACGGTCCGAGAATGCCCAGGTCTCCTTTTGAAATTCCCTGGATCAATCTCTTTTTTTACCTCAACAATAAAGCGCGTGAAAGAATGGATGAGCACTGGTGGGAGGGCAAAAGGCTGTCCGGAACAAATGCTGTTGAATATAATGACATACTCGTATTCAATCATGTAGACCATATTCACGACCATTTCATAAAGAGATGCATCGGCCTTCCCGGAGACACCCTGTTGATCAGAAACGGTGAAGTTCAATTGAATGGCCGGATATCGGATTTCCCGGGAAAGGTCCGTCTTCGTTTTGAAATCTGGTACAAAGACCGGGATAAAACCGTTGACTTTCTGGATGACCTGGGATTGAATTATTTCCGGTCGTTCAGAAGATCCGGACCAAAGCGCCTGGAGGTCAGTATGACATGTAATCAGGCCGGGGTGCTGGAAAGCGCCGCTTTTGTTGATTCCCTGAGTATCCTCACTACTCCTTCCGACACAGTGGCAAAAGCTTTTCCATGGCACAATAACTACCTTTGGACCGCGGATAACTACGGACCGCTGGTCATTCCCAAAAAGGGGATGAAGGTGGTGCTGGATAACAACAACATGATTCTTTACAGGAAAGTATTAAGAAAGTTTGATTGCGGACCGGATTACTTCCGGCGCATAGAAAAAACTATAAGGGAAAAAGGTAGTCTGGAATACGGCTTTTCAAAGAATTACTACTTTGTGATGGGAGATAACCGGCACAATTCCAATGACTCGAGGATTTGGGGATTACTTCCGGAGGATCACGTTATTGGCAATGCATCAATGGTGCTTTTCTCAACTAATCTTAAAAATTCAGGACTGGCAAGGGCATTTTCAAAAATTGAATAATCCGGATCACATATCGACTGCCACGGGCCGATTTGGCAATGAAAAGAGAGCAAACGCTTTTTCGGTAATCATGATTTTTACCGCACTGGTACTGGTCGGGATCAGTCTTGTCAATTTATTGAATGTCCAATTAAATCCATCCCATAATCTGCCGGCGCTCACGGTTTCCTACGACTGGCCGGAGGCTTCTGCAAAAGTGATCGAAAAAGAAGTAACTTCACCGTTGGAAGGGCTTTTCAATAGCATAAAGGGGATCCGGGATATCAACTCCGTTACGTCGCGCGGAGGCGGCAGTATTACCCTTTCATTTAAGAAACATGTCAACATGGATGTTGCGCGTTTTGAAGTGGCAACGCTCGTGCGGCAAAGTTATGCACAGTTGCCGGAGCAGGTATCGTACCCCTCGATCAACATGCGGTCATCCGGTCAAGGTAAAAGCACCTTATTGTCCTACACACTCAATTCAAGCGCCAGTCCGCATTATATAAAGAAAATTGCAGAAGACAGGATTGCGCCAAAGATATCCTCCGTCCACGGCGTCAATGAAGTCGCTGTTCACGGAGCGACTCCCTTTGAATGGAGGATCGAATACCGCGCCCAGGATCTGACCAATCTCGATATCTCCGTGCAGGATATTACCGCGGCATTGACCAACCATTTCCGCCGGTCGATTGTTGGCATGGTGGAAACCCGCAACCATCATGGTCGCGAAGCGCATCTCGTCTTATCCTTGCAAACCAAGAATGAAAACAACTGGAAAATCCCGGTAAAAAAACGTGGCAGCAGGATCATATTCCTGACCGATCTGGCCAAAGTCCGCTATATGGAGCAGCAACCCACCTCTTATTTCAGGATCAACGGGTTAAATACCATCAACCTGAATGTATATGCGGAAAAAAACGTAAATAATATCAAGACGGCCACAGCGGTAAAAGCCAAGATGGATGAACTCCTTTATGATCTTCCGCAGGGTTATTCTGTCCTGATGACCTACGATGCGACCAAATTTATTTCCGGCGAGTTAGAAAAAATAGCGCTGAGGACTTTCGTGTCCATCATGATCCTTTTGGCATTTGTGATCCTGATCAGCCGGAGACTACAGTATTTATTATTGATCACTATCAGCCTTGCGGCCAATTTATTGATCGCTGTGATCTTTTATTATTTTTTTCAGCTTGAGTTGCATTTGTATTCCCTGGCCGGAATTACCGTATCCTTTGGCATCATCATCGACAACAGCATCGTCATGATCGATCATTTCAGGTATCACAAAAATAAGAAGGTGTTCCTGGCGATCCTGGCCGCTACACTCACGACCATCGGATCCCTTTGTGTGATTTTCTTTCTCAAGGAATCACAACGCGCCAATCTTACGGAATTTGCCCTTGTGATCATCATTAATTTATCCGTTTCATTGTTCATCGCTCTTTTCTTTATCCCGGCTTTGATGGAGAAAATAAAATTGAAATCAAAACGCGGTAAGGTTTTTTACAGGCGAAAAAAACGGGTGGTAAAATTTGCAGGCAGGTATGAAAAGGTCATATCATTTCAAAAGCGGTTTTCATGGATATTCGCGCTGTTGTTTATCCTTGGTTTTGGCATCCCTGTTCAATGGTTACCTCAAAAGATCGAAGCTGATGGATTCTGGCCGGAGCTGTACAACAAGACCCTTGGCAGTTCCTGGTACCAGGAAAACGTGCGCGCGCAGGCAGAAAAAATACTGGGAGGATCCCTGCGGCTTTTTTCGGAATACGTATTCGAAAGTTCATTCTATTCGGATCCGGAGCGCACGACATTGTATGTGCGAGGCACGATGCCCGAGGGCTGTACCGCGCAGCAACTCAACGAGGCCATCCTTAAAATGGAAAACTATATCAGCAAATTCGATGAAATAGAAATGTTTCAGACAACAATTCGCAGTTATAGAAATTCGTCCATACAGATCCATTTTAAGGATGAATTTGAATATAGCGGGTTTCCATACGTGCTCAAGGAAGAATTGACATCAAAGGCCATAAGTCTGGGCGGGTTGGACTGGTCGGTCTATGGCGTAGGCCGTGGGTTTAGCAACGCCATTGGAGGTGACTACAAAAGTGAAAATATTGTGCTGGAAGGATACAATTATGATCAATTGTACCAGTATGCGGAGGAGCTGAGAGCCGAACTGCTTAAAAATTCCAGAATTAAGGAAGTGGATATTACCGGAACTTCCGGTTGGAACGTTTCGGCTTTGCACGAGTTCAACCTGGAGATAGACAAGGAAAAGTTTGCCCTCAATCAGGTTCCGCTTTCGGACTTTTACCGGTTTCTTTCGACGCGGGCCAATGGGCGTGAATTAAATCCGGTTTTTATGGATGGAGAATTGCAGCCCGTTCGGCTGGTGTCCGATAAGAACGATAGATTCAATGCCTGGGATCTCAAAAACGAACCGGTCCGGTTAGATAAGAATTTCATGAAACTGTCCGGTATCGGAGAGATTACCAAGAAGAAGACCGGGAACGATATCTACAAGCACAATCAGCAATACCGACTCGTAGCAGCGTATAATTTTATCGGTCCCTCGCCGTTGGCGCAGAAAGTACGGGAACGTCACATCGAACAAACCAATTTGAAACTCCCTTTGGGATACCAGGCGCAGGACAACCGGTTCGGATGGTCCTGGAACAGGGGAGATAAAAGTCAATATTATCTGATCTTTCTTGTGATTGCCATCATCTATCTGATATGCAGCATCATCCTGGAATCTTTGACCCAACCGCTGGCAATCATAGCCATGATCCCCATATCCTTTATCGGTGTTTTTCTCACTTTTTATTTGTTCGATATCAATTTCGATCAGGGCGGCTTTGCTTCATTTATCATGTTGTGCGGGATCGTCGTGAATTCCGGCCTTTATATTATCAATGATTACAACATTCTCAGAAAAAGAAAAGGAGTGAAAACCGGAATGGACCTGTATTTAAAAGCTTTCAATTATAAGATCATTCCGGTCATACTCACCATTCTTTCGACCGTATTGGGCTTAGTCCCTTTTATCATGCACGGGCAGAAAGAAGTCTTCTGGTTTTCATTTGCCGCCGGTGCGATGGGAGGATTGCTCTTTTCCCTGGTGGCTATATTTTTTTACATGCCATTGTTTTTGAGACTGAAGAAAAAGGTCCGGTCGATTTGATACTAATCTATTCCCAATATGGGGCGCTTTGCGGAAGTATAAGTTATTTGTTCAAGAATTCGGATGAGTTTAAGTGATTCATCCGGAACGAGTACGAAAGTCCTTTAAAAGAGGTGAAATACCTGCGAGCACCGGCCGGGGCTTCATGTACACCGTGAGCTATTTTCAATCGACAAATAAGAAATGAAGATCACACAACTGATTTTTGAAAACATTATCTTTGTAGAACACTTAGTTCAATCGGATAAAACGCTGGCGTATAATTAAATGAATCATTTCATCGATGAGCGGCAACTGGTCCTTCGGTTAAAGGATGGAGATCAGGCTTCGTTTCATACGTTGTACTCAACATATGCCCCAAAGCTGTTTGCTTTTTCAAAAAGATATTTAAACTCGCAAGAAGACGCTGAAGAAATTGTGCAGGAAGTATTCTTCAGGATTTGGGAGAAGAAAGATAATATTGATGAGAACCAGTCATTCTCATCTTATGTAATTCAGGCGGCCAAGCATCGTATCTTCAATGGATTCAGGAAAAAGGTGAATGAGCAGGCTTATCTGGATTTTATCATTTACGCCGACGATTCTTCGAAGAATTTCACACAACTGGATGTCGAATATAAAGAAATAAAAAACAAGGCGGAGGTCGCTATTGATGCTATGCCTCCCAAACGACAGGAGATTTTCAGGCTAAGTCGCGAAGCCGGATTGAAGAACAAGGAAATAGCCGAAAAGCTTCAGATTTCAGTAAAAACTGTCGAGAACCAAATGGGACAGGCATTAAAATTCCTCCGGAAAGAACTGAACGGGTACCACACCCTTGGTTTGACTATGCTGCTGTCTCCGCTCTGGCAATGAAAAAAGATTTGTACCGAATAGGGGTAAAGTTTTGGAGCTGTGTATAACAATATGAATACTGAAAAGACCAATTGAAAAATTCACTGATCTACCGTTTTTTTAGCCGGCAGCTTTCCCGCGAAGAATTGCATGATTTATACGATGAAGTTAATCACAGGGAAGCGGATATACTGGATTCAATCGAAAGGGATTGGGAGCGTTTTCAATTGAAAGATGAAGTGATCTGGCCCGCCGGACATTGGAATAAATTACAGGCCAAAATCAATTCGGCTTCCGGGGAAAATGTGCCTGGAAAGGGACTCCGGATGCATTGGTTCGCCAGGATAGCGGCATCGCTCCTGGTGATCCTGAGTATTTGGCTGGGCTTTGATTTGAACAAAAGCAAAGAAGATGCAACCGGTTCGGATCCCGCCCTGATCACAAAGGTAAATGATTCCGACAAGCCGTCAATTGTTGTTTTGAGCGATGGTACGAAGGTGACTCTTACCGCCCATAGTTCACTCAGTTTTTATGAGAATTTTAACCATCGTTACCGCGTAGTACACCTCGACGGAGAGGCTTATTTTGAAACTGATGGCAAAAATAAGCGGCCCTTTGTAGTGATATCCGAGAATATAACTTCGATTTGCAGGGGAGAAGAATTCAGCATTTCGGCATTTAAAGAAAGCGATGAAATAAATGTGACGCTGGCTTCCGGCCAAATAGAAATTTCCAGAAATGATAAGTTGAATAGTGAGAACAACAAGATCGCCGTAAGAAGCTGCCAGAGATACTCATTTAGTAAGACCACGAATGAGTATCTCATCGGACAGATTTCTGATTGTGAATATGCGGAAAAGGCCCGGAGCATGAAGGAGTCGGCATCCGGTAGCATTGTAATGCTGTAGAGGAATTGAGATAAACATGCAGGAGGTTCATCTCAATAAAGGGCAGGTGTACAGCGGGTTTTGTTTTTACAGGTATATTCTGGTAAAATACAAGATTTCAATCTTTTTCAAATGGCACAAGTTCCCAGCTCGGAGCTTTTCAGGTTTCATTTCCAGAAATTCCGGTATTCTGAAATATAGCCATTATAAATTTCCTTATGGTTTTATCTAAAGTGCCGACTGGGCGCTTCCCCAGGGAATTTCATGAATGGAAGGCTGTCTGTTATCATATGTAAGAATACATGTCGGATGTCCGCACAGATGCCGTTGATTTATCGGTGATGCACCGGCGCTATGGCAGATCTTTGTATGCGGCCTTCATGATCCGGGTCAATATCATCGGGCACGATCAAATTTTTGAAGAGAATTGCTGGCAAAGCTATGAATACTTCTTAATTTGAAGATGTATTCATGTAATTACATTACCTATTGCCCGAACTTTTAACTTCGAATTTTTTAATTATCGTATCATGAGAAATATAAGATTGTTATTTGCATTTTTATTGATGTTGAACGGCCGGCTTTTTGGTGCCGGTAATGCGGATTTTACCATGGTCTCTCCAGATGGAAAATTAAAGGCTACCATCGAATTAAAAGATAAGATTTATTACTCACTGGCTCTGGATGAAATACAAATAGTTGTTCCTTCGCCCATAAGTATGGAATTGGCTGATGGAATCGTCTGGGGAAAAGATCCTGTGGCCCGCAAAAACAAAGCGAGAAACGTTGATGAGACCCTCACCCCGCTTTATGGGGAAAGAAGGGCAATTCGTGATCATTTTAATGAGCTGACCATAACTTTCAAAGGAAATTATGCATTGATCGCCCGGCTATACAATGAAGGTTTTGCGTACAGATTCGGGTATATGAAAAAAGGTGAGATTATTATAAAAGACGAGGAGGCGACCTTCAATTTTGGCGGCAATTACAGGATTTGGTCGTCCTTGACAAGCGGAAATAGCTTTGAGCACAACTATGAAGCTTTTTACAATACGAGAAAGCTATCTGAAATGTCGGATTCACTTGCTTACCTGCCCGTCTTGGTTCAAACGGACAAAGGAGTAAACATCGTAATCACGGAGTCCGGTCTGGAAGATTATCCAGGGTTCCATTTGGTAAACAATCCTGATGAAAGGACCGGTATAAAGGCTGTATTTCCCACTGTGCCTACAAGCTGGGAGCCGGGAGGTCATATGAGATTTAATCTCAATGTAAAAGAACGAGCCGATTACATTGCTAAGACTCAGGGCATGCGTACTTTTCCATGGAGAATCCTTAAAATTGCTACGGAGGATGCTCAACTTCTCGATACCGACATTGTCTATAAGCTCAGCGCTCCCCGAGAAGAGCACATTGATTTTTCATGGGTGAAACCCGGAAAAGTTGCCTGGGATTGGTGGAGCGCCATTAATCTGCTCGGGGTTGACTTCAGATCCGGGATCAATACTCAATCCTATAAATACTACATAGATTTTGCTGCCGAAAATGGAATAGAGTATATCAATCTTGATGAGGGTTGGTCAAATCAATATGATTTAATGGAACTTGATGATCAGATAAATTTGAAAGAGATCATTGATTATGGTCATGAAAAAGGTGTTGGAACATTTCTTTGGTGTGTACACTGGCCGCTGGATGAAAAGCTCGATGAAGCCATGGATCAATTTAATGAATTGGGAGTAAAAGGCCTTAAGATCGATTTTATGGACAGGGACGACCAGGTGATGGTCAATTATTATCACCGGATTGCAAAAGCGGCAGCAGAGCATCAATTGCTGGTTAATTTCCATGGGGCATATAAGCCCTCGGGATTGCACCGAAAATATCCCAATGTCATAAACAGGGAAGGTGTGCGTGGACTGGAATACAACAAATTTTCCAAGCCTTTTGGAACCACCCCAGAACATGCCGTTACGATTCCGTTTATTCGAATGGTGGCAGGGCCGATGGATTATACGCCCGGAGCAATGACTAATGCCCAGAAAGCCAACTTTGCCGTTTCTTTTGAAAGACCCATGAGCCAGGGGACCCGATGCCAGCAATTGGCCATGTTTGTCGTTTACGATGCTCCGTTGCAAATGCTGGCGGATGCGCCCACTTCCTATGAGGCAGAGCCCGCTATATTGGAATTTCTAGGAGAGGTACCTACTACCTGGGATGAAACTATTGCCCTGGACGGAAAGGTTGGAGATTATTTGATTATGGCCAGAAAGTCCGGAGAAACATGGTATGTGGCAGGCATGACGGATTGGGATGAAAGAGCGTTGAGTGTAGATTTTTCATTTCTAAAAAAAGGAAAATATAAGGCCCGGATCTTTCAGGACGGTATCAATGCAGATCGAATTGGAAATGACTATGCAAAACTGGAAAAGACAATCGATAGTAATGCCAGGCAGGAGTTTAAGCTTGCGCCGGGCGGAGGTTTTGTGATCAAAATTAAACCTTTTTAAAATCCGCACCGAAGAGGTATTTTTCAGGGAGGTAATGATGATTCAATTTCGTTATTCAGACCGACACATCATATTCGGTCGCAGTAATGTGTATTTTGATTTTTTATAGATGAAGCAACGAGATCAATAGGAGACATCACCGGGAAATGCATCGAAGGCCTCTATATTGGCGAACAATTGGTTGCAGAGGTCCACAGCAATCATTTTACCTTTGCATGGCTTGCATTTCACATCCTGATTCAGCGATCTGTGGGCAATTGTTACGGCCTGCTTTGCTTTCTGTTAAAGACGTAACCAATTTTTATTGAATTGCTAAAGTGCCGATTTCCTATCCTTTCACGGGAGCCGTATTCATAGCCGCTGTTCAAACTGCTTACGAAATTCATCTCTATCTCGAAAGCGACGGACAATCTGTTATTCAACAAAAACTGAACCCCCCCGGTCGTAAAAAGTCCCAGGCCAAATCTATTTTTCATTTCATCCAGATGTTCATAATAGATCCCCGGGCCCAGGCTCAAATAGATTCCCTGATAACGAAAATTGTTAAGTATGGCTGAGATTGGATAAAATTTATAATCAAATTTCATATAATACAGATCGCTGCCGTTGCTCATAAAACCGGCGGCAAATTCGTTTGTAACAAAATTGTTGGCCGTAGAATTTTCCAGATCGAAGTGAAACGAATAGTGCCCTTCTTCCTGAAACGGCATAAAGCTCGACGAGTATCCAAGTTTAGCGATCCTGGATTTCAAAACCTGAGCTTCTGTTGTATTAAAGACGATGAAGGACACAAGGATAAGTAGAATTTTTACATACTTCATAAATTAATATTTACAATCATAACCAAATTAAATATACTAATTAACTTGAAGCTAAGCAAAAGAAACATTGCGAAGTATCAGTTAGACAACATTTATGTTCAAAAGGTTTAATGGTAACCTCCGTTGTTTTTATCAATTACCCTCGGATACCACAGATTCAGGGTGTGGTCATTGAGCATTTGTTCAAGCTTCCCCATGTTATCTGCTGTGGCGTCACGGTTTTGGACACAACCTGAAAAATAAAAAAGGATGATAAGTGATAGCAAATAAAAGGTCTTCATTCCACAGTGTTAAGTAAAAGGTAAAGTGTCATTTTGAACGTAGTGAGAAATCTGGTTCAATCAACACCGGGCCACCGCTAATAAGCCAGATCTCTCCTGACGTCGAGATGACAAGGTAGGAGCCTACCGATGACGTGTTTTTATAATAATCTGTAAATCAAATAAATACACAAGACTACGTCATTCAAATTTGTGCGTTTTCCTAAAATGTTAAGCCT
>JAKSDO010000086.1 GCA_022360055.1 Cytophagales bacterium | reverse complement strand
CAGGAACTATTCTTGGGTGAAAAGCAATAAAAGATTTGTAAATCAATTCAAATGATTAGCTTCTTAGTGAGCTGGGCGGATAGCCGAATCGCTTTTTAAATGAGGTAGCAAAATTTGCTGGGTTATGATAACCGACGGTAGACGCAATTTTATGAACCGGGGTATGGGTCTCCAACAGTAATTTCCTGGCCTTTTGCATGCGCTCTTCCCACAGGAAATGAAAAACGGTAGCACCATATAACCGTTTAAATCCGGTCTTGAGTTTAAAAATATTGGTGCCTACTTCACGGGCCAGGCTTTTCAGGGTAATCGGGCTATCCAAATGCTGTACTAAATATTCACGAGCCTTCCGTATCTTTTCTGAATCTTCATTGGACAGTCGTAATTGCCCTGGTCCCAATCCGCTGAGCGATATTTGCTCAAGCGCTGCCTCCAACAATTCAAGCGCTTTGACTTCCAGGTGTATTTTCCGAACAGGCTTAATATACATATCCTGAAGTATTTCCCAGATCATGGCTTTCATTTCCGGTGTTAGTGCAGAATGTCTGCTGCTCATCATAGCAGGGACATTATTTCCTGCTTTATTCAGAAAATCTTTTAACAAAGAAAACTGCGTTTTCCACCGTTCCAGATAGCTGTAAATATATTGAATGCCAAAAAACACATATTCTTCATTTTCCCGGAAAACATATTCACATCTCGCATGAGGAATATAGATTAAATTGAATTGTTGTTCCAGCATGGTATCTTTCGAAAAACCGTCCAGTTGGTAGTTAATGTTACTCTTTAAGACAAAATTTAGTGACAATGCCGGTTGGTGGGATATTATGGCCAGCGTCATATTACGGCGAATGCTGTACCGGCTGTGCCACAAGCTGTAATTTTCGTTCCGTACTTCCCGATGGATGATAGAACCATACGTGCCGGAAGCTCCAACTAGTTCCACTTTCCCACCAGGCTTCTCCCGGTCGAAAAAAATGTCCGGGATAAAGGGATTGTTCAAAATAGGAGCACATTCGATTTTTCCATACTCCCTGGAAATCATTTCGATGCGGTCGAAGCACATGATAGCAAGTCGTTCTACTACTATCATGCAAAAAGCCGGGTCAACCCTACCTTGAAATGCATTTTTTTTTAAACCATTCCGGAAACGGGATTTTCCTGGCACAATAGATCTACCGTAAAGCTTCAAATTGAAAGATTGGATCAGATCAGAAATGCTTTAATAACCTTCCGCGAGATTATTCCATTGAAATTTTTTGTGTGATTTTTCAAAATAATCAAGGCCCATTATATTTTATTAAGACAACATAAGGATGTCAAAGTCCATTGACAGAGATACTTTTTCCACTAAAAAGCTAAAGGCTAACGATCCGAAAGCAGTTTCCATGCTGTATGAGCAATATTTCAGGGACGTTGTCAGGATTTCGTACGACATTGTAAAAGATATGGAAGCGGCCAAAGACATTGCCCAAGAGTTGTTTATTTCTATCTGGATGAGACGCCGCGAACTGGATTTTAAAAATTCTATGAAAATGTATCTGATGCAATCCGCTCGCAATCAGTCGTTCTATTATCTCCGTAAAAATCCCAAAGGACGGCAACTGCGTTTGGACGATGTTACTGATACAAGCAACCCTTTCATCGGTTCCGGCAATCGCGGGGACAGGGAAATGGAGTTCAGCGAATTAAACCTCCATATTCACCGCGTTATTGAGAAACTCCCCCCAACCTGTAAAGCAGTTTATAAGCTAAGCCGGAATGAAAAGATGTCCAATGCCCGGATTGCGGAACATCTGAACCTTTCTGTCAAAGCTGTTGAGAAGCACATTACTAAAGCCATGAATATTCTTCGAAAGGCTTTGAAAGAATATCTCAAGGTTCTTTTGGTGTTGATTTTGGGATAGTATCCAATCTCTTAAATTTTCATTGAAGGCATACACCACACGCGCCAGAGCGTTTCCTTTAATACAATTCGGATATTCTTCTGTAGGACTTGACATATTCACATATCCTTCTACTTATTGTATCTAAAAAATAATTAAACACTATTATAAGCCGTGGCACACACGAAACTGGAGCCGAAGCAGTATTACGTTGTGAAGCATTGGGGTAACTACAAGCCACAAAACTGCAGGTGTCGTCGGCTTGATAAATTCGTTCGGCACTATTTATTGTTAATAATTGCATCCAATTCTTTTTTTTGATCTGTACTTAATTCATAATAATGAGTGGAACTATCATTAATATTAAACAGTTCTTCATTAGTATTATAACTATTTAACCAGTTTGATAAGAGAAATGCGCCATAAAGATTTCCGCCAACGCACTTTCCATAACTTGATTCTTCAATATCACCAATAACTAAACGACTCCAGTGATCTCCTAATCTATAGGTTTGACATTTATAGTTAAGTAAATCTGATATGAGCAATACACTACCATAGTGGGGGTGTTCTTCTGGTAGCTTGCTAATGAATAGAACCCAGCGTGTAGTTTCGTCACCAATTTCCACCAGTTTACCGGAGGAGTTTCCTACAGTTTTTATGAAATATTGAGGATAGTATTTCTTTTGTATATGATCATATTCAGCTAATTTTTCTACAAGGTCTTCCCAAAACCAAATTTTACAGGAATGAGGGCCATTGTTTGAAAGATTAATTGCTAGTTTTTGGAGGTTTGTATCTCTTTTGGCAGAGGTAGCAATGATAAAAGTTTCTAATTCAAAATCGAGGTTTCTAGATGATTCGTAATCTTTCTTTACTTTTGATTCAGATAGCGGTGTTTCTATTGTTGTTTGTACTGCTTCATGTTTTGATGCCCCTTGCCTCTTCCCGATGATATCAATTCCATCCTGCTTTTGACCGATTCGACCAAATTCTTGAGCATATGGATCTTGCCATATCTCTCTAAACAATTCGCAAACCATTTTTTGAAATTTTTCCCAAGATTTCAATGTAGGAATATTGTAATCATCAAATCTCATTTTTCCTCAATTATACGTTTGCAAGTTGATTCTTCCTTTGCCGAACATATTTATTATGCTGCCAGTAGCAGCATAATATCAAAATAATTAGCGTATTATATTTCAATTTTATTTCCAATTGCAGGTTTTGTTCTATGTTTTGGAAAAAAATAACCAAATAATATTGAATTTGCAGCATATTAAACAGGATGTCTATAAAAGGAACTAAATGAATAGTATGATATCAAAGCGTATATTATGAAGTATCTGCGTCATAATAAGCTGAATTTATAATATATCTATTAGACTTGATTCCAATGAGAAAATCCAAATTCCTAGATTGGTCAGAAAAGTAATCCATATAAAACATTTCAGTCACAATACGGAAAAGAGTTATGTTAACTGAATATACTGTTTTACCATCTTCCACAATAAAAAACTTCCTTTAGAAATTATGGCAGTGGCTTGTGGTTGATTGGGTATCTTAAATTGAGGGTAAAAATATCGACTTTGGCCTGAATATTTGTTTATTCCATTGTCAATTGATCACATTGTCACAATTCAACGCTAAATTTTTCAAAAAAATTCGTCTTCTGAGGTAGGGTTGACCCCTGTTTTTGCATGGTAATAGTAAAAACAGGGATATATATGAGCGAAAAACCCAATATGACGGCACTGATACACAGGTATCTGACCTCACAAGCCTCCGCCGAAGAAAGACAGTCTGTTGATGCCTGGTTACTGGAAAGTAACGAAAACCGTGAGATGTTTGAAGAGATCAAATTAATCTGGGACCACTCCGAAGAAGAGCCTGTTGAAATCTCTGACGAAGAATTGCAGCAAGGGTTGCACAATCTGGAAAAGACAATTGCGGAGAAGATACGGGAAGAACAGCAACAGGCAACTGATCAGCATGGCTTTGGTAGATACCAGAGGGGAATGTATAAAAACCTCGCCATCATCGTTTTATTGATCATTTCTTCTCTTTCTGTTTGGGCCTTTTATGCTCAATATAATCTCTCGGCAAAAGAAATTGTGATTTCCGGCAAAAGAGAGATCTTGTTGCCTGACAGCACTGAAATATTTTTGAATAAAGCCACTACAGTATTTTTCCGTCAAAACTTATGGAGAAGGGAAACCAATCTGGAGGGAGAAGCTTTTTTTGAAGTATATCGAAATGAACGAAGGTCGTTTTTCATTCACATCGGTGAAACCACCATTAAAGTACTAGGCACCTCTTTCCTGGTGAAGGCATATCCCGGTGAACCGGTTCAGGTGTCCGTGATTTCCGGAAATGTAGCCGTATTGCATAAAGACCAAAACGTGTTGATTCATACCGGAGAACAAGTCCTGGTCACAGCGAATCACGAATTCAGGAAATCAGATTCATTCAATCCCAATCAACTTGCCTGGAAGACAGGAAAATT
>JAKSDO010000080.1 GCA_022360055.1 Cytophagales bacterium | reverse complement strand
TTGGAACCCGAATAAGTGAAGAAAGCGGGATAAAACCTAAACCAATGGTTGAAATCGGTGGGATGCCAATTTTATGGCATATTATGAAGATATATTCACATTGGGGCATCCATGATTTTGTCATTTGCTGTGGTTACAAGGGCTATGTCATAAAAGAATACTTCGCCAATTACTTCTTACATCAATCTGACGTAACCTTTGATCTTAATCTAAACCAAATGGTTTATTTAAATAATAAGGCTGAACCCTGGAAGGTGACACTGGTTGATACGGGCCAAAATTCTATGACGGGCGGTAGATTGCGCAGGGTAAAGGAGCACGTGCAAAATGATACTTTTTGTATGACTTATGGTGATGGTGTGAGTAATGTTGATATTAGTGAATTGATCAAGTTTCACAGAGCTAACAAAGTAACAGCCACACTAACCGCTGTGCAGGAGGAAGGTCGCTTTGGAACATTTACCTTGGGTTCAAAGCAAGCCAAGATCAATTCTTTTAGAGAAAAACCTAAGGACAGCAATTCGGCATGGATCAATGGAGGATTCTTTGTACTCGAGCCAGAAATATTCGACTACCTGGAAGGAGATTCAACAGTATTTGAACGAGGACCGTTAGAGAAACTTGCAAAATCAGAAAATCTTGCCGCTTTCAGGCACGATGATTTCTGGATGCCAATGGATACCTTACGTGATAAAAACGTCTTGGAAGACTTCTGGGCAAGTGGTAAAGCCCCATGGAAAGTTTGGGAATAGAAAAGTTTGGATTTATGTCGAACAGTGTTTTATCGGTATTCAATCAAAAAAACGTACTCGTCACAGGAAGTACTGGGTTTAAAGGTAGTTGGATGTGCCAGTGGCTTCTAAACCTTGGAGCCAAGGTATATGGATACTCCCTCGAACCGCCGACAAACCCTGCCTTATATGATCAGTTAAAACTTGTAAATCAAATCGACCAACACATTGGCGATATAAACAATTATGAAGAATTTAAGGCATATATACAAAAATCAAAACCAGATATTGTCTTTCATCTGGCAGCACAAGCTCTTGTTCGTGATTCATATATTAAGCCGTTAGAGACGTTTCAAACAAATGTCATGGGCACTGCTCATTTGCTCCAGGCGGTGAAAGAATTAGAACTTTCAACTACCATTGTAACCGTTACTTCAGATAAAGCCTATGAGAATAAAGAATGGCTTTTCGGATATAGGGAAATTGATGAATTCGGGGGGTACGACCCGTATTCTGCAAGTAAAGGATCGGCTGAGATCGCAATTTCCTCATGGAAGCGCTCATTTTTTCACCCAGAAAGATATGCAGAACATGGAGTTAAGATTACTTCGGTACGTGCAGGGAATGTGATCGGAGGCGGTGATTGGGCAAAGGACAGGATTGTCCCTGACTGTATTCGATTTCTCACAAAAGATCAGCCAATAAAAGTTAGAAATCCATATGCAACGCGTCCGTGGCAGCACGTTTTGGAACCTTTGGGAGGATATTTATTGGTTGGCGGAAAACTGCTTAAAGCCGATGAAAAAGAAGTAGATAAGTATGATACCTTTAATTTTGGTCCGCTGATTACATCCAATAAAAATGTTGAAAGTCTGGTAACTGAAATTATCAAAAATTGGGGTTCAGGTACCTGGGATTATAATAAAGAAGAGGCGTTACATGAGGCTTCACTTCTCAATTTAACCATAGATAAGGCGTATCATATTTTAGGGTGGATACCTGTTTGGGACTTTGAGTCAACCGTCGCCAGAACTACGGAATGGTATAAAGTAAACCACGAAAATCCGGAAAAAATTATTGAATTAACACATAGTCAAATCGAAGAATATTCTAAAGACTTCGATTCAATACGTAAAGCTTAAAAATGGAATTCACAAAATCTTTAAAATTACAAAAGAAGTTTAACGATTTGATACCCGGTGGGTGTCATACTTATGCTAAAGGAGATGATCAATATCCTGAGTTCATGCCGGTATACATTGCTAAAGGAAAAGGTTCAAGAGTATGGGACATTGATGGAAATGAGTATATCGAATACGGCAATGGAATCAGAAGTGTAGGATTAGGCCATGCATTTGAGCCGATTGTGAAAGCGGCCCAGGAACAGATGAAATATGGAGCTAATTTTGTTCGACCGGCTAAAATAGAACTTGACGCTGCGGAAGAATTTCTCAGTGTAATTGATGGAGCAGACATGGTAAAATTTGCCAAAGATGGATCAGACGCCACAAATGGCGCGGTGAAACTTGCAAGAGCTGCAACCGGTCGAGACATGATAGCTGTATGTGCCAATCATCCCTTTTTCTCAGTTGATGACTGGTTTATTGGTTCTACGCCGATGGCCGGTGGTGTACCCAATTTTGTAAGGGAAAAAACCGTGAAGTTTTTTTACAACGATATTGAAAGTGTTCAACAACTTTTTAATGAGTATCCCGGCAAGATTGCCTGCTTCATTCTAGAAGCGGAAAAATACGGTCCTCCCAAAGATAGATTTTTACACCGACTCAAGGACTTGTGTCATGAGCATGGGGCAGTTTTCATCCTGGATGAAATGATTACCGGATTTCGGTGGCATATTGGCGGTGCACAAAAAAAATATGACATCATCCCGGACCTTTCTACCTGGGGCAAAGCGCTCGGCAATGGATTCGCTGTTTCAGCACTTGCCGGTAAAAAAGAGTTCATGGAATTAGGTGGTTTGCACCATGATAAGGAAAGAGTATTCCTGATCTCCACAACCCATGGTGCAGAAACCCACGCACTTGCTGCTGCTATTGCCACAATCAAATTCTACAAAGAAAATGATGTGATCGGCACCCTTTATGAGCAGGGCAGTAAATTAGAAAGGGGTGTAAATAAGGCTTCTGAGGATCTGGGTATTTTGGATAAAGTTTCTATCATTGGCCCACATTGCTGTTCGGTGTTCACAACCAGAGATCAAGATAATCAGCCATCCCAACCCTTCAGGACCTTGTTCATACAGGAAACCATGAAACGCGGACTTTTGATGCCGTCAACGATTGTTACCTATTCTCATACAGATGCGGATATCCAGGAAACAATCGAAAAAATGCACGACGCAATGGTAATTTATAAAAAGGCACTAAATGAGGGAGTGGAAAAATATCTGAAAGGAAGATCTATACAACCGGTCTGGAGGAAATACAATAATTAATAAACTGGATAATGACTGATCAGTTTACGCTCGTCGAAACGGGAATTCCAGAATGTGTAATTCTAAAACCAAAAATATTTTCGGACGACAGGGGAAGATTTGTTAAGGTTTTCTTCGAACCATTTTTCAAAAAGCACAATATGATGACCTGTTTCGAGGAAGAGTACTACTCCATTTCGAAAAAAGGCACCTTAAGAGGATTGCATTTTCAGGAGCCTCCCGACGATCATATAAAACTGGTAACATGCGTCTTCGGAAAGATTCTTGACGTGGTTGTTGATCTTCGGAAAAACAGTCCTACTTTCAAAAGAGCATTTGGAATCGAGATTGATGCTCAAAATGGAGAAATGTTGTATGTCCCAAAAGGACTGGCTCATGGATTTTATACGATGAGCGAAACTGCGATCTTTCTTTCAATGAATTCCGGGAAGTTTTCTGCCGAATCTGAATGCGGCCTTCGTTGGGACAGTATTGGTTATGATTGGCCGACATTAAGCCCATCACTATCGGAAAAAGATCAGAATCTTGGTTCGCTTGATCAATATGAAAGCCCGTTTTAAATTTGATGATACTAAACAATATTTGAAATTCTAAATGTTCTAAAAGACATGATAATTGTAGATGCTAAATTACAGGAAAGACAAAAAAACAATGATCCTATAAAAGTTGGATTCGTAGGTGCCGGTGTGGTTGCAAAAGCCGTGCTTAACCTGATTGAAAATCATATCCCGGGAATGACAGTAGCAGTCGTTTCCAACCGCACTATTGAAAAAGCCCTAAAGATATATGAGTATGCTGGCATTGAAAACGTAAAAACTGCAGATTCATCGGCTAAAATTGATCAAGCAGTCTCTACCCATGGATATGCTGTAACCGGAGACTACAAGAACTTATGCCAGTGTAATTCGGTAGATATCATACTGGAAGTTACAGGTACCATCGCTTTTGGCACCGAAGTACTTCTTGAAGCTTTTCAAAATGGCAAAAACGTAATAACGTTTAACGCAGAACTGGACTCAACCGTAGGTCCGATCCTTAGTGTTTATGCAGACAAAGCGGGAGTTATGTACAGCGGGAGCGATGGAGACCAGCCAGGAGTAACAATGAATTTATATCGATATGTAAAAAGCATTGGCCTGACCCCTTTATTATTAGGTAATGTAAAAGGACTTCACGATCCGTACCGGAATCCTGATACTCAAGCGGGATTTGC
>JAKSDO010000173.1 GCA_022360055.1 Cytophagales bacterium | reverse complement strand
GAACTCATCAAATAACGTCCATCCGTCAACTTCATACGCTCGTTTGACATATGCTGAGTTAGGTGATAATTCACCCATTTTTTTAATATCACCTTCCTCATCTTGGCTGCTGCCAAATGGAACAAAAACATTTCGATAGTATTTGTAAAAATATGTATTACCATCTTCACCAACAAAAGTATCGCTGACTTCACCAGTAAACTTCTTAACTGTTATGCCTCCAGCCGACCAGTTTATCGGATGGCCATCAGATGTGTAGAGTTTACCATCAAGTTCATAGCCGCCATACATTTTAGTATATGCTAATTCTTGTCTATAAGATTCGCTTCCTCCATGCAAAGTCCAATCATGTCTACCGATTCCATCTGCCCAATGATTCCCAGAACCAGGGCCGATACGTCCGGTTTTGAATGGATTCCAATCCATACCATAGTTTTCATTCATGTACCTTGTATCTTCCCCATGCTCATTTACCCACGGAGGGATCTGTCCCATCATTGGATTTCCACCAGGGAATGCTCCGCTGGGATCGCTGTAGTTTACCGGATTGTTGTAGGAGAAGTGGTAGGGCGAGTAGGATGCCAGTACACTGGCTGCAGGATCCATACCGTTAAATCTTGCCAGTGCAGGATTGTACATCCGGAACGCTGTGCTATAAAGGTCGAGCTCTTTGTTTTTCTCCATGCCATTGAAGCCGTACAGGTTGGCAACGATGGTTTCCCTGTCGTAGCTCAGGTCTTCGATCCGCAGGCCGAACGGATAGTAGGCATTTACCTGCACCAGCGGCGAATGCTCGTGGGTGATCGTGAGGTCGTCGAAGTACACGTTGCTGTTCAAGCTGCTCTCATTGCTTACGTAAATATACAGATAACCTTCCTCATCTATGTCTTTCTGCAGGGTAAGTTTTTCAAGGGCACTCTCGGCCGAACTGCTCACCTGGATGAAGCCAAACTGCGGACTTTCAAAGTTGCTGTCAAACAGGATGTAATTCAGGAAGGCTTTCGGCACATCGCACGGAGCCTGGTCGATCAGCGCCGTGGCTCCTACGGCCGAGTTGAACGCCTGATAGGCCCGGGCGGTCTCGCCGGAACTGCTGAGCCCGTACGCAGAAGTCAGCGCAGCAAACAGAAAGGTGCTTACTGCCGTCTCGTTGGTGCCGCAGGTGCTTTCGTACCTGGCCCAGACATCCATTGTGACCTTGTCCCCCGGAAGTACGTGCAAGCTGGTTGCCGGCCCGATCATCCTACGGGTTCCGTCCGCGTTGGTCAGCGCTGCATTGAGCATGGCCGACTTGTCCGGTGAGGTAACCGTGCCGTCCGGCGGGGTGTGGTTGTAGACGGCGCCGGTATATCTTGTCGCATCCAGATTGGCAAACTGCGCCTCTTCCTGCGCATCATAGGCGCTCTCCATGGTGGCCTTATATACATCCGGAGATCCCGGGTCGGTGAAAACTACCCGGACATTGCCCAAATGGTCCGACAGGAAATACTCGTTCCTGATCTCACCCTCAAGCATCACCCTGCCTTCGGCAGTTTGCACAAAGGCCAGGTTCATTCCCTGCCCGTCGCCCCGGTCCACGTACTGCGTGGCCCCGGCGTAATCAATGGTGCTGACCGTGCCGCCCGCAGTGATTTTCTTCTGAAGCTTGGCGCCTCCCGCGCTGTAGGTAAACTCGACCTTGCTGCCCGAACCGTAATCGATCTGCACCGGCAGGTCGAGGTGATTGTAGGTGATCGAAGTGATCCCGGCATTGTCATCTGCGGTCAGGTTGCCGTTGCCATCGTAGCTGAACTCATCGGCGGTGCCCGCACCGTCTGTAAATCCGCCGCTTGCAGTGGCGGCGTCCTGCACCTGCTTCAGCTTGTTCCCTTCGTAGCTGCCGTAGGTCAGCTCGTCGATCTTCTTTCTCAATCCCGCGCCGTCTCTTGTCCAGCGGGTCAGGGTTTTGATGTTGCCGTTTTTATCATACGTGAGATTCTCTACGTCATAGGCCCTGGCATCCACCGTCCAGGTGCTTGCAGTTTTGGCTACATAGTCAGCCGAGGCGAGCTGATCGAGGTTGTTGTAGTCATAGCCGTAGAGATGTTCTTTTTCATTGTCTGTTTTCCAGGTCATGGCCGAGATGCTGCCGTTATGCCTTGCGGTATTGCTGTAGCCGCTGACGGACTCGTTGTAGTACAGCCCCATTCCGAAGAGGTCCTGTTCCGCTTCGCTTTCCGAGGCATCGAAGTTGCCGTTATTCACTTTGGTCAGCCATCCTTTCAGGTTGTAGGTGAGGTCGACGGATTGCAGGAATGTCGTTTCACCCACGTTGGTCGCATGGATGTTGTGCGCTTTGAGCTGTCCTCTTTCATTATACTCTTTGGAACCCACCAGAATTCGGTCTCCTGTGGTTGTTCCGTTGGTCATGGTTTGCCAGGTTTTCAATGGTCGTCCGCTGTGATCGTAGGAATACTCGCGTCTGGTCACCAACTCATCGCCAGGTACGCCGCCATCATCGATATAATGGGTGGTAAGGGTTTCGTCGACCAGGCTGGTGACCTGGTTTTTATATAATACACTGGCCCGGTCAATCCCGCCCAGATGGTTTTCGCTCTTGGCCTGGATCACCCGTTGGTACTCATCGTAGTAAACCACGCTTTTCATCCAGGTGGATGAGCCCAATATTTTTTCTTTCCCCCCGGTTGGCAATCCCAGCACCCGTGTGGTCTTGGAATTGGCGTAATCGGCGGTCGCAAAATCGTATAGCGCGCTCGTGTCGAAGTAGGAGGCCCCGACAAAGTCGTAATTGTCGTAGTAGCTTACAGTATATACATCGCTGCTTGTCGCGGAGGTCGGCCAGGTCTTGTTCAGGGTGTATCCGTGGTTGGAGGTAGACGTGGTTTCGAAGCGCTGTGCCGCATCGATATCCGCCTGGATGGCCGTCACGCTTCTTGAATCGGTGTATACGCCTGTCATAATGGCCCGGTTATACCGATCGTACTTTACAAACGACCATTGATTGGCCTGACGCTGGTTGCCGTCCCGGGTCAGTACGGGTCTGTCCCACAGATCGTAGAGGATAAGCTCTTCTTCCAGGCCGGGTTTTACGACTTTCTTCAAACGGTTCCGGTGATCATAGTAGTACTGGTATGCCAGGTTGAGAAAGTCCAGGGCTGTTTCGCCACCCCCTTTGGCTTTGATGACCAGTTCTTCGCCGCCGGTGCCGTCAAATTCAAACCCCGGAGACAGTGTGGCGGTTTTTCCCGGTGCGATCAGGTAGGTTTTGGTGACGGTTTCCGCCTGGTTGAGGGTGGTGTTGGTCTCCAGCACCTGGATGTTGGGCATAATGCCTTCGGTCACCATGTACCTGTCCACAAATATCGGGGGCAGTACAAACCGCAGATTTCCGTATTTGTCATAAATATTGTAAGTGTCCAGCCATTCGTTATTATCTCCTTTTCTCCTGGATAATAACACCTGCCCTTTATCGTTGGTATATGTTTTTGTCTGCCGTCCGTCTTCATCGGTAAATGTGGTGACTTTCAGGGTGTTGGAGGCAAAGGCATCCCGGATAAAAGGTTCCGAATCATCGGCATCGATACCGGCAATTCCCCAGTTGTAGACGGTTTCTGTTGCGGCGTCATTCAGGCTATAAGAATAGGTTCCGGCATTGCTCCCGGACATTTTCCAGTCATCGCCCACCGATCCGGTCTTGAGAATGCGCTGTAGGGGCGAATTCTCAAATTCCGCTTCGGAATAGGTATAACCGGCATTGCCGTAGAAGGCTTTTTGAGTTGAAAGGACATTATCCTTAAGTGTACCTGTGGTTCCGGATGTGTAAGGCATATAGTTTTTTACTACTCTGCCCATACGGTCATAGAACACGGGTTTTACGATGTCATATCCTCCTGCCGATTCTCTTTTCAGTACCTCTTGCACTGTTCTGCCAAATCCATCCATATAGGTGGTGTGGGTCTGTATTTCCGTATGATTCTTGTCCGATATATCCTGGTTGACGAACGGCTCTTTTGCAGTATATTTTTTAACATATGTGGTGTCTTGCGCCAACGCCCAGCTATTTGTGCCCAGTAAAAAAAGGGCTAAAAATAGTTTATATGAATTTTTCATGTGTCTGTCTCAAAAAGTAAAAAATGGGTTTACCGTCCTGCTATTTGATAGTCATATTGCTCGATCACATAGTTGTTCTGGTCCAGGACCTTGGATACTCTGCCAAATGAATCGTATTCGTAATGCAAGGTATTGTTGTTCGCGTCGCATACGGATGTGGCCAGTCCCCTGCCATTATAGGTGGTTGTGGTCATCCGGGCCCCTTCGGGGAATACGCGTATTTCATCCAGGTAAGAGGCTGATTTGGATATGCCGGAGCTAAAGCTAACAATCCCGCTAAATTGCCATGCTCCACCTGTATAGTACCAGTAACTCATCTTATAAGAAGGGCCTGAAGGCGGGGAGAATGGTATGGTATAGCTGCCTCCGCTTTTTACTTTGCTTCCCGTCTTGGCATCGGAGTAGGTAATCCCTCCGGACTCTTCAAAGCTGTTGTAATACACCTGATCTGATTCGGCATTGATGGCCGATGCTACCGGCAGGGTGTTATCGTAGCCCAGGACGACACTGGTGACGATATCGTTTGTGGCCGAACTTTCTATTACCTGCCCTTTATCATTTGTTACGAATGCTTCCCGCTCAACATAGTAGTTCCCACTGTTAAATGTGCTTTCATCTATGGGGGCATCCAGTTCCGTGCTGAATACTTTTTGAGCATATACGCGCTTATCATTAATGTCTGTCTCCGATTGATTATACCAGTAATAGTCGGTCTTAGCGGCGCTGGCCACCTTGCTTGCGATCAATTGCTTTTGCTCGATGACCGGGGCGATAATGTGTTTTTCCTGCATCACCTTAAGGGCCTTTTCCGCTTCGACAGTGGTCCCGGCGGATATGGTATAATCTTTTGGATAGGTATATACTGTTTCGTACACAATTCCACTTTGATCGGTATATGCTGTGGAGCTCAGTTGCTGGTATTCATCGTCAACGGCATAGGTATAATCTGTGACTACATCCCGGTACCTGGTCTCATCGCTGAAATCATAGCTTCTTTTTGTTGTACGGGTAATGTACTTGGCGATTGCCACATCGATGGTATATGAATTGGCGGTATAATAACCTAATTCATTACCCAGCCTGTTATGTTGTGATTTGTACACGTTAAATCCTGAAACCGTTTCCCTTACCTGCCTGTACCAGGTGTTGATGGTGGAGGATACGGGCTTCATTAAAACTGATCCGTATACCGGATTACTATCCCTGTAGGTGGTTGTTTCTTTTAGCAGGCCATCGGGAAGGCCCGAATCATTATAAGAGTAGGTATATTGTGTCATACCAAAATCTCCGTAGGTCGTGCCTTCTTCACCGTAAAGCACCCGGACTTCCGGGTAAACCACCGGGGAGCCGGAGCCGTCCAGCAGGCTGGTGCCTCCTTTTAGCCGTACATTCATATAGCAGTCATAGGATGGATCGTAAGGATCGGCCCAGACATAGAGCATATCTCCCGTAGTACTGTTAGCGCCGGGGATTTGAAGTTTGCCGGATGGATTACCGGAATCGTCCTTATATTCAAATTTTGAGACTTTTACCGAATCCGGATTATTTGTATCGTATTCCTTAATACTTTTTATCCGTATACCGCCAACCGTATAGCTGGTAGAACCTGAATTGTATGAATGGTTTTCATAGCTGAACTCGGTCTTCTTGCCGGAGGGATACTCGATTTCATCCAGGGTACCCATGATTGAATATTGATTGGCATTTTCGTTGCTAAGTGTTGTGGCGAATCCCCAGTGATCGGTATAATTCACTGTTGAACTTTTTGCGTAGTAATCAAAAATATAAGGATCTCTTGCCAGACCCGTACTGCCTTTTTCGGTGATATTTATGAGGTATTTACGTCCTCCATAAGTGCCATAGGTGAACTGGTGCGTTGACATTGTGGCTGCATCCCTGTCTTTTCTAATAATTGTGTACACCTGGTTGCCAGAATAGCTGAACTCTACAGATCCCTTGCTGTGTTCTATTTTCGTCAGCCTGATTTTACCGGAGGTGGTTGGATTTATGTCAACCTGATCGCCCAACCCAAAATTATCCGGTGTATTGCAATCCGTATCAATATCAAAATCAACAGTTAAATCGTATGAAATGCTTGCATCTGTGTAGGTGAAATCAATAATGTCGCTGCCATCCGCTGAAATTATTTGCGTGAGCAGCCAGATGTTTTTTACAGTAACCAAGCCGGGATTCCTGGCATTGAATGCCCCGGTCATGGTGGTGCTGCCTACACCCATGGTCGATGTGGCCGAACCAAAAATATACCTGTTGCCATAACTATCAACCAACTCCCAGCGTTCATCCGTGGAAACAGTAGCATCCAGGGGATGGTCCAGTACTTTCATATTCCTGTCATCCACGTCGTAAAAAACGCCGGAATTGTTGTATTGCAATTGGCCGGAATTTCCAAGCAAATTGTAGTAGAACTTATCCGGTTCGGCATCTTTGGCGCCACTGTTCAGATCGGCGTAATAAGTTGCTGAATTGCCCCAGGCCGTTTCTCCGTTCTTCAGCCTTGTATAAAGCCCTTGCGGGTCTTCGTCCGGCAGTTTGGCCATAGATCGCACAATAACTCCTCCGGCATTTAGCGTCCAGCCAAGTCCGACATTGGAGGTCTGATCGTATCTCTTCAGGCCTGTAGCTCTGTATGATAAAGAAACCGGTACTGAAAGCTGACGCCCTGATAGCGCGGTGATGGGAATGCCCACTGATACGGTGCCGGTAAAGTAGCTGACATCATAATCGCTTCCCGCTACCACAGCTCCGGGCATGGGAGGCGCAAATTTCATGTTCAGGTCATAATCGAGAATGGATTGGGCCGTTGATTTCTGAAGTGCTGCCAGAAAAAAAGTTGCAGCGCACATCATAAAAAATAAATTCTTTTTCATGTTCGTATAGTTGCTCTGTTTGTTCATTCCTTTAGGCGATCTATGTATTTAGTTTGTTATGAGCTTCGCAATGGTTGTTAAGGTTCAATTAATCTTTCGAGTTGTCCGATGCGCTGTTGATGGTCTTTATCCCTGCTTCTCAGCTCCTCATTCTCCTTTTTCAACTCGATCACGTAAAGCGTCAGCTCCTCGATCTTTCTCAGCAGCATATCGTCCATTTCACCCAGGCCGACACCGTTTTGTTTGAATTCTTCAGTAGACGGGACATCGGGAAGATGCTTGTTTTCACGGATGAATCGATCGACCTCGGAAAGGGAGCGGAGATGGTAGTCCGGTTCGAAAACGTAGTCGGATGCCGGCACGGTTTGAACCCGGATCTCTTCGGCCATGATCTTGCCGTCGACGACAAGTCTGGCATCTTCTGAGTGTACAAATACACCTAATCCAATTTTTCCACTATATGGATTGATAGTTAGAGCATTTTCAATAACACCACTAGGTTGAATCATATCAAACTGAAAATGATTGGCTGGTGTTGCTGTATCTTCATTAAAGCCGATTTTTGCTCCAATCAGCTGGCCATCTTGATACATCTCAATTCGAGGATTATCTGTTTCGGACCCGGCATTTTCTGTATCGGATTCTATTCTCAATATAGCGTCACCGCTTACTCCTCCATTTATATCTACCAATGATAAGGGAGATTTTGTGCCAATCCCTATTTTCCCTTTAGAGGTCGGGAAAAATATAATATTTCCTAAACCTGTTCTAAATGTTAAATCCCTATTGCCATATGTGAAAATTGAAAAATCATCTCCATCTCCGTAATTCGTATCCACTTTATTATACATGAATCCTGCATAATATAAGCTCGAGGTTCCAAATCGAGCATAATCGTAATTTGTGCTCGTGGATGTCGGGTTTAAATAATCTACATTTACTGTCTGACCATACGAACCAAATGCATGGATCAAAAACGCTATACTAGTCAAATGCCTGAATACTTTCATTTTAACTTCTCTTTTAAAGTTTTATTCCGTTGCTTCAATCTATTATTGATTTTGTTGCTCATACATAAAATGCGAATTCCTCGCATTCCTCGGTGACCATATCGGCTGCACCGTAATTGCCGGATGTATGTGATATTCGCGCGGCTTTGTGTCTTCATAATACCTTGTTCGTCCTATTTTGATCATCGATTTACATAAGCCGGATCGATCATGGATTCGCTCATACAATTTCAATCATCGCGGCTTGGACCCCTTTTTAGTAATGTTATCAATACTTGTATCTTTTTCATATTATCAAATTTTAAACATAGCTATCCTGCCGCAATCGAAATTGCGTAAGCACATCAATCTCACCTCATGTATCCTCCGATTTTTGAAAACAGTATTAAAACCTTCTTAAAAAATAAACAAAGGCTGTTTTCATCTACAACTAAAAATTATGTCTCTCCAATATCTGCAATAGGCTGTCTCTGAAGGTTAAATAACCGGCTGCAAATATTTGTAAATAAAGATATACAAATTTTATATTATATGTCAATAATTATTTTGAATAATTTTTCATTCCACAGTGCGGCGATTTGCCAACATATGTTACATTTCCGAATGAAAAGATCCTGATATTTTAAGAATGGATCATTCGTTCTTGACAGTCGATCGCTATTCAACCAAAAAACCGGATCCGGTTGGTTTTTGGGCAAGTTATATTCAAAGGGAAATGCAAGATCTTTTTTTATGTAAATCCTCGAGCAAACAGGGGATCTATCCAAATGTACCCTTCCGGAAGGGATCAGCGCGATGACTTTTCAATATTCCTTCGCGTGTCTCCTGGGGTCAAACTGAAATCGAACTCCGTCCAAAACCCCCGGAAAAGCGACGGGGCGTCGCTCGCCCGGAAATTCTGTAAATTTTCCCCGCCTGAGTAGAAAGGCCTGCCCAGCTCCTCAGATATGTCCGCTTAGCGGACCGGCTTGCCTCGTTGCACCCTTTGGACCGACCAGGCATAAAACACGCCAAAACATGATGCGCGCATCCGTATTATTTGGACGCATGCCTTTCGGAGTTTCCCAAATTCAGACGATGGTGTTTATAACTTCCCTGGATGAAAACACTTCCTGCCAACGGCCGCTTCATTTAAATCGTTTTTGTTGATTGCATTGATTTGAAAAAAGGTGAGTTTTTTTTCACAGGCCTGTCTTGCTCCTGAAAAGCCTTGTATTTGGACCGTTAAAGGTAAAATTAACTTTTTATTTTTTGTGAGTTACCTAAAGATTAAGAAACGCGTGTTGCGTAAAGTGAGGTTAAAAGTACGCGCTTTGCGCAGATTAATTGTTTTTAATTTTCAAAATTTACATAAGCTACTTTGAAATAGCTTCGGATAGCAGGGTAAATAATCGGTTCTGAATTGAACCGGAAAGATGGAGGAAACAGAAGTAAAAATGATCTGAAAAGTGAAAGCTCGATCATGATAAGAAACCGAAAATAAACCGGGCGTCGCGGAATGGCAAACGGCTTTGATTTGAACCATTTATTTTCCATAGGATTTTAGTAAATGCCCAATAATGCAGAAGATTAATAAATTACTACTCGAAGGATTAAGGACAGGTGATGATCGCGCCTTTAATGAGCTGTATAATTCATACCGCGAACCTGCAATTCGTTTTTGTAATTCTATTTTAAAGGATGCCGAGGAATCCGAAAACATCATTCAGGAAGTATTTATAAAAATCTGGAACAGAAAGGAAAGCATCAACCCGGAATTGAATTTTACTTCCTACCTCTTCACTATTATAAAAAACAGGGTATTCGATCATCTCAAGGAGCTTAAGAAGAATGAATTCCTCAAGGAAAAATTCTGGGAGAAGGTCCTGGAATATAAAGCCGTAGATAACGAAATAAAGGAAGAAAGATTTGCCAGGATCAAAGAGGCGGTGGAAGGTTTATCCGAAAAGCGAAGAGAGATTATTAAGCTCAATTACGAAGAAGGTAAATCCTATGAGGAAATAGCCCGACAACTCAACATTTCAAAGAACACGGTTAAAAATCAGCTCGTCAAGGCAAAACAGGTAATTAGGGCCCAGCTCAAAGTGGCCTCCATGCTTTAGTGTCAAGTCAAGCCAAAACCTACGTATATTCCGGGGTATCTCTGCGTTGCAAAAAGATCCCGATAACTATCGGAACTTCGGCTATGTGCGTTTTTTGCGCCTTGACCTACTCCAAAATCTACTGCCGCCTTACCCGTCATTTAAGCGTTCATCTGACACCAGGGATGCGTTAACTTTTTGTTTCCTTAACCTTATCGTAAAATTAAATTCCTGGTATTCAATCGATTGTATTGATCTTTTTTATCCGGAAAAATAAAAAGATTCCTGCCCGAAGTAGTCCTTATTCAATATCCGAAAGTAATAAGGTTGAGCATTCAAGAAATTGAGAGAAGATGAATCCCGAAGAGCTATTCGAAAAATTAATCAACAATAAAATTTCGAAGGACGAATTCGAGCGTTTATTAGGAGGGCTTGATGATGAGGATACGCTTGCCCGCTATGAGATCTATTTAAGGCAGGAATTTGAAAAAGGAGTGGAAGAATATCATTCCGGGGAACCCGAAGATAATGCTGCGGTACACAAGAAGCTAAAAGTTACGAAAACGTATAAACCCGGGAAAAAACAAAAGCGGCAAAGAAGGAATTACCCGATTGCGGCCGTATTCGTATTATTTATCGGTCTGCTTTTTTCTGTCCTGTTTATAATATCTCAGACCAAACATGCGGCTGACAATAGCCAGACTTCAAAGGCAACCCTCATTCCCGAAACCATTAGCAAATCCACACCGAATGGAAGGAAATTTCGAATGACGCTCGATGACGGGAGCTTTGTTCATCTAAATTCCGCCAGCAACATTACCTACCCAAATAAATTTACCGAGGCAAGCCGGGATATTGAGGTCACCGGTGAGGCTTATTTCGATGTACAAAGGGATGAAAACAGACCTTTTAATATTAAGGTAAAGGACTATTCGGTGCAGGTGCTGGGAACCTCCTTCAATATCAAGGCCTACGAAGATGAAGAAGATTTTTCGGTTACCGTTGAATCCGGTAAAGTGAAAGTTGTACTGGATACGGAAGGCGCAAATACGGCTATTCTGGAACAAGATCAAAAGCTTATTTTCAATCCGACTACAAACCTGACCGAGATTACCGAGGTGAAATCTACCGACGAGTTAAGCTGGCGAGCCGGGACATTATATTTTGACTCCACCCCCATGAGCAAAGTTGAACGGATCATTGAGCGGTGGTATGGCGTCGAAGTGAAAATCATCGGGAAGGAGTTAAGGAACATGCCTGTTTCGGGAAGGCACAAGAACAAAAATCTGAAAGCTGTTCTGGAGGCCATTACATTCCTGTCGAGATCAAACTATACGGTTAAAGATAATTCAATCATCATAAAAAGGTAGCCTATGACAAAAAACAAAGAAATCTCACTGTAAAAGCAAAACTCAAACTAAGCGAATTCAAATTAAATTACTTGTAAACAATAATAGGTAGCACTATGAAACGAAAAACTAACTTTAAACTATTCCTGGGACAATTATTTGTCTGGATTATGTTGGCCTCCGGCGGTCCGGCTTTTGCCAAATTGCCGAGTCTGGCCGACCTGAAAGGCACCAAGCTTGAATTGAATGTCAAGCAGGGAAAAATCATCGAAATTATGGATGAAATCTCTAAGAGCACGGATTATGTATTCATCTATGAAGATGGTGTAAAAAAGGAGTTAAATAAAAAAGTTCAAATATCGAATGGAGAAAATTTACATGATGTATTAAGTGCAATCACACAGCAGTCAAACCTGGAGTTCCGGGCGGTCAACAACAATATCGTTGTCAGGAAGCGGGTGGTTGAAAGCTCGATAAATGCCGTAAAAGCACTTCAGGGGACCAGGATAACGGGAAAAGTAACTTCTATGGAAGACGGTTCCGGTTTACCTGGTGTAAACGTAGTGGAAAAAGGAACGACAAATGGTACGGTTACCGACATTGACGGGAATTACACCCTGATGGTGCCCGGATCGGAAAGCGTTATCGTATTCAGTTCCGTCGGATTTATTTCCGAGGAAGTCGTTGTCGGCAATCAAACCGTAATTGATCTGACCATGTCGCCGGATATTCAGGCATTGGATGAAATTGTTGTGACTGCCCTCGGTATTGAGCGCGAGCAGCGATCACTTGGTTACGATGTCGGTCAGGTTGACGGTGGAGAATTAAGAGAAGTTTCTCAAGATAACGTTTTGAATTCGCTCGCGGGCAGAGTCGCCGGGGTTACGATCAATCAGACCGGTGGGGCGGGTTCTACCGTAAGTGTTGTGATCCGCGGGGCAACTTCATTAACTACGGACAACCAGCCTCTATTTATTGTCGATGGTGTATTCATGGAAAACTCGCTCAATAATGTTGCACAAAACGGCGATGCCAATCAAGTGGATTATGGTAATGCCATCTCGGACATTAATCCGGATGATATCGAGGATGTGACGGTATTGAAAGGACCAAGCGCTGCAGCTTTGTACGGAACGCGGGCAGGTAATGGCGTAATTATTATAACGACAAAATCCGGTTCCGGGTCTAAGAAACTGGGTGTATCCGTATCGACAAGCACCCTGTTCGAATGGCCGACGAAATTGTTGGATTTTCACTACAAATATGCCAACGGCGGAAGGAACTCGACACTTGACGAGGGATCTGCATATTGGGGCGGACCGGAACTGAACGCCGGCATTATCTCGGAACAATTCGGATACGATGAACCTACCGAACTGAGGGCCTACCCGGATAACATGAAGGAATTCCTTCAAACCGGTATTACTTCGACCAATAACATTGCTTTCAACGGTGGTGGTGAAAAAGGAGACTTCAGGATTTCCTATTCAAATATGTCAATGAGAGGAATGATCCCCAACCACGACAGATTCAATAACAGTTTGAAGACCAACATCAATTACAAATTGTTGGACAATCTCAAGTTTAACTCCAACATTACGATTGCAAGAACGCATTCCAATGATATTCCAAGTACGGGCGACAGAAGGAATAATCCGCTTCAAGCCGTATATGAATCATCTTATATTGATATCAATCTATTTAAAGATTATTGGGTGCCCGGTTTGGAGAATATTCAGCAATACAGATCTCCAAGAGCTGATAACCCTTATTTTATTGCATATGGAATGAGCAATTCTTTCCAGAGAGATCGAATCTACGGAACCATGTCCCTGACCTATGATTTCACCAAGGATCTGTCGTTAATGGTAAGACATTCGATGGACTCCTATAACGAAAGCAGGGAGTCTATTGTGCCCTTCAGTGCGGATCGCATGCCAAAAGGTCACTATACCATACAAGATATATATCACCAAGAGCGAAATACCGACTTCTTGCTGTCCTACAATAAAGTTGTAAGCGATTGGGACATCAGCGTATCTGCGGGCGGAAATATTATGAACCGGCAGGGAACAAATTCCAGGGTAGGCTCCGGCAGGGATCGGAGGAACGGCCTGGTTGTTCCGGGACTTTATAACGTAAGCAATATCCCTCTTGATAACATCAGTGTTAGCAGCAGCCAGTATGAGCGGGCAATCTACAGCTTATACGGTTTGGCTTCCATCGGATATGGCGGTCAGGTGTATCTTGATCTTACGGCGCGCAACGACTGGTCCAGTACGCTTCCTGCCGAAAACAGGTCATACTTCTACCCCTCGGCATCTTTGAGCTGGCTGGCAAATTATACCTTTGATTTACCGGAGTCGGTTAGTTTGCTAAAACTGCGCGGCGGATGGGCCCAGGTTGGTAACGATACGGACCCGTATCAATTGGAGCAATCGCTTGGCCTCGGTTCATGGAACCAGTTGGTTACCCAGAACGTTCCGAGCACATTGCTAAATCCCGAGTTGGTTCCGGAAGAAAATACTTCCATCGAATTCGGTCTTGACTTCAATATGTTTAATGACAGGTTGAGGTTTAGCGGTACCTACTATACCATGGACAACAGGAACCAGATCTTCTCCGTACCGTTGCCGAGGTCTTCCGGATACAGCAGTAAACTGATCAACGCAGGTTTGATCAATAGCGAAGGCTGGGAATTCACATTTGGCGGCACGCCCATAAGAAATAGCAATGGCCTTGTCTGGGATATTGATTTCAATCTGACCAGAAACAGAACCACGGTCAAGGAATTGACGGACGATTTGGAATTCATCCAGATATGGAGAGAAAATGCCGGCGCATATTCCTTCGTGGGCGACCAGATCGGAGATATCTACAGCTACGGCATTGCCCAGGTAAAAGATCCGAATTCGGACTATTACATGTGGCCGATCATCGACGGTACCGAGTGGGTGCGATTGAGAGATACCGAGGACTGGGAAAAAGTAGGGAACTTCAACCCTGATTTCTTACTCGGGATGCAGACAAGATTAGGTTTTGGCAAATTTTCGGTAAGCGCAAGTTTTGACTGGAGAAATGGCGGTGAATTCGTTTCCTACACCTACAGATATGGCGAATCGGATTGGAGATCGCAACGGCAGCTCGACAACCTGATCCCCGGAGGATTATACTCGGAAGACGAGTTAATTGCGCTCCTGAAGTCAAATCCCGAAGAGTACATTATTCCGCAGGTCGGGAAATACCCGAGAGTTGGCGGTCATACGAAAGAGACCGGCGGTTTGCCGTTGGACGACGGTGGCAATGACGGCGCTTTTATACCGGGTGTGGTACAAATTGCCGGAGCCGATACACCGGATGATTTCACCGATGACGAGTACGTTGAGCATCTGGGCGGTCCGGGCACTGCAGTTATTCCAATTACAGACACGTATCCGTGGAGCTACAACAAGAATATTACTTTTGATGCTTCATTTATCAAATTAAGAGAGCTTTCTGTATCCTATGCGTTACCGGAGATTATTGGTATCACCGGTGCAAATTTCGCCGTCTATACCAGGAACCTGATGATCTGGAATGCGGCTAAAGTCGGAATTGACGCCGAACGTGCATTTCAGGCTAACGGCGGTACGCAGGGCAACACTTCAAGCCAATTCAAGCAAGGTTTTGAAAGGCAAAATGTGATGCCGTGGAGCGCTTCTGTTGGATTTAAACTGAACTTCAACTTTTAATGTGCCCGGAAAACACATTTAAAATGAAACCGGCATGGCCGGAGCAAATTCAAGACACACACGAACATGATCATATTTCTCTGTGTGTCAGCAATCTAAAAATATAAACGGATGAAAAAGATATTTAATAAAATAGGATTGTTCGTCCTGGCAATGATACTGATCGGAGTATCAAGCTGTGACGAGAAGTTAACAGATCTTAACGAAAATCCAAACGGGATAAAACCTGAAGATGGTAATGTTAATTTGTTAATGCCGACGGTTCTGGGGCCTACCGCCTCCAGATATTTGGATTTGGGAGTCAATAATATGGCCGGCGCTATGCAACACACTCAAAAATCGGGTTGGGCAGGCGGCCACAACTATTATGGCTGGGATGCGCAGGATTGGACCGGCTACTTCGATGTATTGAGAACCAATCAATTGTTGATTCAAAATGCAAACGAAAATGGCTTCCCGTTTCATGAGGGTGTCGGGTTGACCATGAGAGCTTTTATTTACGGTCAAATTGCCGATTACTGGGGCGATGTGCCGTTTTCAGCAGCGCTTAAAGGACATGAGGGAGGAATTGAGAATCAATATCCAAAATATGACACTCAGGAAGCGGTTTATACGGGAGTTCTAGCTGACTTACAGGCAGCCGCTGCCTTGTTTGCTTCAGGCGACGATACGTTTGTTGACGGCAGCGTCGACTTATATTTTGGCGGTGATATGGAAGCCTGGGAAAGGTTTGCCAATTCCCTTATAATCCGATATTCTGTTCGAATATCCGAGAAGAATTCCTCTGTGAAAGGAACCGTTGAGTCCATCGTGAGCTCAGAGCCGTTTATTACTTCATCGGATCAGGATGCAACCATGGATTACACAGGCGGATCCAATGACCAGTGGCCGATTCAGTATGATAATGAAACCAGCTCGACAAGATATCAGGCCTGCAAAACCCTGATCGATCAAATGACCGCAACAAACGATCCCAGAATAAGGGTCTGGTTTGATCCGGTAAGGGTACGATGGGTACAGGACAACACCATCAGTGGTGAAGAAAGCCAAATGCGCGTCGACGGTGTTCTGGAAGATATCTGGCCGGATTGGATCGATTACAGGGGTAGTACGCAGACATTCACACGTCACTTCAACCCTGCCGATGTTGACCGGGACGACAGTGAGTTTGTGGGAATAGAAGCCGGGATCTTCCAACCCGATGTACATATCTATAACGGTAATCCCGTAGGCGGACAGGGCCGGCACAACATTCATGCCTCCATGCTGACCGAAACTTTCATGGACGGACAGGCCGGTCCCGGAGATTTGCTTCAGGCCAGGCTGGTTTCAGCGGCCGAAATGCACTTCACATTGGCCGAAATGGCTGTGAAAGGATGGAACGTTGGGGATGCCCAGACTCATTATGAAGCCGGAATTAAAGCTTCGCTGGAAACCTGGGGCGTAGATGATCAATACGATAGCTTTATTGCAGAAGTGCCTTTTGACGGAACGGTTGAGCAGGTGATTACTCAAAAGTGGGTTGCTTCCTTCGCTTCTGCTACAGAGGCATGGAACGATTATAAGCGAACGGGCCTTCCGGTGTTAAGTGTCGGAGAAGGCGCCATAGCTCCTGTTCCTGCCATCCGGTTCGGGTACGGAGGTGATGAATTGAATAACAATACGGAAAATGTAAATGCTGCCATCGAGCATCTTGAGATTACGGATTATTCCGGTCAATTAGGCAAGAACAGCCCTTATTCGAGGCAATGGTTGCTTCAGGGAACCGGAAAACCCTGGTAATGTAATACACAATTAGTTTGTATTGATAAATGGTTAGGTAGAAAAGCCGCCCGATCGGGCGGCTTTTTTTTTCTTTGCTTGTTTTCCGTCCGTCTATCGGATCGTATTTTCCAACAAGGCTACGGACGGTCCGGATTTTATCCACTGGTCGCCCAATCCGGTTGTATCACCCTGAGCTATAAAGGATACAAAAGAGCCGAGTGCAATATCAATATCTCCGTCGCCGTCAATGTCTCCGGCATCCATTACGATCCATCTTCCCCGGGTAGCTTCCGGGAAGGAGTACCCGCTGAAATTTAATGCCCCGTCATTTTCCAGGTACACAAAGCTCTCTTCAGGATAATTGTAATAATCCGGAAAGAATGAAATTGAGGCAATGTCCAGGTCGCCATCCATATCATAATCCATCGGAATCGCTTTGTACGCTCCATTGAGCTGATAAAAGAATTCTTTTTTGAATTTCTGTCCACCATCGTTGATATACAAGTAAATGCCGTGATAGCCTTTTAAAATTGGTGTCAAATCCGCATTATCGCCGCAGACATATAGAATATCCTTGTATCCGTCCCGGTTCATATCGACCAATTCGAAATACTGTGAACCATAGAGCGGTAGAAACGATAGCAGCCGGTTTTCTTCAAAAGTTCCGTTGCCTCTGTTCTTATACCAAAAAATACCCTCGTCGCCCTGAGCCATTAAGGCGACTATATCCAATAGTCCGTCCCCATCAAAATCTTCTACACGCACACAGATGGCGCCGGGCTCACCGCGTAAAGGTCGCATGGAATAGGATGAATTTCCCTGATTTTGGTACCAGACCAACTTTCCCGTCAGATTTCCATATTCGCAAATGACTATATCTTCCAGTCCGTCGGCGTCGAGATCGGCATATTCCGAAAAAACCGGGCGCTGAAGGTTTTTGATTACGATGTCCGCTGAACTGTAGGTATTTACCCGAGGCTTTTTGAATACCTTTTGCACCGTGCCGTTTGGCGCGTCATGCGGATACATATGGTCTCCAATGGTTGTCAGAAAGACCGTGTCATTTTTTTCATAGTAATGGACCGGTGTGGTTTTTAAACTGATATTGTAATCCTTTTCGAGGCTTGGTTTTAAAAAGGATAAGTTGCTTATGCCCCTTTTGCCGTCGCCGAAGACGATACCCCTGTTGTCGGGCAGGATCTTTATCATAATCGTGAGCGGTGGCCGGTGGGTGTACGGTGAGGGTTTGTACTTAAAATGCTCCAAACTTTTTACGATGCGGTTTTTTCGGATTGGCGGCAGGATCGTATCCGGCGCATGCTCAATGTAATAGTCAACGATTTTCTGCCAGTCTTCACGCGCAAGTTGTGGTTTTTCGGGATATATCTTTGCTCGTTTCACGATTTGACCGCCCACTCCTTTTTCAAATAGACTATCCGGCTGGCGGTCGCCCCGATAGATGCCAAGCCGGTGCCCCATAGAAGGAAGTACATCTTTTTCCCATACGGAAGAAGGGAGTAATTCCGGTGCTGTAAAAGCATGGCACGAACCGCAGTGCTTTAGGGCAAGGGCATTCCCCGGAAGATCCGACGGCACAGGTTCATTTTTCTCAATTGCAGATCTTTTTTCACCGCAAGCGTATGCGAACAGGAAAAAACAGCATGCGGCGATTGATGCAATCGCTTCGGACCAATTGTTTTTTTGAGTAATATTAATCATATCAATATCATTCTTCATTGTTTTTCGAATATGGCGTACTGCCGTACGCTTTTTAATCATTGGTCAAAAATACGATTTCAATCAAACATTATAACAGAAACCTTTTGCCTTTGGCGATCTGCTCACCGGCTTTTGTTAATTGCGCAAAATGAGGTGATATGAACGTGAATTGCGTTATTGTTTCACCATTAAATTCTAATCTTTAACAGAGCTTCTTAGTCGCTCGGATATATTGAAAAAATTACGCTTTCATTACCTAAACATTATATTTTGAATTAAATGATTATCAAAATTTGGTTTGATGAAATCCTTGTGAAATCGCTATGATTTCATAGCAGTATTCATTAAATTAATATAGTTTACCGGCTTTTTCATTTAACTACAATGTCAATTTTCTTCAATTTAAATCGATGATTATGAAACAAAACCGACGAGTTCAAATCGGATCTGCTTTGGTGCTCGTTTCGTTGTTTTTTTCCTGCAGCGAGACGACAAAAGTGGATTTGCCTACATCTGCCATAATACACTATAGTATTGTGGACAATCAGGTGGCGTTTACGGCGCTTACGCACAATACAACTTCCTATTCCTGGGATTTTGGTGACGGTGAAACAAGCACGGACAAAGATCCGGTGCATGTTTATGAAACTGGTTATTACACGGCCGTCCTTTCCGTAACAGGCGGTACCGGAACTGCGAGCGATACCGTGGAACTGACGATCGGAGCTCCGCCCTACGGATTATTGACGGGTGGACCCAACGCCAAAAACGGAAAGACATGGCGAATTTCGGGCAGTCATTCCGAACACGATTATTTTGCCTTTTCCGATGCGGATCTGACTCCGTTTCCCGGAGCTCCAAAACCTTTGCCTGCCGGCATTTTTGGCGCCGGATTAGGTATGGGCGAAGTGTACAACGACGAGTTTACATTTTACTTTGACGGCAGCTATGAAGTGGATGTCAAGGAGGATGGAGCTGCTTTTTCAGGCATTTTTTATCAGAGCAGCATAGGCGGCACCATTGTAAACTGGGGTGGTATTGATTTCGGTTTGGTTACCGGACTATACACGCCGGAATCCGGCGCAACTTTCACATTCGTAGAGGGGGAAGATTTCGATGTCCCTTCGGCCTTTGGAGGCGTCGTAACATATGAAGGCGTGACAACCATCGATTTTTCAGGCACATCATACCTTGGCTTTCTCGATATGCAGCGAAAGGTTATCGTTCAGGAATTGACCGACAACAGCATGAGGATCGTAATATTCGGATCATTGGATGGAGATGCGCTCGCTGCTGGATTAACAACAAATGCCCTCATACTCACATTTGAAGCTGTGAATTGATTCGATGAGACTAATTTAAAAATGAAAAAAAATGACTTATAAATATATTTTCGAAGGAAATAAGAACAGTACAGCGCTGTTTTTGTTTGCTGCTTTTACGTTGTTTCTATCGCCTTTTGTACACGCCGGTTCTTTCCAGGGATATACCGTTACCGGAAAAGTGACAAGCGCGACGGACAATGGAGCGTTGCCCGGTGTAAATGTGCTGTTGCAGGGCGCCCAGGAAGGGACCATCACGGATATCAACGGAAATTACTCCATTGACGTGGAAAATGAGAATTCGACCCTGGTTTTTTCGTACGTGGGTTTCAATACCGAGGAAATAAGCGTTGGCGGAAGGACCGTAATTGATGTATCGATGGTTGAAGATATCACTTCTTTGGAAGAAATTGTCGTCACGGCACTCGGCATAAGAAGAGAAGAGAGGTCCTTGGGATTTGCCGTTGGAAAGGTTGAAGGAGAGGAAGTTACGCGAGTTGCGCAGGAAAATGTGTTGAATTCCCTGTCGGGAAAAATTTCCGGCGCAACAATCAATCAAACCGGTGGAACGGGCTCTTCCGTGAGCATGATCATCCGGGGTGCGACTTCGCTGAATTCCGACAATCAACCCCTGTTTATCGTTGACGGGATCCCGATGGAGAACTCCCTGAACAATATGGGACAATTCGGGGACAGAAATATTGTCGATTACGGCAATGCCATTTCGGATCTGAACCCGGACGATATTGAGAATGTTTCCATCCTTAAGGGCCCGAGCGCTGCAGCTTTGTACGGAACAAGAGCTGGGAACGGAGTTGTTTTAATTACGACAAAGCGCGCCAAAAGGGGCCAGCGCATGCAGGTAAACGTTTCTTCCAATACGGTATTCGACATCCCCGTTAAATTCCTGAACGTTCAAAAAAGTTTTGCTTCGGGATTCTTCTCTTTCAGACCGGAAAATGTCGGAGGGGGAGCGCTGCCTCCGATAAACGATGGGGATGGAACCGGTGCAGGCCCGGAACTCGATCGCGGATTTTTTGCGCAGCAATGGAGAGCGCCTCTGGATGCCAATGGGCAGCCTGTGCCGACCGAGCTGGTCTCTTATCCCGACAATGTCGAAAATTTTGTGAATACCGGGTTTACGACTACCAATGGCGTTTCCATCTCGAATAGTGCGGACAATGTAGATTACAGAATCGGATTTACCAACATGGCGCACAATGGCGTCGTACCGGGTTCCGATCTATTCAGAAACAATTTATCGACTTCGGCCGCCGTACACCCTCATAAGAATGTGACCATAAGTTCGAGCATCAATATCGGCAGGACCTGGTCGAACAACAGACCGTCCAGCAACCGTGGAACAAACCCCATGCAATGGGCCTATTCCACGCCCGTGAATGTGGATATTCGCGAACTGAAGGATTATTGGGTGCCGGGAAGAGAAGGCCTTGAAGTTGTAAATGTGTCGCCCAACCATGAAAATCCGTATTTTCTGGCCCATGAAGTTGAAAACTCATTTGAGCGAACCCGAATATACGGGAACATCGAAGCCGAATGGCGCATCACTCCGGAGATTAAGATAAAAGCGAGGTATCTGCACGATCAGACCGATGGCCGCAGGGAAACAAAAATTCCTCCGGGATATAACCGGGAGCCGAACAACGGTTCATACGGGTTGGCCACTTCGACGACCTTCGAACGAAATACGGATTTGATGGCCACCTACAACAAAGTATGGAACGATTTCAGCTTGAAAGTTACGGGGGGCGGAAATGCTTTGTACGCAAAAAACACAGCCATATCAAATAAGGCTGCAAACAAGGCCGGTTTGATTGTCCCAAACGTTTTTACAGTAGGCAATATTAGCAATACCGCTTTACAATACAACAGTTCGTGGTCACAGCGGGCAATTTACAGTGTCTTCGGATTTGTGAATCTGGGATGGCGAGATCTGGTATATCTCGATGCTACCGCAAGGAATGACTGGTCGAGTACACTTCCGCCGGAAAACCGGTCTTATTTTTATCCGTCTGCATCGTTAAGCTTTTTATTAAATGAACTTGTGCCGCTCGGCAGCAGGGTGGATATGTTTAAACTGAGAGCCGGCTGGGCGCAGGTAGGTCTGGATACTTCTCCGTATAACCTGTATCCCGTCTACGGAAACTCCGGCCAATGGGGCGATGCGGTGCGACTGAACAAATCCGGCACCATCCTCATACCGGACTTAAAACCGGAAGAGAATACTTCGATGGAATTTGGTCTCGATGTGGACTTGTTTGACAATCGCCTGAGATTTAAGGGCACCTATTATGAGATGGAGAATAGAAATCAAATTCTGCAGAATATTCCGCTGCCTGTATCTTCCGGGTACAACAACATAAATATTAATGCAGGATTGATCGAAAGTAAGGGCTGGGAGTTTGACCTTGGATTCACACCTGTAAAATCAGCGGATTGGAATTGGGATCTCAACTTCAATTTCAGTAAAAATGAAACCCGTATAATTGAACTCGACGAGGGTGTGGATGTCATAGAATTCTGGAGCGATAACAAGAGTTATTCCTTGGGTTACGTAAAGAATGATGCCACAGGTGAAGACGGCCTTGTCGGAAATATTTATTCGCCGCTCAAGAAGCGGGTCACCGATCCGACTTCTCCGTACTACGGCTATCCTTTAATTGCCGAAGGCCAGGAAGCCGAATGGGTGCCCACCGATCGACCCGAAAAAGTCGGCAACTATAATCCCGACTTTCTTCTCGGCATGCAATCAAGGTTGTCCTTTAAAAATTTCGTTCTCCATATGACATTTGACTGGAGAAGCGGGGGGCAGTACATGTCGCAAACCTACAGATATTTTTCCGAGAGCGTACAAACGCAGACATGGCTGAATAATCTGGTAAATCCGAACGGTCTTGGCCTCGGGCAGGAACTTGAGGATTGGGTGATTGCACACGCAGATGAGCTGATATTTTCCGAGGAATTAAGGCCTGTCGGTGGTCCGACACCTGATTACGGAGGTTTCCCGGAAACCTATAGCGGCACGGTCGTAAACGACGGGACATTTTCTCCCGGTGTGGTCGGCTATCACGATGAAGAGGGAAAATTTCATCTCGTAAGAAAGAATCTCGGTGGCGAAGAAACCGTAATACAACCCTATGTGATTAGCTTTCCGTGGG
>JAKSDO010000199.1 GCA_022360055.1 Cytophagales bacterium | reverse complement strand
TTGAAAATGATTTATCGGGAATAAATCGGGTTAAAATCAATGCCGTACAAAAAGAGCTCCGGAATTTTGACAGATGGAGATGAATCATCCGGTTAGATCATCAATCAATCGTCCGATTCAAAAAAACTAAGACATAAAGGCAGAAGCGCTATCCATTTTGATCTCTTCAGTCGTCAGATAGGATTTCATGAGATCAGCCGAAAGACAGGAATGCGCCGGAAAGACGTATAACAAATCTCCGATCCGAATCTTTTCCAGCATTTCTTGTGTGGCGTGTACGAGGCCGTGTTCCTGGGATACCGACTTCAAATATGCTTCCGGAACGCAGGAATCCCACCCACACTCCTTAGGAATTGCAATTTTTCCAAAATGAGAGGTGCCGTCCGAATCTGTTAATTGCTCTTTGGAAAAATGAACAGCGCCACCATGAATCAAAAGTTCGTTTCTGTCTTTATTTTTTCCAACAACCGGACAGGCCATCACAACTGCAATATCATCATATGTGCAGGAGCCGATATCGACCTGCATCACATCATAAAACACAAAATTCCCCGGAGAGATTTCATTAACATGACCAAAATCATCCGCCAGAGTACAACCCGGCGTATCTCCAATCGTAATTAAGAATCCCGGTGTATGTTCGTAATGGGTTTTCAGTGTATCCAGCTCTTCGAGAATCGCTGTATATTTCTCCAAAACTTCCTCTTTTGATCTTGAAGTATAGGTATGGCCCGGATGTGAATAAAACCCTGTGAAATGAAAATTCGGACCTTCTTCGATCGTTTTTAGAATCTCATCAATCTCTTTGTGTTGATTTGTCCTTAATCCGGATCGATTGCTTCCTACATCCAATTCGATCTTTACTCCTATGGAATGATCCATTTTTTTGTTTAAAAGTCTTAACGATTCTGCGCTGTACACCAGAATTTGCAATTTCAATTTCCCGGCGAGCTCATTGATCTTTTCACCCTCCAATACATTTACCGGAAAAGCAATAAGGATATCTTTCCAATTGTAGCCGGCAAAGTATTCCGCCATTTTTACGGAAGAAACCGTACAGGTTTCAATGCCCATGTCCTTTATCCAATTTCCGATGTCGGCGGACTGATGGGTCTTGAAGTGCGGACGGAACTTCAAGTGATGATCAATTGCCTTTTTAACCATGCGTTCAATATTGGATCTGCATTTTTTCTCATCCAGCAAAAGCGTGGGTCGGGTGATGGAAGAACTATTCATTTACGGATATTATCAAATTCTCAATTTTCCGGATCAATATATCAACTTAAATGACAATAATAACATTCAATTTAATATTAACAATTAATTTCAATACTTGGAGCAATCTATTATTTTGCAGCTCAAATTTTGAAGTGGAAATCGTTTTTTAATCTTTAAAACCTGCCGATAATTATGAAAATCGGAATAATTAACGAAAAAACGGATAACAGAGTAGCGATCGTGCCGGACCTTGTCAAACGATTGATTGACGAGGGGAATGAGATTTTTGCAGAAGAGGGATGCGGTGAATCCGCATTGTACTCCGACGAAACCTATTTGAGTGCGGGAGCCAAAATGTTGGACAGAGCAGATGTCTTGAAATCATCGGACCTAATTTGTTCCATCTTTCCATTGGAAAAAGAAGACTACAAATTACTCCCAAATGAAGCAGTAGTAATTTCGTCGTTTCAACCATATTTTTCCCTGGACAAAACCGAAAGCGCTGCGAATAAAAACTTCACTGTCTTTAGTTTGGATATGATTCCAAGGATTACTCTGGCCCAGGCGATGGATGTACTTTCTTCCATGGCATCGATCGCCGGTTACAAAGCTGTAATCACTGCCGCTAATCACCTTCCAAAATATTTTCCGATGTTAACAACTGCCGCGGGAAGCATTCCTCCGGCCAAGGTGTTGGTAATGGGAGCCGGAGTTGCCGGGCTACAAGCCGTTGCTACTGCCAAAAGGCTTGGAGCGGTTGTCCAGGCATTTGATACGCGGGCAGCGGCAAAAGAGGAAGTTGAAAGCCTGGGGGCCAAATTTGTTGAGGTAGAGGGTGCCGCCGATGATAAAAGCGCCGGCGGCTACGCCGTAGAGCAGACGGAAGAATACAAACAAAAGCAACGGGAAAAAATCTTTGAAGAAGCTGTTAAGGCGGATGTAATAGTTACCACTGCCCAATTGAGGGGTAAACCTGCTCCCGTATTGATTACCAAAGAAATGGTCGATCAAATGAAAGAAGGGTCCGTCATTGTAGACATTGCTTCATCGACCGGTGGAAATTGTGAGCTGACTGAAGATGGTAAAACGGTTGTAAAAAGCGGAGTTACAATAATCGGCAATTCCGAATTGGCAGCGGACGTTCCAAATCACGCCAGCCAGTTGTTCAGCAAAAATATCCACAATTTCGCAAAAACCTTTCTGAAAGAAGGTAAAGCCGAAATTGATATGGAAAATGAGATCTTAAAATCAAGTTGCATCGTCTCCAATGGAGAGGTTGTGTACGGAAATTAAAAATCAGCATCATGGACAGTATCTTACAGTTTATAATCGACAACATCGAAATGCTTTACATTTTGGTGTTTGCCATATTTCTCGGCATGGAAGTCATTTCGAAAGTGCCGACCGTATTGCACACACCACTCATGTCGGGCGCAAATGCCATTAGTGGCGTAGTCGTGATCGGGGCAATCATCCTTATTCGAAATACCAATCCCGGGAATTACATCATGCTTATCATCGGGATGCTTGGGATCGCTTTGGCAACAGTAAACGTAATTGGCGGATTTGCCGTGACCGACAGAATGTTGCACATGTTTAAGAAAAAGAAAAAATAACCTTTAAACCGACTGAAAGTGGAAAATCCGATATTAGACTTTTTATACCTCGTTTGTATAATACTTTTTATAATTGGTCTCAAGCGTCTCAGCCATCCGGATACTGCTAAAAAAGGAAATATGATCGCCGGGTTTGGGATGGGCGCAGCTATTCTGATTACCATGTTTTATCCCATGGAAAATGAATCCAACAATTACCTGTGGATTGTAGGAGGATTGATCCTCGGAGGTATAATTGGATTTACTGCGGCAAAAAAAGTAAAAATGACGGCAATGCCGGAAATGGTTTCCCTGTTCAACGGACTCGGGGGTGCGTGTTCTATGTTGATTGCCGCGGTTGAGTTTTATAACCTCCCGGAAGGTACGCCGATGATGAGTACCGAGGTGTTGACCATTATTTTCGCGTTGTTTGTAGGCAGTATTGCGTTTACGGGCAGTATTGTCGCCTGGGGGAAGCTGGATGGATTTTTGCGAGATAGCCTGGTATTACCTGCACCTCAGGTGATCAATATCATCATGCTGGTGGCTGTCCTTGTATTGAGTGGATTCATCATGGTGCAACCGGAGCTTAATTTCACACTTGTTATAATTCTTCTTATCGTCTGTCTGGTTTATGGGATAACGTTTGTAACTCCGATCGGTGGAGGCGATATGCCTGTTGTCATATCTCTGCTAAATTCATTTACAGGGATTGCAGCAGCCGGTGCCGGACTTATCTATGGAAATCAGGTCATGATCGTCGGAGGGATAATTGTCGGAGCATCCGGAACGATACTTACGGTCCTGATGTGTCAGGCGATGAACCGTTCGTTATTCAACGTGATCATCGGGGGATTTAGTGGAAGCGGATCTTCAAGCGGAAGTGATCGCGAGCAGGTTGTCAAAGAAGCATCGCATAGCGACACCGCCATTCAACTTAAATATTCCAACAAAGTTATGGTTGTACCGGGATATGGTCTGGCAGTTGCGCAAGCCCAGCATATTTGTCATGATCTGGAAAAAGCGCTCGAAAATGAAGGTGTGGAGGTTAAATATGCAATCCACCCGGTGGCCGGTAGAATGCCCGGCCATATGAATGTACTGCTTGCCGAAGCCGATGTCCCCTATCCAAAACTTCTGGAACTCGAAGAAGCCAATGAACAAATGTCAACTACGGATATGGTACTTGTGATCGGTGCAAATGATGTGGTAAACCCGGCGGCAAAAGAAGATACCGGGAGTCCGATATATGGCATGCCGATCCTGGATGTTGAGCTTGCCGGGACCGTAATCGTATTAAAAAGAAGTATGCGCCCCGGTTATGCGGGCATCGAAAACCCATTGTTCTTTGGAGAAAAAACAAAAATGTTGTTTGGAGATGCAAAAGATTCTCTTGGTAAATTGAAAGAAGAGGTTGGGAATGCCTAGTGACTTCTTCAATAGAGGATCGGTCTGTTGCGATTTATTTCCGGAGTTTCGATCTTCATCCAATACATCCGTTGAGGCAGGAACCTTACGAAGGTCCCTTTTTCAATTTGGTATTCGGCAGCGGATAATTCTTAATTTATTTTAGTATTTACCGGTAGCATTCATTTAAAATGATCCCAGCCCTGGGCTTTAATGGGCACTACATTTTGATTTTTTGTAACCAGGTTTATCCCTTTTTCCAATTCAGCGGCATAACCGATGAAATGAATATCCGGATGGTTTTTCAATACTTCAAAATCCTCCTGGTTAATTGAAAAAAGAAGCTCATAATCTTCCCCGCCATTCATTACGGCAGTGACAGGATCTATATTAAATTCTACGGCAGTATCATAGGTTTGCTTGTCTATCGGCAGCTTGTCTTCATAAATAAAAAAACCTGCTCCGGACCGTTTTGATAAATGAAAAAGCTCCGAGGCCAGCCCGTCGGATATATCGATCATGGCCTTAGGTTTCACATTCATTTCACCCAACTCATAGATAATATCCATCCTTGCCCTGGGCTTGAGCTGCCTTCCCGTAATGTAGGGATATTTCCGAAGATCCGGTTGCATATCCGGATTCGCCAGGAAAACCTGTTTTTCCCTTTCCAATACCTGCAATCCCATATACGCTCCGCCGAGATCACCGGTAGCGCAGATGATATCACCCTTTTCCACTTTACTTCTCAGAGAAATTCTGTTCTTCTCCACAATTCCTGTAACCGAGACGGATAAAATTAATCCGGAAGGGGATGAAGTCGTATCTCCGCCGACTAAATCCACTTTAAAGTCTTTGCAGGCTGCCTGGATTCCTTCATACAATTTGTCGACTGCCTCGACAGAAAACCGGTTGCTCAACCCAACACCTATTACTACTTGCTGTGGAATTCCATTCATGGCAGCGATATCCGATACATTAATAGAAATGGACTTATACCCCAAATGCTGAATTGGCATGTAGGAAAGATCGAAGTGCACCCCTTCCACAAGCATGTCCGTCGACAAAAGCATGTAATCCTTTCCGTAGTCTATAACCGCTGCATCGTCGCCGACACCGATCCTGCTGGTCGGATTATGATGTAAAAAATTTTTTGTTATTCGATCTATTAATCCAAATTCCCCCAGCTCATTGATCTCTGTTCTGTTATTCATCCACTGTAATTGATTTGATGTGTCAAAAGTAGTTCAATATTTTCGATTTGAAAATATCATTTTAACTTCCCGGTCCATGTCCGGTTTAAATAAAAACAATCAACCGGATATTTGAGTTAACTGTAAAGGAATTTGCATTTATACCGGATGGAAATTTATTTTGCAAATTGTATCAAATGAAAAGTAGATGATAAAGGTTACGGATAAAGCAAAAGAAAAACTTATTCAACTTAAGAAGGAAGAAGGTCATCCCGACGATCATAACGTCCGGGTTGCGGTGCAGGGAGGTGGATGTTCCGGACTTATGTATCAGCTTGATTTCGATGGTGAGATCAAGGAAGAGGACAAGGTGTTTGAAGACAAAGGTGTAAAGATTCTTGTCGATAAAAGAAGTATCCTCTACCTGCTTGGCACCACCCTGGATTTTTCAGACGGGCTGAATGGGAAAGGATTTCAGTTCATTAATCCTAATGCGTCAAGAACGTGTGGTTGTGGCGAGAGTTTTGCCGTGTAAATCAAATGATTTATAAGTAAATCAATAAGCTCTGACGAGCTTTCCTTCCATATAATTTATAAAAGCTCTGTTGACAACCCTGTTTCCTCCCGGCGTAGGATAGTTGCCGGTAAAATACCAATCTCCAAGGTGATTGGGACATGCTTTGTGCAAATTGTACACAGTTTGATAGACAATTTGCACTTCCGCATTTAGATGTTTCGGTGTGACAATATCGGCGATTTTAGCTGAAATTTGTTCATCGGTAAACGGCGCATAAATCTCTTTAACATAATTCGGGGCTTTTCTCAGACCAATACTGGCAATACATTTATTATAGACATCATCCAACAGGCTTTCCATCCCGTGTTCCTTTATCAATGCGATGACGGCTCGAAATGCTATGAAATCCTTCATTTTAGACATATCTATGCCGTAACAATCCGGAAATCGTATTTGAGGAGCTGAAGATACAATAACAATTTTCTTTGGATGGATCTTGTCAAGTAAAAATAAAATGCTCCTTTCCAGCGTGGTACCTCTCACGATGGAATCATCAATAACCACGATGGAATCCTTATCCTTTCTGATGACCTCATAGGTGGTATCGTAAACATGTCCTACAAGGTCATCCCTGTGATCGTCATCCGTAATAAATGTTCTAAGCTTGGCATCTTTGGTCACGATCTTTTCTACTCTTGGCCGGAAATCCAGGATATCTTCGATTTTTTCCAAAGTGGGCTTTCCGTCTACCAGGACATCCTTTCTCCTCTTGGAAAGATAATTTTCAAGGCCGTCGATCATGCCCAGGAAAGAAGTCTCCGCAGTATTTGGAATGTATGAGAATACCGCATTTTTCAAATCAAAATTTATTGATTTCAAAACCTGTGGCAGCAATAGCCTTCCAAGTTCTTTTCGCTCCTTGTATATATCCGGATCGGTCCCTCTTGAAAAATAAATCCGTTCAAAGCTGCACGACTTCTTCTCAAGCGGTTCGATGAATTTTTCTTCCGAAACATTTCCCTGTTTATCAATAATCAATGCATGACCCGGTTTTATCTCCTTAATGCTGCGATACTTTATGTCAAAAGCAGTTTTGATCGGAGGTTTTTCAGAAGCAACAACCACTACCTCATCATCAACGTAATAATAAGCCGGTCTGATCCCGGCAGGATCTCTGGCAACAAAGGAAGCGCCATGACCGGTAACTCCCGCCATTGCATACCCGCCATCAAAGTCCTTGCACGCTCTTCTTAATACGTTCCCGAGATTAAGTTCGTTTTCAATGATCTCTGTGATTTCCCGGTTGCTGTAATGTCCCTTATATTTATCGAACAGATCCTGATTTTCCAGATCCAGAAAATGTCCGATTTTCTCCATCACAGTTACCGTATCCACTTTTTCCTTAGGGTGTTGACCTAATTTAATCAGGATCGAAAAAAGTTCGTCTACATTGGTCATATTGAAATTTCCGGCAATTGCCAGATTTCTACTTCGCCAGTTATTCTGCCGGAGCATGGGATGGGTGCTTTCCAGGCTATTACCACCATGAGTACCGTAGCGTAAGTGTCCCAACCACACCGTTCCGGTAAACGGAACATTTTGTTTGAGCCATCTGGCATCGGTAAACTTGTCCGGGAAAGCTTTCTTTACCTTCTTGTATTTTTTGTTAATCTTTTTAAAGATACTGGCGATGGGCTGTTGATCTATGGATCTGTATCGACTAATATATCGAACGCCGGGATTTACGTCTACCTTGATATTTACAACTCCGGCTCCATCCTGCCCCCGATTGTGTTGCTTTTCCATCAGCAAGTACAGCTTATTGGCTGCATATGCCGGGGTACCATATTTATCGAGGTAATACTGAAGTGGTTTGCGAAGACGGATCATTGCAATACCACATTCATGCTTTATAACATCACTCATAATTGGTATCAAAATGCAAATTTAACAGATTATAAAAGGTGATCAAATAAAACCCATGTATGCCTTGAGACAAAGGCGATTCCTGGATGATTGCCCCGATAACCACTAACCGACCGGCAAATAACGGAAAACAGACAATATGTTAGGAGGGCAATTCAAACAAAGGCATTTTTTGTATATCGATCGCTGGGTCCGAGGACATGAGTTTTTCCTTGTTAGCGGCTTTAAAAGAATTCAATTCTTTTACCCAATTGTCGTAATGTATCCGATGCAAAAGGATATAATTGTTTTTGGCATTGATATCATCGATCAATTCTGCCATCAGAGGAAAGTCTTCATATCTGGGATGACTCCTGGCAAAGCGTATAATCTCATCGGAAAGCGCAAAGGTAGCGCTATCATACTCGTCTATGGAGGAGGAATTGCTCATGGATTTTTGATCGTATCGCATTGATTTCAAGTCATCGATCAATTGATTAAACTGATCAAAACGGTCTTTATCATAATTATTCGTATAGCTAATTTCGAGCAATAATCGCTTCATCAAAAGGTGTTTGTCATCATCGTCGGCAATCATGATGTTCCAGTTGCTTTCGACACTGTCATTGAGGGCCTGGTATTTGACCAGTAAAGAGTCAGTTGCGCCGGAATCTGACGTCGGTTTTTTATCGCTGCAGGAAATTAAAACCGATGCCAGAAATCCTATCGTAAGGAACCATTTGGAGCTATCATTAAGAATGAACATTTTGCAAAAACTCATATGTTTGAATCCGGAAAAATTAGGTTCCTAATTTAGGATTTGTCAATTTTAGCGACAACTCAAATTATTACTTTATACATGCATAATCAACTGGATACGAAAAATTATGTGCAGAGGCTTCAAACAATTGCTTATTTAAATCTTGGAGCACCGCTGATCCCTTTTATCTATCTTTATCTGGAATCTTCCGTTGATGAGCTCGAAGAGATTATTCAGGCCGAATACCATGCAGTAACACTTATTCCAATAGTAATTTTGTGTCTCATGATCATCTATAGAGGGATACGAAAACACAGATCCATGCTCGAAAAGGCCAGGCTTGGAAAGGAATTAAAAGAAAAACTAATTCTGTATCGGAAAGCAAATAATTACAGGTTTTTTACGTACGGGCTCAGCTCCATTCTTATTACAATTGGATTTTATCTGACCAATTTCCAGGCATTTGCCGCCTTATTCGGGATCATGATCGTACTGTTTTCCATAAACAATCCCAATACGAGAAAAATTGTTAATGATTTAAAATTGAAAAATTCGGACAAACAAATTATACTTAACGGATTGGAAATTCCATAAATAACCGAAAATGAAACCGGTAGGGCCGGAGCAAACTCAGAACATACATGAGCATGATTGTATTTCTATGTGTATCAGCAACTTAAAAAATATAAACAGATGAAAATTAAATATCTTCTCCTTTCATTGATTCTCATTGTTTTGTCATGTAATGAAAAAAACAAAAGCTCTGTCCCGGAGCAGGCGGATTCAAAACCCAGAGACCTGGTAGAGGAAGCGAGGAGGTTGAGTCGGGAAACCATCGTAGTTGATGGTCATGTTGATCTTCCTTACCGGCTTAAAAATAAATGGGAGGATGTCTCAACGCGTACTGAAGGAGGGCATTTTGATTATGTCCGGGCCAAAGCGGGTGGATTGGACGCACCGATTATGTCGATCTATATTCCGGCGAGTAAAGAGATGGACGGAGCCTTGGATCTTGCTCTTGAACTGATTGCTTCGGTCGAAAAAATCTGCCGGGATTATCCTGATAAATATGCCATGGCTACATCTCCGGATGAAATTGAGTTGAATTTTTCAAGGGGATTGATTTCCCTGCCTATGGGGCTGGAAAATGGAGCGCCCATCGAGGGTAAACTGGAAAACCTGGATATTTTATATAGAAAAGGAATCCGGTATATTACGTTATGCCATTCTAAAGACAATCACATTTGTGACTCTTCGTATGATCGGAAATATACGCATGGAGGATTAAGCCCTTTTGGCTACCAGGTCATTGACAGGATGAATCAGTTGGGAATCATGATCGATGTTTCTCATGTATCAGATAGCGCTTTTTATCAATCCGTGAGGCATTCCCGTGCACCGGTAATTGCTTCGCATTCTTCGTGCAGGCATTTTACTCCGGGGTTTGAGCGCAATGTCTCGGATGAAATGATAAAGCTTCTTGCAGATCGAAGAGGGGTGATCATGATCAATTTTGGCTCATTTTTCCTGACTCCAAAAGGGAACGAAGCTTTGAAAAAGGTTTATGCAGAAATAGAAGCCGGAGCAAATGAAAATGATCCCTCCATAGCCGCGCAGTTAGATTCAATAAAAAACCAGCCGGAACTTATGGGAGATGTTTCCCTGGTCGCCGATCATATTGAACACGTCATAAAAATTGCCGGCATAGAATATGTTGGTTTGGGATCCGATTTTGATGGTGTTTCAAACTTACCAATCGGTCTTGAAGATGTTTCAAAACTTCCGGACCTGTTTCTCGAATTGCTCCGAAGAGGATATTCCCACGAAGACATAAAAAAAATATGCAGTAAAAATATCTTCAGAGTTTGGAATGAAGTAATTGAAGCAGCATCTAAGCCTTCAACAAATCTTTGATATTATTTATCACTTTTAGAGTTTCCTGTGCGATGACCAGTTCCTCATTGGTTGGCACGACAAGCACCTTTATCTTCGAGTCCGGCTTACTTATTATAGCTTCCTGAGATCTCAATCCGGTATTTTTTTCAGAATCAAATTCAAGGCCCATGTAGCCGAATTTTTTGCAGACGGCCTCGCGAACGCGATGTGCGTTTTCTCCAATTCCTCCGGTGAATACGATCATATCCACCCCGCTCATGGCTGCGGCATATGAACCGATGTATTTAATTATTCGGTAGTCATACATTTCCAAAGCCAGTCTTGCCCGGTTGTTGCCATCGTCCGAGGCGCGCTCGACCTCCCGCATGTCCGATGAAACACCGGAAATACCGAGTATACCACTGTGCTTATTGATTAGTGTATTTGCTTCTTTCACCCCCAGCTCTTCCTTATCGATGATATAGGTAAGCACACCAAGGTCAAGATCACCGGAACGCGTACCCATAATCATACCTTCAACCGGAGTAAGTCCCATGGAAGTATCTACGGATTTTCCATATTTAATAGCAGTAATGGATGCCCCGTTTCCCAAATGGCAAGTAATGATCTTTTGCGTTTGATAATCCACACCTACAATTTCACATGCTCTTCGGGATACATAATGATGGCTTGTCCCGTGAAAACCATATCGTCTTAACCCATATTTCTTATAGAGGGAATACGGGATGGCATACATATAGGCTGATTTCGGCATGGTTTGATGAAAGGCGGTATCAAATACGGCCACCTGCGGTGTGTCGGGCATCAGTTCGGTTACGGCTTCAATCCCTTTTAAATTAGGTGGATTATGCAGGGGCGCCAGGGGAACACATTCATTGATTTTCCTGACAATTTCGTCGTTTATTAATGCGCTCGATTGAAAGGATTCGCCACCGTGGACAACGCGATGGCCGACGGCGTCGATACCTTCCAGAGATTTTATCGAACCGTGTTTCTCACTAATTAAAACGCCTAAAACATATTCAATCCCGGCCTGGTGGTCCACGATTTCCCCTTCCAATTTTACCTCATCTCCATCATCTCTATAATTTATGAGCGCGGCGTCAGCCATGCCGATTTTATCAACGATTCCTTTTGCCAATACTTTCTTTTCCTCCACATCAAATAATTGATATTTTATGGACGAACTACCCGCATTTAATACCAGTACAATCATATCACCCTTTGAATAAGCTTTTAGTCCTTTTCCTCTTTCTCAACAATTTTTTTCCCTTCCGCATTGTATTTATAAAATCCTCTCAGGGTTTCTCTGCCCAAATGGTTGGCCCTTACCATTTTCTTTAAAAGAGGAGAAGCTTTATATTTCAAATCGCCAAATTCTTTATATAAATTTTCCAGCCATCTTACAATGGTATCCAAGCCGATCTTATCAGCTACCTCAAACGGGCCCAGCGGAAAACCAAAACCCATCTTCATCGTATCGTCTATATCTTCAAGCCTTCCCACGCCCTCCATGTATATCTCACAGGCTTCATTAATCAACGGGGCAATTAACCTCGTACTTATAATTCCCGGGGACTCTATTACGGGGACTACTTTTTTTTCGAACATTCTGGCAAACTGGCAGACCTTATCGTACGTCTCATCCGAAGTGTGCAGTCCACGCGCTATCTCAACTACCGGAATTTTATCTGCGGGGGACAGAAAATGCAAACTTACACATCGCTCGGGATATTCAAGTTCCGACGACATTTCAGTAATTACAAGGGTGGTAGAATTTGTCGCGATTATTGCATCAGGGGCAATATCCTTTTCAATTTCCCTGAAGATTCTCTTTCGCAGCTCCACGCTACTTTCCCTCGATCGGGACTTTACGGATTCAATTACGATATCGGATCCTTCCAGGTCTTCGTAATTCATGGTCCCTTTTATTCTGGACATGATTGCCCGTTTTTCACTATAGGTCATGCCCCATTTTTCGATCATGTCGTCCAATTCATTGGATATGCTGTTGAGGGCCTGCTCAATTTTTCCTTCCGATATTTCCACGAAAGTTACATCGATTCCGTGCGAGCTTACCATTCTCGTTATTTCCTGTCCAAGAATTCCACAACCCACAATGCCGACCTTGTTAAATTCATATCGGTTCTTTTTAATTGTTGGATGGTCCCTTCTTTTTATAGCATACCCTTCTATGGGTTCCACTGAATAACTCATAATTTTTTTATTTTGATGCTTGGTTGGCTGTTATTGCAATCATATTTATAATATCCTCTACGGAACAACCTCTCGACAAATCATTTATAGGCGCCGCCATACCCTGTAAAATTGGTCCGACCGCTTCGGCGTTGGCAAGCCGCTGAACAAGTTTATAGCCGATATTTCCGGATTCAAGATTTGGAAATACCAATACATTTGCAAAGCCTGCGATATTGCTGTCCGGTGCTTTTTTCTTTCCTATAGCTTGTATCAGTGCGGCGTCGACCTGAAGCTCCCCATCGATTTGTAAGTCCGGATCCATTTTTTTGGCAATTTTGGTTGCGTTTACCACTTTATCCACCAACGCATGACTGGCGCTACCCTTGGTCGAAAAACTCAGCATAGCGACCCTGGGGTCAATTTTAGCAATCGACCTGGCCGTTTGAGCCGTAGCAACAGCAATTTCGGCAAGTTGCTGCTCGTCAGGGTCCGGGTGAACGGCACAATCAGCAAAAATCAACATCCCATTTTCGCCGTATGTTTTTTCCGGTAAAATCATTATAAAAGCGCCGGATACAACGCTTATTCCGGGGAGTGTTTTGATGTACTGAAATGCCGGGCGCAATACATCCCCGGTGGCATTCATCGCCCCTGCAACTTCACCGTCGGCATCTCCGAGCTTAATCATTAAGGTTGCCAGGTAAAGGGGGTCTTTCAAAAGCTCGTACGCTTTTTCGAGCGTCATGCCCTTGTGACCTCTCAGTTCCACCATTAAATTGGCATATGCATTTTTCTTTCCGGCGGTTTCCGGATTTACAACGACTGCGTTGCTTAAATGTCCAAGACCGTTCGTACGAGCAAGATCCCGAATTTCGTCTTGATTCCCGATTAGTATAATCTCGGCTATTCTTTCTTTTAGTACTTCGTCGGCGGCCTGTAGGGTGCGTTCCTCGGAGCCCTCGGGCAAAACAATTTTTTTTGGCTGTTTCCTGGCGCTTTCTTTTATGATTTCAAGTAGATTCATAAAAAATATTATTTGTGGAGATGCATAAAAAAGTATCCATCAAAAAATAAACCCCAAATTTCCGAGAATACGAAAAACGCATTTAAACAGAGCGGCATTCATCAGATCATTGGTTCACAAAATTAAAAAAAAAGACCGGAAAAAACCTTTATAAAGTGTACTCTTTGGCCGGGCGTAACTTGAAAGGTATAGGACTTTATGTCGAATTTGCATAATTTTAAAAACGAGCTTCGTAAATATGGATTATTTACATCAGATCAAGTTATCTTTCACATTTTACTGGAAGGCGTTTCGATTTATTGATGCCAATAATTTATGGAAATTATTGATAATTCCGGCGGTTATTGATTCGATTATAGCATTTTTGATTATTGTTTTTGCTATTAAAACATCCGGACTTATTGTTGAATATGTCCTGGCAAATTTTCAGTCGACCAGCTCCGACAAAGCGGTTCACTCCTTCATAGAAGGTTTTTTGATGGTTGTGATTCGGGCATTGGTATTCTTTCTCTATTTAAAAATTTACAGATACCTGACACTTATTCTCCTGGCACCTTCATTTTATATTATTTCATCGAAAGTCCAAATGATCGACTCCGGTAAGCGGAATATTTCCTGTACACGTAAATTTTTCCTGAATTGTTCCAGGGGGATCAAAATTGCCCTGAAGAATTTCTTTATTGAAATCATATTGTCCACATTGATCATTGTTGTTTCATTTTTAATCGCCTGGATCATACCGATAGCTCCCCTGGCCATATTGTTTTTTGAAAGCTATTTTATGGGTTATTCGATGGCGGACTATCGAAATGAATACTATAACATCACCGAAAAAGAAAGCAGAAAACTGATCAACAACTATTTTGGGCTCGTCATTGGCAACGGATTGTTTTTTAATATCTTCTTGCTCATTCCGGTCTTTGGCATGCTTGCCGCGCCGGCTTTTGCATTGATCTCATCGGGATTATCAATAAATTATCTGGAAAAAAGAAAAAGTATTCTATGCAATTCAAATCAGTCTGCCCTTATGATGGCAGAGTCTTAGAAGTATTTGAAGGAGATACACAAGAGCAGGTTAACCTTAAGATCAACGGAGCCTATTCCGCATTCGACACATGGAGAAAAACAAGTTTTGAAAAGCGTGCGGCGCTTATGCGTTTAGCTGCCAAAGCGCTTCTCAAACACAAAAAGAAATGTAGCGAATCGATCACTCTGGAAATGGGAAAGCCCATAAAGGAGTCTATGGCTGAAATTGAAAAATGTGCGAGCGTCTGCAATTATTATGCAGATCATGCGGCCGGCTTCTTGGATGATATTCCGTTGGAGACACCTCATGGAGAAGCTTATATACATTTTAATCCGACAGGAGTTGTCCTGGCTGTAATGCCGTGGAATTTTCCGTTTTGGCAGGTTTTCAGATTTGCGGCTCCGGCCATTATGGCCGGGAATACCTGCCTGTTGAAGCATGCGTCAAACGTTCCGAGGTGTGCATTGGAAATTGAACAAATATTTAAAAATGCCGGGTTCCCGGAAAATATTTTTAACACCTTATTGATTGGTTCCGGAGAGGTGCAACAAGTTATCGAACATGAATTTGTATCTGCAGTAACTCTGACGGGCAGCGAGCTTGCGGGGGGGAATGTTGCTTCAATTGCCGGGAAAAATATCAAAAAAAGTGTCCTTGAGCTTGGAGGTAGCGATGCGTTTATCGTTTTGAAAGATGCTGATATTGCCCTGGCGGCTAAAGCGGCAGTATCGGCCAGGATGCTGAATACCGGACAAAGCTGCATCGCCGCCAAGAGATTTATCATGGAAACGGCTATAGTTCAGGAGTTTACAGAGGCTTTTATTCGCGAGCTGGAGCAACTTTCCTACGGAAATCCGATGAAAAGTGAAACAGATTACGGAACGCTGGCGAGAAGGGATCTGGCCGAAGAAATCTTTGATCAAGTGAAAAGAAGTATAGATCTTGGCGCCGAAGTGATTTATGGACAACTGCCTGAGAAAGTCAATTCGGCGTATTTCCCCCCAATGATACTTCGGAATCTAAAACCTGGAATGCCCGCCTATGAGGACGAAATTTTTGGCCCTGTTGCCTCTTTTTTTACTGTAAGCGGTTTGTCAGAGGCCATTGACATTGCAAATGAAAGCAAATATGGATTGGGCGGATCAGTTTGGACAAACAATATGGAAAAAGCTAAAAAACTGGCAGACCAAATTGAAAGCGGTGCCGTATATGTAAATCAGATGATGTTTTCGGACCCAACCGTACCATTCGGAGGAATAAAAAAATCCGGTTATGGCAGAGAGCTTTCTCATCTTGGCATCCGGGAATTCACCAATCAAAAAACTGTCTGGATCAAATGAGCAGCAACCCGAGAAATGTTAGATGCAATATTCATTCAAACCCGAGTTAAGCTTTTCAGATCCGCTTTTAAAGCCCGCATTTTGCATATTCCGCAAAGTATCATGAGCTACCGGATACCGGCATTCCATCACAGACACAGTTAATCCGATTTATTCCCAATAAATCATTTTCAAAAGACTAATAGATCTGTACAAGATGGAATCATCATCCAATATGCATCGGGATAACCCCGGTCATTACTTTTATTGATTCCTCAAATTTGAGCGACAAAAAAATGCGTGCTTCCATGAAAAGGTTCCTTGTTTGAGCATAAAAATAATGACCGGCCCTTCGGGCGAAGTATTATGAATTTTTTGGGTTAAATATATCCGGCCATTTGATATGCCAGGTATCCGATCCATTCCTTGATCAGGAAATTCCAGTTGGCCAGAACCGAAGGTGAAGGAAGAAAGGCGTGGAAGGTAAACCTGTCTTTCGGTATGGCAGAATAAAAATCCGTACTAAAGCCGGTTACATCAATACCAACCTTGCGAAAACATCCTTCGGCCCTTCTCATGTGAAATGCGGAAGTTATCAAAATCATCTTTCTATTAGCGGGGTCGTTTCTCAACATTTTCTTTACGAAAAAGGCATTTTCGCGTGTATTCCTCGAAGAATTCTCAATCATGATGTCTTCAGGCTTAACGCCGCACATCACGTAAAAATCAAAAATAGGGACATTGTCGCGGTTCGGATTTTCAAAAAGCCTGGGATTACCTCCTGTAAATAATATCTTTTTTACTTTGCCTTCATGATACAGGTTCAGGGCATGTGTCACCCGGTCGGCTCCTTTCCGGAAAAATAATCTGTCATCGGGCTTCCTGTCAACATCCGTAGTGCCGCCAAGTACCACTGCAAGTTCATATTGATCGTCCAAATCACTGATCAAGGTTGCAGGTTTCTCCCACAGGAGCAAACACTCATTAAAAATCACACCGTTTGAAAAGAAGAGAAACAATGCCAGAGACATCCACCGGATTCTCATTCTCCACACTTTCTTTTTGATGAAACAAGATAATAGAAGAAAGATTAGAATTAGATTGAACGGTTTGATGAAATAGCTGAGTAATTTTGAAAGAACGAAAAACATACATCACTTTATTTTGGATTTAAATCTTCCATCCAGTGTCAGGATCTTTTTCAAAACATCATAATACAATGTGATCACCAGGGCTGTTGTCATCATCCACATAATGATAACATTGAAATAAAGCGTACCGTAATACCTGCCTGCAAAATACTTCTGTGGAAGGTAAAACAAGGTTCTGAAGTCTAAAAAATTCATCGGTTCCGGATAGGCGAATATAGGATAGATCTGTTGAATTAATTTGCCGTTGTGTTCCAGTATGCGTGTTTTTTCCCTGTTGTCAAAAACAAGAGAGCTAACCTGGTCGTTCGTATTTTCTCTTTTCAGCTTATTAAATGCATTTACCTTTTTGGGGGAAGAGGTCATTTTTTTGATGCGTTTCTCCTTTTCATCCTGAGCTTTTCCCCGTCGACCTCTATGAATTCGTTTCAGCGTATTCAGAAACTTTTGAGTTCCTAAGTAGACAGTTGAATCGATCCGTTCAATTTTTAAATCATTTAAATATTGAAACTTATCTTCTCCGAATTCATCCAGTTGCAGTAGGATTTCATTTCTCAAAACATTTAAATTCTCGTTTACTTTATCGATAATTTCAGCATCCCGATTGCCCTTATTGGAAAATGCATATTCGAGCATGGTTTCTAATCTTGGAATGTAGTACACCGTCCTGTAATCTGACAATGCAATTTTTCTGTCGACATCATAAAACAGCCTTTCAAACTTATTATTTTTAAATTGATTGACCATCAGGGCTTCATACGCCCATCTTGAGATCATTAAATCGCCTATCAACGGCACTCTGGATTTTTCACCGAAGGCAGGATTTAATTGGTCGAACTGAACGACCACTCCACTGAGTAAAATTTGGGGAATCAGCAATATTGGAATGAGAATGTATATGGTCACCGCCGAATTAAATGAAGCCGATATATTCAGTCCCAACACGTTGGCAAAGCAGGAAGCTGAAAAAAAGACCAGCCAATAAGCTAAAAACATTCCTTTGATCGCCAGGATCAAATTGCCGATAACGACAAATGAAAATGCCTGGATGGCGGAAAGGCTGAATAGCAATATCAATTTGGAAGCGATGTAGCTGCCCCTGCTTAAATGTAGAAAAGATTCGCGCTTTAATATTTTTCTGTCTTTTATGATCTCTTCAGCGCTCACGGTTAAACCCATGAACAGAGCCACAATCACTCCCATAAAAATATAAGCAGGGATATTTACATTTTCCTGAAACACATATTCGAACGGTCGGAATGCTTCGCCGGGGTAAAATCTTACTAGAACGGCCAAAATTAAGGCCAACAGGGGCGCTTCAAGAAAATTTATTAGAATGTATTGTTTATTGGCAAGTTTTGATTTCAGATCTCTGGCGGTAAAAATTGCTATTTGCTTAAACCTGTTTGGAATATGGAGTATCGCTCGCGGGCCTTTATCCACTTTTTCCAATTCCCGGAATTCTACCTTTTCGTTGTAGATCTCATTCCAGGTTTTAGGAGTAATTTTCCGTTGTTCCGTATGTCTTCCATATTCATCGACCACCCGGGTTTCGATAATATTAAAGATTTGTTCGGCATTTACATTTCCGCACTCCTTACACGACCCGGACTGTTTATCGATAAGCTTTGTGGCTTCACGAAAATAAACTACCGCCTCTACCGGATTTCCATAATAGATCGGATATCCGCCAACATCCAAAATGAGCAGCTTATCAAACATTTTGAAAATATCCGAGGAGGGTTGGTGAATTACCACAAATATCAACTTACCGCGCAAGGCAAGTTCTTTGAGTAAATCCATGATGTTTTCGGAATCCCTGGAAGATAGACCTGAGGTAGGTTCGTCTACATACAGAATCATGGGCTCCCTTAACAGTTCCAGTCCAATATTCAATCGTTTTCTTTGACCTCCGGATATCGTTTTCTGCAAAGGATTTCCAACTTTCAGATTCCTGGTTTCATACAGTCCAAGGCTTATCAGAGTCTTGTCAACCAGCTCATTAATCTTGTCCTCGGTATAGTTGCTAAAGCAAAGCTTAGCGGCATAATACAAATTCTGAAAAACGGACAAATCTTCGATAAGTAGATCATCCTGGGGTATAAATCCGATTAAGCCTTCAATTTTCTTCCGATCCGCATGAATATCTATATCGTTGATTAATACACTGCCGGAAGAGGGCCTTTCATTCCCATTCAACACATTAAACAGTGTGGACTTCCCTGATCCGCTGGCGCCCATTACCCCAACAAGACTTCCGTTTTTTTCATTGATCGAAATATCCCTAAGTCCAATATTTCCATTTCTGAATTTGAAGTAAATACCTTTGGCCTTGAAAGTAATCGGCGATTCGATTTCATCTGTTCGGAAGTGTCTCAGGAAATCGCTATAGTATATGGCTTTGAATCTGTTACTTCTTATTGTGCTCCCTGTCGGAACAATTTCGATCTTTCCGCTCTCCAGTGGGATCTGATTCAAAAAAACACTTGAATTGCCAATATACCGGAGAAAAAATGGTTTTATTGTCTTTAAATTAAGAACAGCAACAAATCCGTCAATTTCACCTTCAGGGACGATATGGTAACATTTAGCCGGTATCTTATCCGCATGATTACCAATAAGTAATACATGCTCGGAGTTGAAATCCTCCAAACTATTTGCCGCTATAAATTCCTGAATAGATGTTAACTCTTTCTTATCAATTTTGAGTTCTTCTCCAATATTTTGAAGCGCAGTATATTCATCATCCGAGAGAATATTATCGGCATATATGAGTTGAGTTAATTCAGAAATGAGGAATATTTTTTGCTGTTGGGCAAGCTGGCCATTAATTCTCCTGGCAATTTTCGTTATTTCGGAGAGTTCGTCGGTTCCATCCTTTAATTCTCGATCGCAAAAGCTATTGAATAAATTCATGTATTTCCCGATGACCTCTTTATTCAGGCGCGAGTCCAATAAATTGAACATTTTCTGTCTTTCTTTCTCACCTACGCCATCTAACCTCGCCAAAAGTGCAAATAGTTGAATAACCGCTTCAAGTAGTTGTTCACTCATAGGATTGGAAGTTATTATTTTAAAAACACCGGATAACCCGGAAATTACAAGTCTTAAGATACGAATTTCAAATACTTCCAATTACGAAATATGCCATGAATTTCACATTGGAATGTTGACATTGAGATTTATTTGATTGTTGAATACTTGAAATTTTTTGCTAAGAAGTCCAATATTCGAGAGATTAAGGAGGAATCCGTATAAAAAAAAAGTATTGAAGCAATACTCCAATACTTTTCTTTTTTGATATTTTAATGTATCAATAGACTACATTGGTTCGAATCGAATCTACCTGATTTGTCAGTCTCTTCAAAACTTCATCGTTGAGAACTTCATTGCCCCTTCCTTCCTGAATTTTTCCTTTAGGATCAAATCGCGTATAATTGTCGTCCAGCTCCTTAAGACTGTTGATCGTTGCAAGTTCCCAGTCTTCTTTTCCGTCAACGCTTTCGAGCAGGTCAATGATGTCTTTAAGCGAATCTTTCTGATCTACCAACATACTTACCAGGGGTGCCAACACCTGCATTCTCATATCGTCGGGGAGCAGATCTTTCGGATAGGTATCGATAATTTGAGTCGCAATATAAAGCGCTTCTATAAACGTGCCCCCGATCATCAGGGCGGCGATGTTGTCCCGGTTATTTTCCTGTAAATAATTGTCGCTATTTGCAATTACCTTATCAATAATCTTTGCCAAGCTGTCCGGATTGGATAGATTCTTCTCAAAACTTTCCAAAACAGCGAAGTCAATGGCATCCTGGGCGCCAATTGCCTCGGTCAGCTTAAGGCAAACGTCCATGTAATTTAACGCTTCCTGGGTTCTGCCATAGCTACTCAAATATCCAATATCAGTCGCATAGACACCAAGGTTGAACGCAGCCTTTTTAGCTGAAATAGTATAAGATTCATACTTTTTAGAATCATTGATAATATTTGGATTGAAATCGGCTCCGGTACTTTGAATAATATATGGGATTTCTGCCGGTGGTGGAATATCGCGAATTGCATTATCAAACTTTTCTTTCAATTGTCCTTGCGCATCATCAAACTCTTTGGAAGCATCCGAATCTTTCTTCTTTTCAGATCCGCACGCGATGAGAATGCTAACAACAATTGCCAGTAAGATTTTGCTACTCAGTTGGTAGTAATTTCTTGAAGTCATAGCCAATTATGTTTTCAGTATTAATTAATAGTTAATGGAAAGCTTAAGTCAGTTTATGACGGTAAATATATCAAAGAAAATATTTTTTATTCTATTTGCGGCTGAAAAATAACCATAGACCGAACCTCATCTTCGGATAACTCAACCCCGAGTCCGATATTACTGAATGCGACAAATGATTTTCCATCATGTTTCGAAAACTTCCGGGATCCGTATATTTCCTTTACCCGCTCCGTTTTATCCCAAAAATTCAATCCCTCCACGGTACCGATATCCACACACAGCATTTTATAGTAATCCGGGGAACTGTCGATCCGAATCATACACACCCTGTCATTCTTAAAATACAATTCCGAAACGGGCAACCACATGAGGTGCCGGTATGAAACAACAAAATCAAATTCTACATTTGCCGTCTTGGAAAGGTGCAGGAGCGAAGATGAGACGTCACTTTTCCTGATTTTTTTTCCCTTAAATCCAAGCTCCCATTCAATTTCATCCCAATCGGATCCAATTTTTACATCCATCAGACCCTCTCCGGGAATTATAAACTGTCCGCAACTTTTTTCAACAATAAAAATCAGAGCCAATGAAAAAATTATCAAAAATCTCATGCATCAAAATCTACTTTCGGATGTAGCCAAAATTAGTTGATTTTTTCAATTCACACAGTTTTATCTTTCATTTATCTAAAACTAATTATTTATTCGCAGAGTAATTCCATGACTTAAATTTGAAGCGAGGTTATGATAAAACATGTTGTGATGTGGAGGCTCAAAGAAGAGGCCGAAGGCAATGAGAAAGGAAAAAATATCGAATTGATTAAAGAAAAGCTTTTTAAGTTGAAAGCAGCGATCAATGAAATAAACACATTGGAGATTGGGGAGAATTTCAATGCTTCCGATGCTGCGCTGGATCTGGTACTTATAACAACGCATGAGGACAAAAACGATCTCATGGGCTATGTAAATCACCCTGAACACCGGGAAGCGGCTTCTTTTATTGGAAAAGTAGTAGAAGAGCGCAAGGTTGTAGATTTCGAATATTAATTGCTCACTGCCATAGAACGATGATATCTCAACAGGAATTCTTCAGTTTGAGCTTGGATGATATGATCCAAAAACTTTACAGAGAAGGCACTTTTGTGGTTTCTATCCGCTATTATGGCTATAAAATCAACTTATACCTGATCTCCAATTTTTATGTTGAAGTATTTTATAATCACAAACTCGATAAACTGGAGAAAATCGAGCTCCTTACGAAAAAAAACAAGCGATTAAAATTCTACGCCGACCAGATCACCTTACCTTCAAACCTGCTGAGTTGATCTGTTATTTTAGTAAATAAAGCTTGCCAACTCCATGTTTGAAGGCTTTATCCGCTGATGTGCGCCTGTGTTTCATTTCCTTTCCGTTAGTATAGATTTTTACTTTGTACAGGTAAACTCCATTTGCCAGTTGGTCCCCGTATTCATCCCGTCCGTCCCAGGCATATTCCGTTTTATTATGTCCGATCTTAATCGGTCCTATTTCATCCTGGGTTATTTCCCTTACTACCGTACCGTTAACGGTCATAATCTGAATAATAATTTCCTCCGGAACTTCACTGCCAGTCAAGGTAAATACAAATTGGGTCCGCGTAGAAAACGGATTCGGATATGGAAAGAAATTCGTGATCTGGGATTCATTAACGACCTCAAAATTAACGGCATATGGTTCGGAACCGGATAAATTTCCAGAAGCATCCGAGGCTTCCGCCTTAAGGGTATAGATGCCGTCCTTCAGGTTTTGAGGCTGATACTCCACTGTAAAGTCATTTTCCTCGGTAGCTGGCGTCCACACCAATTCCGGTGAAGAGAAACTTATCCTTGTCGGTGAACAGCTTTCGCATTTTTCGTTGAGATAGAGATTTATCCCTAATGTATCCTGCTTGAAAAGTATGCCATTTTCATCTTTCATTCTTAAGTTGATCATAGGAGAAGGTGAAACAATATCTCCGTCCATGATAAATTCACCATCGACAGTGACTTCAAGAATTGGATTGATATTGTCGCTGATGATAGATAAGTGTTCAGGCAAATTAATAAAATTATTGTTGAAGTTTTGCTCCTTTAGTATGTACGGATTGGCAAATGTTTTTAGATCATTCGTGCCTGATTTTCCGAGCGTTTCGACGTTTATGGTAAACTCAACCAGCTCTCCGGATTTCAAGGGCTTCACTAAAATCGTATCGATGAAAGAATTTCTGGTTGTGCGGTTAAACAGGTTGTATTCTACAGCGATGGAATCACCAAAATCCAGATCCGATATATTTTCAAAAATGTATGAAGCGCTATGGACGTTGCCTTCATTGATTTCAATTCCGGTTTTTGTCTGGCCGGATTTAAAGCTTAATATGCCTTCCGGAACTCCGTCGTAGATGACAAACCAGTTTCTTAATTGTGTAGGAGTAAGATCGATTTCATCAGCGGTATGCATTCGTATCTTCAAAAATGGATACTGTGTGGCGCTTAATCCCTGAAGGTCCGTCTCTGAAGATTGTACATTTTGATACAATAAGTTCGCTTTGTTTAAATCATCAATGCCATAAATGTCGAATGAATATTGATCCGACGACGGCTCTAATTGTGAATTTCTCTGGTGAAATGAAATCCAGCTCGATGCCGGACCAATTCTGGGACTTGTAAGTGTACCGGTAGCAGACTGTCCTATAATAATTTCTTCCAGTAGAATTTCTTGTTGAGTAGCCGGAGTCGGATTGGAATAATCGGCCGTAACTATAGTGGCTGCTCCGGGGTTTATTCCTTTTTTGCCGAGAATTATTAATGGTTCCCCATCCTGCAAATTTTCAATGGCAGAAGTATTGACTCCGATTTCTTCCAGCTTTGCCAGGGTAGTGGAAGGCCAATTTGAGAAGGTCACGTTTCCAATGGAAAACAAGACTACAAAATCACCCTCTTCCATGGCATTAATGTACTGTTCGATCATCAAATTGAGCTCTATTTCAGTATTGAGCATATTGTTGATTACCGAAGGGCTCCTGCCGCAATTTCTCCGATCCAGAACAGACGGTTGTCCCAAAACAAGGTAAGGAATGGTATTGGATTCATCAAAAGCCACAAAATTCATCGAGTTGGTAGTACATAGCCTGGTAGGGAATATATAGCCCTGGTTATTGATCAAAAGCTCAACATGCTCATGATCAAATTCTTCATGGAATTTACCAAAGGTTCTGACGCGAACCGATGTTTCGAATTTTTCGAATTCAAGAAGTTGCGCCGCTTGATTTACGATCAAATTATGCAAGGTGTTTTCCTCAATTTGCTGAAAGTGCGTCATCGCCCAACCCGGATGACCATCTTTGACATAGGTAAAGGATGAAGTATTCCACATGTCGAGCTCATCCGGTCTTGGATTGGCAAATTTTGTTCTCCAATAAAAGACAAGGGTATCTGTTTCAGGCAGGGCGGAAAATAGATTTACGGTCCACTTCGCCAGCGAATTTCCTTGTATGACGGTCTGTTGCCTTACGGGGCTATTGAATCGTTTTGTTGTATCCAATTCAAAGCGATAGGTCCGCCCTTCCATGAGTACATCAAGAGATTGCGCGATCAACCTAACATCCTTTTGGTTGGTAATAGCATAATTGTAGGGGACAATATTATAAGTTCCGCCAAGCGGCATGAAAAATTCAAACACTGTCTGGTTGTTTGTTTCATTCAATTCGTCGATTTCGGCACTCGGATCAATGCTTATTGTAAATTGATTTAGCCCAAATCCATCAATACCTTCGCTTTTAATCGGAAAATATATGGTGTCCTTATGGAAAACCGCATTGAAAGATATGGTATCGAAATTTATTTCGACGCCATTGCTCAATCTCCTTGTTACCGATACTTTCAACGAATCATTAACCGTTGAACCGAAGTTTCTCACGATAAGGCCAAGATTAAAAATCTCCGTAAAAGCGTTTACTGGTGAACCATCTTCGGATTCCACAAATACATGATCGGAAATAATATCAAAATCCGGTTTTTTCACTCCAAAAAGTGCAACAGCAGGATCTCCGTGCAAAGCCATTTGCTGAATTTGCGAAATATCGATTTCATTTGGCGCCGGGCCCAAATCCTCCAAATATTTTTTGCCAATTCCCTTCTGAATTTCACCGATTCCTTTGTTTAGATACATCGAATCGGTAAAGGCAACTTCGTAGAAAATATTCGTATATCTTCTGAGATAAGAAGTAATTCCGTTATTTGTATGGGCCATGAATCCAACGGATCCTTTATCCGGGGTTAATATCCAGTCTTCGCCAAATCCCTTTAAAAGATTATTTCGAAACATATCTCCGGCGTTGCAACCGTTTATTAGCAACATCGGATATTTACCTTTATTGACATATCCAAAGCCTATTTCCGATACGTTTCCGATATCTATATCCGTGCCGGTAGCGCCTGAATGTCCGAAAAAAGTTATCAGCATTTTTCCGGAATTTACCTCCTCGGCGATATTGATAAGCTCTGTTGCGCCATTGGTTTTTTTGCTTACAGTGGTGACATCTCCTCCCAACATCTCATTTTCAGCTATTGACTTAAAACCGTCGACGTATCTGCGAAAGAGGTTCTGCTCAAAAGAAGTTCTTCCTCCGCTCAAGTGAACCAGTTCTTTTCTCCACAATGCGTCATGGGGAGTACGTTCCATTTCCTTTACTTTTTCAAAATAGGCTTCTACTTCATTTGGCGTTTCTGCGGAAAGGCGACCCACCGGAAATCCGGCTTCGTGCGTGGAGCCGTTTAAGCCGACCGTGTACAGCACATCGGACCCGGGATATCCCGCAGTCGGGACCAGGTCTCGTTTGCTAAGCCGTAAATCACCTGTGGCGCTTTCTTTCATATAAAATCCGGAAACTCCCTTCCCAATTATGAATAAATGGCTCGGATTTCCGGAAGAAGCCATATAATCGCAGAATCTATAAACGGCCAAAGATGTATATTCTCCATAGCTAAATATGTTGTAGAGCTGATCCACATTTACTAACAACGTATCAAAGTTGCCGCCGATTGCAGAAGCCCTGTAGGCGGCATAAGCCCTGGGAACATCCGGATAATTCAAAGAGGGTTTTCTTAAAACCTTATTGGTAATTATCAGGTAATTGGCCTTTGAACCGGAAAAATTTCTCATATCAATCGGCTCAATTTTAGGAACCTGAATTCTGCCGGATACAAGCATCAATTTCCTTCCGTCAGTACCGTTGGGCACAACTGCATCAATATCATTTCCCGAGCGGTTATAACCGATTTCGACAATATCATTCTCGTTGGTCAGATCAAATAGTTTGACGCCCAAAGGCACATTGATAATCTTGATGTAAGATCGATTGGAATTTGTTCCGGGCAGGTAATAATTCTTTTGCTCCAAAAATTCCTGGTCCCAGTTGTCGGCAAATTTTAGTTTTGCGTAAGAAATGGCAACCCGGTCAGCAACTCCTCTGTCAAGGATACTTACCCGGCAAACCAATTCATCGCCGGCAAAATCGGACCATTCCAGTGTATCGGTCACAAGGGTATCATAGAGGTAATTAAAACTTATATTGCCAATATCTCTTAAACTTCCTTGGTCCGGTCCTACTGCGACGGATATTTCATGTGATCTATTGTTTCCACCGGTCACTAAAACTTCCAGAATTGGTCTTGGGCCGGATGTGACAACACCGGTCAGACCGGTAAATAGCACATCTCGGTATTGGCCTTTCGGAAAGAAGGTTCCCGTCCATCCTTCCCCATAGTCAAATGCCGAAAGATACGTATCTGCTACGTCACCCCCTACCGGATACCTCAGACCGGTTGCGTACACGTTTGTTTGAAGAATTAATTGCTCATTCAGGTGATAAGGCTCTGCGGGTAAGTTTAAAATATTGCTTTCATTAAAATCGGAAATTCTTTTCCCGCGCTCCGAAAGGCTCCAGGTAAGGAAATAGGCTGTTGTATCAGAATAAAAATTGTAATATTTATGAGGTTGTGCTTCCGGGCTCACATATAGTTCTTCATCAAGTGTGCCGTCGTTTTTTTTACCGTAGAAATCTATGTAATCTTCCGGATCAAACCTGGCGTCATTCTGGTCCTTGACGAATATCGCCTGTTCCTTTCCTCTGTGAAATATCTGTATATTCCTGGGATCAATAGTTGAAATCGGAACCCCAACCGTAACCAACTCGTTATAAGTGATCCTGTAGATTCCGTCCTGGGCCGTATAAAGCTTGTAATACCTTTGAGAAAAATTGATCCATTCATTTCCGTACTCTTGAGCAATGCTGCGGACCGGCATTGACATTGATAAGAGGACCAATATGGCAATTCTTTTTTTCATTTCTCCGAATGTCCCGTATCACCTTTGTCGTTCAATCCCAAAGCGAGTGAAAACACATGAGAGTATAACGCTTCGGCGTTATTGGAAAAATCTGTCATGGCATAGTCTATTCTTAATTTTTTTATTTTCACTCCAAGGCCAAATGTAGGTTGCCAGGATGTTTTAGTTTCATGATTGAAGGCTTTTATCTTTTGAAATTTGCCTCCGCCCAGTCTCAAGAAAGCAATTTTGGAATAATTCAATTCCATACCAACCATTGGAGAAATAGAAACAAGCTCTGTTTTTATAGCGACGTTCCTTTTGCCATCAAAAGTCACCTCAAGATCGGCAGAAGTTAAAAGGCCAATTTTTGATCCGAAGCTGAACGACCTGCCTAGACCTATAATTGCGCGAGGTAATGTGACCTCCATCGATGAAACAGGGATGATGTTTCCGGTTTGAAGATATATATCTTCAACTAATTCCGTATTGTGGGACCAGGCGTTGAATGTCCCTGTGATATCTCTCAGCATCAAACCGAATTGCCACTTCCCAATAATCTTTTGAGCCCCTGCATCCAGCCCGAAACCCCAGGCATTCGCAAAACTTCCGACGCTTCGATGAACGACTTTGAAGTTAGCGCCAAACCGAACCCCTCCCAAAATTGGGACCTTCCTGGCATACGAAAAAATAAATGCGTAATCAGCGGCGGAGAAAAATTGAATATTGTCGTAATTGATCGCCCCGTTGGCATCATAAAGAAACCGTGTATCGGGAATATCGTCAATGCCAAATCGTATAACCGAAAAGCCGATATGGCTCAGCGTATCCACTGGCATGGCAAAACCAATAAAATCATAGTTTGCAATTCCGGCAAAATATTCCGAATGCATGATCGAGACTTCATATTTGTCAGGGATGCCCAATAATCCCGACGGATTCCAGTAGGCCGAAGTTCCATCGGAAACATTGGAGGTTACCGTATTGGACATACCGAGCGCGCGAGCTCCTACCCCGATGGCGAGAAACTCGTTGCTGTATTTGGGGGTTGTAACCTGCCCTGCAGATATAAAAGAATAAAGTGTAAAAGCAACTAAAAAAAAACTCCTCAACTCCAATTCACATTTGTGATTCAATATTCGGTTCTAAAATTAACAACATCAGAATACTTTTTATCTCGATTGTACCAATTCTGTAACCGCTGCACCAATTTTATTAATATCCGTTCAGGTATTTGTTGGAATAATTATATTTTGCAACACAAAAATATAATTATTTAAAGAATGTTCAATGCAAGCTAATGTTTTTTGCTTAGTACTTGGCTATACAAGGTACTATTTCGTATTATTATCTAAGAAATGTACTGTATTATGGTTATGAAAGTAGAAAACACGCAGGTTCAGATGAGAAAAGGCATTCTCGAGTTTTGTATCTTACACATTATTTCGAGAGGCGAGGTTTACGCCTCGGATATGCTTGAGGAGCTGACGTCTGCAAAGATTATCGTAGTGGAAGGCACGCTGTATCCGCTCCTGACGAGATTGCGAAAAGCTGGTCTTGTGGAATACAAATGGGTAGAGTCGACGTCGGGGCCTCCGAGAAAGTATTTTAAACTCACGGAAGAGGGATTTAAATTTTTAGGTCAGCTTGACAACACATGGGAAGAATTGATTGAATCGACCAATAAAATCATAAAATCCGATTCATCAAAAAAAACAAATACCTCTAAATAAGCAGAAAAATGAAAAAGAATATAAGTATCAATATAAGCGGGATCATATTTCACATCGAAGAGGATGGTTATGATCAGCTTAAAGAGTATCTTGAATCGATAAACCGGTATTTTTCGACATTTGAAGATAGCCTGGAGATTATAGCCGATATAGAGACCCGAATAGCCGAAATCTTTCTTTCAAAGCTGAAAGACGGGAAGCAGGTAATTGCTATTGAGGATGTCGAGGCGCTCGTGGCTACTATGGGTAGTATAAAAGATTTTCAGGCCGCAGAAGAAGATACGAGCTTTAAAGAATCTCAGTCGGAATCCGAGGACGATGAGAAGGACCAGGGCGAACCGATTTTTTCAAAACGGCTTTATCGCGACAACAACCGCAAGCTTCTGGCCGGAGTTTTATCAGGCGTTGCGTTTTATTTCAACATAGACCCGCTGTGGATGCGGTTGCTTTATGTGCTGCTGTTTTTTGGGGTTTGGATTTTACCATCGATAGCGGGTTTCTTATTCATAGCTTATATCGTGATGTGGATTGCGGTGCCGGCCTCTGACGAACTGGTTGAAGAGAAGAAGATCAAGAAAATGTATCGCGATCCGGACAGTAAAGTTTTGGGAGGCGTCGCCAGTGGAATTGCAGCTTACTTCGGAGTTGACGTCGTAATTATCCGCCTGTTGTTCTTTGCAACCATATTCATCGCCGGTACAGGTTTGATTCTCTACATCATTTTGTGGATTATACTCCCCGAAGCCAAAACGCTTACCGATAAAATGGAGATGCAAGGACAACCGGTAACCCTGAGCAATATAGAATCAAATATTAAGAAAAGCCTGAACGTAACCGAGGGGGATGAGAATGTTATTGTGAAGATCCTGCTGTTCCCTTTCAGATTGATCGCCGCTATTTTCGAATTCCTTTCCAGGGCGCTCGGGCCATTTATGTCGTTTCTGGTCGAAGCGCTAAGAGTAGTCTTTGGTGTATTATTAGCCATTATAGGAATCAGCGGAGTTTTGGGTGTTTTAATTGCTGCCGGAGTGCTGGTCGGATTGATTGCCGGAGGAGATCTGAATATTATGTATCCGTTGCCTTTTGAAATCATCAAAAATGACCTTGCGGTTCTGCCCGGTATTGCGCTGGCGATGGCGCTGATCATCCCGTTCTTTTACCTGGCAATTTTGGGATTTATTGTTTTAATGAAAAAACAGGTATTGAACTCCAAGGCCGGTTGGTCTATTCTGGCGTTGTGGTTGATTAGTATTGTCGTATTGAGCTTTACGATTCCGCCGTACATCAGAAATTTTCAGGAAAATGGGCGGCACATCTCAGTTAATCGATATCCATTGATGGATAAAACGGCAGTTTTCAATTTCAACGACATCGGTGAAGATGAATTTGATCTTGTTTCGTTGAGAATAAGAAGTTACGAAGATACGGTTATTAAACTTGAACGGGAATTTCATGCTTCCGGGTCGACAAGAAAAGAAGCTGTCGAAAATGCCAAGCTGATAAATTACAGCGTAGCTGTTCAGGATTCGGTTTTCACATTTGATTCAAGTCTGGAATTTGGGAAGGGCACCGGTTTCAGAAGGCAAAGTGTAGACCTGACCCTGTACCTTCCCATGGGCCAGAGATTTATTCTCGACGAAAACATGAGGTATCTCTTGGGAAGTTTTATGTACAGGGAAGGTTATAGTAATAATCAAATGGCGGGAAACGTGTGGGAGTTTCAAGATGAAGGATTAATGTGTATCACCTGTCCTCAAGATAAATCCGGTTACTCCGATCGCGATGAGAGCTGGGATATCTCGGGATATCAGCGGACATACGAGTTAGACGGTTTTTCAGAGCTTGAAGTAAACAGCACGTTCATGGTAAACGTGAAATACGGCGATGAATACAGTTTCGTATTGAACGGAAGAAGGGAGGATGTAGATAAAGTTGTCGTCGAGAAAAATGGGAACACACTTTCAATCGACTTCAAAGGTGATGTTGTCAGGCTCAAGCGACAACGGCGAGATATCAATGTTTACGTAACTATGCCTAGTCTCACCTCGATTCAGCTTGGAAGTGCCAGCAAAGGATTTATCAACGGATTTAATGAAGAATTTCTGGATGTATCCTTAAATGGAGCTGCATTTGCCGAAATTGATGTACAAGTAAACTCTTTAAATGCCGTGGTAGAAGGAGCATCAAAACTGGAAGTGGAAGGTTCCGGCGACCGTTTTGAGGTTGAAGTACATGGCGCCTCCACATTAAACGCATACGATTTTGAGGTAAGCGATACGGAAGTTGAAACGCACAATGCTTCAACAGCCCGGGTTTACGCCCGCGACCGCCTGACGGTCCGGTCGTATGGAGCCAGTAATGTCGTTTATAAAGGGGACGCTGCCGTTGATATTGAAAAAGGAGGCGGAAGCTCCGTAAGGAAGGATTAATCAATAAAAATCTCTGTACGTCGAGGTGTCGTCTTTACTGACGGACACCTTTTTTATTGTCTGGGATTTCTTTTATAAATTTCGAACATGGAATTGGATAGTTCTGGTTCCGGGTAAAGGATAGAAAATTATCAAAGACGGAGAAGCCGTGGTTTTTCGGATTATGAAAAACTTATGGCAAATGTGGCCTTTCGGGCCTACCAAATAATCGTTAAACTATGATCCTCTACAACATCACGTTTAATATCGAACCCGAGATAAAAGATAACTGGCTCGCCTGGATCAGAGAGGAATACATTCCCTATTTAAAGGATACCGGTACCTTTACCGATATAAAGATATTTTGTTTGCTCAATGAAATAGAAAACCAGGGACTGACCTATTCGATACAATGCTTTTCGGAATCACTGACAAAAGTAAATACATATCTGGAGATATTTGCTCCAAAAATTGTAGAAAGACACAATCAATTATTTAAATACAAGCATGTGTCTTTTATGACAATTCTTGAGCAATTGGATTAAAATCCGGAAGATAAATCACATCGAAGTATCTATTCGATCAAATCATAGCCGGTATAAGCTCTCAAGACTTTGGGGATATAAATACCTTTATCCGACTGATTATTTTCCAGGATCGCAGCAACGATCCTTGGCAGCGCCAGGGCACTTCCATTTAAGGTGTGCAACAAGACGGTCTTTTTGTTTTCGTTTTTGTATCGGAGCTTCAATCGATTTGCCTGGTACGCCTCGAAATTACTTACCGAGCTCACCTCCAACCATTTTTTCTGAGCTGCGGAGTAAACCTCCATATCATAAGTCATTGCAGAAGTAAATCCGAGATCACCGCCGCATAATAGAAGTTTTCTAAAGGGCAATTCCAGTTTTTCCAGCAATCCTTCCACATATTCGCACATTTCTTCCAATGCATCGTACGAGTCTTCAGGTTTGGTTATTTGAACAATTTCTACCTTGTCGAATTGATGCAGTCGATTCAATCCGCGAACATGGGCCCCCCAGGAACCTGCCTCTCTGCGGAAACACGGGGTATACCCCACGTTTCTTATTGGCAAATTTCCTTCATCGACAATGACATCCCGGTACAAGTTCGTAATCGGTACTTCGGCAGTGGGGATAAGAAATAAATCACTGTCAGCAATCCCATACATTTGTCCTTCCTTGTCCGGGAGCTGTCCGGTTCCATAACCGGAGTCGGAATTGATAATGACCGGTGGCTGAACTTCCTTAAATCCGGCCTTTTCAGCTTCATCCAGGAAGAAATTTATAAGTGCCCGCTGCAATTTTGCTCCTTTGTCTTTATAGACCGGAAATCCAGCGCCCGAAATTTTATTTCCCAGATTGAAATCAATGATGTCATATTGTTCAATGAGTTCCCAATGCGGCTTTGCCCCGTCGCGCAGACAGGGGATGTTACCTCTTTCGTAAATTACCTCATTGTCTTCAGAAGTACGACCCGCCGGCACGCTTTGGTGAGCTACATTTGGCAAATTATACAGTGCCTGTTTCAATTCTTTTTCTACAGAATTTAACTTTTCTTGCAGATCTTTAGTATATGATTTAAGTTGCCCGGTCCGGATTTTCACCTGCTCGGCACTCTTTTTGTCTCCAGCTTTTATCAGGGCTCCGATACGCTTTGATATTTTTTTTGATTCGTTTAAAGTTGCATCTAATTCGGCCTGTATTTTCTTCCTGGTATCATCCAGCAGCAGGAGTTCATTCAATTTTTCAACGGCATTTTCAATATGCTTCTTTTCAAGTCCTTCGGCGACTTTTTTTTCGTTTCCGATGATATCTGCAATTCTCAGCATCACTTAAAATTTTTCGCAAATGTAGGCTTTTTAAACCATGATCATGTACTTTTTGCCAAATTACCGTGTGAAAAAATCGAAATTTGCCCTAAATACTTGACTATTAGAAAAGGGTCATCTATTATTGCATAAACAATACTTCAAAAGATTTTTTCTTTTAGAAAGATCCCTTTAGAATTTCTTTTTCTTTTAGATAAATCATATTATTCAAATACTAATAATAAACTTTTAGGAGATCTCTCTCCTTAAAAGTTATTGCTTAATTAAATGTACACTATTCAAGATTTAAATGTGCGATTGCTTTCAGAGTTGAAAGAAATTGCCGAGGAGTTAGGGCTTGAGAATTACAAAAAACTTCCCAAAAAAGAATTGATATATAAGATTCTTGATTTTCAGGCTGCCAATCCTGTCGAAAAAAAGCCAAAAGAAAGCGCCGCAGAGGAGGAAAACAAAACGGCAGACACTCCTAAAGAGGAGAAAAAAAAGAAACTGAGCTTCAAGCGGGAAAACGTAAAAAAAGCTGAAGAAAAGGCTCCGGAACCGTCCGTGGACGAGATGAGTGCTGAAGAATTGTTGGAATCAATATCAGCAGATTTCGACCCCTCTCTGGTTTCCTTTGACAAAGATTCTTTAAAATCGAAAAAGAGCGAGGATCAAAGCAAGGAAGATCCTAAGGACAGTAGATTTGAGCAGAAAAAACTCGGCAAGTCCAACCTAAAGGAATTTGACGGAGCTATTGAAAATGAGGGTGTATTGGAAATCATGCAGGATGGATATGGTTTTCTGAGGTCTTCCGACTATAATTATTTGGCTAGCCCCGACGATATTTATGTTTCGCCTTCTCAAATAAAACTCTTTGGGTTAAAGACCGGAGATATTGTCAAAGGACAAATCCGGCCGCCAAAAGACGGAGAAAAATACTTTGCCCTTTTAAGGGTAGGATCGGTAAATGGCAAAACCACGGAAGAGATCAGAGACAGGGTTCAATTTGAATACCTCACCCCATTATTCCCTGAAGAAAAACTCAACCTTAGCGGAGCGCCAAATAATTACTCGACGAGAATTATGGATATGTTTTCGCCCATAGGCAAGGGACAAAGAGGAATGATCGTAGCCCAGCCAAAAACCGGCAAAACGGTTCTTTTACAAAATATAGCAAATGCAATCGCTGAAAATCATCCCGAGGTTTACCTGATGATCCTGCTCATAGATGAAAGGCCTGAGGAAGTAACGGATATGGCGAGAAGTGTAAAAGCCGAAGTTATTTCATCGACCTTTGACGAGCAAGCGGAAAGACATGTAAAGGTGGCCGGCATCGTGCTTGAAAAAGCAAAAAGAATGGTTGAATGTGGCCATGACGTAGTTATACTTTTGGATTCCATCACAAGACTTGCCCGGGCGCACAATACCGTGGTTCCGTCTTCCGGTAAAATTCTTTCCGGGGGTGTAGATGCTAATGCGCTTCACAAACCCAAGCGGTTTTTTGGAGCGGCGAGGAATGTTGAAAATGGCGGATCACTAACCATTATCGCCACGGCTTTGATCGAGACCGGATCTAAGATGGACGAAGTGATCTTCGAGGAATTCAAAGGAACGGGCAATATGGAGCTTCAACTGGATAGAAAATTATCCAATAAGCGGGTTTACCCTGCCATCGATGTTCCAACTTCCGGAACAAGGCGCGAAGAATTACTGCTCGATCAGGAATTTCTGCAAAGGGTGTGGATTTTGAGAAAGTTTATGTCTGATATGAATTCTGTCGAAGCTATGGAATTCTTACTGAGCAAAATGAAGGGAACCCGGAGCAACGAAGAATTCCTGATTTCTATGAACGGATAAGATCTTAATTAAAAAGACAACTAAAAGGGGGCGAATTCTACTCACTCCCTTTTTTAATGTCTAAAAAGATAAAAGCCTTAAAAAAGGCTTTAATCTGACATAACAACAAATCTATAAATACACTATTTTAAATATCTCTAATCAATGTTTAGAACATTGATGTCAAAATCTAGACGCTTTTGTCGTTCTCTACATTTACCTGTTCTTCCTGCGGAATATCCTTCATCTCTTTTGTATAGGTAGGACATGTCCGCTGTGTGCAGGAAGCCGCCAGACAAGTAAAGACAATTGCAAAAATTACCACTAAATTTCTCATAATTCATCTGTTTTAAATGCAATTATTTATATGTAAAGTTAAATTCATGTAACCTGCCAAACCTACCATATCCAAGAAAAAAATTACATCAGTAACAAAAAAAATGTATTCTGAATAAAACAATTAACCATGATTTTTCGGTTTTAAACTTAACCGTGCATTTCTTATAACGGATAAATAGAACTATATTTTATCGACATAAGCCAATTATTATATGTCAGGTTTTAGATTTTCAAAATATATTCCGCCCAAAAAGGCCAATAAAAGTGGATTTGATCATCTTCACGATATATTTAAACAGTTAATTCTGATGACTTCGGGAAATGTTTCCGAAGCGTTGAGCTGGCTTACAAATCTGGATAGGCAGTATGGTCTAACGGACGATAAGTATGGCATTGGTGATTTTATTGAAGACCTAAAAGAAAAAGGGTACATTACAGAAGACAGCCAAAAAGGTACATTGAAGATTACGGCTAAAAGCGAACAGGAATTAAGAAAAGGGGCCCTGGAAGAAATATTTGGAAAGCTTAAAAAATCAAAAAAAGGGAATCACACTTCAAATCACAGAGGTCTCGGAGATGAAAAAACAGTCGATAAAAGAGCATTCAGGTTTGGCGACAATCTTGATCAGATTTCCATGACTGATTCCATAAAGAATGCTCAGGTAAATCACGGCTTAAGCGATTTCCATCTCACCGAAGACGATCTGGAAATCGTGGAAAACGAGCATAAAGCTCAGACCTCAACAGTGTTGATGATCGATATATCACACTCAATGATCCTATACGGTGAAGATCGAATAACACCCGCAAAGAAAGTGGCTATGGCCCTGGCGGAATTAATTACAAAGAATTACAGGAAAGACACACTTGATGTAATCGTCTTTGGTAATGATGCGTGGCAAATCGAAATCAAAGATCTGCCTTATCTTGAAGTCGGTCCTTATCACACCAACACCATTGCCGGACTGGAACTGGCGATGGATTTGTTAAGGAAAAGGAAAAATCCCAACAAGCAGATTTTTATGATAACCGACGGGAAACCGACCTGTATGAAGCAAGGGATTAAATATTATAAAAACAGTTTTGGATTGGATCCCAGGATCATAAAAAAAACCATGACACTTGCCGCTCAATGCAGAAAAATAAAAATACCTGTTACTACATTTATGATTGCCTCAGATCCCTATTTACGGGAATTTGTAAAGGATTTTACCAAGGTAAATAATGGAAATGCCTATTACAGCGGTCTTCAGGGGCTGGGTAACCTTGTGTTTGAAGATTATCGAAGAAATAGAAAGAAACATTTTTAACCATTAATCAACTCCTAAATGAAATTTAAGGATATCCCGCACAAACAGCTTCACAATATAAAAACAATTGGTGCATTGAAAGGATCTGGATACCAGCCAAAATCGATCAAACAAGAATTGCGTGAAAATCTTATATTGAAATTGCGGAAAAATGAAAATCCGTTTGAGGGTATTTGGGGGTACAATGAAACTGTGATTCCGGATATTGAGCGGGCAATATTGTCCATGCACAATATTAATTTGCTGGGACTTCGCGGGCAGGCTAAAACAAAGATTGCCAGATTAATGGTGAACTTGTTGGATGAATATATCCCGGTTTTAGATGGATCCGAATTGAATGAGGATCCGTTGAGTCCGATATCGAAATACGGAAGAGATATCATCGGGGAACATGGAGATCATGCTCCGATTCACTGGATGCACTGCGACGAAAGGTATACTGAAAAACTGGCTACACCCGACGTCTCCGTGGCTGATTTAATTGGCGATGTAGATCCGATCAAGGCAGCTTCCATGAAACTTAATTATGCAGATGAGCGCGTTATTCATTACGGCTTAATCCCCAGGTCTCACCGTTGTATATTCGTTATTAATGAACTTCCGGACCTTCAGGCCAGGATTCAGGTAGCTTTGTTTAATATTCTCCAGGAAGGCGATATCCAAATTCGAGGATTCAAGTTGAGGCTTCCCTTGGATATCCAGTTTGTATTTACAGCCAATCCCGAAGATTATACGAACCGGGGCAGCATTGTCACTCCGCTAAAGGACAGGATCGATAGTCAAATCATAACGCATTATCCAATATCCATTGAAATAGGCAAGAAGATCACCGAACAGGAGGCCCGTAAAAAGGCTGGTCAGGAAGAAAAGATTAATATCAACGAACACGTCAGGGACCTGATTGAAGAGATAGCTATCCAGGCAAGAGATAGCGAATTTGTTGATGAGAAAAGCGGCGTCTCGGCGCGATTGACAATTTCTGCTTTTGAAAATCTAAAAAGCGCTGCCGAACGAAGAGCCTTGATAAACCATGAAAACTCGACAACTATTCGGATTTCCGATTTCAATGGGGTAATTCCGGCGATCACAGGAAAAGTTGAGCTCGTTTATGAGGGGGAGCAGGAAGGGCCGGGAATAGTCGCAAAAGATCTGCTCGGGAAAGCAATTCGCTCGCAATTTGTCGGTTATTTCCCCGATCCGGATCGGGTAAGAAAGCAAAAAGAGGATAATCCCTATAAAAAGATTATCGAGTGGTTTGGCGAAGGTAATGAGGTGGATCTTTTGAATGATATTTCGGATGAAGCGTATGAGCGGCTGCTTGTTAATATTCCCGGGCTGTCGGAGCTGGTAAACAAGTATTTGAAGAAGATTAATCAAAAAGACAGGTTGTTCTTTATGGAATTTGCACTGCACGGCCTGGCCGAATATAGCATGATAAGTAAAAAACACATTACCACCGGATTGAGCTTTAAGGACCTTCTAAGCAGCATGTTTACAGCCCCAAATTCAGACCCCGATGATGAATTTTTATCCGATATAGGGTAGTCGAATTAGGTAATTAATTTTTAGCTTTGATTGCCGCTAAGCAAATTATTTGATTAGTTTTGCTCATTGAAAGATGGAACTACAAGAGCTTGAAGACTTGATTAGCAAAGGAGAGGGCCAGCTATTGGAGTTTAAATTGAAGGCCTCATTTCCTGAAAAAATTGTGAAGGAAATGGTTGCTTTTGCCAACACGGAAGGAGGACAACTATTTGTAGGCGTTGACGATTTTGGGCGAATAACCGGTTTAAAGTTTGCAGAAGAAGACCGATTTGTCATTGAAAAAGCCATAGAATCTCATAGTAGGCCCGGCATAAGCTATCAGTACGAAATAATCCCTATCAACAGAAAACGAAGTGTGCTCCATTACAAAATCCATGAAAATAGAAAAAAGCCGACATATTATCTCTCCGATCCCGGGAAGAGAGGGAAAGTTTATGTGAGAGTAAAAGATAGAAGTGTTCAGGCCAGCAGAGAAATGGTTGAAATCCTGAAGCGAATGAAACATAATCGGTCCTTTCCTGTGCACCTTGGCAAAGATGAACATCTTCTCTTTCAGCACATTGACAAGTATGGAAAAGCAAGTCTTTCCGATTTCATCAAGATTTCAGGACTGACAAAACAGAGCGCTTCGAGAATTTTAATAGGACTCGTGGTTTCTAATATTTTGTCGATTGAAATTGGTGAAAAAACAGATTTCTATTCAATGAAAACCAGCTAATAAGGTAACAAAATGACTAAAACAAATAAAGCGAAAAAGATATTTGTATTAGATACTTCAGTTATTATTTATTCTCATGACGCCATCATGAATTTCGCTGAGCATGATGTGGCAATTCCCATTACAGTTCTTGAAGAATTGGATAATTTCAAAAAAGGAAATGACATAAAGAATTTCGAAGCGCGTGAATTCATTCGAATTATAGAGAAAATCTCAAAGGGGCAGAAGCTTCAAAACTGGATTCCGATAAATGGGAAATCCAAGGGAAGGTTTAAGGTGTTGATGAGCGCTCAAAGTGAATTGGACGCCGAAAAGATCTTTGACGAAAAAAAACCCGATCATAAAATTCTGAATGCGGCGCTTCAACTTCAAAAGGAATATGGAAATAATAGCGTTATCCTGGTAACCAAAGACGTAAATCTCAGGTTAAAAGCCAAATCTCTTAACTTATCCGCTGAAGACTATGAGACAGGAAAAATTAAGAATGTAAATACGCTATATACGGGTAAATCGGTAATTGACAATGCAGAAGCGGAGCTCATTAATAATCTTTATGTACATAAATCCTGTAATGTAGGGACTTTGTTGAAAAGGAAAAAGCCGGTTGCTCATAACTATTTTATTTTGAAGAGCGGTCGAAAATCCGGCTTAGGTTATTACAATCCCGGGTCAAAGCTTATCGAATTAGTAGAAAAGAGGCCCGTATACGGCATAAAGCCACGAAATGCCGAGCAGACTTTCGCCATACACGCACTTTTGAATCCTGAAGTAAAACTTATTTCGATTACTGGTGTCGCCGGAACGGGCAAAACCTTGCTTGCACTGGCAAGTGCATTGGAACAGCGAAGAAATTTCAAGCAAATTTATCTGGCCAGGCCAATTGTTCCACTGAGCAATAAGGACATAGGATATCTTCCGGGCGACATTAAATCAAAGCTGAATCCTTATATGGAACCTCTTTGGGATAATTTGAAATTTATCCAAAATCAGTTTAATGAAACAGATAAGGAATTTAAGCGGCTGACTGAAATGGTAAATAAGGAAAAGCTGTTAATAACACCTTTGGCATATATACGAGGGAGATCTCTATCAAATATATTCTTCATTGTCGATGAAGCTCAGAACTTAACACCTCATGAAGTTAAGACCATAATTTCCAGAGCGGGCGAAAACACAAAAATTATTTTCACCGGGGATATATATCAGATCGATACACCTTATCTCGATTCGCAAAGTAACGGCTTATCTTATTTGATCGACAGGATCCAGGGAAACCCTTTGTATGCTCATATTACACTTGAAAAGGGGGAGCGGTCGGAATTGGCAAATCTTGCGAACGAATTATTGTAGGAAAGCCTGATCATTCAGGCTTTTTCAATTCTTTTTTCATCAGGAAATAATAAATTAAAAATCCTAGTGCAGCGCACGCAGATAACATGCCAAAAGGCAATGAGCTTTGGTAATTAAACTCCATAAAATGAAGTACAATCAATCCGGTTCCTACGAAAAAAAATACCAGCCCCCATTTAAGTGCAGGATACCTGTTTTCTTCAACTCTTGAAGAAATCGATTTCATGCTTTCTTCAAGTGCAGTGCTAAATCCTTCGTTCACCTCGGCTTTGTCTATTAGTCTTCGTTTGAGCTTATACTCGGTGATCACCTTGATAATTGAAACAATTCCAAATGCTATAATGGCAATTACGGATAATATTGCTAATCCTTCGTTCATTTTATATAATTTACTTAAACATTTTTTTCCATGTGACAAAAACAGTTTTCAAAATGTTGCACATAATTAAAAAATCTGCAACATTTTTTTTAGGTTGAATGTCATATGGTCAGCATGTACGAAGACCGGGAACTTGTAAATAAAATACTGGATGGAAATAAATCGGCTTTTTCCATACTTGTAAAGAAGTATGAGCGGATGGTTTGGTTTATAGTGTCGCGAATGGTCGTGGAGGAAGATGAGATCAAGGATATTTGTCAGGAGGTTTTTATCCAGATTTATTTAAAACTTGAAAAGTTTAATTTTGATTCGAAGCTCTCAACATGGATTGCAACGATCGCCTATCGATTTACGCTGAATCATTTGAAGAAAAGAAAAAAGGTAAGTTTTTCAGATTTGACAGACGAGATCATAATTGATCACGCATCTTATGAAAACACACCTCATCAAAAAGTAGAATGCAAGGAGAAAAAGGAATATATTCACAACATGGTCAATGAGTTGCCCATTCAGTACCGGACAATTGTCACGCTCTATCATTTAAATGGTTTTAGCTACAAAGAGATTGCTGATATTACGGCCATGCCGGATGGAACGGTAAAGAATTATCTTTTCAGAGCCCGGAAAATATTGAAGGATATCTTGAAAAAAAACAGAATATTCATTTCGATTTAAATGTGAAAACAGGATGAAACCGGTAGGACCGGAGCAAATTCAGGACACATACAGGCACGATTATATTACTCTGTGTGAAAAATAAAACAGATGAAAAAACGCAATAAATACAGCGACGAGGAAATCCAAAAAGCAATTGGCGATCCGATGTCATCTTTGGAAAAGAATGAATTGATTTTGCTCAATGAAGATGCAAAGCTATACGAAAATCTTTTTAAAAATCTGGAGGAAGAACCGGCCATTTCGATTTCCGAAGACTTTGCGAAAACAACAATTGAAATTGCCCATAAACGAAAGCACCTAAAAGATATTTTTAGGAAAATATCTTTGCATATTGCTGTGGCTATTCCATTGATTGCACTCAGTTTAACAGCTATTTTTTCAATCGGGCGGGAATTTTTTTGGAATATAGTGGAAGTTTTTAAAGGAAACCTGGCGTACTTCCTTTTTGGAATGGCAATTTTTTCTTTGATACAAATTCTCGATGATAAACTGATAAGAAGTAAGTTAAAACAGCTGGAACATTAAAAAAGCCCCGCCGATACGAGCGTGGCCTTTTTTTATTTAGGTTAAAAAGTGTATATCATACGGGTATCCCAATCGATATGAGTGAACTACTCACCTTTAATCCAGCCTCCTCAATCTTGGTTTTACTGATTTTAAACTTCATTTTAGACTGTTCAAATACAAAACTGATTGCCGCACCATCGCTGGTCAAATCGTCTTCCGTTACGAGAAGTGTATTCGAAAGGTCCGAATTACCTATAAAGTCTATTATTTTCTTTTTATTTGATCTGGGCATATAAACCAATTGACAATTACTAATATCTGCCGGAGAAGTGATCTCAATTACGTTAATATTTTTCCCCCAAACGATTTTGCTTCCCAGGTTGGACTTAATTTCCGCCAACGCTTTCGGGTTGCCGTAAATACCAATTGTGAATGCCCCTTCCGTATTTTCCCATTTCACGTGCTTCGTAAAGTTGTACAAAAACAACGATTGAATTTTGTACAAATTTGCAGCTTGCGAAAATGCATTGCCTATTCCGACGAAGACCATCATCAAGGCCATTACGATTAAAACTTTTAACTTAAAGTTATAAATACTCTGCGTTTCCATCACTTTTATTTTAGAATTCGTTCTCGTCTGTTTAATTCGCTTATCAAATTTACTGTGTTTTATCAATAAATCATTCATTCTCAGCAAAGGTAGCCCTTGCTCAAAACGTTTTTTTGGTAAGGTATCAAGATATTTGGAAGGCGAAGAATGCTCAAAATATAATTCAAGAATTATCTTGACATTATGAGTTTTTTTGTAAAATAGATAAAGTGATTTGAATGTTCGATGAACATAATTTTTTTGTCGATAAAAAAAATAGTCTGCTGCAATTCTGGAAAATGCACTGAAAGTATAAGCTATTTCTAATCATGTAATGAAAGAATTATTTATTGAACTTTTTTGAGATCGTATATGACAAGATCAATAGTGCAGAATCAGATATCAGATTAGATCTCTTGATTCCATTAGCTTCAATATCGCTGCAATTATATCTTCCTCATCTAAGGAGAAATAGTTAAAGACAACATCGAAAGCACTGTCATCTACTTTTTTACCTTCAAAGAAATCGCGAATCATAGCGCGCTGACTATCGGCATGATGAATTTTCTTTCTGGCCTCGGAGAGTGAGATCATTTGTTTTTTGCTCACATCATTAATCCTCCATTCGAGCGGCGCCTGAATTTTGACGTGTAATGAGTTCGGGATGTCCCTTGTAATTGACACCCCTCCCCTTCCAACGATTATCACACGACCATGCTCGGCAAAAGACCGGATCACTTCTCCAATCGTCTTTTTGATTTTTATATCTCCAGGATAATCCTTATGAGAAAGCGATTTTACAATATCATCAACAATTCCATCCTGCTCTTTATTTGCTACTTCCCGTATAAGGGCGGGTTTGAGATTAAGCTCCTTGGCCGATTCATCGAGTATTTCTTTGCTAATCCATTGCCACCTGTTTTGGCTGTAATTCTCAAGTTCTATCCGGTTAAGTTCGGATGACAGTATTCCGGCCAATCGCTTGGCAGGACATCCGTAATCTCTCGAAATGGTAACAACCGGACCCGTTTTGCTTTTCTTTTTTTTTGAAATCGAACTTTCATAGTTAAATCGATTTTTCATGTAGGTTAGTAGTATATTGCTCATGATTTGTTTCTTTGGTTTTGTAAAAGACTACATCCGTATAACAATAAATACGCATTTAAAAATCCATAGATGCGAAGTTTATGTTCGACGAACCTATTATGGTTACAAACAAATAAGGTAAAACATTTGGAATCGACGAAATAATGGAGTTTGCAGCGGTACGGTTTGGTATACGATGCCTGAAGGCGGGATGCTCGCGGAGCTAACAGCAAATAAGACCGTTCTATTGACGTGTCCAGGTCTCCGAAACACCATCCTGACGGCTCTGTATAAACCTGGTAATCTTTATCTGGTTGTTACTGTGCAGCGCGATACGACAATTATACAATTTACCATCAATATGATGATAAAATGTTCCTCCTTCCCAAACCTCTTCCGAAGAATTGAATGAAAGTTCCTTAATTACTTTGTTCCCTTTCAATGGCATATTCTGCAAGTGTTCGTCGGGATTGTTTTCATCCAGGGCCGGTTTATTTGGTTGATGCGTTCTAAGCCATACAATTCTACCCTGAAAATGATTTCCTACTTTATCAATTTTTATCATCAGGCTGTTGGTAGGGGATCTCCATACACCAACAATTTGGTCAGGATTGCCAGCCTGCGCTACCAAACCGAAGGAAGATAATATTACGGAAAGCAAAAAAATAAATCTTTTCATGGTATTGCGCTTAAAATTAAAAAAATTTGCGTTCAACTATGAGATAATTCATTTCATTCTTACGAATACTTCAACTTATCGTTACGATGGTTGAATTGAATATCTCCCGAAAGTTTATCGTAAAAATATTTGAATGGTAACCCGGGAATTAGGAAAAGATGAGATAAAGGAAATTCTTGAGAGGCAGAAAATATTTTTCAGGAGCGGTGAAACTTTAAAGTTAAAGTTCAGGCTCAAGCTGCTCAGGAATTTATATTTGGCGCTTTCAAGTCATGAAGATGCGATCTTCGAAGCTTTATATCTCGATTTTAAGAAATCGAAGTTTGAAGCCTTTGGTACTGAGATCGCGCTTGTTCGGGAAGAGATAAAATACTTCATCAAAAGACTTCCGGGTCTTGTAAAACCTACAAGAGTAAAGTCGTCTCTGGCAAGTCTCCCTTCCAAAAGCTTCGTATATTATGAACCTTTTGGACAATCACTGATTATTGGCCCGTGGAACTATCCCGTAATGCTGATATTTCAGCCTTTGGTTGGTTCGCTTGCGGCCGGAAATTGCGTAATACTAAAACCTTCCGAGCTCGCTGCGAATACTTCCAGGGTAGTAAAGCGAATTATTGAT
>JAKSDO010000134.1 GCA_022360055.1 Cytophagales bacterium | reverse complement strand
ATGCCCCACCGGACTATCCACCTGGGGACATGCCCCATGATTTCCTGCACTTCCTCGCTGAAGGCTTCGAGATGACGATTTTGAATATCTGGCATTTTACAAGATTATTTGAGTAGATTACTCACCCAATTCCAACTGGTCTTTTATCAGATGGTAATACGCCCCTTGCTTGCTCACTAATTCCGCATGCGTACCGGTTTCTATAATCTCTCCCTTTTCCAACACCACAATCTGATCCGCTTTTTTTACCGTACTCAGACGGTGGGCCACAACTACAACTGTGCGTCCTTCAAAGAACCGGTCGAGATTTTCCATAATTACCCGTTCATTTTTTGCATCCAGGGCATTGGTGGCTTCATCAAAAAAGAGGTATTCCGGATCCTTATACACTGCTCTTGCAATAAGTATTCTTTGTTTTTGGCCCGCGCTCAAGCCATGTCCGTCATTGCCGATTTTGGTATCATAGCCTAATGGAAGCCCTTCAATAAACTTCTTTATGTTTGAGGTAGTTACGGCTTGATCAATTCTTGCCGGATCGGGATGTTCATCGATTACCCCAATGTTGTTGCGGATCGTGTCTGAGAAAATATATCCTTCCTGCATGACCACGCCACATTTTTTTCGCCACTCCCGCTGGCTGTATTGTTGAAGGCGAATTCCATTTAAGATAATCTCCCCTTCGGCAGGCTCATAAAAACCAAGCAGCAGCTTGATCAACGTCGTTTTGCCGCTGCCGCTGGTGCCCACGATAGCCGTCACTTTGTTTGCCGGTATGTTCAGGTTAATAGTTCTCAATACTTTTTCGGAATGAGGGCCTTCATATTGGAACATAAGGCGCTTTATGGTAATGTTTTTTGCCTTTGGGATAACAGCTATTTTACGATCCTCCGGATTTTCTTCATCGTCCCTGTCATGGATCTCTCCCAGGCGCTCCAGACTTATTTTTGCATCCTGTGCCGTTTGGGTGAAGCCGATGAACTGCTGGATAGGGGCATTCAATTGCCCTATAATGTATTGCACGGCCATCATCATGCCGAGGGTCATATCGCCGGTAATGACTGCTTTGGCCGAGAGAAAGGAGATCATGATATCTTTTGCCTGGTTGATAAAAACAGCTCCGATCTGTTGGTTTTGATTTAAAGCCAGTCCCCTTATGCTCACTTTAAATAGCCTGGCCTGGATACGCTCCCATTCCCACCTTTTTTGCTTTTCACAGGCATTAAGTTTAATCTCCTGCATACCGTTGACCAACTGCACCACATTGCTTTGGTTGGCCGATGCCTGTTGAAATCGCTTGTAATCCAACTCCCTCCGCCTCTTCAGGAACAGCAATACCCAACTGACGTAACACGTGCTGCCGATAAAAAAGATACCCAATATACCCAGATGATAGGTAGCCATTATTATCGTATACATCACCAATGTAATAACGGCAAAAATGATGTTGATCAATGAACCTGTCAAAAACGATTGAATACGATTATGGTCGCCGATGCGCTGCATGATGTCACCGATCATTTTTACATCAAAAAAAGAGATGGGCAACTTCATTAGTTTGATCAAAAAATCGGATATGAGTGAAATACTTATGCGCGTAGTGACATGTAGCATCAGCCAGTTGCGGATAAAGCCATTGGCCGTCTGCCCCATGGTCAGTATCATCTGAGCGACCAATACCATGATGATAAAGGCAAGGTCGCTGTTGCCAATACCGTAATCTACTATCGATTGGGTCAGGAAAGGAAATATTATGCTGATCATACTGCCTGTGAGCATAGCCAGCATCAATTGCAGGATATACTTCCGGTACGGTTGCAGGTAATCCAGCAGGTACATGAATTTCAACTTGCCTTTTTGTTCATCTTCCTGGCTGTAAAAATCCGGGGTAGTCTCCAACAACAAAGCCGTACCTTCCTTCTTTCCATTGTTGGTGGTACTGAACCAGCAGCTTTGGAACTCCACTTCAGAATATTTCAATAAACCTTTGGCAGGATCTGCCACATGGATAACTGCGCCTTTTTCTCTATTTCGTTTGAAACCGAAATTATCATTAGTTTTGATGTCGTAGACTACTACGAAATGCCGCTGGTTCTAATGGGCGATGCAGGGCAGGGGCGCCTCATCGCGCAACTGTTCCCATGTAAGCCGGTAACCTTTAGTCCTGAACCCTATGTTTTCGGCTGCGTCGCTTATGCCCAGCAAGGAAACCCCTTCACGCGTCGTATAGGTCTTATCGCGCAGAGACTGCAAACTGTAGCTTTTTCCATAGTATCTGGCGATCATCCTTAGACAGCTCGGTCCGCAATCCATAGCGTCGAGTTGTTTGTAGTGAGGAAATTTGCTCATAAATCACTCTCTGACATCCCAGGCAACAAATTGTTTATTTAACAACCTACTCTCATATGCATCTTAGATCGCCCTCTTTCAGGGAGAATGGTTATTACAACCATTTAAGGTTCTTCGCCAGAAAAAAAATCAACGATTATCTAGTACGCTTTATATAAAATGAATAATAGCTGATTTTTCTCTTTATTGTCCGGCATTTGCATATACGGCAAGGGCCAATCTTATTGAATGTTTTTTTTGCTGACAATAAATTTGCGGCACCAAATCAATATCCTTATTATGTTCATAGTTAATTGCATAACAACCACCTCCACACAGGTGTCTTGCCCAACAGTTTTTACAATTTTTCCTGTTTTCTACGTTCATGTCCTTTTCAAGAATTGCAGATAATCCGGTATCAAATGTATCTTGAACCACATTACCTATTCTAAATTCCTCATTTCCCACCAATCTATGGCATAGGTAGATAGAACCGTTTACGTCAACTGCCATATACCCTCTGCCGGCAGCACAGGAATGTGAAACAGCTCTATTGTTAACAATTTTTCCTAATGGAAATGGTAAAGTTTCAATATTGAAGTGCCGGCCTGATCTGATTTTATCTATTGCCTTGTCGGCAATAAGGGAATACTGCTTTTTTACTTTTTCTATATCACTTTTATTGCTTATGAATATTTCACCACTAGGGCCATAAGCATTTTCCAGATGAATCCTTTTGAAACCCAAGGAGATCAAGTGCTCATAATTGTCAGCAATTCTATCCATGGTTAGTGAAGAAATCGTAACTCTCGCCGCATAGCTGATATCGCGTTGATCCAACTTCTCTAGCATCCTGGTTATTGCCGCATAAGAGCTTCCCCCATTTTTTAGTGGTCTGTTTATATTGTTGGAGGCTGCATCCCCATCAATGCTTAGCGTAACTTTAATTCTGTGTTTATGAAAAAAATCAACGATCTCATCGTTTAGTAAGGTACCATTTGTGGTTATGGTGAAACGAAAAAATTTGTTAAATTTCTTACTCTCTTCTTTCGAATATGCGACAATATCTTTTATTAACTTGAAATTCATTAAAGGTTCACCTCCAAAAAAGCAAACGTGTAAATCATTTCGATTGCCAGATCTTTGAATGAGAAAATCTATCGCCTTTTTCCCGACATCCAATCCCATCAAGGCTGACTTACCATGATACCGGCCATTTTTAACAAAGCAATATTTACAAGCCATGTTGCAATCTTCCGAAAGCAGAATGTCAATAGAAGTGATTGATTTTACCTTTTCCTTATCGATATTACTTTCAGAAATACACTTTGTCTTTTTAATGTTCTCCAGAATCCCATGTTTCAGTAACTCCTTTGTTTTTCTATTGATCTTATCTGCTCCATATACCTCAAAAAGCTGACTTAATCCATTATCAACTGAACGAGCCTTAACTCCCTTGATAATACCATACTCCATTTCATCAAGAACATATACATCCAAGGTATTTACATCCATGAATATATATCCGTCCTGATACTTAAAAGCATAATGTTCTACTACATAAAGATGATTTGATATGGCATTCATTTGGTCTCTTAGCAATTCATAACCGCTTTATCCGCTTTTTCCGCTGGGCTAAATACATGACATAAGTTTGGTGTGCCCATGACAAGCTCATAGTTACCGGGAGATGGACATAGCCATTGATATAAGCAATTACGACACGGCTCATAGTCACGAATACGCAACCAGGATCGTCCATCGGTCATTTCCTTAAAAACCATATCATAAATGGGTGTATCGGTGTTCCCCAAAGGTTCGCGATTTACATTCGCATAAACGATTCCATTTGGCATAATGGTTAACTTGCCAAAATAATTGATATTAAGGGCCATATTGATAAAAACTTCCCGACGCGATAGATTTAGATCACAAAATTCGTCTTTGGTCATGAAGACATGCGCTTCAAAAAACGTTGCGTTGCGGCCGTTATAGATTGGAATAATGTCGTAGTCATTCAACTCTTTTTCATATATACCGGTGTTTGCCGACTCAAATTGAGCAACAGAGTTTATCGGAAATTTCCAACTCACTTTATCCGAAAAATCTTCCAAGTATTCAAGTTGGTCTAGAGAAGTATAATCATTGATTACAATTTCGACCGTAATCCTTTCGCTAGAAAACCACTCGGACGTTGTGAGATCTGTTTGAAAATCATCTGCAAGCAAAACCAGATGAATGAAATAATCGTTGGTATGAATCCACTTCTTCAATTTGTGGAGATCAGTATAGTTAAGCAAATCTCCAACGAAAGTAATCTTGCTAATCGATCCGTTTCTACATTTCGTTACAAATGATTCAATCTGTTCAAATTTAAGAGACATGGTCGAATCCAATGGGTAATTTGTCTGCCTGAATAGTTGATCAGAACCATTTGCCGAGCCATTGATATAAAAGATGAGTTCATCCAGGTTTTGTATAATCCTCCCTCCTATGTTCAGATTATGCTCCCAAAGGATATGGTCTTTATTATCCTGGATCTTCAAATACGGGTAATACGAAACCATTTTCTTGTTTCTACCATTTTGCTCAATTAGTACGCCCGCATCCATGCTAGTTACAGCATCTACCCATTGCCTTACTTGCTTATTGCATAATAATGAATCTGTTATTTCCACCGAATATAAGCTATCCAGGTCAACTATGGTATCACACAGTTTTTTGATATCGTCAGAACAACAAAAAGTAAAATGCCTGAAATTAATAGAGTTATAAATTATCCCTTGACCATTTTTGATCCATAAAAACGTATCGGGAAAAAGAACCAGCCAGAATTTTTTCATTGTTTTTCTATTAGCTTTCAATGCGGACAGTATGCATTATCTTTTTATATAGCGTTGGATTTTTACCCAGGTAATCTAAATTCTCGTTTACGTAGTTTTGAAACGCCTTAAGGCCAGCATAACCGTGACATCTCGGATTGGGGCCATGAATCTCATCTATTTGAAATACACATTGACCACACGTTCTAATACAAGCGCACGAAGTACATTGTTTTTGAAATCTGAAAACATAATCATTGTACATGTCTGCGATATGCTCAAAATCCATTTTCACTTCATCCTCCAATACCTGGCCCATGGCAAATTCATGATTCACTCGCTCACAAGGCAGTATCTTTCCGTTGACAGAAACAAACATTTTCTTAGAAAATGGGGTACAGGTGCCTGTAGGTACAGTTTCAATTTTATTTTTATCATATAGTAATGAACGTTGGCTATCAAAAATATTTCCCGAATATCTATATAGAAAAGAACTCAACCGGCTAATATTAGGAGCTTCCAAAAACAGCTCCGTCTCCAATTCTTTACGATTACTGGTTTTTTCAATACTGTCGTCTTTGTTTTGGAACATCTCATAGAATTCTTGAACTTTATCCTTTCGAATACCTGAATTATTCAAACTTGAAATCTTGGTTTTTTTTCCAAACTGAGTCCATATATAATGGTACGCACTTTTAACACTATTCCTGTCGTGCAAAACGGTATTAAACCTGACAAATCTTCTGAAATAATCGGGGTATTTTCGTTGAAGCAGCCGAAGGTTATACATTATTTTTTTATGAGAATTTTTACCTTGATGGTCAACCCTATAGGAATGATCTTTCTCATTTCCATCGAGGCTAATTAATAATCTGAATTCTTTATCAACCAAGTAATCCATGTACTTATCAAGTAGTATTCCATTTGTGGTCATATTATAATGTAATTTCTTACGTGTGATATGCAATGATTCCGTGTAATGGATAACCTCTCTTATAAAATTAATCCCTATCAAAGGTTCGCCTCCATAAAAACCCAATGTAAATGGTTGGCATATTGGACTGTGGATATTATCTTCCCATAGTCCGGTCAAATAGTTTAGTATGTTGCTAGCTTTTTTTATAGATAAAGCTTCCTTCCCTCGAGGATCGTACCCATCATAAAACTCACCATAACCACAATATTTACAATATAAATTGCATATATCGGTGACTTCAAAAACAAGTTGTTTTAAATTAATTAAATTGGATTTTACATCACCACCACTAATTCTCAAAAAATTAATATTCATTGCAGTTATTTTTTTACTTTGATTAAGACCAAAATGGGATTATCATTTTCATCAATGGATTTCATCTGGTTAAGCCATATAGGAGGAGCCCTTTCTTTAATGTTTTCTCGATTTGAGTTCAGATCTTCTTGCAATTCATGGGGGTATATTACTGCAACAAGAAAATCTGTTGAACCTGTAAAAATAAAATTAGATAGTTTTTGCCAGCCCACCATATCATCATAGATGAATGAAGTATTATACCTTTCGATTTCCCTGGTAAGCCTATTTTGAAGATAAATGGCAGAAAAACTTTTTTCGATCCAATGTTTTTGGAAAATAATTATATAGCGAGAAAAAGGGATAAGATGTACAATTTCATAAGATTTTGCTATCTGTTGCCACTTTTTGAAATCACCTTCGCAAAATTCTACCTGCTTTTCCCATGGCAACAACTTATCATTCATATTAAGGATAAAAGCAGGTTCTTTTTCTCCTTTTGTTATGGCCCAAACCGTATCACTTAAATAATTATTAAAAAGCAGACCTGTTGCAGTTTTCTGAAAGTAAGGCATATGTCGAGAGTAATGTACAAATTTATATCTACCTTCAGTTACACCATGTTCAATTACAATCGTATCTGCTCTATTTAAATCTTCATTATAGACATATATTTCCCCTTTAGAAAAATTGTACCATGCAAATTCATTATTAGTCGTACTATTGAAATAAAATGGCTGCCCATTGAATTGAATTTCATCACAAAAATCCCCATCCATTGTATACCGGATTAGAGATCTTTTGCCTGAAGAAGACAAGTGAATGGTATCACGGAGTATATCAAAGCAGAAAATACTTTGATTTTCTCCCGGCCCTTTTCCTCGCTTTCCTATTTTCCTGACAAATTCCCCACTTCGTAAAAACATTAATAAGTTAAAGCGATTATTTATTAAAATAATCGAATCACCCACCCATATTTGTTTACGGATTGTTTGTATTAAACTTTCATTAGTCGTTTCAAGCGGGATATATATTACCGTATCGGCAAAAAAAGAGGCTTTAAGGGTGTCTTCACCAATTTCAGGGAATTTCAGGAATTCTACCTTTTGATTGTCATTAAATGTTTTGGTACATTCAATTACTTCAACATTTTTATTATAAGTACATGACGCTTGCTTCAAGACTATAATTAATATTGTAAAAAAGATATCTATTTTCATTATGACATTATTTTGACGTAGAATTCTTCTATTTATCTCGATTGGGGACTTTTTTGAAGTCCCCTAGGAAAATATTCTCATTATTATGGAATGCTATACTCATTTGCATCCAAATTATCCCATTCAGATGATCCTCCGTAATAGTCATCACCTAACGAGCACTGCTCTCCTTGATACAAGCATAGACAATTAATACACCCTCCTTTCAAGGTTCGCATTTCTCTTTTATCCATTTCATTTTTACTCAATTGATTTAATCTTAATTTTCCTAACTTTTTCAGTGCTTTAGAGCTTTTGATTATACATCTGTTTTAACCGTTGATTTCCATGACGGGTCGGCAACCCTGATCCGGGTTAATTATAAATTGCTATCTTTACCACATCGCCT
>JAKSDO010000070.1 GCA_022360055.1 Cytophagales bacterium | reverse complement strand
TTGGCTCTGAGTGTCCTGGCATACAGATGATCAAAAACATTTCTGTGGACCGGCTGGTTTTCCTTTGTCAAATACTTTTATAACCTATGGTAGAAATCCTTACTTTTCAGAGGATCTTGCAAATAACCGTTTTATTATCCTTTCCCACAGGTTCTCTGCTTGATCCTGAATCATAAGCTGACTAATGCTAAATCCATTTATGGAAAAGAAATAGCTCAGGTCTCAAATCCGAATATTAGGTGCTTCACTGTGCCTGAGGTGCCTAATTTCGTAGGCCCTCAAAAGGATGTCGGGCATCGCTTAGCCCCGGAGGCACAGCGAGTTGCTTATTACGATCAGGAGGTAGTGAGTTCAGGTCCATTGTATAAGTCAACGGAGAAAAGCATGGTACAATAATATGCACGTTTGAAACTTTCGGAGGTGACCTTAAAAGCAGGTGTGAACAGAAATTGCGTTATTTTTCCATTGCTGGCGCAGATAAGAATTTTATTTGATCACAAGCAAAAATTGAGGGAAATAAAGTGATGGTTTGGCACCCGGACATAAAAGATCCATTAGCTGTTCGCTATGCATGGGCTGACAATCCGGAATCGGCCAACAACGAACAAGGATTACCCGCATCGCCTTTCAGAACAGATGATTGGGATTTTTGAGGGATGTGCAATACTAACGTTGTCTGAGTTTTTGTTCATTTATTTAAGATATAAGTCTGAATAATATCATTGTTATTTCCAACAATCAATATGTCATCAAATAAAACGGTTCTTTTCACATTCCGATCCAGCATCAATCCACTTGCCTGAGGGGGTATCCAGTCAAACGATCCATATTTATCTTGCAAGAGTACACAAGCGATTCCCGCATCCTGAGGGGCAGTTTCTACTTCCATCTCATATTGGTTGCCCGAAATAATTATATCCAGTTTGCCATTATTATCCAGGTCTCTGACAAGGATACTATTTCCAACGGAAACCTGGGCATGATTTGGTAGCGCATGACGTTCAAAGCTGTTGTGGCCATTATTGATAAAAATGGAATTCTCGAATGTGTGGGTTAGATAATGAGGAAATGCTTTAAAATTCCTTCCCAAAATACCACTTAAATCTGCTTTTGCATAAGCCTTAAATGAATTCAACTTTTTTGCGACGTAAGGTATTTGGGCTGTCAGGCTTTCCATTCCGCGAACCGGGTAATATTTTGTTCCGGTGCGTGTTGCCAATATCGATTCAACAGTATTGTTATTGTCAAAATCCCCGGAAAACAAATGAAACGGATCATCCTCCGAAGCGCTAAATCTGAAATTTGCCCCCATGTTTCCTGCGATGATATCGATATCACCATCCGAATCTATATCGCTCACCACAATATCCTTCCACCATCCATTTGATTTATCGAGATCATTTCCCTTTGGAGATTCAATATATTTTCCTTCTTCATTTACTAATATTTGAATGGGCATCCACTCACCGGATACTATTAAGTCAAGATCATCATCGCTGTCAATATCAACAAACTCTGCGTCGGTGATCAATCCGGGGTTAATCAACTCCTGAGAAAAAAATGATTTGATGTCATCTCGAAATATCCCGCCATCATTTATCAATAACTGACAATCAGAGGCAAAGGGGTATTTCCCGGGAATTACATATCCACCAATAAATAGGTCCACATCTCCATCGTTATCAACATCTCCGGATGCCAATGCTTTTGAGCTTGAAAATATCTTTGGAATCTCATGGCTTCTTTCAAAGGCCGACCCGCCGACATTCAGGTATAAGCGATTCAAAAAATCAGTGCTGCCTTCATCCAGTTCGTACGACCCGCTACTCACAAAAAGGTCCTGAAATCCATCGTCATTTGCATCAAAAAAAATAGCATTATTGTCTTCATAGTTTCTGTCGTTCGTAAAATCATCTATAGCAATAGATCTAAATTTTTTATTTGGAAGTTGTATGTAAATTTCACCGGGTTGATCTTTTGCCCCTCCTACATAAAAATCAGATAAACCGTCATTATTGATATCCGCATAGCACAAGGCCGAGCCATCCTGAGAGTACTTGTTTGGCAGTAGCGTTTGTTTTGAAAAATCATCAAATTCGGTCTCTTCATGGTTAAATGGATCTTTTATAAGATCATTGTTCTCTACAAAATAAGGTGTTATAGCTTCTTCAATATTATTGAAAGCAGTGGCATCCGTGAAGTTTATTTTTAGCCGTTGATTGGATTTGATGTCCTTTAATTGCTGGCCGACGCCGTATGGCCAGGTGATAAGAATTTCATCAATGACCTGTGTACTGCCTAATCCAAAATGAATTATATCTGTTGATGACGATAAATATCCCCTGGATTTTTGGTGCTCATAAATCTGTGAAACATCGTTGTACGATATTTTGATCCTGACCCCAATGCCCGAAGTATTGCCTTTTGGCCCAACCAACTCGAACTGAATGAAGTTACTTGAATCTACATTGTTTTTATACAAATATGCTTCATCGTTTACATTGTTTACGACCAAATCAAGGTCGCCGTCATTATCAAAGTCTGCATAAGCAACTCCATTAGAATTACTAGCCTGATCTACCCCCCATTGATTGGATACATCAGAAAATGTAAGATCGCCATTATTCATAAAACCATAATTGGTGACACTGTCAACCGGAAACTTCTTGATGACTTGTTGAAATTGATTTTCCGTTGGTTTACCCCTGGTGCGTTGCAAAAGATTCCAATAGGCCTTCTGGCCATCACGATCCAGGACGTTGCGCTGAATGCCATTGGTAATGTGCAGATCTTTATATCCGTTATTGTTAAAATCAGCCATTAGCACCGACCAGCTCCAGTTTGTCGCAGACAGTCCGGCCAGTTGTGCGATCTCACTAAATGTTTGTTTGCCATTCACGATCCCATTGTTGAGCTGAAGGGTGTTCATCATATACTGCTTGTGATACCCATTCTTCGACCTAATGTTAAATTGCTCTCTGTTTACAGTATATATGTTTCTTTGGGCCGTTTCATAATCGGTGAACTTCATGTCCAGTGTAAACAGATCCAAGTAACCATCGTTATTGATATCTCCCAAGTCCGAACCCATACTGGACCAGGTAATATGTTTAAAATACTCATGACTCTTTTCTGAAAAGGTGCCTTTACCTGTATTGATATAGAGATAATCAGGGCTGATAAAATCATTGGCCACATAGATATCGGCGAATCCATCGTTGTTGATGTCGCCGATAGAAGCACTCAACCCGAAGCCCGCATCTCTTAAAATACCGGACTTTTCCGTGACATCGGTAAATTTCAATCCGTCATTTCTGTACAGTTTATCACTACCTCTCAAGGTGAGTGTTTTGTCGTCTTTATAAACGCTTTTGAGTACTATCGCAGCGCTGGTAAGGCGCCAATCTATAGGTGTATTGACTATAAACAGGTCCAGATCCTGATCCAAATCATAGTCAAAAAAAACAGCATTTGTGGCATATCCATTATCATCCAGACCATAGGTATCTGCGGATTCTGTAAACGTCAAATTTCCATTATTAATAAAAAGCTGGTTGTGTGTCAAATTTTCGTTTTTAGTCCACCCGGCTTTGCAAAGATAGATATCGTCAAAGCCGTCCCCATTTATATCTACTATTGATACTCCTGTTTTGAAACCTTTTTCCGCTCCCACTCCAGCTTGGGCAGTAACGTCTTCAAATTCAAAATTACCCCGGTTAATATACAATTTGTTTGATTCCAGGTTGGAGCAAAAATAAATATCTTCCAGCCCATCATTGTTGAAATCACCAATGCCAACACCTCCTCCATTGATCAGGTATAAAAAGTTATTATAATTCAGACGGGCAGTTTCTTTGACATTATTTGAGAAGGTAATTCCTGATACTTTTGAGGGGACTAAAGAAAACAAGGTCTCCGTTTTTTTGCTGTCGTCCGTACAAGAAAGAATGGTTGTAAATAGAAAAAAACCTAAGATACAATTGATAGTTCTTAAAACACTAAACTTGTATGAATGCATCATTGACTTCCAATTCATTTTGCACCTGTATTGTAAAAAATATATTCCTCGAAATTACTCATTTTATGTTATAAAGTATCATGCTTGTTACTAACCCATCAGATAGGTACAATTTGGTTCCATATTTCTTCAATGAGTTTTTTGCATTATTATATTTTCTGCAAGTACTTAGTTTACCTTGCTCGGCAAATGAAGATAACGCTCTATCAAAAGAACACAGACATCAGAAATTTGATTTCCTCCATTTCAAAAAACTTGACCTTGAATTCATCACATGAAAAAGGATCCGATTGATGAATGATGTTTTTGGCTTTGTTTTCCCGGTACATTATTTTCTCCCTGAAAACCTTTAGGTCTTTACTGATGGAACTATTCCGAATACGGTCAAAATCTTCAAAGTACAGATAAATTCAAATTGAATAGTACTTTTGAATGCAATTAAGGGTAAGGTGGACTTTGACAAAAAAAACCGATTTTTTAGCTTGACGCAGGTCTGGAACAACTTTGTCGTTAGGGTACATGATTTCAAGATTTATATACATGATTTCGATCTATTAATTAGGATCAGTTAACCAATGATTTGGCAATACCCATAAATCAGCGCAAAAGATAATATTTATAGGAAGTAGTTAAGAACAGTTAAGTTGATTTACTATTTTATAAGCATAGGTCGAAAGGTCGATCCGACTTGATGACCTAAGTAGTATGCAAAGGACAATGCTTAGTAGGTTTCTGAAGTTGATTGCAGTTGAGTGTAAGCAATATGAAAACTGGAATCCGGATCAAATGCTGTAATCGAAATGAAGGAGTTAAAGGCAGGTAATTATTTGTTGGGGACTAAGGATGAAAATCAAAGTCAGGTTCTGTCAGCGTTCAAAAAAGTAAAGGGCGAGGTATAATTATTGCATAAACATCTTTTCAAAAAAAACTTCTTTGCTGATAATAAAAAGAGATAATTTTCTTTAAAGATATAGTACCCACAATTCATAGTTGTGAAGACCATTATCTCTTTTTTAGCTGCTTGTATTTTTATCAGTTTTTTCCATACGAGCGTATACGGAACCCATATCAGAGCAGGTGAAATTACTGCGAAGCTGATCTCCTGTCTGAACTTTACCTATGAGTTTGCATTGACAGGATATACCGATCTCGGATCGGATATACGCTTTGGTGCTGGAGAAATGAATTTTGGCGATGGTACGATAAAGCATGATTTCGAAGTAGGTAAACCGGATGTTTATGCGGAATTGGGAAATGAAATAGCATTAAATATATTTTATGTGGAACATACTTTTCCCGGACCGGGTGTTTATACGGTTAGTTATAGGGAACGGGATAGAAATGACCTTATTGTCAATATGGACAATTCTGTTAAAACTCCATATTACGTTGAAACGGTCGTTATTATTGATCCATTCCTTGGGTGTAACAGCACTCCTGAATTACTAAATCCTCCCATTGACGATGCCTGTATTGGGGTAACATTCCTCCACAATGCCGGTGCGGTAGATGCCGACGGAGATAGTGTATCTTATGAATTCACCATACCAAAGCAGGATGTTGGTGTTCCGGTGGTGAATTACAGGTTCCCCGATGAAAATGACTGGGAAATGTATGATGCCAAAAATGAAGATAAAACCGGCCCTGCAAGTATTGATCTGGACCAGAAAACAGGTGATGTCGTATGGGATGCTCCGGGAGGAGAGGGGGAGTACAATATAGCTTTCCGTATCGTTGAATGGAGAAAAATAGATGGGGTGTGGTATCCACTGGGATATGTGACGCGGGATATGCAGATCATTGTTTATGATTGTGACAATGAACCTCCTGAAATTGAACCTCCCCCCGATACCTGTGTGGTTGCAGGAGATCTTTTGATACAGGAGGTATTTGCCACTGATCCTGACAACGATCCAATTGTATTGTCATCATTTGGAAGTGTATATGAAATTAATTCCAGTCCTGCTTCATATTCACCTTATCCTGATGTACCGCAGAATCCGCCTGCCAAGTTAACCTTTTCCTGGCAGACAGATTGTTCTCATGTGAGAGAAAGAGCGTATCAGGTGAACGTAAAAGCTGTTGACCTGCCGGATATATCTCATGGAAGAGGGCCGGCATTGGCCGATTTTGCATCCTGGTTTATCCGGGTTGTAGGTCCTCCGCCCGAAGGACTGATGGCAGAGCAAGGCAAAGGGAATAAGGTGGAATTATCGTGGGAACCATACCTCTGCGACCAGGCTACTTCGATGCAGGTGTGGCGAAGGGTGGATAGCTATGAGTTTGATCCCGGTCATTGCGAACTGGGCATGCCGAGCTATGCCGGGTATGAATTTGTCACAACTCTTGATATTGACGAATTTCAGTATACCGACACAAATAATGGGCAAGGATTGCAGTGGGGAGCAACCTATTGCTATCGATTGGTTGCCGTATTCCAGGATCCTGCAGGGGGAGAAAGTATAGTCTCAACCGAAGCTTGTGTCGTGATCGAAGAGTTTGAAGGTGATTTCGGTTCATTGATCACCAATGTGGATGTGCGAAAGACAGACTCCTCCAACGGTGAGATTTTTGTGAAGTGGACATCCCCTTTTGATATTGACGGATCGACCTTCCCTCCTCCATATACGTATGAATTATACCGCGGTGAAGGTTTTTCTTCCAGTCAAACACAATTAATCTCCGGAGGTAAAATAACCGATACTACATTTGTGGATACCGGTCTAAATACGACAAACGCTCCTTACAATTACAGGGTGGTCGTCTATGACAGTGATAACAATGCCATAGATACCACTGCTACTGCTTCTTCTGTCAGGTTGGATCCATCTCCGATCACAGGAGCCCTCGAATTGCACTGGAGAGCTGAAGTTCCATGGTCTAATGTTTCTCAAGAGCACCCATATCATTTGATTTATAGAGATAACATAACTGATGATCCCAAGGAGCTTGTGCTAATAGATAGTGTAAATGTGTCTGCTGATGGATTTGTATATTTAGATGACGGAAGCGTTACCGGGGATGATCAATTAATAAACACACAGGCGTATTGCTATTATGTTGTGACAAATGGAACATACGGTAACCCGAAGATTCTGGAGCCACTTATCAATAACTCACAGATTGCATGCGCTCATCCAAATGATATGATCAAACCATGTACGCCAAAAGAATTCGTCATAGTTAATCTCAACGTGGATTCTACTTGTATCAATTTTGTAAATGAAAAACCCTGCGAATATGGAGATTTTTTCAATGAATTGAATTGGGAGGTCGCGGTTGACGGAGCATGCGATGAGGATATCAGAAGTTATAAGATCTATTTCTCAGAAACCGGCGAAGAAGGCGCTTTCGAATTGATCGACAATGTGGTGAATACCTCTTATGTACATCAGGGGTTGATCTCCTTCAAAGGGTGCTACAAAATATCTGCCGTGGATCGATCAGGGAATGAAAGCGAACTCACAGAAGCGATCTGTAATGACAATTGTCCGTTTTATGAATTGCCAAATGTCTTCACTCCAAACAATGATGGAATGAACGATACTTTCCATGCCTTTGATACGTTCGATGAAGCCACCAATTCCTACAAATGTCCAAGATTTGTTAGAAATGTCGATTTCTATGTATATGATAGAAATGGCAAAGAGGTTTACAATAATTTAGAGGAGAAAGAGAAACATGTTTTAATTCATTGGCAGGGAATTAATCACCTGGGTAAAAAAGTACCTTCAGGAATTTATTATTATCTCGCTGAGGTGACATTTGATATGATGGATGAGCGCTCCAGGAAAAATGTTTATAAGGGATGGATCAACCTAATAGAGTAGATTCTTTATTCATCCATATGTTTTTAATTCTTTTCTTTATTTGCTTGATTTTTGTCAATTACATTTTTACTTTTAAAAGACAAATACTATTGATTGAGGATGGAAAGGGCAAAATATGCCTTATTTTTTGGAAAATTAGCCAAATCGGTTTGGCAAAAAAATTAAGCGTGAAAAAGATCTCATTACTGGATATTTCAGAGAAACTAAAGATTTCAAAATCGACAATATCTATTGTCTTAAATGGCAGAGGTGACGAGAAGCGAGTGAGTAAGGAAACTCAGGAGAAAATCGTTAAGTATGCCAATGAGCACAACTACAGGCCAAACCAACTTGCAAGAGGATTGAGTAGAGGTAAGAGTGAAACCATTGGTTTGATTGTTCCTAATATCTCCGATACCTTCTATTCCAGAATTGCCAGGCGAATAGAGCGCAAAGCCAGATTGTCAGGATATACCGTTGTCTATAGCAGTACCGGAGAAAGCCGGACACGGGAAAATGAATTAATTCAAATGATGTTGGACAGACAGGTAGACGGATTAATTATTGCTTCGACACAGAAAAATCAGGAGGATGTAGTGCGCTTGAAAAATCAGCAATTCCCATTTGTTCTAATTGACCGCCATTATCCGGATGTAGAAACAAACTTTGTTGTAGTGGATAATGCAGGAGGCACTTCAAAAGCTGTTGAACAATTAATAAAATTAGGGAAGAAGCATATCGGCTTTGTGACCTTAAAACCAGGACTGGAAGCTATTCGGCAACGCTTAATCGGTTATGAGGAAACCTTAAAAAAATATGGTCTATATGAAGGAATGAAAAACGTAAAAGAACTGGATCCTGACCATTTGGATTGCGAAATGATGGAAGCAATCAAGTCGTTGGTACAATCAACACACAAAGTGGACGGGATTGTATTTGCCACTCATTATTTAACTACGCAAGGTTTACGTGAATTGCGAAAATTGTCTGTAAAAATTCCTCATGAAATTGCGATTGTTAGCTTTGGTCAAATGAGTTTTTTTGATCTGATTGAACCGCCAATAACTTCAGTCAATCAGCCGGTTGAAGAAATTGGCGATAAGGCCGTCGAAATATTGCTGGACAACTTAGTTGAAAAGAAATTGACCTACGATCAGCAATATCTGAAGACCAAATTGGAAATTCGAAAATCTTGTGGGAAAAATTAGTTTTTTATACAAAATAGCCAAACCGGTTAGGCATGTTAAACATGATGCAAAGAGGATCATAAAAATGAGTATGTCAGGCCGTCGGATTGGATATCATTGGAGCTGCTGTTAACACATTAAAGTAATGTTCTTACGGAATATACAATGGCCGACGAAAATTGAAAAAATAAATTAATCAATATGAAGAAATTAGTTTTGTTATCATTGATTTATACGGTGCTGCCGCAAATAGTTTCGGGAAACTCACAGGAGAAAATGATGGTGTTTTCATATGAGAAACCATACCAATACGCATTGATAAATGGAAGCTATAAAGTTCAGGCTGTTATTGAAAGTAAATGGTGGAAAGAAGGTATTGAAGTAAGCTTTAATGGTGAATTACTTCCCGTAAAAAAGCTTGAAGGTGGGGAAGTTCAAATTTCATTGCCACTTATCGGCAATCCTGGTTTTTTAACAATTACGAAAAAGGAGAAGAAAAAAGTACTTGTAAGTGAACAACATTTCGAGCCGCTAATTCCAGCCGACTGGGACTATTTTGGAGAAGGTAAAGTTCACGTGATAGTCTCTTCTCATCAGGATATCGCGTGGATGAATACACCTGACAGTTGTCGACATGAACGTGTACACGATATCGTAATTCCTGCTCTTGACCTTATGGAAGAGGCGCCTGATTTTAAATTTGAGATGGAGCAAAGTCTCAACTTGATGGAAGCTGTAGAGGATTCACCGGAGGATAAACAACGTATTATCGATGTCTACAAGTCTGGAAACTTTGAATGGGGAGCAACATTTACTCAACCTTATGAGGGGCTTGAATCTGGTGAACAGTTGGTTCGTCAATCTTATTTGGGTCGCCGGTGGATTAAAAAAGCATTACCCGGAATGGATGCGCATGTCGCCTACAATATTGATGTGCCGGGACGTTCGCTGCAAGTTCCCCAATTGTTTAAAAAATCGGGTATCAATTACCTGTTTGTTTCTCGGATGAAAGAAGGATTCTATAATTGGTACAGCCCTGACGGCTCAAGTATTTTTACATACAGTCCGGGTAACTACGGATGGTATCATTACCACCATAAGGTACTGGATGAAGATGTAGTGACAGCTATGCATGCGTTGGCGAAGATATTGAAAAGCTGGAATGGGTACTACCGCAAAAGAAGTATACCTCCGCATTATGGTGTGGTCATCAGTGCAGATGCCGGTGGTCCTAAATACTATAAAGAACTTATTGAAGGCTGGAATAAGATTGCGGAAAAATCGGGATTAGCTATTCCTAAAATAGGGCACTCCACTGCCCTGGAGTTTTTGCACGAGGTTGATGTGCCAGAAGCAAAAATCGATTCAGTATATGGCGAGCGTCCAAACCTGTGGCTATATATCCATGGTGCGGGCCACTACCAGGCAATTAAAGCTAAAAAGGAAGCAGCTGTTCATATTCCTGCTGCGGAAATATTCAATACGATAAATTGTTTGCTGGACAAGGATTTTTCTTCTTATCCACAAAAAGAACTAGATGAAGCCTGGTACAATGCCATTTATCCCGATCATGGTTGGGGAGGTAAAAACGGGCATATTACCGACAGCCTGTTCCGCGTGGCTCTTGAACGGGGAAATGAAATTGGAAAGGACCTGTTAAACTCATCGTTAAACAGTATTGCGAATAAAGTTGGCTTGAAAAAATCACAGAATATTATCGTGTTCAACGATTTATCGTGGAGAAGAGATGGTTTTGCTAAAATTGATATTTTGCATTTAAAAGGAAATGATTGGATTGTTGAAAGTACCGGCGGCAAAAAAGTTCCCACTCAGCTTATTACTTCCGAAAATAAAAAGGACCTGGTTTTTAGCATGAAAGATATGCCCTCAATAGGGTATAAAACCTTCTTAATTAAAAAGGGGAAAAGACAAGATGCTGAAATTTCGGTCGGTTCAAACTTTTGCGATAACCAGTTTTACACCATTGAACTCGGACAAGGTGGTATCACCAGATTATATGATAAGGCTCTAAATAAAGAGGTATTTAATACCTCGGCAATGGTCGCAGGAGATCTTTTCCACATGGGGTACAACGGAAATGGAGCAGGAGAGTTCGTCGCCATAACTGCCGCTAACTATGGTGGAATGGAACGGGCTCATGAGAAAGAAAGTAGTTGGAGCCTGATTGAATCGGGTGCAGTTTATTCCAAATTCAAATCGGATTACGAAATGAGAGCTTTTTCTGTAGAGCAATTTATTACGGTCTATCATCAGAAAAAACAAATTGATTTGGAATATACTATTCCTGATTGGCCGGGTGAACACAACCGTCAGTTACGGGTGATGTTCCCTTTGAATATGGAACAAAGCGCACAGATTTCTTATGATGTTCCCATGGGAATGGTTCATGTTGGTAAAGATGAGCTAGCTATGCGTCCTGGTGGTTCGGCGTGGGGTGGTACCTATCATCAAAAGTCTGTAGAAATTCATCCCCGTGAAATCCGGAACTTTATGACTGCCAATGGTAGTGGATTCGGATTTACCATGTCTACCAATGTCGTTACTGCCGATTGGATTGATCCCAGTATGAGTTCGGCTCATTATCCGGTAATGAATTCGGTTTTATTATCAACTCATAAAAGCTGTCATGGGGAAGGCAACTGGTATCATCAAACCGGGAAGCACAGTTTTAAATTTTCAATTACTTCGCATGACCAGGGATGGAAAAACGGTTTCCATTTTGGTGTTGCTGCCAACCATCCACTATATGCTGTTGTAAAAGTTAATAAACAAAAAGGTGAATTACCTGCCGAAAAAAGTTTTGCAGGTACATCAAATCCGTTTGCCCTTATTACAACGATGAAAAAGGCTGAAGATGATAACGATGTGGTGATCCGATTTATGGAGGCAGAGGGAGTTGATAAGAACATTAGCCTAAACCTGAGTCAGGAGGTTAAATCCCTTTCAAAGACTGATCTGATTGAAGAAAATCCTGAAAGGACGAGTCAACAAGGAAAAGTTCTCAGGTTTCCATTAGGTGAACATGCTGTTGATACTTATAAAATGAACTTTGTAAGGTAAGGAACGAATAAAAGTGTGGTTGATCTAAATTTCAACTTGGACAATTTGTATCATACCAACAGAATTGAGAAAAATCCATAGTTCGGAAAAAATATGAAGCATAAAAGTTCACTCTACTTGTTTGTAATCAGTTTTATTTCAACCATCGGAGGTTTTCTTTTTGGTTACGACACTGCGATAATTTCAGGATGCAATTCATTTCTGGAGGTGCATTTCCAGTTAACTCCTGCAATGCTGGGTTGGGTAGTTTCCTCAGCTCTTTTGGGAACAATTGCAGGTTGCATCGTATCGGGAATAGTTACCGATAGAATGGGACGCAAACGCACGCTTATTTTAGCCGCTTTTTTGTTAACAATTTCGGCAGTAGGGTGTTTGTTGGTTCCTCAGTTTTTGGGCGAAACCACTCACGGTTGGATTAAATCAAACCTAACCGGAGCATTTAACTGGCTAATTGTTTTTCGGATGATTGGTGGTATTGGCGTTGGGATTACTTCGGTTGTGGCTCCAATTTACATCTCAGAGTTAACCTTACCCGAAAACCGGGGGAAGCTGGTCTCCATCTATCAGTTATCGATAACCCTCGGTATTCTGCTTGCATTTTTAATTGATTGGATTGTATTAAATAATGCAGGTGATGCTGCCGGAATTGTATCGAATGAGAAAATCGGTTTTTTTCGCTGGGTTTTTGTCGAAGAATTGTGGAGAGGCATGTTTGGAACGGAGATCCCCATTGCCATGTTGTTTTTCTTCTTGCTCTTTTTAACTCCGGAAAGCCCTCGTTGGCTGGTTGCAAAAAACAGGAATGATGAGGCCTTGAAGATTATGGTCAGAGTAGGTGGCGAAGCGCAGGCAAAAAAAGAAATGGCCGAGATTGAAGAGTTAAAATATGCTGAAAGAGGCAGCTTTAAGGAACTGTTTTCACCAATGCTGCGAATCCCGTTTTTTATCGGAGTGTTGTTGCCCATGTTCTCACATCTAAGTGGTATTGCCGCAATTATGTACTTTGCTCCAAATATTATTAACGAGTCAGTGAAAAGTGTTGAAAGTTCATTCCTCGGGGCCGTGTTGGTAGGAATTGTAAACTCGGCATTTACATTTATTGCAATTCTGAATATTGAGAAATTTGGCAGACGACGGCTGTTATTGGTTGGTGTAGTCGGGGCGTTTTTGTCCCTTGCGGGTGTTGGTCTATTATTTGCATTTGACTCGCAATATGTAATTATTCCGCTATTGTTTTACGTGGCAAGTTTTGCGTTTTCTTACGGGCCAATTGTATGGGTTATCATTAGCGAGATATTCCCCACAAATATCAGGGGACTGGCCGTTTCAATGGGAAGTTTTTCTCTCATGGTTACAGGATTTTTAATCACGTTAACCAATCCGGTATTTTTTAAGGCAATAATGCCATCAGGGACGTTCTTCCTGTATGCCGGACTTACCTTGCCAGCCATCTGGTTCATCTGGAAATACGTACCAGAGACAAAAGGTAAATCATTAGAACAAATAGAGAAATATTGGAGAGACAGAAAAAGTTGAAGAAGCTTTTGAGAATAGACTGTAATGTTACGTTCAATCCGAACATATTCGGAGAATGTTGACAGATGAGTACAATTGAAAAATATACAATTAAAGACAGTGGTTATCATCCATTTTTAATTCGGGATGGATGGCAGGTTGCCCAACTGAATTACGATGAAAAGCGGAAAATAGAAAATAATACAAGACCGGATATTCACAATCATACGGATGAAGTGTTTATTTTATTGAAAGGCCAGGCCGTATTAATTACTGCAAAATTGGAACAGAGGCAGCCACAGTTTGAGTTAATGAAGCCCGAAACAACCTATAATATACCTCAAAGGACATGGCATAACATTGCAATGAATGAAGGTCGCGAGGTAATCATTGTCGAAAAATCGGATACGCATATATCCGACTTTGAGTTTTACGACTTATTCGTAGAAATACAATATGAATTAAGAGATCGGATAAGAGAATTAATGTAAGCGATTAAACGGAATAAAAATGACGATTTGGAAAGATGATCATGAGCTATTCAATATAGCGAAAAAAGAGCTTTTTGTGGCTTTGGTAGGCGATGTCCTGGATAAACTCGGTTTTCAGCATCAGTTCCTTCCCCCAACAATTAAGCCATTAAATAACAATTTTGTGGTCATTGGAAGGGCTATGCCGGTACTGGAAGCCGATGTCTTTAGTGAGGTTGTTGAGGGAACCCATAATCCCATTCTGAAAAAGCCTTTCGGGATTATGTTTGAGGCATTGGATAGTTTAAGGGAGAATGAGGTTTATATCTGTACCGGCGCTTCTCCCCGATATGCGCTATGGGGTGGACTGATGAGTATCAGAGCGATAAAATTGGGAGCTGCCGGAGCTGTCCTTCATGGTTATTCCAGAGATACCAATGAAGTCCTCAAGCTTGATTTTCCAACCTTTTCGTATGGTGGTTATGCGCAAGATCAAGGACCGAGAGGTAAGGTTGTGGATTATCGGGTACCCATTGAAATTGAAGGTGTCAAAGTGAACCCTGGAGATATTGTTTACGGAGATAGAGATGGAGCGGTAATTGTACCTAAAGAAGTGGAAGAAGAAGCTTTTGTCGGGGCAATTGAAAAAGCTCGTGGTGAGCAGCTTGTAAAAAAAGCACTGGAAGAGGGAATGAGTACGGTTGATGCTTTTGATAAGTTCGGAATAATGTAATTAAGCAAAACCTGAATTTGATATTCAAATTGAACAATTTTTAAAGAAATAGAGATGAAGTTAGGGTTTGGATTATACAGGCACATGCTCAATGAAGCGCATTATAAATTTGCCAAACAATGTGGCGCTACCCACTTGGTGATCCATCTTGTGGATTATTTTGGAACTGAAAAAAACACCAAGGAAAATACGAATCAACCTGTGGGTGAGAAAGACGGATGGGGGAAAGCTGGTTCCGGATCTGAAATATGGTCACTGGAAGAATTAAGTAGAATAAAAGCAGAAATAAATAGTCATGGACTTGAGCTTGAAGCGATTGAAAATTTTGATCCTGCGCATTGGCATGACATTTTATTAGATGGCCCTAAAAAGAAAGTACAAATTGAAAACCTGAAGCAGCTTATTCGTAATGTCGGAGCTGCTGGGATTCCAGTGTTTGGATACAATTTTTCATTGGCAGGTGTGAGTTCTCGTATTGTCGGGAAGTTTGCCCGAGGGGGTGCTATTTCTGTGGCGATGGAAGCGGGTGATGAAACTCCGATCCCCAATGGTATGGTGTGGAATATGGTTTATGATGAAAATGCACCTGAAGGTTATCTTCCTAAGATACGTCATCAAGAACTTTGGGGCAGACTTAAATATTTTTTGGATGAGCTGGTTCCCGTTGCTGAGGAGGCTGGAGTGAAGCTGGCTGCACACCCTGACGATCCGCCACTTCCGTATGTTAGAAATACCCCCCGCTTGGTCTTTCAGCCGGGCTTATATCAAAAACTAATTGATTTAAAAGATAGCCCTGCCAATAATCTGGAATTTTGTTTGGGATCAGTGGCAGAAATGACGGAAGGAGATGTATACGAGGCCACCGACCAGTATAGTCAACAAGGCAAAATTTCGTATGTACACTTTAGAAATGTAATAGGAAAAGTGCCTAATTACAAAGAGGTTTTTATTGATGAAGGGGATATTGATATGTTGAGAATTCTTCGAATCTTAAAAAAGAACAAGTTTGACGGTGTGTTAATCCCTGATCATACACCTCAAATGAGTTGTGATGCTCCGTGGCATGCCGGAATGGCGTTTGCTATGGGATTCATGAAGGCGGCAATCTCCATGGTAAAAAGTGAAAACTAAAAAAATTGAAAAGGCTTGTCAATAGTTGTAAGTGGCAGGTCTTACATAGGCCATAATATCAGGTGACATTAATGGTAAGGAGCTTAAAAATATAATGCGCATTTTCGAAAAGGTGATCTTTCAAATTGAACACGCTCACCCGGATTTCATCCAATGATTATACTTTGGGAATAATCTTAATACGATTAAACTCGATTGTTGTAATTTTCTGATGCAGTCCTGACGCAGAGGAAAAGTATTCAAGTTGTCCTTAATCTTTTCCCTGATTCAATCTAATTTTTGTTGAAGGGTTATAGTCATGTATACAGAACTCTGATGGAATATTATTAACTGTGATGTTATGTGATGTTTTTTAAGTCGTTTTAGTTATTTTTCATCGATAATAATTCAGCATGAAACAGGATTTGTCTTTTATACCGATCTACCACAAGCTTAAGGAATTTTATAAAGAAAGAATTCTTAATCAGGAGTTTAAGTCCGGTCAGAAGATTGATTCAATCAATAAGATAATGCTAAAGCACAAAGTTTCCCGGGAAACGGCCAAGCTTGTTTTGCGTCAACTCATTGAAGAAGGTTTGATTATATCAAAACAGGGTAAAGGTTCATTTGTTGTGCATCACGCAACGGCCAATAACAAGTGGGGAATGATTATTCCGTTTTATTCGTCAAACATTGAACAACTTATTCATTGCCTGGAATTTGAAGCACGTCGACATGCGAAAGAACTTACCTACTTTATTCACTATAACAATCCTGAGGAAGAAATGAGGCTGGTCAGCCAAATGATTTTTGAAGGATTCGAAGCAGTGTTGGTGGTGCCGAATTATGACGAATCCCTTACGGCCGGATTCTACAGAAAACTGATGCATGGACATACTTCCGTCATTCTTGTGGACTTTACGATGTCAGGATCATATTTCAAGTATGTCGTTCAAAGCTACGATCTGGGTATCAAGAGAGCTGTCCAACATCTGGTATCAAATACTGCCGGCAATTTAGTCATGATAAAAAGTGATACCTGGAAGGGCAGAAACCTGCTGGGGGAGCTCATGGAGCAAACTTTTCTTAGTATAACTGAGTCTGATTATGCCGATAGAAAAGTTTTTGTCGTATCTGACTTGAAAAAAATAGATCGAATGTTTTTTATCAACAAGAAGATTGGTGGAATACTAACTTCTACGGATACGGATGCTATTCGGGTGTTGGGAAGATTAAAAAAATGGGGAATCAAAATTCCTGAACAGGCTCGGTTGGTCAGTTATGGGAACACAGAACTCACTTTATATAATGATCCGGCTATTACAGTTGTCGATTGCAAATATGAACAAATGGCGATGAAAGCAGCTGATCTCATTGAATTGGGCCAAGATGCGGGAGCCTTCGAACAACACATAATCGAGCCTGAGTTAATTATTAGAAAAACATAGAGACAAGCAGAAATTTTGAAAGTTTACCAATTAAGTTATGAAATACAATGAATTGAGTATCAGGAATCCGGAAGATCTGATCTTTGGAACTGCACCCAATCCTGTGATTACCGGGAGAGGTTTAGAGATAGGAGGAGGATTGGTTTATCCGGAATTAAACTTCACTTTGCCTGCAATGAAGATTGATGCGGAAGATATTCGTCCGGTCGTCGATCACTATAAAGAAATTGTTCAGGGAGCTTTGGAAAGAGCCGTTGATCTTTACTCAAATGGAGTCGTGTTGGAATTTGAAACACTCATCGAGATGACGCAACATCCGGAAATCGGGATTGAGTTGGTAAAGCAAATGAATGCGATCTGCGAAAACTTCTACACAAACCATGGACTGAAATGTGAAATCAGGCTAACTCCAAATGATCTCAGGGAATTTGAAAGACCTCCGTTGCAAAGAACATCAAAATTATTGGAGCCAATGATGGAGCTGTTCGAAAGAGGAGCGGAAGAAGGTGGGAATTTGTTGTCCATTGAGTCTACAGGTGGTAAGGAAATATCGGATGATGCGCTCATGATGTGTGATATGAAGCAATTTATATTTTCGCAGGCAGTACTCGGAGTGAGAGATATGAAGATGCTTTGGAAGAAGATTGTTGACATCGCCAATAAAACTGGAGTGATCCCCGGCGGCGATACTGCGTGCGGATTCGGAAACACAGCCATGGTGCTTGCAGAGAAGAAATATATTCCAAAAACATTTGCAGCTATTGCAAGAGTTGTTACGGTTGTCAGAACCTTGGTAGCAATAGAAGAAGGAGCCAAAGGACCTGATAAGGATTGTGGATACGAAGGACCTTTTTTAAAGGCAATAACGGGAATTCCGATAAGTATGGAAGGAAAAACTGCTGCATGCGCACATTTGAGTCCGGTCGGAAATATTGCTGCTGCGTGCACTGATCTGTGGAGCAATGAATCTGTACAGAACATCAAATTGTTAGCAGGTATGGCACCTACTGTTTACCTCGAGCAGTTGGAGTATGACGCAAGATTAATGAATCAGGCTATAAAAGGGGGAAAAGCTGATGTGCTTCAGTTGCAAAAACTATTTGTGAAGTCAGATGCTTATTATGACCCTCAGGCATTCGTCCTTACACCAGAAAATGTGATCCGTATTTCGGAAGAGATTGTTAGGGGAGGTAATTACATCGATGCAACAAAGAGGGGCTGTTTAAAAGCATTGGAACTTATCTCTAATGGAATTCAAAATGGTTCATTAATGCATGATGAGAAAGAAGATGAATGGATCAATATTTTGAATGAAGATATTTCATCGATTCCTGAGAAAGAGTCGGATTTTGTTGAAATGGTCATGCCAACTATGGATACGAGCAAATTAATACTGAGTGAATACGGTCTTTAACAATAAAAATATAGAGTTATGAGTGATATTATTGAAAAAATCGCCTATTGTATTGAGTTTGGGAAGATAAATAAAAGCTCACCTTATCCACCAAATATGCGGGGTGAGGATGGCGCTGATGAATTGACAAAGCAAGCTTTGGATCAGGGCACCGATCCTGATGCGATCCTAAACCAGGGAATGGTTATAGGAATGAATAGGGTAGGAAAAAAGTTCTCGGAAAACAAGATTTTCGTTCCACAGATGTTGATGTCCGCAAAGGCTATGAGTGCCGGGATGGAACATATCAAGCCATTCTTCCAGTCCGGTTCAGTGAAGAGGAAAGGAGTCTTTGTGCTGGGAACTGTTGCGGGAGATTTGCATGACATTGGCAAAAACCTTGTTGGCATGATGATCGAAGGAGCAGGTTGGGAAGTGATCGACTTGGGAGTTGATGTTGGAGCGCAAAAGTTTGTAGATTCCATCAAAGAGCATCCCGGTTGCGTAATCGGTCTTTCAGCCTTGTTGACAACTACCATGGTGAATATGGAATCTATTGTAGAAGAAATTCGAAAAGTATCGGCAGAAACAAAGATTTTAGTCGGAGGAGCTCCTGTTAGTGATGATTTCTGCAAGAAAATCGGTGCAGATAATTACTCATCAGATCCTCAAGGAGCGGTTGATTATTTAAACACGTTGGTAGCTTAGTAAGTCGTCATTGCGATACCCGATCTGAAATGTTCGATGAGAGCATCAATGAAGTCATGGAAAAAGCAGAGCATATCGAATTGTCAGAGGATATGGATTTTGCGATGGAATTTGCCATGAATATGATGTTTGATGCCTCAGCATATCAACATGATTAAAGCCCATTTAATTCTTGGCTTCCTTGGTTCCGGCAAAACCACCTTCCTGAAGCAAGTGCTTAAGAAGCCGGAATTGAAAAATGACCGGATATTACTGGTAGTCAATGATTATGGACTGGAAAATTACGATGCTCGGGAGTTGGGCAATGATGCTGTCGAAGTAACCGGGATTACCAACGGATGCTTATGCTGCTCTTATAAGAATCAGTTTGAAGAAATTCTAATTCAATGCGCTGCGCGAGAGGATATTGATCGAATTTTCATCGAACCTTCCGGATTATTTATCCCTGATCAGGTGCTTAATGCATTTGATAGAGAACCCGTAAAGTCCGTTATAAATCTTGAGCCAATTACCTGCATAGTTGATTATCATCTATTGTCGAAGCTATGGCCACCAGCCATCGAGCGTCTTATTGAAGCAGGACAAATAATTGTAAGAAATAAGTTGGATAAAGTCTCAGCCGAAGCCCGCAAGCATCTGGACGAACGAATTAAAGAATTGAATGATCATGAATTGATTGATTTTAATGAAGCTGTTGAAAGCTTTTTCTGTTGTGAAGCCAGCGGGTCCCGATCATTCTTTGATCATGAATCCGAATATGATCATGGCATCAGGTTTATTCAGAAATTTGCCGGGCTGGAATTTCGAAATCATGATGAGTTGTTTTCATTTTTAACAAAGCAAAACCCAAACCTTATCCGGGCGAAAGGCAATGTGCAACTCAATGGTCAATTGACATTCATCAACTTCGCGAACACTGATTTAACTACTCATTCTTCGGACGGTAACGGAAAGGTTGGATTGAGTTGTTTCTATTTTGATTGACAAACGCGTATACTTCAGGGAATTCAAAAGAATCTTCAATTCGGTACGAACATCTCAGCATATTTCCTTTTTTATCAGGGGAACAGTAATAGAGGGAAATCCTCGTATACAACCAATACTGAAATAAAGTGGGGCAAAAATGGATCATATATGCCATGAAGGGGGTTGAATAAGGACCATTGGGAATTTTAGGGTAAAAAATAATTTGTTTGTACTCGTATGCCTTTCATCATGGCATAACAAATTAGAGCATCCATGAAGAAATTTATGAATGCTTTTTTTCAGGTATAGTGGTTTTACTCCAAAATTAATCTTATTCAAGTTTGCAGGAAGATTCCTTTTTTGATGGTTTTCTGTAGCGGGAAACAAGTTGTACGTCGAGGGATACGGAATATATATTTACCTGTCAGCTAAAATCCTTATTATTGTATAATTTTTTGGAGATTGGAGATGAGTCATTCAAGGGATGAAATCGAGCTTTTTAAAAGATTGAAAAAAGATGACCTGGCGGCCTTCAACCAAATCTATCAAAATTACAGTAAGAAAGTCCTTAGTTTTTCATACTCCTTTTCTATTTCACTTCACGATGCGGAAGAGATTGTTCAGGATACCTTCCTGAAACTATGGCAAAACAGAAGTAAACTTGACCTGACCAGGTCCTTTGATTCATTGATTTTTGTGATGGCCAAAAACCTGGTTTTAAATAAGATTAAGCATTATTCACTTGATCAGGAACACCTGAAAAAATATTTTATTGGGGTGCGTAAAGAATACAATCTGGCCACAGAAGAAAAACTTGATTTTGATGAGGTACAGTCTGTGATCAACCAGATAATCGAAGGACTTCCGGAAAAAAGACGTGAGATTTTTATACTAAATCGTATTAAAGGACTGACCTATAAGCAGATTGCCGAGCATCTGAATATTTCTCAGGGGACAGTGGAAAAGCAAATGAAAAAAGCCTTAGACTCCATCCATGAAAAATATGGTAAATATTTCAAAGTGCTGACCGTTATCTTTTTTCTATAGATCATCATTTCATTGAAAATCTATCTTTTAATTCTCGCTTCCAATCTGTTTGAATTTCTTTTTTAAAAAAATTATGGTGTTGGGGGGGGTAAACCTCTGTCGGAGTTGTACTGTATTTGAATTTCAAAATTATGAAGAAAAATATTGATAAGGATTTACTGGAAAAATTCTTTAATAAGCAATGTTCTGCGGAGGATGCTGAAATTGTTTATAGATGGCTGCGCGATGAAAACAACAGCAGCCGGGTAGAAGAGTTGTTGGAGGCAAGATGGAAATCATCTGCCGACATTCATATGGTAAATTCTAACCTGACAAATATTTATTCCAAAATCGTTGATGAAATTTCCGTAGAAAAGGAGGACAGTAGAAAATTGCTGGCAAACCGGCCATATATGGGCATTGCTGCAGCCATTGTATTTTTTATAATGGTGGCATTTTCAGCATTTTTCATTTATAATTTTTACAGCGGTTCAGATTACCTTTCAAACGAAATATCCAGATCCACGCGCAAAGGTGAAAAACTCACGACGAAATTGCCTGATGGCACAACTGTTATCCTGAATTCTGAAAGTACTTTATATTTTCCGGAATCATTTAATGATGATACAAGAGCGGTAAGGTTAGAGGGGGAAGCATATTTTAATGTTGCCAAGAATCCGGCCAAACCTTTTATCGTGCAATCCGGTCCCGTAAAAACAACGGCTGTTGGTACCCAATTTAATGTTATGGCAGATCCAGAAACTGATAAGATTGTTGTTTCTCTTACCGAAGGGAAAGTAATTATAAACTCCACATCGGAATCTTCCCCTGAAAATTATATGCTTTTACCAGGTGATGCCATCGAATATACTGTTGACGGTGTTTTCAAATCGAAAGGAAGTTTTGATTACAGATCAAATATTATGTGGAAGGATGGAGTTCTGTTCTTCAATGACGATGACGTGGATGTATTGAAGAGGAAGATCGAAAAATGGTATGGAGTAACTGTCACATTTACCAACCGGCCTAACAAAAATTGGAAATTTACTAGTGAGTATACTAACGAGAGTCTGGTGAATGTTTTAGAAGGTTTGAAATATTCCAAAGACATTAGTTACATCATTAAAAATGATCGCGTTCGGATATCTTTTAACTAAACAAAATTATACTATATGACAGAAAACTAAGGGACAAAACAACCTACAGTTTGTGATGACGGCACAAACTGTAGGAGAAAACCGGAAATGATGCAGACGAGTTTGCAGCCAGTCTTTCATCTTTCCCCGGGTTTAAAACGAAATCAGGACTTCATTTCAAACATTTAAAATTATGAAATTATTTTTTACTAGGCTATTGATCTATATGACAAAGCTAACATTATATGGCCTTTGTATACAAGGTTTACTGTTTAGTACCCTGCTGGCCTTTGATGGCAATGCACAGAAGGCCGAAAGTGTACATGAAGTAAGACTCAATGTCAATTTCAAAAATGCATCTTTTGAGGAGATACTAAGCCATATTCAGATAGAAACAGACTATGTGTTTTCCTATGATAAGGAAGACTTCAGAAATCAAAAGATAAAGTTTTCAATGAAAGCCAGCCAGATCGGTTTGGCAGAGCTTCTGACCGAGGTTTCAAAAACTGCTCATGTGGGCTTTAAGCAGATCAATAATAACATTTATATCAAGAAACTAAACAATCGCCAGAAATCAGGACTGGAAGTGGTAATGCAGTCAGTGACTATTACCGGAAAGGTAACTTCTGCTGATGATAATGAACCTTTACCGGGAGTAAATGTACTTTTAAAAGATACCAGCCTTGGTACGGTGACAGACATTGATGGAAACTACACCCTCGAAGTTCCGGAAGAGGGAGGTGTTTTGATCTATTCGTATGTGGGCTATATTAAGGAGGAACTGGTGATAAATGGAAGGAGCGTAATAGATGTCTCCATGGTCCCTGATATTCAGGCACTTGATGAGATTGTGGTAATTGGGTATGGAACATCACAGAAAAAGGATGTCATTGGTGCGGTAGATCAGATTGAGTCCTCGATTATTGAAGGGCGTCCGGTGAGTAATTTGACTCAGGCATTGCAGGGCGTTTCAGCCAATCTTATCGTACAGCAAAGAAGTGCAAATCCAAATGACAATATCCTGAGTATCAATATCAGGGGTGTAAGCACAATGAATAACAATGAACCCCTGGTTGTGATTGATGGTCTGATCACGGAATTGGAAAGCTTAAACAAGCTGAATCCTGATGATATTGAGAATATTTCCATCTTGAAAGATGCGGGGAGTGCTGCTATATATGGTTCTCGTTCTGCAAATGGGGTGATTCTGGTGACAACAAAAAAAGGAGTGAAAAATCAGGCTCCTGTAGTTCGGTTTAGTAGCCTGGTTGGTGTGGAACAGCCAAATGTCCTGTTCAAACCGGTTAAAGGATACGAAAACGCCATTTTGAAAAACCAGGCATTGATCAACGGCGGGTCTGCACCAGTATATACGCCGGAAGAAATCAGGGATTTGCAGGAAAATGGTGACGGCGAGTGGTTTTTGGATGGAATTCTTCAGGATGCATTTCAGCAGGATTATAACCTCAGTGTCTCGGGAGGTGCCAACAATACGACCTATCTGGTATCAGCCGGATATTATAACCAGGAAAGCAATTTTGTGGGAGATTATGGTTTGGAGCGATTTAATTTCCGAACAAACCTGGTGAATGAGTATGATCGAATGAAGATCAGCACAATTATGGCATTTAACAGGATCAAACAAAATGCGCCACAAGCCCATCCCGGTACCTTGATCGTGGATGGGAGCAGGATCCCCAACTATTATACTTACAGGATGAAAACAGATGATGGCAGGTATCTGATCAACGACGTGTTAAGTGAGTTTAATCCACTGGGACTGCTGGAAGCCGGTGGGTTTCAGAAGAAAGATGAGGACAACTTTGTTGGGAGCATTAATGCTGAATTCGAGATTATTGACGGGTTGAAAGCCATTGGTTTGCTGGGTATAGATCTCAGCGCTAATCACAGATATATCCGGAGTCTGGAAGTACCTTTCTATGCCAGTGAATCTGCTATTGAACCAAGCTCATATGCAAATTCTACCCGAACTACCGAAGATTATAATGAAAAGAAATACACGCTTAACAGCAGGTTTCTTCTTGATTATGACAAGGTATTCAGCGAATTACATCATATAACAGGAATGGTCGGTGTGTCCAATGAATCATATACACGCGAAGCCAATGAATTGAAGAAGAAGTACACAGACCGGGATTTGGGTATGCCGGATTCAGAAACTGAAATTGATACGGAGAGTTACAATACACCGGCACAAACACAGCAGAGAAGCATCTATTCTTTATTTGGAAGGTTAGGCTATACTTACGATTTCAAATATTATGCAAGTGTAAGTTTCAGGTATGATGGATCTTCAAAATTTGCAGAGGATTACAGGTGGGGATTTTTCCCTTCGGTATCTGCCGGGTGGAGACTTTCAGAAGAATCATTCCTGAGCTCTTATAAATCGAACGTGGGAGAGCTGAAAATCAGAGGATCATACGGTGTGTTGGGAAATCAGAATGTGGATGATTACTCATATTTCACCACCTACACCGTGTATAATAATATCTACGGTTTCAACAACAATGCCTTGTCAGGCACCGGTTTTACCTTTGGAAACAGGGAGTTGGAATGGGAAAGATCCAAAACCCTGAATATTGGTCTGGATGCAACATTTTTCCAAAACAAACTGACAGTCAATCTTGATTTCTTCAATAAGGTCACATCTGAGATCCTGTTAACTCCTGAAGTTCCGACAGTATTCGGAGGAGCAGTGGCTAAGGATAATTCCGGTAAAATGAGAAATTACGGTTGGGATCTCACTTTAGGATACCGTGCAAATACAGGTGATTTCATCCACAATGTTTCCCTGAACTTGGGTGATTCGCAAAATGAGGTCACCGGATTTACCGGGGGAGAAGAGATTAGCAGTGCTGATCAGATGCTCAGGATTACAAGAGAGGGATTGCCGTTCAGGTCGTATTTTGGATACAAGGTTGATGGATATTTCCAAAGCTATGATGAGATTGAAAACAGTGCGCTACCGGTAGGTACAACCGTTGATCCGGGCGATGTGAAGTATGTCGATACCAATGAAGACGGAATTATAGATGAAGAAGACAGACAGGTTCTTGGCAACGCATTTCCCAGGTACTCATTTGGTATCTCCTATAATGTCGCCTGGAAGAATTTTGATTTCGGTTGTCTGATCCAGGGTGTTGGCAAGAGAGATATGTTCTTGCGTGGAGAATTGGTAGAACCTTTCCACTCAAATTACTCATATGTCATGTATACACATCAACTGAATTACTGGACGCCCACCAATACTGATGCAAGGTGGCCCAGGTTGTCTTCTCCGGGTTCATCGTCTAATACCAACAACTTTCAGAAGAGTTCTGATATCTACATTTTTAATGCTTCCTATCTGAGATTAAAAAATATCCAGTTAGGATATACACTTCCAGAAGAGATAACAAGTAAACTTGGCATAGAGAAGTTGAGAATCAATATCAACGCTCAAAATCTCTTGACTTTATCGAATGTGTCATTCATCGATCCGGAGTCAACGGAATTCAATGGGAACATGTCAAATGGAGGAGCAAACAGTGGTAGAAACTACCCCACTTTAATCTTCTATGGTTGCGGAATAGACGTGCAATTTTAAAGACTGAAAACTATGAAACGAAATATGCTAAAATATATATGGGGTGTAATACTTATAATTCCGGTGTCATTGTTTTCATGCAATGAGTTGGACCTTGCCCCCACAAATAAATTTACCGAAGAGAATTACTGGACATCTGCCGAGAAGGCAAACCTGGTGTTGAACATGGCGTACAGCCAGATGTACAACAATGATTATTTTTTCAAAACTGAAGCCTTATCAGACAATATCTATGAGGGCAGAGGTTCTTCCAGCGAGAAAATTATTTCTTCAGGTCAGGCAGATGCATCAAATGGTCGTTTTGCCAATGAATGGAAGGATTGTTATGCCGGCGTCAAGACCTGTCACACTTTGCTTGAGAATATCGACAGGGTTCCAAATATGGATGAGGACCAGAAAATGAGGGTGATCTCAGAGGCAAGGTTTATAAGAGCTTTCCTGTTTTTCCGTTTGACAACCTGGTTCGGAGATGTGCCATTATTTGATCATGACCTTACGCTATCCGAATCAGAAACGATAGGAAGGTCACCTGCATCAGAGGTTGTTTCTTTTGTAAGGAGTGAGTTGGATGATATCATCTCTTCGTTACCAGCTAAAGGAGATTATGCAGAGAACGATAAAGGGAGAATTACGTCAGGTGCCGTGTTGGCATTTAAAGCAAGAACATATTTATATGAAAATGACTGGGAAAATGTTATATCTGCTTGTGAGCCCTTGATCAATTCAACGGATTACGGGAATTATTCCCTCTTCTTTTCTTATCCCGGATTGTTCCTTCCTCAAAATGAATATAATGATGAGGTGATGTTGGACATGGGTTATGTGCCTTCATTGAGAACATGGGGTAATTATTATGACTATGCCCCACTATCTGTCGGTGCGAGGGTAAATGCTTTGGCTCCAACGCAGGAGCTGGTTGATGATTATGTGATGTTGAACGGGAGACCAATTTCTGATCCTGGTTCGGGTTATAATGAGGACAATCCTTATCAGAATCGTGATCCTAGAATGTCGGCAACTGT
>JAKSDO010000109.1 GCA_022360055.1 Cytophagales bacterium | reverse complement strand
AGATGCTCAAATTAAGTAAAATTAAAAACGGCGTTTATGTTATTTCCTACCTTGTCATCTCGAGGCCTAACTTTTTTTCAAAATGCACAAATTTGAATGACGTATTCTTGTGTATTTATTTGATTTACAGATTATTATAAAAACACGTCATCGGTACGTCAGGAGAGATCTGATTGCCTTATACACACTGACAAACCGATGGATCCGCGAAAAGCTTATTCGGCAAACTGCCCCATGAATTACGGCGCCTCGCAAAGACTTGAAACTGACTTACGGGTAAAAATGCGGAAAGCGGTGACGTATAATTCCTATTTGCTACTTACTCATAATACCCCCATCTACCGTTATTGAGGCACCTGTAATAAACGACGAGTCATCCGATGCTAAAAACAAAGCGGCCCCGGCCACATCTTCGGGCGTTCCCAGGCGTTTTAGCAGGGTAGCATCCGCAGCGTCGGCAACGGCCCGGTCCGGGTCCGGAAATGCTTTGGCCGAATCCCGGATCAACGGGGTATCTATCGGCCCCGGACAAATAAGATTGGCCCGGATATGCGGGCCATAATCCATCGCAATTTGCTTAATCAGAGGGACCAAAGCCCCTTTTGATGCGCAGTAGGCCGCATGATTTGGAAAACTTTTAAACGCGGCTATTGAACCATTTACAATTATATTTCCTCTTGGCTGTTTTTGCATTTCAGGGATGGCTGATCTCAACAGATAGTAAATGCTGTTCAGGTTTGTATCCATGGTTTTATGCCATGTTTCAGCAGATATTTCAGTTATGCGCCCTAATCCGAGAAATCCGGCATTGGCTACGACAATATCTATTCCGCCGAATGCCTTGAGCGTTTCTTCGACCAAGAGGGAGTTTCCTTCTCCGGCCGATATGTCACTTGGAACAAAGACTGCGCTTCCGTTTTCTTCTTGAATTTCCGAAGCTACTTTTTCACCGCGCTCAGGGTTTCTGCCGTTGACGACTACCCTTGCTCCTTCCCTGGCAAACAACTTTGCTATAGCGGCTCCCATCCCACTTGTGGCTCCGGTTATGATTGCAGTTTGATTTTGCAGTTTCATATTTATGCAGGTAACGAATTCCCGGTTTTTAAAAGCATTGAATACTTAAGGCCAATTTCTTCCTGTTGAGTTTCAAATCCTTTACGGATCGAACGGAATCTCCGCTCAATCTCCTTGTTGCACAAATTTCCAAGACTGCCTTCATGGGTATGATCGAGATGATCGGGAATTGCAAAATCCCCTTTTTCAATTCTTCTTCCCACTTCAACATAGGCATCCCGGAATGGCATCCCCTCAAGTACCAGTTGGTTTACAATTTCAACACTAAACAAGTATTTGTATTTTTCGTCCTTGAGGATGTCGTTCTTCACCCGGATCTTTTGCAACATAAACCAGGTCATATGCAGGCATTCTTTCAGGTTGACGAACGCAGGCATGAAATTCTCCTTAATCATCTGAAGATCCCGGTGATAACCGGAAGGTAAATTGGCGGTGATCATTGCAATCTCATTGGGCAGGGCTTTGATTTTGTTTGACCGGGCCCTGATCAATTCGAATACGTCGGGATTCTTCTTGTGCGGCATTATGCTGGACCCGGTTGTGTATTCGTCCGGGAAGCTGATAAAACCGTGGTTCTGCCCCATGTACAAACAAATGTCCATGGCAAATTTACCGATGGTCTCGGCAATTGTAGCCATTGAATTGGCCAGAATTTTTTCAGCTTTACCCCTTCCCATTTGTGCGTAGACCACGTTGTAATTCATGGACTCAAAGCCCAGGAGGTCGGTCGTCATCTGCCGGTTTAACGGAAAAGAGGATCCGTAACCTGCCGCCGATCCCAACGGATTTCGATTCACAATGTCGTAAGCCGATTTTAATATGGCAAGATCATCGGCGAGCGATTCGGCATACGCGCCAAACCAGAGTCCGAATGAAGAAGGCATCGCTACCTGTAGATGGGTATAGCCCGGCAGCAAAACATCCTTGTGCCGATCGCTTAAAGCGATCAGGCGGTCAAAAAGCTTTTGAATCAATTCCGCGATTTCAAAAACTTCAGCGCGCATAAATAGCTTTAAATCCAGCAATACCTGGTCGTTTCGAGATCTGCCGGAATGGATTTTTTTGCCGATATCCCCCAGTTTGTTGGTTAACATCAATTCTACCTGGGAGTGAACGTCTTCTACTCCTTCCTCAATGGCGAAGTTGCCGGTTTCTATTTCATTATAGATTTTTGACAGTGCCACAGACAAAGTCTCAAGTTCAACCGGCTCCAACAGATCTATGGATTCCAACATCCTGATGTGAGCCAGGGAGCCTAAAACATCATATTTTGCCAACGATAAGTCAAGCTGCCTGTCCATTCCGACAGTGAATCTGTCGATTTCTTCATGAACGGAAACATTCTTGTGCCAGAGTTTATTTTTTTCAGTCATATCCTTTATTTCTTCGAGATGCGCTGTGTCTTCGCCGCCGGCAAATCTGCAGTGCGGCATGAAATCGTCAATCGAGTTTCACAAAATGCCATAGAGGATCACGGTGCCCTTAAAAGATCAATTTTTCCAACAGCCCAATATACAAACTAATCCCGTCTTTGATCTCCTGAATACCGATGTACTCATCCGCGGTATGCGAGCGGGCGGAATCTCCCGGTCCAATCTTTACAGACGGAAAAGGCATCAAAGCCTGATCGGACAGTGTCGGCGATCCGAAAGTCTTGATCTTCAACGCTTCTGCGCTTTTTCTCAACTTATGATCTGCCGGAAGTCCGGATGCCTGAAGCCTTGTTGACCTCGGGGTGACTTCACCATCCACATTTTGCCGCACAATATCCAAAATCTCTTCATTGGAATAAGCATCTGTACTGCGCACATCCACCACAAACCGGCACTCGTCCGGGACCACGTTGTGGTGCGTTCCGGCATCGATCACGGTCACACTCATTTTAACCGCTCCGAGGGACTCCGATCTTTTATCAAATTCAAAAGTCCGGAACCATTCAATATCTTTCAATGCTTTGTAAATCGCGTTCTCTCCTTCGTATCGCGCGGCATGCCCGGAAACACCTTTTGTCATACAATCCAGAACCATCAAACCTTTTTCGGCAACGGCCATGTTCAGCCCGGTCGGTTCTCCCACAATGGCAAATTCAATCCCACTCAACTCCTTCAACACAAGTTCTACTCCATCCCTGCCGCTTATTTCTTCTTCTCCGGACGCTACCAGTACCAGATTATATTTTAAATCTTCATCATCATAAAAGTCAATGAAGGCTGCCATCAAGGATACCAGGCAGCCGCCTGCGTCGTTGCTCCCGAGACCATACAGCTTCTCATCAACCACGACAGGCCCAAACGGATCCATTTTCCAAGAGGCATTTGGCCGGACGGTATCGTGATGTGAATTGAGCAGAATGGTCGGTCTCGACGGGTCAAAATGCTTGTTTCTGGCTATTACATTGTTTTTTACCCGCCGGGTTTCCACGGATCTTTTATTAAAAAAGTCATCAATGATCGCTGCCGTGTCCTCTTCCCCCTTACTGGGAGAAGGAGTTTCAATCAGCTTTTTCAGCAATGCAATATATTCTTCGACTCTATCTTTCAATTATTTACGAATTACAGTTCCTACCTCTTCACCGCCCTCAGCCAGCTTGGGGAGGTGCTGCGAATTCATGATCCGGACAGCTTTCACTCCGGCTTTCAACGCATCGAATGCATTGCCTATTTTGGGGATCATACCGGAATTGATAATGCCCTGATGCTTCAATTTTGGGTATGTGGTCTCAGTTATATCGGAAATTACGCTCAAAGGATCTTTAATATCCTTCAGAACTCCATTCAGTTCAAAACAATAGTTTAGCTCCACATCAAATTCAGCGGACATCCCAACGGCCACAGCGGATGCGATCGTATCGGCATTCGTATTGAAAAGATTGCCCTGCCCGTCGTGGGTCATTGCCGCAAACACCGGAACCAATCCCGCATCGATCAAATTTCGGATTACCCGACCGTCCACTTTTTTTACATCCCCGACAAAACCAAAGTCCATCCCATTTTTTACAGGCCTTTTTTTTGCCAAAATGGTATTTCCGTCCGCCCCTGTAAGCCCTACGGCATTGCAGCCAAAACCCTGAAGTTTGCTCACGACATTTTTATTCGCCACACCTGCCAGCATCATTTTTACGACCTCGAGTGTAGGGGCATCCGTAATCCTGCGCCCATCGACCATTTTCACTTCTATGCCCAACTTTCGGCACATTTCGGATACCCATTTCCCGCCTCCGTGGATCAGGATTTTAGGCTTGGAAAGCCGTGAAAACGCTTCCAAAAAAACAGTCAATTGAGCCTCATCCTCAACGACTTTCCCTCCTATTTTAAATACTTGAAGCGATCGTCTAACCATGGGACAGTATTTGTTTTAAAACAGCCTGGGCAGCAAATTCCCTGTTGGCCGCTTCACGGATTACAACGGAGTTTTCACTGTCGATCACCGCATCGCTAACTACCACATTTCTTCTCACGGGAAGGCAGTGCATGAATTTTGCATTGTTGGTTAAATTCATTTTTCTTTCGTCCACCATCCATTTTTCATCCTGGGAAAGCACCTGGCCATACTGCTCATAAGAGGACCAGTTCTTGGCATAAATATAGTCTGCCCCGGCGTATGCTTCCTCCGGCTCGTGAACTACCGCAGCATTTCCGGTAAAATCTCCGGACAGATCGTACCCTTCCGGATTGGCGATTACGAACTCATAGCCGGCACGATTGATCCATTCCGCAAAGGAATTACCAACAGATTGCGGCAGGGGCCTTGGGTGCGGGACCCAGGTCAGCACTACTTTCGGTTTGCCGGCTTCTTTAGTCTCTTCAATGGTAAGCACATCAGCCAGGCTTTGGCAGGGATGTACCGTTGCCGATTCCAGGTTGACGATGGGCACACCGGCATACCGCACAAATTCATTAATTACGTGATCGGTATAATCCGACTTTCTGTCTTTCAGAGACGGAAAAGACCTCAACCCAATGATATCACAATAGGCGCCAATTACGGCGGCTGCTTCCTTGATGTGCTCTGCCTTATCGCCGTTCATGATCACTCCTTCTTCGGTTTCCAGGGCCCAGCCTTCTCCCGAGAAATTCATGACCATTACATCCATCCCCAGATTCCGTCCTGCTTTTTGTGTCGAAAGCCTTGTTCTTAAACTCGGATTCATGAAAATCAATCCCAAGGTCTTCCCTTTTCCAAGCTCATGATCCGCCCTTGGATTTTGTTTGCAAAGTAATGCTCCATCCACCAGTGCATGGATGTCTTCTACATCGTGTACGTTTAAAAAGTTCTTCATTTGCTTTATGCTATGAGCCGAAAGCAGCTCGTTAAAACTTTTATAACAAGCATTTCCGGCTCCGTTCGAGTATTTATCTTTTCAATAGTTAAGTCCGGTCCTCGATGTTCAACAATCGATTTTTATAACGACGCTTTCCTTATGTCTTCTTTAAAGGGAGTCATAACAAAAGCAGCCATTCGGTTTTATGTCGCAGTTACTCAACTCATGTTAAGTAAAATTAAAAACGACGTTTATGTTATTTCGAGGCTCCTACCCTGTCATCTCGACGTCAGGAGAGATCCGGCTTATTCGTGGTGGCCCGGTGTCGATTGAACCGGATTTCTCACAAAGTTTGAAATGACACTTAATTATCCACATACCCCGTTTTTGGTTGTATATCCCGAATATTGGAGATCATTGTCGGATCACCTTTGATCTTCGACGCATGATCAATCCGCTAAAACGCCACCGGCTTCAGATTCAATCCGGCGGTTTCATCCAATCCGCACATCAAGTTCATGTTTTGCACGGCCTGGCCGGAAGCACCCTTTACGAGGTTATCGATTGCCGATAGAATAAAAGCTTTGCTCCCATGCTTTTCGATATGCAGCAAGCCTTTGTTCGTATTCACCACTTGCTTTAAATCGATATGCTCATCTGAAATATGTACAAATGGATGGGGTTCGTAATACCCTTTATACAAATCTGTCAATTCTGACGCACTCAAATCAGTATCCAAATAGATCGAAGCCAGGATACCTCTTGTAAAATTTCCCCTGAACGGAACAAAATTAATCTCCTGGCAAAAGTCCGCTTGCCACTCGCGGATGCTTTGATTGATCTCCAGTAAATGTTGATGGGTGAATGCTTTATACACGGAAATATTATTATTTCTCCAGGAAAAATGGGAGGTAGCCGTGGGTCTTTGTCCGGCCCCGGTCGAGCCCGTCATAGCGCTCACATGTATTTCGGCGTTCAGCTTTCCGGCTTTTCCCAGTGGAACCAGCCCCAATTGAATACAGGTTGCAAAACATCCCGGATTGGCAATATTTTCAGCCTTTTTTATCGCTTCATATTCAGCCTCAACCAATCCGTAGGTAAACGGTCGCAGATGATCCGGATCGTGTAGCCTGAAATCCTGACTCAGATCAATGATTTTCACATCACCCCGCACCTTGTGTTCTTCCAGAAACAGTTTGGACTGACCATGCCCGGAACACAAAAAAAGCACATCAATTTCGCGATCGTCAAACCGGTCCGTAAAGGTTTTTTCGGTTTCTCCGATCAGGTCCTTATGGACCTGGTGAAACGGATTTCCACCATTACTTGCGCTGTGTACAAAGGTCAACTCCGCACCGGGATGATTTAGCAATATTCGAATGAGTTCCCCTCCCGTATATCCGGCCCCGCCGATCACACCTACTTTAACTTTGTTCATTTACCTCTTTTACTTTATTGTAGATCATTACCTGATTGGAAAGCATTTTCGAGAATCCTTTCACATCTTCTCCGGTGTATCCTTTGTTCATTTCACCGTACGATCCGAATTCCGATGCCATTAAATCATAACTCGACCTTATCCCCTGAAGCGTAAATCTGTAAGGCTCCAGTTTTACGATCACCTCGCCGGTCACATGATGCTGAGTATCTTCCAGAAATTTCTCAACATTCCTCAAAACAGGTTCTAAAAACTGCCCTTCGTGTACCAACATGCCGTACCAGCTTCCCAATTGCTCCTTCCAGTACTGCTGCCACTTGGTAAGTACATGCTTCTCCAACAAATGGTGCGCCTTAATGAGGATCAGAGGAGCCGCAGCTTCAAAACCTACCCTCCCTTTAATTCCAATGATCGTATCTCCGACATGTATATCACGGCCAATCGCATAGGCTGAAGCAATGGCATTTAATTTCTGAATGGCATCGACGGGATTGTCAAATCTTTCATCATTCAATCCTACCGGTTCGCCTTTTTCAAATTTAATTTCAAGGATCTCCTCGCCGTCCTGCACACATTGGTTCGGATATGCCGCTTCCGGCAGGGCCCGATCCGAAACCAAGGTTTCCTTTCCTCCAACAGACGTCCCCCAGATGCCCTGGTTGATCGAATAAACGGCTTTTGACCAATCCATTTCCACCCCCTTTTTCTTAAGGTATCCGATCTCTTCTTCCCTGGACAACTGTAAATCCCGAATAGGTGTGATGATCTCTACATCCGGGATCATAATATTAAAAATCATATCGAAACGGACCTGATCATTTCCGGCACCGGTACTTCCGTGCGCCACGGCATCGGCACCGACCTTTCGGACATATTCGGCAATGGATTTGGCCTGGAAGACGCGCTCTGCACTAACCGAAAGCGGGTAGGTATTGTTTCTGAGCGTATTTCCGAATATCATGTACTTAATGCAATTTTGATAAAAATCATCCGTAGCAATGATATTTTCATGCTTTTTCACACCCATAAAATATGCTCGTTCTTCAACTTCCTTTAGTTCGTCGGCCGAAAATCCACCTGTATCGACTAAAACGGAATAAACCTCATATCCCTTGTCCTCCGACAAATATTTCACGCAATACGATGTATCAAGTCCACCACTGTACGCCAGAACAACAGTTTTATTATCCATGATCAAAAAATATTATATAAATACATTTACTTTTTTAAACTTCTTCAGCAATAAATTCTTCTTTATCCGCAGCCATTTAGCATACTTGTCTTTGTATTCCTTGAATGACTTCTTTTGATGTTTGTATTTTTCTACCGGATCATACAGCATGCCCGTACAAAGGCAATGTTTTCTTTTGGTCCGGGTTAATATATCGTAATTTACACAACTCTGACAACCTTTCCAGAACTGTTCATCATCGGTCAGCTCGGAAAATGTAACGGGCCGGTAACCCAATTCGGAGTTTATCTTCATAACCGCCAAACTCGTGGTGAGCCCGAACAATTTTGTATCGGGGAATTTTTCTCGTGAAAGCTCGAATGCCTTTCGCTTAATTTGCATCGCAAGTCCCTTTTTTCGAAATTTCTCCACGACGATCAAACCTGAATTGGCAGCAAATTTCTTCCCCCACGATTCGATATAGCAAAACCCGGCAAACGCTCCCTTCTTTGAAATTGCAATTACCGCTTTTCCTTCCTCGATCTTATTGATTATATATTCAGGGGACCTCTTCGCGATCCCCGTACCTCTGGCCGCAGCCGATGATTCGATGACCTTGCTGATCTCATTTGCATATTTTACATGTTCACTGGTCGCAACCAGCACCTCAAATTGTGTCATTACCTAAAGAATTGAAGAAAATACAAAAGATCGGATAAGTAATTACCGCGTAGGCAATCATTGAAATATTAGCCCCCGAAGGGCCTGAAAAAACTAACGTAAGGCTGACAAGACGTTTTTATATCCAATGTATTTCGATTTTAGAAGTGCAAAGGTAAAAATTATATGTTTCTCCACCTATAATTTATCTGCAAAAATTTAGCCCGTATGATTCGCCGGCCATATCCGCAATTCAATAAGTTAATTTTTCATATTAAACCGGGATTTCAGCCTGGTTCCTGATCTTTACTGTTTCGGCAGCAAGATAAATGGCCGCGCGCATGGAATCCGGATTGGCAGCATTCTTACCTGCAAGACTATAAGCGGTTCCGTGATCCGGCGAAGTTCGTACCTTCGGAATCCCGGCCGTATAGTTGACACCGCTTTCGAATCCGAGCATTTTGAAGGGAATAAGTCCCTGATCGTGGTACATAGCCAGTATACCGTCGAATTTTTGATATTGCAGGGTTCCGAAAAAACCATCGGATGGAAACGGGCCAAACACAAGTTTCCCCTTATTTTTGTTGGAAGCGATCACAGGTTCGATGATCTCTGCTTCTTCTTTTCCAAGCAGTCCGTCCTCACCTGCATGAGGGTTCAATCCCAGCAAAGCCACCCTGGGCTTTTCAATGCCAAAATCATTTTTTAGTGATTTGATCATGATGTCCAGTTTTTTCTCGACAGCTTCCCGAGTAAGGTTCTTACTTATTTCATTCACCGGAATGTGGGCTGTTACAACGCCGATCCTAAGCTTTTCGTTTACCATCAGCATCAGGCTATCCGGTGCTCCCAACTCCTCAGTAATGAAATCCGTGTGCCCGACAAATTTGAAATCATCGCGCTGTATGTTTTTTTTATTGATCGGAGCCGTAACGATTGCATGGATCTTATCCTCTTTTAAGTAATTGGTTGCTTCTCTTAGTGCAAGGTACGCGCAGTTCCCGGCTTCGGGAGTTACCTGACCTACTTTTATTTCGACCATGTCGTGCCAACAGTTCACAACATTCACCTTCCGGGGATTCAATTCATTTATCGACCTAAGCTGGCTATAGTGAAAATCGTCAAACTTCATCATTTTTCGATAATACGACAACACCTTGGTTGACCCGAAAATGACCGGTGTAATATGATTAAGAATCCTTGAATCCGAGAGTGCCTTAATAATTACTTCGGGCCCTATGCCATTTATATCGCCAATTGAGATACCGATTACCGGCTTTTTGGCTCTTGCCTTTTTTGCTGCTGCTTCCATGATCGTCTTTCAGTAGTATATATTTATTATTGAATCGATACAAAAATGATTTTTAATCTGCATTTTGCGACCGCAATTTAACGGAAATTTAACATGCAAGGAGTACGACCTAAAAAGTTTTTAGGACAACATTTTCTGGAAGATCAAAATATTGCCTCGAAAATAGTTGACGCTCTTACGATTACCGACAAGAATCAAACGGTCATTGAGATTGGCCCGGGAACCGGCGTGCTCTCCGAATTACTTCTGAAGAAAAATATCGGTGAACTTATTCTCGTTGAAATCGATCGCGACTCGGTAGCATTTCTCCGGAAAAACCTGGGAGATTCCGGGGTGAAAATTATCCAGGCCGATTTCCTGAAGTTAAATATCAATGATCTGACCAATTCTTCATTCTCCATTATCGGTAATTTCCCATATAACATCTCCAGCCAGATATTTTTCAAAATATTGGAATTGAAAGATCATGTAAATGAGGTGGTATGCATGATCCAAAAAGAAGTCGCGGATCGAATCTGTTCCGGACACGGAAATAAAATATACGGAATTCTGAGTGTGCTAATCGGCGCCAGCTTCGAAAGGGAAATGCTGTTTAAAGTTTCACCGGGGGTTTTTAATCCTCCTCCGAAAGTAGAGTCAGCCGTTATTCGATTAAAAAGAATGGATCGTTCCGATTTGTCATACGATGAGGCCTTATTCGCTAAAATCGTAAAGCAGGGATTCCAAAATCGTCGCAAAACCTTGCGCAACGCATTAAAACCAATATTTTTGCCAATTGAATTGACCAGGGAAAAAGTCTTTGACAAAAGGGCTGAACAACTCTCTGTCGACGATTTCGTAGAGCTCACAAAAAAAATTGAAAATTGGAACACGTAGCTTCATTCGAACTCAGTCAGGAATATCTCGAAAGGTTTCGTGAGGCCGTAGAGCAACGCGATGACGCATTTATCCGGGAAAGCCTTGGATCCGTACGTCATGAAGACGTATCTGCATTGCTTGAAGAATTCAATGCAGAACAGTCAAAGTATGTTCTGGAGCTACTGGAAAAAGAGGTGGCGTCTGATGTGATCGAGGATCTTGACGAAGATACCCGGGCAAAATTTCTCACGGTATTTAGTCCTACCGAAATCGCCGAATATGTAGAGGGTATGGAGACCGACGATGCTGCTGATATTCTCAACGATTTGCCGGTTAAAGTCAGAGAAGAAGTAATCGCCAACCTGGAAAACTACGAAAAGGCGTCTCATATCATTGAGCTTTTGCGGTACGACGAAGATTGCGCCGGCGGATTAATGGCCAAGGAACTCATCAAAGCCAATGTAAACTGGAATGTCGTTCAGTGTATCGAAGAAATCCGGCGGCAGGCAGAAAATGTGGAGAAAATATACGCTGTTTATGTGGTGGACGACAACGATAAGCTGCTTGGAAGAGTTTCATTGAAAGAAATCATCCTCGCTCGCTCTTCTACTAAAATTGCGGATATTTATAATTCGGAGATCATCTCTGTTTACACCTACCAAAAAGAAGAAGAAATAGCGGATCTCATGCAAAAGTACGATCTGGAGGCCGCTCCGGTAGTAAATGTGCAGGGAAAGCTCGTAGGACGCATTACTGTCGACGACATCATTGATGTAATCACGGAGCTGGCGGATCAGGAAAGAAAGTTGATGGCCGGGATTGCCGAAGATGTTGAAGAAGATGACACTGTGTGGGTATTGTCCAGGGCGCGTCTGCCCTGGCTGGTCATTGGATTGCTGGGCGGGTTTGTCGGTGCACGGTTCATCGGAATTTTCGAAGAAGACCTGCTAAAAGTTGCATCTTTAGCTTTTTTTATTCCTCTTATTATGGCTACGGGAGGAAATGTGGGCATTCAGTCTTCGGCCCTGGTTGTGCAAAGCCTCGCCTCGATAACGGCTTTCGAAACCAGTAGCTGGAGCAAGTTTTTAAAAACCATACTCGTGGCCATTCTTAACGGCATTGTGCTGGCCGGATTGGTCTATGTTTTCGTCTTTTTTTCATACGATTCCACCCTTGCCTTTGTAGTTAGCATCGCCCTGTTTTCTGTCGTTATGCTTGCTTCGTTGCTGGGTACAGCCATTCCATTATTGCTTGACCGGCTTGGATTCAATCCGGCCCTGGCCTCCGGACCATTTATTACAACCACCATAGATCTTTTAGGACTTGCCGTCTATTTTGTTGTCGCTCATTTGTTGTATAATTTTTAAGAACTTTGAGGGGCATCTTAATGATTCAAATTACTTTATTGATTTTTCATGAAACCTAAAATTTTAATTACCGAAACAATACATGAATGCGTATTGCCTATCTTGGAGGAATCCGGTTTTGAAGTACACTATGAACCCCATATTGGCCGAAAGGAAATCCTGGAAAGATTGCCAAATTATATTGGTGTTATCGTGCGAAGTAAAACACCTCAAGACCGGGAATTCATCGACGCCGGAACCGACCTCAAATTCATCGCGAGATCCGGTGCCGGAATGGATCAGGTGGACGTTGAATATGCCAGAAACAAAAACCTTACCCTGCTTAATGCTCCGGAGGGAAACAGGGACGCCGTAGCCGAGCATACGGTGGGGCTTTTGTTAAACCTGATCAATAAAATGAGGAATTCCGATGCACAGGTAAGACAAAAAATCTGGGACCGTGAAGGAAACCGGGGCGTAGAACTTATGCATAGAACCTTCGGGATCATCGGTTTTGGGAATATGGGAGAAGCCGTATCGAAAAGATTGTCCGGTTTTGGTTGTAAGATAATCGCCTACGATAAATATAAGTCGGGATTTGCAAATGATTATGTCGAAGAAGTGTCGCTGGAAGAATTGAAATTGAGAGCCGACATCGTCAGCTTCCATGTTCCTCTAACCCCGGAAACAAGGTTTTACGTAAATGATGATTTTATAAAAAGTTTTAAAAAGAATATAATCTTACTTAACACGGCCAGAGGCGAAATATTACCCTTAAAGTCACTGGTAAAACACCTAACATCGGGAAAAATTTTAGCTGCCGGACTGGATGTGCTCGAAAATGAAAAAATGGCAAAACTGTCGATTGAGCAGGAGGAATTGATGGCGGAATTGTTTAAAATGGACAATGTTTTGTTCACCCCGCACGTAGGTGGGTGGACTACGGAATCTTATATAAAAATCAGTGAAACTCTTGGCAGAAAAATTAAAGCTCTTAAATTAGTGGGTGAGTAATGTGGGATTAAAAGGCTGAATAGATGAATTTTAAGGAACGATTAAATGAGATTGGGAAGAAGATTTATTCAATATCCGAAAGGCCGATACTAACATCTACAATTGTTTTAATAGTCGTTGGAATAATTGTTATCCTGGCCAGTCTGCCATATTACAATGAAAACTTTCACGTTTTTTTTGGCCAGGTGCTGGCCGAAGCGCACGGGATGATATTTGACATAGCAGTAATCGGTATCCTCATATTATGGTTAAACAAAACAGGTGAAAAGCGATCCAGAATCCGAACATACAAGGATGAAATCGATGACTTTCGTTTGTGGGAATCGGAAGAAGCCGCATTCAGAACGGTTGGAAATATCAAAAGGCTGAACCGCCATAAATTGTACAACATCAATCTCGCCCATTCCTATCTGGTAAAAACCAACCTGAACTATGTAAAACTAATTGGCGCTAATTTAAATTATGCCAATGTCTTTAATTCGGCGCTGATCGATATAAACCTTGAAAATGCGAGGCTTAATCAGACTAATTTTGAAAATTGCAACATGAATCAGTCCCTGCTCAGAAAAGCGTATGCAAACGGAGCAGTATTCAAAGACACCTACTTAATTAAAGCCAATTTTGAAAATGCATTCCTGATCAAAGCCGATTTTAGAAACGCGTTTCTAATGGAGGCAAACCTTCAAAAAGCTTATCTGACGGGGGCCGACTTCACCAATGCCAATTTATACAAAGCTGATTTCAGAGGCGCCAAGGGATTGACAATTGAAGCATTGGCTGTGGCAAAGACCCTTTACCTGGCAAAATTTGACGCTGAGATCGTTCAGCTAATCAAGGATGGTCACCCGGAACTCGTCGGGAAGTAATCCGTTCATTTCAGCTTTAATATGTATTTATAACTACCTGAATTGTATACCTTTAAATACACATTATTTAAAATATACTTCCCTTTATCGGCGTTGTCGTGTCCCGATTTGGCAAGCGTGCCGTGTTGCTCGGGCATTTTATGAGGATACACCCTCTTCCCGGTTTTCGCATTCAGCCAGAAGCTCAAAGGTTTCTTATAACCCACAAATTGAAATCCAAAGAGTTTTAAGTATTTCCCGTCAGACCAATCGGCATCTACATACGTCATAATATCGTCCGGATGAATTTGCGTAATGAAATGATTCAGCAGCTTGCCAAACCCTCCTACAACCGTTGTATTCAGTTTATTGCAAAATCTCAGCAGTTCAAACGAATTATAAAATTCGCCGTCCCTGTACATCTTTCTGCCTCTGCTAAACGACATCACAGCGACGAGTTCATCACGGTATTCCAAACCATATTTATATTTTGCTTTGAGCGGAATATTCAGATGATTCTTATCAAGAAAAGCCTTTAGTCGGTCGTTATTCAGATTGACGACCTTCGTTTCTCTTCCATATATCCTGTTCGTTAGGCCGATGACAGACCTGATCCTTGATCTTATCTTATCCTGCTCATGGACCCACTGATCTTCCCAGATATGAATTAATCTGTAATCTTCAATAAGTGCCGGAGGGTCATCCGGATGTATCTCTTTTGATTCAGATCCGTCGTCTCCCGGCCGGTGGAACTTTATGGCCGTTTTTAAATTGGCGATGCGGATATCAAACCCATCCTTACCGCGGATTCCGGTCTGAAATCCGCACCCTTTACAGTTTATCCTTATAAAGTCAATCACCTCCGATCCGAAATCGATGCTCATTCTGTTAATAGGTCACTCATGCTCAAATTCATATTACGCTTACGGCAATTTGGGACAACCTGATCTATCCATGATCGAAATCCATCCTTCAATAATTCAAAATTAAACACCTGTGTAAGATATTCCTATAACGAGTCCGTCAACTGTGATTTACCAGGTCATCAATAGCTGTATACATGTCATACAAAAGTTGAATCACGTACATTACCCTAAAATTATGAAAACAGGCATCGAAATTCTAGCGTTGATTTTCCTCGCAGGAGCATCTTTCGCACAACCCAGAGTACATCTTGGAATTACCACAGGATTCAATTCGACCCATGTACTTGACAAAGGGCTTTCCACCGACCCGAGATATGTAGCAAAGGCAAACTACGAATGGGCTCCCGTCGGAGCATCGGCCGGGATCGATTTCACCAACAGGTTCGGACTCCAGATCGAATCCATCAAAGCCGCCCAGGGTCAGATTTACCAAATGATCGAAACGGCGCAAAACATCAAAACCATGATTGCCGAAAGAAATATTGACCTGAGCTATATCCAACTTCCATTGTTGATGAAAATGATGAGTGGTGGCAACGGACCGGCGCGTTTCAATTTTCAGATAGGCCCGCAGCTCTCGCTGCTCAACTCCGGTTCGGAGGTCATGAAATGTGTCAAGGATGCAAATATCAATCTTGAAGAGGGCGGGGATATCCCGTTGGACGTTACAACGGTAATTGTTGAGAACTCATCCGATGTTCCTTTGGAATACCGGCAGGCTCTGGCCAGCGGAGAGGTTTCGCCTCCGAGTAATAACGAGCTTGAAATACCTATATCGTATTTTGAAGATATGGAAAATCCGGGCCAATACAATATGCCGGAAAATTCCATGATGACGTTAATGAATAGTGAGGTAGAATCCGGGATTCAGAAATTTAAAGAGAAAGAAGTTCAGTTGGCATTTGGTTTGGGGATGGATATTGATGTGCTCAAACACTTTTACATATCGGCAAATGTACGGGCAAATTACAGCTTTACCGATATGAGGAATCAGGATCTCATAGATATGATCGGCGATGAAGACATTACGAGCATCTTTAATAACCGCGCAAACCTCCTGGTCGGTGCCCAACTCGGATTACACTGGATCATCGGCGGGAATAGATCTTTTAAGGCAAAAAAAGAAGCGGAGGCAGAAGATATTTTCAGATAAGACATACGCCCGTCAATATCAAGCCGGCCCTTGCCGGAAAAAATTACTTTTAATTGCCCTGGACTTCAGGCCGAAAATCCTCATTTTGGCAAGGCATGAATTCTTTTGACAGGTTTTGATGTAGTCTTTTCATGATCGAATATTGATTTTACCCGTGTTGGCGGTTCGGCAGAATATTTCCATTTTGCCAACACGGCGGTTTCATACGTCTTCTGGCGCCAAGCCTCATCCGCTCGATGGTCTTGTACGGGGCAACGAACTTCCTTTACTGGATATTTCGGATTTTCTTTCGAAATTTATGGCATTATTTGATTGTAAAAGCAATGATGGAATATGGAGCGTACTTATTCCGTACATCAATAGAGGCAATGTCAGCCATTATACAATTGATGTGATGCGCATATTTGAGTACAACTCATTATATTCACTAAAAAATCTTTAGAAGGCAATTTTTTATCACGATAAACTCTACAACAATGAATACTTTGCGAAACCTGATTTCAGCCTTTTCATGTCTCTTCCTTTATGCGTGCACATCGGCTCCGCCGATGATCGAGCTAAACATAAAGAACAACCTGAATACGGAGCGATCTCATGAAACCATCGAAATAGATCTGAAAAGTCTTTCAAAACTTCTGGCCAGTTTCAATCCCCGGGAACTTTTGGTAAGGGATGGAAAAAGCAATCAGGTGTTACAGAGTCAACTCATAGACCTGGACGGAGACGATAGCCCGGACCAATTGATATTTCAGAGTGATTTCGCACCAAATGAGCAAAAGCATTTTCACATTGAAGGCTCAAAGGAAGAAATAATAATACCCGAGCCGGCCGCATCTGCGTATGCCAGATTTGTACCGGAGCGAATTGACGATTTTGCCTGGGAGAACGATAAAGTTGCTTTTCGTACATACGGACCAACGGCACAACAAATCGCGGAATCCGGCAAACCGGGAGGAACCTTATCGAGCGGGATTGACTGCTGGCTGAAAAGAGTGGAATATCCGATCATTGATAAATGGTATAAGCAGGATCTCCAGGAGGGGAGATCGTACCACGAAGACCATGGGGAGGGTTTGGACAATTACCATGTTGGCCCGAGCCGGGGTACCGGTGGCATCGGCGTCTGGAAGGATGGCGAACTCGCAATTTCCAAAAACTTCCGGAGTTGGAAACTCATCGCCAATGGCCCCATCCGAACGATTTTCGAACTTGATTATGGTCTATGGGATGCCAATGGGCTGTCTGTGCGCGAAATAAAAAGGATATCCATAGACCTCGGAAGTAATTTGTACAAATGCACCCTGCTGCTGGGCAATTATGATGAACTTCCAAACATCGCACTCGGCATCACATTGCACGAAAAAGCGGGAGAAGTAAAAGTTGACGATGAAAAGGGATGGTTGAGATACTGGGAACCTCACGATGGCTCCGAGCTGTCCACGGCAATTGTAGTCGATCCGGCTATTGTGAAAGAATATATCGATCACAGGGTTGAAGAAAAAGATCACAGCAATTTGCTTGCTGTTTGCGAACCCGCTTCCGAGCTCACCTATTACGCAGGATTTGCGTGGAAAAAAAGTAATCAGTTTGAGTTGCCGAACGGTTTCGACAGGTATCTGGAAATTTTTTCCGAACGCCTGGCTTCGCCGCTGGCCGTGGAAATTCAGGATTAATGTGGCAGGTGATCTAATCTTTCGCTTTAAAATAAGCCCTTAAAATCCATTCATAAATGTAATACGGAAGAAACTTTTTCAGCTTGATCCCCAGCAGTTCGCTAAATGTACCTATGTAGTAATTTCGCCTTAATTTTTGGGAGCGAATGACCTTATCTATGTAGGGACCAAACAGCGCGGGATCTTTTCCGTGATCAACGGAGGCGTTTAACTGATCAAACGCCTTCTTGATTGTCTTACCATAGATTTCATCCTGTTCCGTCGTGGATATAACCCTGTGTGCCGCGATATTTGTTTTAATTTCCCCGGGATGAATCGTACACGCCTGGATGCCATATCTTTCAACTTCAAGTCTGAGGGATTCGGTCATTAAGTCCATAGCGCCTTTACTGGAGCTGTAAAATGCACGAAATGGCAAGCCAATCATCGATCCGAGGGTACTTATATTTATTATTCTACCATAATTCTGCATGCGCATATGCGGTAAAACTCCCTGGCACATCCGAACCACACCGTAAAAATTGATCTCAAATGACTTTTTGATATCTTCAACCGGAGTTTTTTCTACGGCTCCTGCAGAGCCCACACCCGCATTGTTGATCAGTACATCAATTCGGCCTTCTTTCCGCATCACGCTTTCGATCGCCCGGTGTATGCTTTCAGCACTCGTTACATCAAGACTCAATGCTGTAAAAAAATCGTTGGATGGAGCTGTTCGGCTGCCTCCATAGACGTTGTAACCCTCTTTTGCAAGGTATTCCGCAATTTCTAACCCAATACCGGATGAAGCTCCGGTGACTAAAACAACTTTTCCCATAGACTTCAAGAAAAATCTTTATCCGGAAAATTTATCACTAATAAAAACGTATTATAACATCCGCTCGAAAATGAAGCAAAAAAAATATAAAGTCAATTTTCAGGTAGTATTTTAAGAAAATCATTTATTATTTAATTAGTAATATTTATTTTAACAAGATATTAACTACGAAACCTTGCCACAAATGAAACGATTAGGAATATTATTGGTCATTTCCGCATTTACGATTGCCGTCTTTATTCAGATGAATATTACCGGAAACACTACTTCTGCCACAACCGATGAAGTCAAAGAAGGATATAAGTTTCCCAAAAAAGTAAAAGCTGTAATTGACAAATCCTGCTACGGATGTCACAGTGAGAAAGGCAAATCCGACGATGCCAAAGAAGCGCTTCGCTGGGATCTGATGGACGAATATGATAAGTCTAAGCTCGTATCGGTTATGGATGAAATTATCGAGGTGGTCGAAAAACAAGAAATGCCCCCGAAGAAAATGCTCGAAAAAAAGCCGGATCTCAAACCCTCGGAAAAAGAATATGAGACGCTCGCCAAATGGGCTGAAAAAGAAGCTGATAAACTTTTAGATTAACATTTCATGACCTCGAATGAGGTCATTTATCGCACTGTAATCCAATGAAATTGCTCAAGTATCTGATTTATGTGCTGATCGCCGCATTTTTTCTTATTCAATTTATTCCTGCAAACCTTCCTGAAAACAACAATGATCTGAGCAGGGATCTTGTGGTCGCTGAACGTGCACCGGATAAGGTGAAACAGATTCTGTCAAAGGCGTGCTACGACTGCCATTCGAATCAAACCAACTATCCCTGGTATTCTTATGTGGCCCCGATTTCGTGGTTAGTTTCAAGAGACACCAGGATAGGCCGGGAAGAGCTCAACCTGTCTGATTGGAGTGATCTGAGTAAGCGAAAGAAAATTAAAGTACTCAACGAAATGGCAGAGGAGATGGAAGAAAGGAACATGCCATTAAAGATTTATACGGTAATTCACAGAGACGCCATTCTGTCGGACGATGAAATAAAGACGGTCACGGACTGGACCGAATCTGTCTCCGCCGGTATTCTGGGTGACTGACCCTTTTCCCGACGTCTTTTAAACCCGAGTTAGAATCTCCTCAATAAATGGCGCAAGCACATCCACGGTTACATGTTCCATGACCACAATTTTATACCAGGATGGCGTATTGGTGTGCGTGTCGGGAACTAATCCGTATTTTTCCACTATTTCCTTGGTAAGAAATCGACTTTCAATCGCTACCTGGTTGGAGTAAGGTTGGCGGAAGTAGGATATTCCCTTCTCTTTTAACCGGTTGCATAACCAATCTGTGCGGTATTGGAGAATATGAATCTTTTCAAACCACCCGTGAGGGCCGTACGACATCAATATCATCCATACGGCAATTGCATTGGCTCCCGACCTGCTTCCGATCAACGTTGCGTCGAGTCCCTGGACGTATTGCGCCTCTTCCGTATAAACATACCGCATGAATCCTTTTTTTGCCAGAAAAATTCCGGTTCCAAACGGGGCCTGAACCATTTTATGTGCGTCGAGTGTGATAGAGCCCACATTGGGATTTGAAAAATCAAGCTTACTTTGTTTGCAACTGAACGGATACACAAATCCGCCGTAGGCGCCGTCGACATGGATCTTGTATTCGAGGTTTTTACCGGAAAGCAAGTCCGTCATCATTTCAATATCATCTACCGAGCCAAACATAGTGGTCATCATATTGGCTACGCCTATGACGTATTTTATTCCATTTGATATTGCATCGTCGACAGTCCGCTCGAAGTTTGCGGGGGAAACCGTTCGATCGAGATGATTTACTTTTGATTTGTAAAACTGAAGATTCAGAAGATTTGCCGCCTTATCCAGGGAGTAGTGGCAATCTTCCGAGCCGATGATGCAAATCTCATCCATCGTTGCTCCATGTGCTTTTACAAAGTAATTGCGGTAGATCCAGATGGCTTGAATATTTGCCTCTGTTCCACCGGAAGCGACATAACCGTCCTGACCATCCGTCTCGCCTTTTAATATGTCCTCGGCCACCAGAGCAATCAACTCCTTCTCAATTTTCTGAGTGCCGGCGAAAAAACTTTCGGATTCACCTAGTGTGTGACAGCCGATATGATTTGGATTGTGGATCATCGTTGAAAGAAAAGGGGCATCTTTTAAAAATGATGCGTTTCCATAAAAGACTTTTTCATCCAGATGGGAAGCCGGCACCCCCAGAATGGTCTTATTTCTATAGTCAACATTTCTATCCAATGCATCGGCTACTCTTTCGCGCAACTCATTTTCGCTTAATTTCTTCCAATACTTCATACGTTTATATTTAATAGATTGCTGACACACAGCGCAATATAATCACACCCGTGTGCGTCTCGAATTTGCTCCGGTCATACCGGTTTCATCCGTTTATTTTTAATAGGTTGCTGACGCACAGAGGAATAAATCATGCTCATATGTGTCCCGAATTTGCTCCGGTCATACCGGTTTCATATCGCTATGAGATCATCAAACAATCAGTCTTCTGTCAACCCGCCATCGGCTCAATGGCACATTTTTATGCTGTTTTCAATACAACCTTTAATATAATTGCTAAAAATCACCCAAATCTAAGTTTATAAATTTAATTTAGCGCTATCCTTTTTTCGAAACATTTAGGACATTATGAAGTGGGTTTTATCTGTTCCCTTGTTTATCATACTATCATGTAATTCTCCGGATAAAGGAGGTATTTACAAAATAATGACGGTAAATGGAACCATTGAAACTGTTTCCATGGGAATCACGCTGGAGCACGAACATGTGGTGGTGGATTTTATCGGAGCTGAAAAGGTATCTCAGCCGCAGTACCATTTAAACGATGCCCTGGATTCTCTTCTCCCCTATTTTGTCCGGCTAAAATCCAAAGGAGTTGAAACCCTTATTGATTGCACCCCCAAATTTATTGGCCGGGATGTCCGGCTTCTCAGGGCAATATCCGAACAATCCGGATTGAATATTCTTACAAACACCGGCTATTACGCGGCCGCTGGCAAAAAATTCCTGCCGGCGCATGCTTACGACAATGCCGCTGAAAAACTGGCTGAAAAATGGATCGATGAGTGGGAGAACGGAATAGACGAAACCGGCATTAAACCTGGGTTTATTAAGCTTGGAGTAGGTAGGGATCGCCTCGATTCCATCGAACAGAAGATTGTAAGGGCAGGAGCAATGACGCATTTGAAAACCGGATTGAAAATCGCCATTCACACCGGAAGTTTTATGGCAGCCAGGGACGAAGTAGAGATATTGCGCACAGTGGGCGTTGCTCCCGACGCTTTGATCGTTGTACATGCTCAAAATATGTCTATCGAAGAACAAATCCAAATTGCAAAAACCGGCGCCTGGATTAGCCTGGATGGCATCAATGCTACGCCCTCGTCCCAGGAGAAATATTTAAATTTTTTACTTGTCCTGAAAAAGAAAAATCTGATCAACAAAACCTTAATTTCTCAGGATGCCTATTGGTCGGTAGTTCAAACGGAAAATGGGGACATCGGCTTCAAAAGATACGGCAGTCCGTATTCGGCTATTTTCGATCAGTTGATCCCGCGCCTTAAAGAAAATGGATTTTCAGATAATGATATTGATCAGTTGTTAATGAAAAACCCGGCAAAGGCTTATCGCATCGAAGTCTGTCGCCTTGACTGATCGATTGCCATGGAACATAACATTGGAGCTTTTCATCCGCGCTCAGTGAAAATGCATATTCTCCATTCGGATGTTGCAGTTTGACAGATTGATGTCAAGCAGCCCCGAATGAAATTCAAAAGATTAAAAACAAACCGGGGAATGGGTATCTTCTCAAACTGAGTGCTAAAAACCCGGATTTCATTGCTTTTTTCTACCTTTTAACTGAGTAGCCAGGATTATTCCAAGGGTGGTGCCCAAGCCGCCTCCAAGCGCTATGCCCATCGCCAGGCTATTCAGGACGACGCCCAAAGATACGCCTACCCCTATCCCAAGAGCAATTGCCATTCCAAAATATTCACCATGAAATTGCATACATTCATCCGTTTATATTTTTCTAAGTTGCTGACGCACAGAGAAATAAATCATGCTCATATGTGTCCCGAATTTGCTTCGGTCATACCGGTTTCATTTCGTTTTCTATTCATAAGGCTTTTTATATCGTACAGACAATTGATTACCGGTACGCGCATAATTGTCAATCAATGACAGCCGGTCAGGCCGAAACTTCTACAGACTCCATACGATTCCCTTTATCGTCAATTGCAACTACCTTATAAACGGGCTTGACTTCCCGGGTTATTTTATCCACATATGCAAAAGGCTTTTTAGACGTTTGCGGCTTGTGATCTATTTTGCCCACCAATTTATCATCTCGGAAAATCTCATAGATTTTAAGCGGATCATTTCCGGCAAATGCGGAATTCCAGGTAAGGTTTATGGCATCATCCGCTCTGAGTGCACTGAGATCATGTACACTTGTCAGACCGCCTTCATGCACCTGGAAGTAATTCGTTTTACCTTCTTTAGCATGAAGTGCAAGTTTTTCGATATCGGCGCGGTCAACCTCAGACAGACCCTCCGTTCCGATCTGGGCTGAAGATATGTTCTGAGCAAGTTGACATCTGGTCGGATCATCATTGATTTCTCCAATGCCGATAATTGCCGTGCTAATTCCGGGAGTACTCAGGGAATATTCGATCAAAGGACGACTAGGTAATTTCTTACTGCCCACCCCCCGAACAACATGCCTTGGCTCATTCGACCATCCTGCCGGCTTGGTGTACATTGCCCCATCGGCAAATACCTTCATCGCGATGATGCCCATATTCTTGGCCTTCGCTACGGGGATCACGTTGTTTTGCATATTAAAGTTGAGCTTGTCGTTGGCATTTACAGCCACCAACATGGCGTCAAGTATATTGTTGTAGTCCCTTTGAATCATATCCATCATGACCGCGGCAGAGTAGTGCCCGCTAAATCCAATATGATTTATGAGTTTTTCTTCATTCGGATTCAACCCGGTATTGTTGGTGCCATCGCGATAATCCAGCAAAGCCGCCAGCGCACCTATCGATTCATCACCTGGATCGGGATTGCCATAACCGGTATATAGGGCATCGACCTCCGCGTGCGTGTTAAGATTGTGAATTAACATCATGTCCAAATACGCCCCTTTCGGATAATTCCCGGCTCCGTCTCCAAAGATCTGAGACAAACTCCTCTTCAGATCATCCACGGTAAATGAACCCGGAACCCCGTTGGTCCGGTTTCGTACTCCATCGCGATCTTCTCCTCCTTTCGCCCATCTTAGATGCGTTTTGGATGTTAAAAAAACAGACCGGCGCAGTGGCTCATCGTATCCGGCTCGCCCTGGGATCAACGACAATTCTTTGAACGCTTTTCCAAAATTAAGCTGGCTGGGTCCATACAGGTTGGAAGTATCAAAATAATTTACGCCCTGATCGAATGTCTTTAAAATTATGTTTACAGGATCGACATCGGTTGGCGTCCACTGTATCGAGGCCTGACCACCCAGACCGAAGGTGGTTACATCTCGTCCTGTTTTACCAAACGGACGCCTCATGAGTTCTGTCACTTTGTTTGTCGAGCACTTTATCTGGGGCGCTAGAGCTAAACCGGCCGCCAGCGCAGAACCGGTTTTTATAAATTGTCGCCGGGATTGAGTTGTTTTGTGCAAATCAGCCATGATCTTATCTTAAATATTCTGAAGATTTAAATACGGATTAAAGTTCACAAAATGAGATTAAAGTGTCAATTCAATTCGGGTTTAAATCTTTATAAATCCAAATTTGAACAGACACGGGTTCGATGGTCAGTTTGCCGGATATTTATAATGTCCTATAATCTTAAAATTGAATAAGATGTCCTCTGCTATCTGACCCCGGCCAATATTGTGAACGATTAAAAAACGCTGTCTGTCCGGGGACCTTCTATCCACAACAATTCCAATGTGTGTGAGGCCGCTCCCCAAATCCCAGCAAACAAGATCCCCCGGCACATAATCCGCCGGGTTGCTGCTTATCGGTTTTTCGCTTCCTTTCCTTGAAAAGAATGTCATGAGATTTGGAACCCGCCTGTGATCAATGTTTTTGTCCGTGCTTTTCAAACCCCAATTCCCGGGATAAGATTCAAAATTGGCCTTCATATCGTTATGAACCTCTTCCTGCAAATCGATTCCCAGCTTTCGGTAGGCCCGGACCACCACATCGGTACACACCCCCCGGTCTGCCGGCACATCCCCATTCGGGTAGCCGATCGAGAAATATGCCGGATCATAGACGATGTTTCGATTGATCACGGAAATGGCGGCGTCGGACAAATTCGATTGCCCGTTGCTGATGCCTGTGAGTAAGAATGCGCAAAGAAAAATTCCATGATACCGCTTCATACTCAACCATCGAAAAAGTAATCTATTCCGGTCGATAATTCGCGGGAAATTCCGGAAAGATATAATACGGATGTCTAAAACCGCAGGGCAACCGTCACTCATACCTCAAGGAAGTGATCGGATCCTGATTGGCGGCCCGTTTAGCCGGCGTATAACCAAAAACAACCCCTACGGAGACTGCCACACCGAATGAAAGAATAATGGAACCAAAACTCAGAATAGTCGGGATGTCCGCCACTTCGGATACTCCGATGGCTATGGCGCTTCCCAGGATTACCCCTGCCAGTCCGCCCGTAACGGAGATCATCACTGCTTCCAGCAAAAACTGGTAAGCTATGTCAGCTTTTTTTGCACCGATCGACATCCTCAGGCCTATTTCCTTGATTCGTTCAAGCACCGACGCCAGCATAATATTCATGATTCCGATACCACCCACCAGCAAGGATATGCCGGCGATAGCGCCAAGTACAAAATTGAAAATACTTTTTGTGCGCTGCTGTTGTTTGAGCAACAGCTCCGGAATTGTGATTTCATAATCGACAATGCCATTATGCCTTCGCTTAAGAAGCTTTGAAATTACCTGTGCGACTCCGTTTAGCCGGTTCGTTTCCGCCACCTGAACTACCAAACGATCCAACTGGTGATAATTCGGGAATTTCTCCCGCTCTTCAGGGTTCGAACGATTATACAATTTTATCCTGGCCTCGGTGACCAAAGCACGGTTTTCATACCTTATCAGCACAGTTTGAAGCGGCGCATACACATCCATATTATAATCTCTGATACCCAGATTTGAGATGCTCTTTTTGGAAATGTGTCGTTCTTCCAAAACTCCGATTACCTTTAACCAGTGACTTCCGACTTTGATTTTCTTTCCGATCGGATCTTCCTTGCTGAAAAACTTTGACTTTATACTTTTGCCAATTACGCAAACAGGCTTTCCATATTCCAGATGATCTTTATTAAAATATTTTCCCTGATCCAATCGAAAACCGGAAAGGTCAAAATACTTATTCTCCACTCCAACCAATTTTGCCGACCTTCTTCGCGCATTTTTTATGATATATGTGTCAATAATTATTTCGGGAGATACACTTTTAACACCAGGTATTGTTTTTTCGATGCTGCGGGTATCCAGGATCGTTAATCCGGAAGACAGGTTTTTCTCCTCGCCTTCTTCGCTTTCTCCTTCACCAAGTTCGGATTCTTCCTGTTCCACGATAGGAGTAATTACAATATTATTTACCCCTACCAGGCGAATCTGCTCCAGTATTTCTTCCTGTGCCCCGGACCCGATAGCCATCATGGAAATTACGGCGGCTACACCAAATATTATTCCCAGCCCCGTGAGTAATGATCGCAGTTTGTTGGCGAGCACGGCCTCAAGTGCAATGCTGAAGTTTGCCAGAATTCTTTGATACATGATCTTAATTTTGAGCGGCCAATTGATCGGGAGAACCTTCCAAACGGTTTATTTTCTTGTCCGTCACGCCATCAGGATCAGACAGATATACAACATCATGCTCTTCCAAACCTTTGAGTATGATGACTTCATCGGAATTGGATTGTCCCAAAAATACCTCCTGTTTGGATATTCCGATCCCTTCCTTTTTGTACACATAAGAGATCGAATCCCCCTGGGAATGAAGCGCTTCGACAGGCACGAACAATACGTCTTCGATCTCTCCCGATATAATTGTATTACTCGTAGTCATACCGGGCCGCAGCGTAGTGTCCGATTCATTAATTTCAATGAGAAGCTGAAATACTTTGGCATCGGAATTCGGCTTTTGTTCTCCGACATTGGCTACCTCAATGACCTTTCCGGTCAGTTTTTTTTCCGGGAACGCATCCAAACCAATTTCAACTTTTTGGTCGATTTTCACCGTATTAATATCCACTTCATTGATGTATGTCTTGGAGACCATTTTACTCAAATCAGGCAATTTGGCAACCACAGGATCCCAAGGTGATAATGTGGAACCGACGCCCTGCTTTTGTCCCCGCCAGTTCCTTCTGTAAATGACCATGCCCGGTTCCGGCGCTGTAACAGTAAATTTCTGAGCCAGCCCCTGCAAAAAAGTCAATTGATTTTTATCATTCATCATTTTGGCTGCAGCCTCTTCAACCTCTGCAAGGGCCTTCTCCTTTTGTAAGCGATAATTTTCCTGCGATTGATTGTAGGTTCTGCGCGCCTTTTCCACATTAATTTCGGCTTTCTTTATTTCGGCCGGAGGTTCAAACTGGGACTGTTGCAAAATAATTTCCTTTTCTTCGATGTCGTACTTCTGATTGATCAGTTCATCGCGGGCTTTTCGCAATTCCAGCGCGGTATCGAGCTTGGCCTGCGTAAATTGCGACATCGTTTGCTGAAGGTCAGTTTGCTTTTTCTGTATTTTATCTCCCAATTCGGATTGATCCAACCGCGCAATGTAGCCCCCTTTTTCTACCACGGTACCTTCTTCGACAATATGGTCGACTTTCACCTGCCAGATCTGTGCAGTCCTAAGACCGTCGGGTCCCATAATCTCAACAGAGTTTTTCGCATCAAGCTCCCCGGAAGCGGTGACCTCGATTTTAAACAACCCTTTGCTTACCTCGGTATAAATTTCGGAACTGTCCGACGATTTATTGTTAATTTTCTGTAAAGCAAATGCCAGGAGTAAAACTGCGGCAATAGAAATAAAAATGATGATTTTCTTTTTCATGATCAAACAGGAAGTCTGGTAGTATTCACGTTAAACGATATTAGGAGAAATTTATTTGCCTAAAACTAAGTTTTTCGTTGAAAAAAATCACGCCGTTCAAATAATTATTTGCGCATTGATATAATTTTACGGAATCTTGTATTCAGCCCATGAACAATATTTGATCTTTCAATGATTATTAATCTGATTTCAGGACCGAGAAATGTGTCTACCGCACTGATGTATGCTTTCGCTCAACGCAGCGATACTACCGTAAAAGACGAGCCTTTTTACGGTTACTATTTGAAATTGACCGGAGTCATTCATCCCGGAAGAAAAAGGATCATGAATTCTTTATCGACAGATATCGGCCGGATCACAAATGAACTGTTGGATCAAAATCACAAAGACCGGATAATTTTTGTTAAAAATATGGCCCATCACCATATAAATGTGGATAAGAAATTCCTGCTTGCTTCAAAAAATGTATTCTTAATTAGAAATCCTGCCGAACTGCTGGTTTCATTCTCTAAGGTTATTAAAGATCCGTCGTTGGATGACATTGGCATCAGGAAAAGCTGGGAATTGTACCGGGAGCTGAAGGAAGCCGAGGTAATTCCTGCGGTAATCGACAGCGGAGAGCTTCTCAAGGATCCTGAGTTAATGCTCAAAAAACTATGTGGGCATATCGGTATTTCGTTCGATGTCAAAATGCTGACCTGGCCCGCAGGTCCCAGAAAAGAAGACGGTATATGGGCGGAATACTGGTACCATAATTTGCATAAATCCACCGGTTTCATTAAATCGGAACCAAAAGAGGTAGTGGTTCCCGCTGCCCTGGAATCTGTCTGCACGGAAGCTGCCAAATACTACAATGAATTGTTCAAAGTTTCTATCAAGTACAACTAAATGCTACAACAATACAATCCGAAAAATGCCGACATCCTGGTACATGTAAATGGAGTGCTGTTGTCAAGAAAAGATGCCAAGGTTTCCGTATTCGACAGTGTGGTACAAGGCGGCGACGCCGTATGGGAAGGTTTACGGGTATATGAGGGGGGAATACTTTGTCTTGACAGACATCTGAATCGGCTTCACGAATCCGCTAAAGCCCTGGCATTTTCACATATTCCTTCAAAAGATGAAATTAAAAAGGCAATCTTCGATACTTTAGCGGCAAATGGAATGCGCGATGAGACCCATATTCGTCTGACGCTTACCAGAGGAGAAAAAATAACCTCGGGAATGGATCCCCGCTTAAATCAAAAAGGATCGTGCCTTATCGTGCTGGCCGAATGGAAACCTCCGGTTTATGACAACCAATCCGGGATAAAGGTTATTACTTCATCCCAAAGAAGGAATAGCCCTCAATTCCTGGATTCAAAAATCCACCACAACAACCTCCTCAATAATATAATTGCCAAAATACAGGCCAATGCGGCCGGCGCTGATGCGGCCATTATGCTGGATGAACGCGGATTTGTTTCCGAGTTAAACGACACGAACCTTTTCCTGATCAAAGATGGCCAAATGTTTACTCCCTATGCCGATAATTGCCTTCATGGCATTACAAGACAGCTTGTGATCGAGTTGGCCGGAGATTTGGGAATACCATGGACTGAAAGAAACCTTTCATTGACAGAATTTTACAATGCCGATGAAGTTTTCGCTTGTGGAACCATGGGAGAGCTTACACCGTTATATGAAATTGACGGAAGAAGAATCGAAAACAACTCTGATACAAACATAACCGAAAAATTGCGGAATTCATTTCAAAAGATAATTCCCAAGTATTGCGAGAAATTACCCTAAGAAACTTCCTATGAAAAATCAAACGCATTTGATCCTTGGATTTACCGGAGGTATCGGAAGAGCCGTTGCCCACGCCCTGAGCAAGAGAGACATCTCAATCAAAGTCCTGGTGCGCGACCGTAAAAAAGCCGAAAAATATGCGAATGGCTTGAAAAACCTCCATATCGTTGAAGGGGATGCTGCAAATCCCGGGGACTTAAAAAAAACCTTTGAAGAAGCGGATATTGTGCACTATTGCATAAATATGCCATATCATCAATGGGAGGCGAAAGCATTGCGATTGCTCAAAAATTGCGTAGATGCCGCGGTCGGGCATAAAATCAAATTGGTTTTCCCCGGAAATGTATATGTGTACGGACATGCCAGGTACAATCCTGTGGATGAAAAACACCCTCATGCTGCCCATACCAAAAAGGGGCAAATCCGGATGGAAATGGAAGAGATGCTGGCTTTGGCCCGCAAAGATGAAGGCCTGGATTATACGATAATCCGCATGCCGGACTTTTACGGGCCTTATGTGATCAATGGGTTTTCCGAGCAACTATTTATCAATGCCATCAAAGGCAAGATCCTGCGCTGGGTGGGCAACCTGGATGTGGAATTGGAAATGATCTATATCGAAGATGCCGGCGAAAGCATGGTTATGGCGGCTTTGAATGACCAGAGCAACGGTGAAGTGTTCAACGTTCCGGGTCAGGGGATCACCTCATCGAGAAAGTTTTTACAGGAAATTGTCGACGCGTCCGGCGTCCGCAGCAAATTCGGCACGGTCAATTCCGATCTCTTTTTTAAGATCTTCGGATTATTTAATCCCGTGGTAAAGGAATTGGTAGAAATGCTTTATCTCAAAAGGGAGAAACTGATTCTCAGCGGGCAGAAATTCAATAACGTGATTGGCCCGATACCATCGACCGATTATTCCACAGGCATTGCCAAAACGCTCGCATGGGCAAAAGAGCATTATTCCCTGAAGTAGCCCGGTGTCTGCTTTTTCATCTGTTTTTATTAATTTTCACTTACGAAATATATGTAAACAAATTTGCTATGAGAATCGATCATATCGCTATCTGGACCCAGCATCTGGAAAAAATGAAGCGTTTCTACGAATATTATTTTGGGGGTAAAGCCGGTGAAAAATACTTGAATCCCCGGAAGAATTTTGAATCGTATTTTGTGGAGTTTGATTCCGGTACACGGTTGGAGTTGATGGAGAAGCTGGAAGTAGACGCCAAGCTGCACGATGATGTTGAAAATTACCTGGGGATTACACACTTTGCCATATCGACAGGAGACCGATCAAAGGTCGATCATTTAACAGAGCAGCTCCGGTCGGACGGGTATAAAGTCATCGGCGAACCGCGGGTAACCGGCGACGGTTACTATGAAAGTGTCGTTCTTGATCCCGATGGCAATAAGGTAGAGATCATGGAATAGTTTTATGCTTGGGCTATGCGCTATACATGCATCCCGGGCCATGAAGTTTCATCGTCTGTTTTACACAATTGACTAAATTTTTGTTTCTTTGAATGGTGTACTTTCAAAGAAATTAAAAATGAAACCGGTGGGACCGGAGCAAATTCGGAACACACATAAGCATGATTATATTGCCCTGTTTGTCAGCAACTTAAAAAAATAAAACAGATGAAAAGAAGGTCCTTTCTTAAAAACGGCATTGCTTCCGGTGCTATTTTAAGTGTACATGCATGTCGATCCGATGCCCCTCAGAAAAAAGTAAGCGCAGAGAACTATATTGACTTTGTCTTAAATGAAAGAACGATTTCGGATGTTCTGGGTGCTTACAAAAACGGGAGCTTGTCCTGCAGGGAAGTTGCGCGACTTTACCTGAACCGCATCCGGGAGATTGATAAGAATGGCCCTTCGTTAAATGCAGTAATCGAAATAAATCCGGATGTACGGCGTGTTGCCGCAAAATTGGATGATCTAAGAAAAGAAGGAAAGTTAAAAGGTCCGTTGCACGGGATACCGATCATGCTGAAGGACAACATCGATACGGCCGGAAATATGATGACTACAGCAGGCTCATTGGCCCTGGAGGGAAATTTAGCTGTAAAAAACGCATGGGTCGCTCAAAAGCTCGAGGATGCCGGAGCATTAATAATTGCAAAGACAAACTTAAGCGAGTGGGCCAATTTCAGATCGGTCAGATCGAGCAGCGGCTGGAGCGGCAGAGGAGGTCAAACAAGGAATCCCTATATTACCGACAGGAATCCATGCGGTTCGAGTTCCGGGTCGGGCGTGGCCGTGTCGGCAAATTTGTGCCTTGCCGCTATCGGAACCGAAACCAACGGATCAATTGTATGTCCTGCTTCGGCAAACGGCATCGTCGGACTTAAACCAACAGTCGGCTTGGTGAGCAGGGCGGGAATTGTACCGATCGCCCACAGTCACGATACGTCAGGACCTATGAGCCGAACGGTTGAGGATGCTGCCATCATCCTTGGGGCCCTGACCGGCATTGATCCGAAAGACCCTTATACAAAAAGAAGTGAAAGTAAATTTTACGCCGATTACACCCGGTTTCTAAACAAAGAGGCCCTGTCAGGAAAAAGACTTGGCGTCGCCAGACAATTCTCCGGTTTTCACAGCGAAGTTGATCTGCTGGTCACACAGGCCGTAAAAGACCTGCAAGACCTGGGCGCGATCATCGTCGAATTGGACCGGGAAGAATTAAACGGGACAAGCTCGGACAATGCCTATGAGGTTTTGTTATATGAGTTTAAACATGACTTAAACAAATATTTCGAAGATTGCGCCGCCCCGATTAAGGTTCGATCCCTGCAAGAATTGATAAAATTCAACAAAGATCACTCAAGTGCCGAGATGCCCTTCTTTGGTCAGGAAATATTGATCGAAGCCCAGAAAAAGGGCAACCTCAATTCCGGCAGATACAAAAAAGCCCTGAAAAATGTTTTAAGGTCCAACGGTCGTGAAGGAATTGACCGGGTGTTGGATAAATATGATATAGATGCAATCATCGCACCGACCGGAACCCCGGCCTGGCCGATAGATGTTATCAATGGAGATCATTATGTGGGCGGCAGTTCCTCTCCTGCCGCACGATCGGGTTATCCCAATATCACCGTGCCCATGGGATTTGTTCACGGTTTGCCTGTGGGAATTTCTTTTTTCGCCGAAGCATTCAGCGAACCGAAATTAATAAGTATCGCTTATGCTTATGAACAGGCGACAAAACATAGGAAACCTCCGGAATTTATTCCTACTTTTAACCATCAATTAGACAATTAACACCTTTAAGCCAGCTATGCTTGATTACAAAGTATTCGCAGGAAATTCTTTCTTTTATCCCATTAAAGGTAATATATACCTGTGTTTCAAAACTATCGATAAAAATGACAAAGAGAAATATCTGGCCGGATTTAAGAAACTTTCCAGCAAATCGATATATAACCGTTTTTTTGGATTTCTGAAGGAGCTGACCGACAAACAGGTGGACGAATTGTTGGATACGGATAAAAGAGATCATATAGCATGGGCAGCATTTGATTTTGCAGGGGAAGAAACATTTGGTGTCGGTGTGGGCAGATTTAAAAGATCGGCCACAAATCCCAATGAAGCTGAGCTGGGCTTAACCGTAATCGACGAATATCAGAACAAAGGTGTCGGGACTATTTTGCTGGGGATCATGTACTATTTGGCTGGGAAACTGGGAATTGAGGTGTTTACAGGACTTATACTTTCCGACAATGCGAAATTAATAAATCGGTTTATCGAGCTCGACGCTCAATTTACCAGAACCGGAAACGAATACGAGATGAGACTTCCCGTTTATCGGGAGATCGATCATCTCCCAAAAACCGAATATTCCGGCGTCTTAAAGCCCGTATTGCAATTTTTAAAGGAAAATGATCTTTGCCCGTAAACTCTTGGCAATTCATTCCGATTGCCCCAGGCTAGGCTCCCCGGGACCAGTGCCCCCGGTTTCAACCGATATAAGCGTTCACATAAGTGGGCACTCATCACAAACGAGGTTCGGCCGCCCGGCACCCGGCCGAGGATTCATAACAAATTTACTTTTATCGTTTGCCCGTCATAAAAACCTTCCATACAAAGTTTCCGAAACGGAATTTAGGAGCGCCGCTCCGACATCGTAACCATTGGTTAAGCTCGATACATTTTGTGTCTGTTCGGTTGTTTTGCAATTTGATTACATGAAATCCACCGGTTCGACCAGATATCGGCTTCATGGCTTACCTGCTAGGTTGATGCCATTGAAAATGGGAAAAATCACCTGCTCATCTCATACCCTCTGGTCGTCGTATAATACTTGGCGATCATATTCGGGACTTCCCAATCCGGGAGTTTACCTGCTTTGAGGTATTCCAGATATTTCTCGGTCACCTGGGTGAAATGTGCTTCATGGCCGACTTTGTATTTGTCCGGAATACTTATGGTAATATCATTTCCACTTCGAACAACCTTCAGCCCCGGATATGTCGATTGCAATTTATCGATGGCCGCTTTAAGATGATTCATGAATTCTTCATCGGAACCGTTACCCGTCTTTTCGACATACAAAGTCGCCTGGTAATCTTCTTTGGCCCCCTGATTAATTATCAGGTTCGCTTTCGTGCCTCGCATGATGGAATAGTGGGTATCTTTGGCTCCTTCAGGAGCTTCATAATTCCATATAACCGACGCTTTCGCATGCACACCCTTCAGCGTATAGTTGATCTCTCCGTTGGAATAGACGCTCAACACGGAATCCTTAATGATGTCTTTCTTCAGATAATCCGGATAGGCGTCCAAATGGGTTACCCTGTTGAACATGGAAGGTGTTAAGTCCGTTGCCCACCTTTTGGCAGAAAGCACTTCGATGTCTTTTTTATAATCAATGATTTGCTCCGGGAAACACTCCCATTGGATTAAATCCACAAGGTGGGTATTGACATCGACAACCCCTTCTCCCTGCTGCGTCACGTCAAAAAACCATGCAGGCCGCTTTATCGGATTGCCGGAGACATATTTAAAGAAGTGGTGCACGCTTTCTTTCGTAACCGCAGGGTTTTCCAAAGATCCTTTTTCCAATTCGCCAAACACTTCCGGGATTTGCGACAATTCTTTCTGAATCATCGTAGTGATCTCATAGCGCTCGGTCATAATATCATACAGTAAGACCTTGTTTTTCTCAGCCAATTCAAATGCCTCTTTAAGCATTTCAAAATCGTCACCCGAGATCACCATCGGCTTATCGGCCAATACATTAATACCCGCTTCCACGGCCTTTTTGATGTATTCTGTCTTTTTTGCATTATTCCCGGAAACAACCATGATATTGCCCGGTTTATCCCGGATCATCTTCTCAAAAAAGTCCGGCCCCGTATAAACCTCCTCTACCCAACTTGTGGGATTTTCGGCTCTTGTATTAAAACCTTTTATCCTGTTTAGGTGATCCTGTACATCGGATCCTTCGGGGGCGTAGACATATACGGTCGGATCAACACCTTCAAGTTGCATCTTTTGTACCAGCGCAGCATGAAAATGCCCTGGATCCAGAGTCATCAACTGAAAAGCCGGTGCGGGGCTATCGCCTTCCACAGGATCTTTCTTTGAAGTGGAACATGAAATCGAAAATAAAACGAAGGGGATGGCATGTAAAAAAATCAGTATTCTCATAATAGCTTATATTGTAAAAATGATCGGTTTTTATCCGAGATGAAATTACAAAATTTTCTTGAATTAGGAATCAACTCAGCAAATTGATCCGTGAAAAGATGTATTTCAGGTTTTCAATATTGAGCACCATTCGGAAATAATCGGTATCCTCAAATTGTTCCGGCTCATATCCTTTCTTGTCGAGGTATTTCCGGCTGATTTTCTTATCAAACCAATGCACAAGTGCAATTTCATTTTTATCAATTTCAAGACATGTCATGCCTCGCTTGCCGATGACACATCCCGAATTAAATAAACAGGGAATATGAAAAATTGAATGGTAAAGGTTGCTGTCAATAGACTTTCTTTTACCTTTCGAGAATATTTTCTGCAATTCCTTTTTATGACTTTTAATGAGTTTTTTAATAGGTTTCTTTTTCAGGTCACTCTGTGATCTGGCATATTTCCGGCACAATTGTTCAATTTTGTATTTTAGCCGTTCCGCTTTTGTAAGTGATTCAAAAAGAGGGCGGTGCGTATGCCCAATAATGGACACGCGCTTTCGGAAACTGCTGTGATGGTAGACCCGCCTTTCGATGGCATACTGTTTCCTGCTGTCGTGTGCGACAGAATAGTTTCTTATTCTCAAGGGGTTTGCCAGATATCTCAGGGTATAACCAACCAGCTTGTTTAGTCTCTTGTAGGCCATAGACGCCTGGTGCCCATGAAAAATCAATATATCCCCGGCTTTTGTATTGAGTGTGATGCCGTGATGAATCTTATATTTCGAGGGCCATTTTGGCAAACACAACGCCAGGTCATGATTTCCGATGAGTTTGTACAATCTGAGGTCTTCGTGGAAACGATCAAAGATCGAATAAACATCCTCCCATTTTTTAAATATCTTTTTTAAAGAGAACCGTTGCAGTTCCTCCACGTCACCGTTGAGAATCAAATGATATTTTTTTTTAAAGTAATACCCTTCGATCGCCGTTTTGAAAAGTTCGGAATTCTGCCTGAAATCATCCTTGGCGCTTCCATCCCCCATGTGCAGGTCGCTGAAAATGACAAATTTATTATCCCCGGTACAGTCAAGTTTGTCGGATGAATCGAATAGTTCGTCCAACTGTGTATAAATCAATTTGATTTTGGCTTTCCCCAAACTTAAATATTTTTGCAATGGCCGAAATATGGAAAAAACCCCGATTAACCAATTACCTGAATATTAAACAAACATTAAATAATTGATATTTGAATTTTTAATGGAATCAATATTTATTTTTGAGCTCTATGTTTTGGACAAATTATCATAATCACAGCCAATACGACGATGGCAAAAATACCGTCGAAGAGCATGTGACCGCCGCCATCGATCAGCACGTAAAAAGCATTGGATTTTCAGGACATTGTCCCGTCTCGTTTGAAAATCACTGGTGTATGAAAACGGAAGATCTGAATCAATATTTTCGGGACATCGACCATGCCCGGGAAAAATACGGGGACCGGATTCAAATCTATAAAAGTATGGAAATAGACTACATTCCCGGAATCATAAGTCCGGGCGATTTATGGATTAAAAATCTGCATTTGGATTACGTGATCGGTTCGGTGCACTTCACCGGTTTTTACGAGAACGGTTCTCCGGGAGAAGTAGATGGCACACACACCGGATTTCTTCATGGATTGGAGCATATATATTGCGGAGATATTCGACAATTGGTTGCTGATTTCTTCAGGTTAAACAGGCAAATGGTACGGGAAACCCGCCCCGATATCGTTGGACACCTCGATAAAATAAAGATGCAAAATCGTGGCCTTTGGGACGAAGATGCCGATTGGTACCGCAGTGAAATTCTCGCCACCTTGGAAGAGATTCGATCGGCATCTGCAACCATTGAGATCAACACCCGAGGTTTGTATAAGAAGTTGGTTAAAGAGCCCTATCCGGGCCTGTGGGCGCTGAAGCAAATTCGAGATATGGGCATACCCGTTCATATCAACTCAGACGCACATACACCCCGGGAAATTACCAGTCATTTTGCCGATACGGCAGAACTCATCTACGACCTTGGCTTCAGAGCGCTAAACGTGCTCATCGATGGCGAGTGGAATTTGTTAAAATTTAATAAAAACGGGCTGATGCGACCATAAAAAAAGGAGAGGCCCGCATATTTTTTTACTAAATCCATAATTTTTCGATAAAAAATCTGCCAATTTCATAATTCTGAAATTTATTTTAAAAAATTCGTACTATTTTTTGAAATTTATTTAGAGAATTTAAATCAAAATATTACTTTCATGCCCGATTTTCAATAAAGGGTATAAATATTAGTGAAATTTACAACTTTCCTTAATAGGTCGGAAAGTCTTTTCATGAGAACGGCATGAAATCATCCATAGTTAAATCGGCAGGCATTTGAATTAATAAATTTGATTTTCAAAATATAAATAAGACCAAAGTAAAATGTGCGGAATTGTAGGAGTATTTGATCTGAAAGTTGACTCTCAAAAATTAAGACCTCAAGTATTGAAGATGTCCAAAAGGCTTAGACACAGAGGGCCGGACTGGTCGGGTATTTATTGCGGTCAAAAAGCTATATTGGCCCATGAAAGGTTATCGATCGTCGATGTACAGTCCGGGAAGCAGCCTTTGTACAGTAAGGATAAAAAGCATATACTGGCCGTAAATGGTGAGATTTACAATCATCAGAATTTGCGAAAAGATTTAAATGGTTCCTATGAATTTCTTACCCAGTCGGATTGTGAGGTAATTCTGGCGCTTTACCGCAAAAAAGGGATTGGTTTCATTGAAGATCTTAATGGTATTTTTGCATTTGCCTTGTATGACGAAGAAAAAGATTTTTACATCATTGCGAGAGATCATATCGGCATTATTCCGCTCTATATGGGATGGGATCAGTTTGGCAACTTTTATGTTGCCTCCGAATTAAAAGCCCTGGAGGGTTATTGCAATAAAATACAGGAATTCATGCCCGGCCATTATATGACAAGCGATCAGCCGGGCGAGCTGGTAAAATGGTACAAAAGAGACTGGGAAAAATTCGAAGCGGTCAAAGATAACCCAACCAATATCGAGGAATTGAGGGAAGCGCTCGAGGCCGCTGTCCACAGACAACTGATGTCCGATGTTCCTTATGGTGTATTGCTCTCAGGCGGCCTGGATTCGTCGGTGGTGTCTGCCGTAGCCAAAAAATATGCAGCCATGAGGGTGGAAAATTACGACCAAAGTGCCGCTTGGTGGCCGCAGCTTCACTCATTTGCAGTCGGCCTGATCGGTTCGCCGGACCTGGCCGCCGCAAAAAAAGTAGCTGATCACATAGGCACCGTACATCATGAAATTCACTTTACGGTGCAGGAGGGATTGGACGCAATCCGGGATGTCATATACCATCTTGAGACTTACGACGTAACGACTATTCGCGCTTCGACGCCTATGTATTTAATGGCAAGAGTGATCAAGTCAATGGGTGTGAAAATGGTGCTTTCCGGAGAGGGCGCCGATGAATTGTTTGGAGGATACCTGTATTTCCACAAAGCTCCGAATGCCCGGGCATTCCATGAGGAGACAAACCGAAAACTGAGCAAGCTGCACATGTACGATTGCCTCCGAGCGAATAAATCGCTGGCTGCCTGGGGGGTAGAAGGCAGGGTTCCTTTCCTGGACAAAGAATTTATCGATGTGGCCATGCGGCTGAATCCCGAAGATAAGCTCATTCGGAATGGAAGAATTGAAAAGTGGGTGGTCAGAAAAGCATTCGAGGATTACCTTCCGAAAGAAGTTGCATGGAGGCAAAAAGAACAGTTTTCCGACGGTGTCGGATATAGCTGGATCGACACATTGAAAGAATTGACAAACAAACGAATTACGGACGATCAATTGGAGAATGCAAAATTCAGGTTCCCGGTTAATCCTCCGATGACGAAGGAAGAGTATTATTACCGAATAATTTTCGAAGAACATTTTCCATCCGATTCCGCTGCTTCCTGTGTGCCGTCCGTGCCGTCCGTCGCTTGCAGTACGCCTGAAGCGCTTGCATGGGATGAGAGTTTGAAAAACGCAAATGATCCCTCGGGCAGGGCGGTCAAGAATGTTCATGTGGAGAGTTATTAAGATAAAGCCCCCCCGGGTGCTCAGGGAGTATTTATCCCGCATCATAATTTTACATTAAAAGATTGTTTTGTATTGGTAATTATTAAACTTTGTAAATTGCGTAATCAAAAACAAACATACCATGTCACACAAATCTCTGCGCTCTGTAAATCCTTATTTATTCTTTTCCGGCAACTGCAAAGAGGCGCTTGATTTTTACCAAGGGATCTTGGGCGGGAATCTGGAAGTTATGCCTTTTGAAGGATCTCCGGTGGATGTTCCTGATGATTATAAACAAAAAGTAATGCATGCCAGTTTGCGAATTGGCGATGCGGTGATCATGGTTTCTGACGGAATGCCGGGCAAAGATGTTCCCAAAGGCCACATGACGAGTCT
>JAKSDO010000136.1 GCA_022360055.1 Cytophagales bacterium | reverse complement strand
GGCAGTTTCCAGTTCATTAGATTTTACCGAAGGGGTGAGTGGGTTTTTCCAGATTACTGCTGTAACGATTGCGCCTATTGTGATTATGGAAATAATCCAAATTAAAACTTTTGTCATATCGTCTTGATCTACACCTGAAATTAACTCTCCTGTTCTTTTACATCATGAATGTGTACAGGATTATCTAAAATTTCTTTCTCTACATTTGTGCACAAAAATACTTAGATTAACGTTAACATGCATATCTTTTGATTATATGTTTATGTAAATTGTATAATAAATAATACACGGGCCTCACTCGAAAAATTTAATATCGAAATACTAAAACAAAAAAATGGTACGGATGCATATGAAACGATTTTTCTTCATACTTATTTTTTCTCATCCATTTGTTGGTTATACTCAAAACGCGGCAAATAGTACCAGTTATGAAGAGCAGAAAGATAATTTATACAGAGAAGGCGGTAAACTGTCGGCTTATATGAAACACAGCGGTGCAGGCTTGATTTGTATTACCCCAAAAATAAAACAGGATTTGGCACAATTGTCTGGTTTCATGGCGGAGGATTAAAAGCCGCCGTGAATTGAATTTGCCGCAATATTTCCGGAGAGATTTTCCAGTTCTACTATTCCGTGCTTTGATAAAATTATGTAAATCGGCATTTCCAGGAACTTTTATGGAAAGGTTTATGCGCCACGAAATACCATGTGATTTCCAGGATATTCCATATTGTAAACATCGACGTTTTCACTTGTCGAAATTTTTCGGGTCTTTAATTCGTCGGCAAAGACATTCCTGGCAATTTGAAAGATCCATGCCTGAAACGATCCGTCCTTTTTGAAGCTGTGACGATACTTGATCATCCTCAAAAATGTGGATTGAAGCATGTCGTTGCTGAGTTCTCGGTCAAAGGAGATTTTTACGAAATAATCGTAAAGCCGTTTGCTATACCTTTCATACAGGATCGAAGCACTTTCGATATGGTCTTTAATCACTTCGAGTATCAATGCTTCGCCTGTCATGTTTTGATTTTAAGGTTTTCGCTTTGGGATACTTGAGTTTTTCCAAATGGTTACAGGTTTTAATAAATAAATTGCGAAAAGTATGAAAATTGCAATTGATGCTCGGGGAGGATAATCAAAGAATACCGGCGGCAGATCAGGATGTGAGTTTGATTTTATCACCGTCTGTTTAATGAAATCACATAAACAGGTTCTTTTTCGATTGAAGAGAAGTGCATGGGTTGAATAGGGATGCACGAGATTGAATGGAAATAATCCAGTACAAGATATTCTTTGCGGAACCGGGATGCGTTCGGGCGCAATTATTCCTTGTCAATATTGCAATTGACCATCCAGTCAATCCCGAATTTATCGGTAAAGCTGCCAAACATAGCTCCCCAGAAGGTTTCCTGATAAGGCATAGTAATGTTTCCGCCTTCCGAGAGCGCATTAAATACTGCTTCGGCAACTGCAGGATCGCCGTAATTCAACGAAAGACTCGTCATGTGGCCTTTGGGAACATCT
>JAKSDO010000155.1 GCA_022360055.1 Cytophagales bacterium | reverse complement strand
TAGGAAGACCCTTTTGGTTGGCACTGATATGAGAAGGCCTGCACTGGCCAGGAATTTCAAACTCGATGGATCGCTGGGTTTGAGCAATTTTCTTTCCGGTCAATGTGCGATGGAAGAAATTTTTTATCCTAGCAATAATGAACGATTAACCGTGATCCCCGGTGGTCATGTACCGCCAAATCCGGCGGAATTGATGACAACAAACAGGATGGATGAACTGGTAAACTACACGAGAAAGGAATATGAAATTGTTGTTTTCGATACGCCGCCTATCGGTTTGGTTTCAGATACGATCGAATTGGCAAAGCGATCCTTTATCCCGCTATTAATTGTCCGGCAAGACGTAACGTATAAGAAATCATTGGATGCCATTACGGAAATGTATCATGCCGGCAAATACAAGAATCTGGGCATCGTGATGAATGATGTGAACTATACCCGGTTTGATTATGGAACATATTATGGAAGAAGCTACGGTTATGGAAGCGGATTTGGCTATGGGTATTACGACGATGAGCATAAACGAAGTATCTGGAAACGACTTTTCCATTCAAAATAATCCTCCTTGGAAAAGAGGGATTAAATTTATTTTATTATTGGATACTTTGGCCTGGTGTTTTTCTATATTTGATCCGGATATCTGATCATGAATGATAAAAGGTAGTACATTTTTTAAACATATTATTATCAGAAGTTTAGAAGCAAATACGATTCGACAAAACCATTGGCGATCCATCCGGTTAGTTTTATTTCTATCAGCGCTTTCCTGGCTCAGCGCTTGTGTAACCAACAAAGAACTTACCTACCTGCAATATGAAAATGATTTGAAAGAAATAAATCCGACAGATTCCATCGTGAGATCATATGTCCTGAAATCCAAGGTGTACAAGTTACAACCGAAGGATATTATTTCTTTGAGGGTAGCAAGTATTACAGAGGATGAATACAACTTCATAAAAAAGTATGAAACGGATTTGGGATTGATTCGAAAATTGGATCAATACAATCGATCAATAGATTCTGATGATGGTCGAAATGACCTTAACAACAGAATAAATTTAGGAAACGTTGATGGCAGGATTTCATCATTAGTGTTAGACAGACAAAATACTGGGTTTACTATAGATAACAACGGGGAATTGGAATTACCAGAGATTGGGATTATTAGACTATCTGGTTTGACAATTCCCGAAGCGGAAAATAAAATAAAAGAAGCACTTAAAGGATATTATGAGGTGCCGATGGTTCGTATTCAATTGTTAAATTATCATTTTACCGTGCTGGGTGAAGTCGAAAGTGAAGGACGTTATACGAGCTATGATCCCAAATTAACAATTTTCGATGCTATTGCCTTAGCTGGAAATATAGGTGAGTTTGCGGACCGGAGTAATATTAAGGTTGTTCGTCAGAAAGAAGATGAAGCCAGGGTGCTTTATCTGAATATGCTCGATGAATCCACCTTAAATGCCGATAATTTTTATATTCGACGTGATGATATTATTATTGTTCCTGCGCTGAAAGCCAGGACTTCACAAAAATATACACTTCCGAATATTGGCAGAACATTGGGTTGGATTGGAGCCGTAACAGGTATTCTTGCACTAGTTGTTACACTTTCCAGATGATTTATCAGCGCCGTAAGAGGATTCTTCAGGATGTTATTCAATGAGAGACGGAATAGATAGAAGTTTAAAAGAGATGAGTGTTAATTCTGGAGTCTCGGATTGCAAATACTCAAATAAGCAAAAATTTGTTATATTAATTGATGGTTCAAAAAGCTCCCTACAATGCGATTGATAACGGACATAAATGAACTTGACCTAAACAAATCCTATTCTTATACTGATTACCTTACCTGGAGAATAAAAGAGCGCGTTGAGCTTATCATGGGAAAAATAAGAAACATGTCATCGGCTCCAAAGACTCAACATCAGCAAGTTTCAGTTATTTTGTCGTCCTTGATATTTACTATCTTAAAGGTAAACTGTGTAAAGTCTTTGCTGCGCCTTTTGATGTAAGGCTTCCAATTGTAAATGAAAAGGGTGAAGCTAATACAGTGGTTCAACCTGATATTTCTGTTATATGTGATGTGACAAAGATCGATGAAAATGGATGCAATGGTTCTCCGGACCTGATCATTGAAATTGTGTCTAAGGCTTCTGTTCAGAGAGATCTGCATGAAAAATATGATCTATATGAAAAATGTGGTGTATTGGAATATTGGGTAGTGAACCCTAACGATAAGTCTTTGAACATTTTTCTTTTAGACAGAAATGGAAAATATGTGCCTTTAAAACCTCTGACATATGGAGATTTTGTGGATAGCAAAGTGCTCGCTGATTTAAAGCTGGATCTTAATGAGGTTTTTCAGGATTTGGTCAAGGAGCCGGAAGAAGGTTATTTGCTTGAAGGAGAAAAAAGGTTATCATCTTAAATTTATTTTTTATTCTCTCCAACGGAAGATGCTAGAGTATTACTAATTCAAAGCAACCAAGATCATCCGGAATATTTGAAAAAGAAGCGTGTAGCTTGATCACTAGCGTCAATCATAATATTCAACAGGTTAGGTGCTTTATACTCGGGAAGACTTTCCTAGAATTGATAAGACAGTTCTTTTAATGAGTATGCACAAATTGTTGAGCGTAATATTGTATCAAAGTGAGTCTTCTTTGATCCCTGAAATATTTCTTGGTGAATGATGAGATTTGTTAGCGCCGAAACGATTAAAAAATTGCCTTGTATTTCTCAGAATATGGCGGTATGGAAGATGTGATAATATATGGTTCTCGAGCTAAGAGAGACTATAGGCAAGGATCAGTATATTTGGTGGTCAATTTGATCCGGCCTTATTGACAAGGATTAAAAATGAAATAGATGATCTGGCTTTATCACCTAAAATGGATTTATCATTTTTCGTCCAAATTCAAAATCCGGATCTTAGAAGGCACATCGATAGAGTTGGCAAATTTTGTATCAAAAAGAGAGAAACAGGCATTCATCCTCATCATGACAACACGAGGTTGAGGGTGATCAAACGAACTAATAAGTCATTCTGCTGCTGAGCTTTTAAACCATGGATGTGGAGCACCGTCAAAAAATAACTGTATACAGCGCTGATACCGTAGATCGGTCTATAATCAGCCATTTCCGGGACATTTTCAGGGAGCTCCCGGAAGCGCATCAACTGGGTTACAGGCTTTTCAAGAGAAATGTTAAGGCCATGTACCGGCAATCAATGTTGGGCATTACCTGGGCAATATTCCCTCCATTAATTACCGCAGCTTTATGGATATTTCTCAGGGGAAGCAATGTGATGAGTTTTGGTGAAACGGCAGTTCCATATCCGGTATTTGTCTTGGTTGGCACCATGCTCTGGCAAATCTTTAGTGAATCGATCATGGCGCCATTGAAATCTGTGACTACAAATAAGGCCATGCTTATCAAAATTAACATTCCAAGAGAAGGCCTGTTGCTTTCTGGAATCTATGAAGTGCTTTTTAATATGCTGATAAAGCTGTTCCTTTTGGTAATAATATTTATTGCTTTTGGACAAGCCGTATCAATCTCAGTAGTATGGGTATTGCCAGGAATTATGGCCATTATCATATGTGGTTTTGCGCTTGGATTGATCTTGACTCCTTTGGGTATGCTTTATACGGATATCCAGAGAGGCTTGGCAGTGATTTTGCCATTTCTCATGTACTTGACCCCTGTGATCTATCCAAGACCAGAGAGCGGTATGGTTGGGTTGATTATGAAGCTGAATCCTATGGCAACATTATTGGTTGAAACGAGGAACTGGCTTACTTCCCAACCTATTCAGGAACTGGACCAGTTCTTAATCTATACATTCGTTTTCATGGCGGTTTCTTTTTTTGCTTTGATGATCTTCCGAATCTCCATGCCTATGATCATTGAGCGGATTGGGAGTTAAAGAAAGTGATGATGCTATTCTAAATGTCTTCTAAGGCTTACCTTTTTTGCGAAATACACAAATTGAAATGACCTCTATGAGCAAGAATAGTGAAGTATTGGTAAAAGTCGAAGGCGTAAGCAAAAAATTTTGCAGAGACTTAAAACGATCTTTATGGTACGGCGTTAAAGACATCTCTGCGGAGCTCATCGGAAGCAAAAAAAATGGCCAGCTCCGTCCTAAAGAGTTTTGGGCTGTGGACAATGTAAGCTTCGAGCTACATCGTGGAGAGTGCCTTGGACTTATCGGCCACAATGGCGCAGGGAAAAGTACTCTACTTAAGATGCTCAATGGTCTGATAAAACCTGACAAAGGAGAGATCACTATGAAAGGCCGCATTGGTGCTTTGATCGAGCTTGGGGCCGGCTTCAATCCCATCCTTACAGGGCGAGAGAATATCTATAACAACGGTGCGGTACTTGGCTTTAGTAAAAAAGAGATCGATACCAAGTTTGATGCTATTGTAGAGTTCGCTGAGATTGCAGACTTTATTGATATGCCAGTGCAAAACTATAGCAGTGGGATGAGAGTACGCTTAGGTTTTGCTGTAGCCGCCCAGATGGAGCCGGATGTATTGATTATTGATGAGGTGTTGGCAGTTGGGGATATGGGCTTTAGAATTAAATGTATTAATGAGATTCAGAGGATGTTATCTAAAGCAGCAGTGATATTTGTTACTCATTCCATGCCCTTTGTCTCAAGAATATGTAATAAAGGCCTATTAATGAACCATGGAAACGATGAGCTTCAAACTGATAATATTGGTGATCTTATTGAAAGATACATGGCGAAGTTTAAAACCGGAGAGCGGACAATTATTGGAGAAAAGGAAGTTGAGATTGATAATGTGATGATATATCCTTCTAATAGTGAGAGTTTGGTTAGTAACAGTATCCCTCATGGAACTGAGGTAAACGTATCTTTTGAGCTTAAAGTAAGATCTAAATACAAATACTATATCATTCGAATTGTTTTTTTCAATTTGGAGCAAAGACCTGTTCTGGATTTTTATTCCAAACAAACTGAACAAATCTTTATGAATAAAAAAAGTACTGTAAAAATGATTGTAACTGCACCTCACCTCTATCTAAATCCAGGGAAATATAGTTTGTCTATAATTGTAATTACTGATGATCAAAGAAAAGTTTTGGGGAGGATGGACAACGCTTCTGAGTTTCTGGTTTATTCCAATTATGTATCTTGGGCTGAAAGCTATCAACCTGCTAAATGGGATCAAGTAGATTTACGCGATTGATTTTCGAAAATTTCTATATGTAACAATGTTGAAGAGATTTAGCCGTAATAAGGAGAAGATTTTTTGTATTTCATTTCAACGTACAGGAACTACTTCTACAGGGCAGTTTTTTAAGGATCACGGTTTCAAAGTCGCCAACTGGAATATTTCACGAAAGTATGGTTGGACAGAAAGTTGGTTTAAAGGTGATTATGAAACAATTTTTAATTCAAAAGATTTTAAAAAAAATATAGTTTTTGAAGATGACCCCTGGTGGCTTTTAGATTTTTACAAGGTTCTATTTCATAGGTTCCCAAAGTCAAAATTTGTCTTACTCGAAAGAGAGCCTGATAAATGGTTTGATTCGATGGTTTCTCACTCGAATGGGAAATCTCTTGGTAACACTCATAGACATGCGATTGTTTATAATCGCGAGGAAGAATTTTACTTAAACAATCTGGGAATAGAAAATGCCTATACACAAGAAATAGATAATCTTTTGCCTTTAAATGAAGAGCACCGACAGCATTATAAGCAGATATACATAAATAGAAATACTGAAATTAAGCTTTTCTTTAAACTTCATGATCAAAACCGAATATTTTTGGGAAAGCTTGAAGATCCTGAAATTTGGCAAAAAATGGGATCATTTTTTA
>JAKSDO010000154.1 GCA_022360055.1 Cytophagales bacterium | reverse complement strand
ATGGTTATACCAGAGATACGAGAGAAACAACAAATGGCGGATTCCCGATATTTTCTTTTGGAGGTTACGCTCAAGACCAGGGGCCCAGAGGGAAAGTAATTGATTACAGGGTTCCGATAGAGATTGATAAAGTCAAAATAGACCCAGGCGATCTGGTTATCGGGGATATGGATGGCGTCTGTATTGTGCCCAAATCTATCGAGGAAGATATAATCATAAAGGCATTGGAAAAGGCAAGGGATGAAAGAATGGTCAGGAAAGCGATCATCAGTGGTATGAGTGCAGTAGAATCTTTTGAAGAATTTGGAATTATGTAAGAAATAAAACAGATATCGATGAAAATAACTGATGTAAAAGTTTGGTCAGTGGAGGGCATTAAATATAACTGGACCTTCTTGAAGATCTATACAGATGAAGGTTACACCGGAGTCGGTGAGTCTACCAATTGGCCGGGGAGTCCAATAGTAGAAGCAGCCACTTTGCATGTGGGGGAACGGATCATTGGTCAGAACCCAATGCGAACCGATTTTATCTGGACAAAGCTTTACCGGGATTTGAACTGGATAGGTCCTTTTGGAGCCAGTTTATGTGCTATAAGCGGTGTTGATATGGCTCTATTGGATTTGAAGGCAAAAATGTTAGGTATCCCGCTATATGAATTACTTGGAGGAGCCTATAGAACATCCATTCCTCTATATGCCAACTATTGGTTTACCAGTGGAGGGCATCGTGCGGAGGACTATGCGGCACAAGCCGTGGATGTGAAAAAAGCTGGATTTTCAGGATTAAAATTTGACCCTTTCGCGCATGTCAATTATCTCTATGGCGATCACCTTTCTACCAATTTATCATTGACGAGAATTCAACAAGACCGGGCCTATGACTTGTGCAAAGCTGTAAGAGAGGCCGTTGGGTACAATATGGATATGATGATTGAAACCCACGCCATGCTGAACCTGAAAACGGCTATTGTTATGGCAGAAAGACTTGCCGAATTTGATATTACCTGGTATGAGGAACCCGTTGGACCGGAGAGCCCTGAGACCCTTAAAGCGCTGCGTAATCGCATTGATTCGAAAGTATCGATTTGTGTGGGAGAGCGGCACTATACAAGATATGGTATCAGGCCAATACTTGAGAAGAATATTTGCGATATCATTATGCCGGACATCACGAGATGCGGAGGGCCATCGGAATTTAAAAGAATGGCGACGATGGCCGAGGCTTATAACATACTTGTAGCCCCCCATAATCCTAATGGACCTCTTTCTACTCTTGCCAGTGCCCATGTATGTGCTTCACTTCCCAATTTTTTTCTTCAGGAATTTATGCTAAAGGATGTACCCTGGCGAGATCAGGTGATCGATCATCCACTTGATATTCAAAATGGACAGATCCACTTGTCTGATCGCCCCGGGCTTGGTGTAGACCTGGTGGAAGAAGAGATGAACGCTCATCCCGGAATACGCACTTTCCGGGATGGATTCTATGTGTAGGTTTTGCATGGAATCCATAAGATAACGACAAGTTGATTATATATGAACATCAGTTCGATGTTTGATATTCAGATCGCCGAAAGCATCATCTGGTATTAAGTAAAAAGTAACGTGTCATTTCGAGCCCTAACTTTTTATACAAAACGCACAAATTTGAATGACGTATTCTTGTGTATTTATTTGATTTACAGTTTTTTATAAAAACACGTCATCGGTAACTTTGTGAGAAATCCGGTTTAATCGACACCGGATCGCCACTAATAAGCCAGATTTCTCCGCTTTGCGAAATGACAAAAACGTTGTTTTTAATTTTACTTAATATAAGGGCTAAAAATTTTTGTCTAAACATTCCGAAATGTGCAAAGTCTCCGGAATTTGAATCCTGTCATAACCGAATTCTTCAGGTCTTATCATTGTACGGTTTCAACACAAGTGATGCAAGTCTTTTGAGCCCGTATGAATCATCATGCCTCGATGAGGTTACAACTTTCAGATATTTCTTTAGAAAACAGAAAGAAGTGAAATATTGATGTGGAAAATGCTTGGTTAGACCAAAGAAGTTAAAATAACACCATTAATGACAAATTTTGTATGGGATTCGAATGAGCAATTGTCCTAACTTGCCCTAATAGTTTTAACTAAAACCTATTCATTATGAAAAGCAAAATACTTATTTTGGAAAAGGGGATTATACAAATTATCCTAATAATTACAGGATTTGGTTGTTTTCCTCTTATGGCCCAGAAAACTATTACTGGCAAAGTGACTGACGAGAACAACTCAGGACTGCCAGGCGTTAACGTTGTAGTAAAAGGTACTTTGAATGGTACTGTAACAGATGCATCCGGCTTTTACAATATTGAATTGACTGAGGAAAGCCCTGTATTGGTTTTTAGTTCCGTAGGTTTTGTCTCAGAAGAAATTGTTGTTGGCAATCGGGCTGTCATTGATATGATATTGCTGCCTGATATTACGGCGTTGGAAGAGATCGTGGTAATAGGTTATGGTACGAGGCAAAAGGAAGCACTTACAGGAAGCATTTCTGATGTGGGGACTGAAAAACTGGAGTTAAATCCAATCGGTAATGTGACCCAATCTTTACAGGGCATGGCTGCCGGGGTCACTGTAACCAGTTCAAACAGGCCAGGTAGCGATGCAAAGATAAGGATAAGGGGATTGGGGACGATCAACAATAATAATCCTTTATGGGTGATTGACGGCGCCTTTGCTACGGGGGGAATAAATCAGATCAGTCCTTCAGAAATTGAATCAATTACCATATTAAAGGATGCTGCTTCTACTGCTATATATGGAGCTAGAGGGGCGAATGGGGTTATTTTGGTAACTACACTTAAAGGCAATAAATCCCAGAAACCGCAAATAAATTTCAATGCCCGTCTGGGCACAATACGAAATAATAAAAAGTATGACATGCTGGATGTCGATGAATTTGGAGAAATGCTATGGCTACAATCTAAGAATTCTGGTGTAGTTCCGACTCATCCTCAATATGGAAGTGGTCCGGAACCTCGAGTCCCGAAATATTTAATTCCAGCAGGAGCAGATCAGGCTGATCTATCCACCTATGATATTGTTAATAATCCAATTACAGCGGCAAATCCGGAAGGTACAGACTGGTACAATGAAATTTACAATCCCGGATTGACACAAGAATATACGATGTCGGTAACTGGCGGTTCGGAAAATACCAAATATGGATTTGGTTTAGGTTATTTAGATGAAAACGGAATGGTAAGGCAGACAGGTTTTGAACGTTTTACATTTAGGTCTAACATAAGTACCAACGTAACCAAATGGTTGGAAGTGGGGCAAAATTTTGGCCTGAGCCATACGAATACTTGGGGATATCAAACAGAAGGAGGCTCCAATTCTACATTTGGTCAATTACTTGAATTAACAGATATAATGCCCGTCTATGATGTCATGGGAAATTGGGCTCCTGTTTCAAGGATTGTTGGATTGCAGGCGCATAATAATCCGGTAGCAGAAGCTGAGCGAGGTAAAGATATTACACGAAAAAATCTGGGGATATTGGGAAATGCATATGCGAAGATTTCCCTGATGGACAATCTATCTTTCACTTCACTATTTGGAATTAACTTTGACGATTACAGATTAAAAGAACCTCTTGAGGCAAATCCGGAAAGCTATATAGCCAGACCTGATCATCAACTCACGGAGGCCTCTTCTGTGTCGAGGCTATGGAATTGGTCGAACACAATCAACTATACAACGACAATTAAGGAAAAACATAATCTTGACTTATTATTAGGTGCCGAGGCCATTAGTAATACGTCAAATAACTTCAGCGCTACACGAGAAAAGTTCTTCTTGACAACAGAAGATTATTGGGTTCTTAATGCCGGTGAGGGAGATATGAGAAATTCTGGTTCAGCTAGTGACTGGTCGACTATGTCATATTTTGGGCGCATACACTATGAGTACGATAATAAGTATCTGGTTGATGCAACTGTACGACATGATGGTTCATCGCGATTTGGCAAAGATAACCGATGGGGAACCTTTCCTTCATTTGCATTGGGATGGGTGTTGTCAAATGAAAATTTCATGAGTGGATCGACCAACTGGTTGGATTATTTAAAAGTACGCGCAAGTTGGGGGCAGTCGGGAAATGACCAAATCGGGAATTATAATGGGTTTACAACATTCAGAACCAATCCGGAATTTTCTTACTATCCTGTTACAGGTTCGAACAACAGTATTGTTTCTGGATTTGAATCGGCAGCTTTTGGTAATCCGAATGCCAAATGGGAAACAACAACAACCATTAACTTTGGCTTTGATGCCACTTTATTCAGAATAATTGATCTGGGAATAGATGTATGGCAAAGGAATACGAAAGATATGCTCTATCCCAGAAGTATACCATTCGTATACGGGAGGGCGAATGTACCTTCGGTAAATATTGGCGACATGAAAAATACTGGTATTGACTTACAATTAAATATTGATGGCGCTGGTTTGAATGACGATCTGGCTTATAGTTTTACAGCAAACTTAACTCATTACAAAAACGAAATTGTTAAATTAACAGATGTTGAAGATGAATTTATCCAAGGTGCCACAATTAGAGAACAGGTATATACCAGGGCTGAAAAAGGGAGTTCGTTTCCTCAGTTTTTCGGCTATGATATTTTAGGGATATTTCAGACGCAAGAAGAAGTTGATGCTCATCCTCCTGCATTTGGCGAAACCGGAACCTATAATGCGCCAGGTAGATTCAAGTATAGAGATGTAAATGGGGATGATATTATTGATGATAAAGACAGGACATATATTGGGAACCCCCATCCAGATTTTACAGCAGGGCTAATAGGTGAAATTCGTTATAAAAGCATAGATCTTGTCGCTAATTTTTATGCCAGCGTTGGAAATGACTTGCTGAATTTATCCCGCCGTACACTGGACTTCAATTTATTTCAGAGGAATAGAAGTACCAGGAGATTGTATGAATCATGGGGCAGCCCCTACCTGGAAAACAACGAAGATGCAAAAATGCCAATCGCCGAATTGAACGATGTAGGCAGCCAACAACCATCTTCATACTATGTAGAAGACGGATCGTATTTCAGATTGCAATCCCTTCAGGTCGGTTATAATTTTTCCGAGCAACTTACAAGTAAAATATCCCTAAATACTGTTCGCATATATCTTATGGCAACAAATCTATTTACAATAACAAGCTACAGCGGTCTGGACCCTGCTGTTGAGACAGGTGACCGAAGTTTTGGTTTGGACCTGGGGGAATGGCCTGCACCTCAAAATTATCTAATCGGAGTAAGTGTGAGCTTCTAGTTAGTTATTACAAATCCTAAAGATTAATATTATGAAAACTATAAATCAGATAATTAGAAATCGATTAATTCTTTTTTCGACCCTTGTTTTTTTGTTGATGAATTCATGTAGCGAGGAGTTTCTTTACAAAGAGCCAAAAGGTGTTGTTTCTACAGAGTCTTTAAATACCGTCGATGGAGTCAATCTCCTTTTGATGGGGGCATATTCCTTGTTGGATGGTGCAGGGAGTGTCTCTGGGTGGCCCGGTGGTCATGCCTATGCCGCTTCTATCAGAAATTGGGTGTGGGATTGTGCCTCTGATGATGCATATAAAGGGTCCAGCTTGGGAGATTTCAGTACGGGAGGGGAAGTTGAGAGGTATAGTGCTTTACCTACAAATGAATTAATTGAGCAAAAGTGGTATGTGATGTACGACGGTGTTTCACGTGCAAACGACGCACTGCGAGCACTTGCAATTGCCGGTGAAAATATAAGCGCATCCGATATCAATATTTTGGAAGGGCAAGCAAAGTTCCTGCGGGCATTTTTTCATTTCAGATTACAAAGAATGCATTATCAGATACCGTATATAACAGAAGATATTACAAATCCGGAACTGGTAGAAAATGATCATCCGGTATGGGATGAAATTGAAGATGACCTTCAATTTGCCATTGAAAATTTGCCGGAAAGCTTTTCCGGTGAGCCAGGTAGGGCTACGAAATGGGCAGCCTCGGCTGTTAAGGCATACGTTCATCTGCATCAACAAGAATATTCTTTAGCTCAACCATTACTTGATGACATTATCAATAGTGGAAAATTTGATTTGGTTGACAGCTTCTACGATAATTATAATTCCCAGACTGAAAATAATATAGAATCAATTTTCGAAATTCAAGCCGCTGTAAATGATGGGACCAATAGAGGTTATAATGGAAATCCGGATTCCTGGACAACAAATCCGTTAAACAGATTCCTGCCTACCTGTTGCAACATGTATCAACCTTCTCAAGATTTGGTGAATGCTTTTAAAGTGGACGCGGCAGGCCTCCCGTTATTGGGGATAAATGGCCCTAGGTACAACGATGAAAACCTCAAAAATGATATGGGAGTGTTGTCAACGGAAGAATTTATTCCAACGGATCATTTGCTTGATCCTCGCCTTGACTGGACTGTTGGAAGACGCGGAATCCCCTACTTAGATTGGGGGATTCATACCGGGAATGAATGGATTCGTTCACAAGCAAATGGCGGGCCTTATAATACGATAAAACAAATGTTTTCTCAGGAAGAACGTGAAGGAGCTTCTCATTCTTCATTCGCTCGAGCAACCGCTATTAATTTTCGAGCATACAGATTTGCGCACGTATTATTGTGGAGGGCGGAATGCGCTGTTGAGGGAGGAGATTTAGAAACAGCAAGGCAACTCGTAAACCGGGTGCGAAGAAGAGCCTCTGACGATTTGGTAATGGGTAGAGTTACCACGTATATCTTTGAAGCGGATACAGAAATTGAAGTAGATTGGGATCAGCCCGCGGCAAATTATTTGCTCGGAGAGTACCCCGCTTTTTCAAGTCAGGAGTATGCCAGAGAAGCTGTAAGAATGGAATTGCGACTTGAAACAGCCCTGGAAGGCAACCGCTTTTTCGATTTGGTCCGTTGGGGGATAGACGAGGAAATCCTTCCAAAATACGTTGAAATTGAATCTCAATTCAGAGTTTTTATGCAGGGCACAAGTTATGATCCTGAAAAGAATAATCATTGGCCGCTTCCTCAGAATCAAGTGGATATACAAGTCGGCATATTACAACAAGACCCGGCATATTAATAAATAATATAAATGAGGATCGTCTCGACGATTCACTTTTTACTTTTTTTATACTTAAAAACACCGAAATGAGATGGCAAGAATTTAGGTTGTTAGCAGTCTTTTTGTTTCTGTTAATTATACAGTATGGTAGTGCCCAAAAAAAAGATTGGCGCAACATTCAAAACGGAAGCATTATTCCGGATGAGTCATACAGCGACCAGCCTTATATTATCAAGACCAATGACGGGGCATGGCTTTGTGTAATGACCACAGGGTCGGGACATGAAGGCGCTCAAGGGCAGCATATTATTTCTCTGCGAAGTTTTGATCGGGGAAAAACATGGATCGACAAGCGTGATGTGGAACCCGGAGACGGTGTAGAAGCATCTTATGCTGTATTATTGAAAGCGCCATCAGGAAGAGTGTTTGCATTCTACAATCACAATACGGATAATACACGGTCCATAATAGGCAATGACCCCCCTTATAAAGATGGGCTAGTGAGAAGAGTTGATAGCCAGGGGTATTTTGTTTTTAAATATTCTGATGACCATGGGAAAACATGGTCTAAAGTCAGATATACAATTCCTGTGCGTCAATTTGAGATAGATAACAAAAATGCTTATCAGGGGGCAATACGATTCTTTTGGAATGTTGGGAAAGCGTTCGACTATAAAGGCAATGCGTATGTCCCTTTGACCAAAGTGGGAGGATTCGGAGAAGGTTTTTTTACATCAAATGAAGGGGTGTTGCTAAAAAGTAGTAATCTCTTCCAGGTTCAAAATCCTGCAAGAGCTAATTGGGAGACGCTGCCGGATGGAGAAATTGGCCTGAGGACTCCACCGGGAGGAGGCCCGATTGCGGGAGAACAAAGCTTTTCAGTGATGAGCGACGGATCTTTGTATTGCGTATATAGAACTATTGATGGTTTCCCGGTATATACCTACAGTAGAGACGGGGGGCGAACCTGGGATATTCCACAATACTTGCGTTACGCCAATGGCAGATTAGTAAAGCATCCCCGGGCTGCAAATTTTGCATGGAAATGCGAAAATGGCAATTATCTGTATTGGTTTCACAATCATGGAGGACGCTTTATTAAAGAACATCCTAACCGCAGAACCATGGCCTATAACGATAGAAATCCTGTATGGATTTCAGGTGGAGTTGAGAAGGACGGACCTCATGGAAAAATAATTGAATGGACTCAGCCTGAGGTTCTGCTCTATGATGATGATCCTGTCATACGTATGAGTTATCCGGATTTGATTGAAGATCAGGGCAATTACTATATAACGGAAACTCAGAAAGATATCGCCAGGGTTCATCAAATTGATGAGGCACTATTAACCAAAATATGGGGCCAATTTGATAACCGGCAAAGAACATTAGAAGGTATCGTTTTAGACCGGACCTTTCATGGTGGGAATTTTCCTCAAACCCTAAATGCACCATCTTTACCTGATTTTTACCAACGAGATAACTCAAGGGCGGATCACGGAGGGACAAATTTGCGTAATGGCTTTTCCGTAGATATCCGGTTTAGATTGGATAAAATAGCTGAAGATCAGATATTGTTAGACGCTCGTAATGCTTCAGGAAAAGGTTGGGTTTTGAGTATCACGGGAGAGAAAACCTTGCAAATGTCCTTAAGTGACGGAAGAACCCAATCTGTTTGGGATTGTGATAAAAATATACTCGAACCCAACGAAACTCATTATGTGAGCATTATAGTGGATGGAGGTCCAAAAATTATTGCTTTTGTGGTTGATGGCATTTTGAATGACGGAGGTGATACACGTCAGTTCGGATGGGGCAGATTCAATCCTTATTTGCAGTCAGTATCCGGGACTAAAGAAATAAAAATTGGGTCCAATATACTAGGAAGTATACAATTGGTGACAATTTATAATCGCGCTTTAAAAATTTCAGAAGCCATTGGTAATTATAAAAGTATCTTAATGGAATGATCGTGTAGCTTCCTTAATAGAGCATATATTTTCTGTTTTTTAACCTGAGTAAATAATTAAACAAACCAATGATTAGATCAAATATAAAAACAAGCACTGTCTTAGCGCTTTTGATTATACCATTATTCGATTATTCTTTTGCGCAATTCATTCAACGGTCAAATACTGATCCCCGATGTATCAATAATGGCGTTGAATTGCCGAGCGAAACGTATGCGGACCAACCGTATGTTATTGTTTGTGATGATGGCAGTTGGTTATGTACAATGACCACCTCTTCCGGTACCGAGGGTGCTCATATGAATCATATTATAAGTACGAAAAGCTATGATCAAGGAAATACATGGACCGGTCCTGTGGACGTCGAACCGCCGGGACCACCGCAATCCTCATGGGCGGTCCCATTAAAAGTGCCATCGGGACGTATTTATGTCTTCTATAATTATAATCAATTTGATTTCAAAGGAATAGAGGGTGTGATGAGTGGTCCATTTGTATTTAAATACTCGGATGATCATGGAAAAACTTGGTCCCGGGATAGATTTATAGTCCCGATTCGAAAAACTAAAATTGATGAGGAAAATTATACGCAAGGGAAAAACCAGTTTTTTTGGAGTATAGACAAGCCGGTTGTGACAGATGAAGCGGCCTATATAACGATCTCTAAAATTTTGAGAACCGCCCCTGATTTAAAGGATTTTTATACCCGAAGTGAAGGCTTTATTCTAAAAAGCAAAACTATTCTGAAGGAAAGAAAACCGGAAAAAATTAAATGGGAAACACTCCCTGACGGCGAAACAGGGATCTGGAATGCTGATTTTGAGAAAGTCCAGGCAGAACATAACATAACCATGTTAAAGAATGGAGATTTATATGTCGTGTACAGAACCCATATTGGAATAACCGCATATGCAATAAGCCGTGATGGCGGTAAATCCTTTTCAAAACCGGAAATCATGCGCTATTCGAACGGCGAGCCGATTGGCAATCCGAGAGCCTGTCCAAAAATACATAAGACCAAAGACGGGAAATATCTGTTTTGGTTTCACAACAACTTCAGGAAATATACCTATAAAGGTCGTAATCCGGTTTGGATTTCAGGAGGGATTGAGAAAAACGGAGATATAGCATGGTCACAACCGGAAATTGTCCTGTACGGCGAGGACCCGGAAATGCTGGGAATGAGTTATCCGGATTACATCGAACAGGACGGGAAAATGTGGCTTATCGAGACTGAGAAAAATGCAGCGCGGGTTCATAAAGTTGATCTGGATTTGTTGAACGGTATGTGGAACCAGAATATTGATAACAGAGTAATTCAGGATGGACTGGTGATGGATGTGGATAAATTGATGCTGAATGCAGATCGAATCGGCTTTCCCTCGCTACCTGATTTAACGGAAGGAGGAGGGTTTTCAATCGAATTATGGCTTACTCTGAATACCCATATACCGGATCAGGAGATTCTCAGCACATTTGGACCAAAAAATAAGGGCATCCAGATTTCAACAGCGAGTAACAAGGCTATAAAAATACGAATTAATGACGGAGAAGTGCGGGAAGAAAAATTTAATCGCGGGCAAACATTTTTTTCGGATGAGAATACGATTATCGATAACAAACAGCATCATGTTGTCTTTATCTTTGACGGCGCGGCCAAGATTGTTTCAATAGTGGTTAATGGCATCTTAAGCGATGGTGGTGTAGATAAGAGATCTTATGGATGGGGAAGAATCTATCCTTACCTGAAAGACGTAAATGACACGCATAAATGTTACTTCAATCCTTCTTTTGAAGGTGAGATCCAACATATCAGACTTTATAATAGATACCTTCGAACCTCAGAGGCTATCTCAAATTACAATGCAGGTATAAATTAGTTAAAAAGGCGGGCAACCTTTAAAAAAGAAGATTAAATAGTGGCATGCACTCGTAAAAAAGCATTTTAACATAAATGAAAAAACAAGAAAAACTAAAAGCCCTTTTTGACTTTAACAATTCCGATATTCTTTTATCAGATTACCTGGCGGGCAGGCAGGTGAGAAATGATACAATGGATTTTTTGGGAGTTAAAACCGAACAGGAAATGCTGAATAGACTGGGTGTAGATTTTTATTACTTGTCTTGTCGGGATATAAGCCAGAATGAATGCTGTTTACCTTTCTATAATGGCCCGCCACTTTTTTTTGATGATTTATTCAGGACATGCCCGCTGGGCATTCATTGGAACCGCAAAGTAAGAGATGATAAGTTTGGAGTAGATGAAGCCATTGACGGACCGTTTGCCTGTGAGGGGGTCACAGAAAAGGACATCCTGGATCATCCATGGCCAAAAGCCACGTGGTTTGATTTCTCCCCACTGTCTGAGGAGTGTGACCGGTTTGATGATAAAATAATCGTAGGTGGATTATGGTCGGGAATTCACGGCGATAGTAACCGGATGATGGGGTATGAGAACTACTTGTTGAATATAGCCATGAATAAGCCACTTTTAAAAGCACTGATCGATAGGATGACTGAGCTTTACCTCGAACTTAACCGCCGGTATTTTGAAGTTGTGAAAGGGAAAATGGATGTTTTTTTTATGGGGAATGATTTTGGTACACAAAACGGGCTGCTTATGAGCGATCAGGATTGGACTGAATTGTATTACCATAACTACAAACAATTAGTCGATTTAGCTCACGAATATGAATTTAAGGTGATGGTTCATTCTTGTGGTGCTATTGAGCCCTTACTGCCACATTTTGTCAACCTTGGAGTCGATATAATTGATCCCGTTCAGATTACAGCCAGTGGTATGGATCCGGAAGTTTTATCCGAAAAGTACGGCAATAGTATCGTATTTCACGGTGCTGTTGATACACAGAATATTTTGCTTTTCGGTAACCCTGCCGATGTTTATGAGCACTGCAGAGAACTTATAAGAAAACTCAATACCAACGGAAATCTAATTGTAGCCCCGTCCAATAATTTTATGCCGGGAACACCTTCCAAAAATATTATGGAGGTTTACACGGCAGTAAAAGACTATAACGATGATATGATTGGAAGTTTAACATCGGGAACACCTGGCAGAGCTTGAATATGTTTAAAACTTTTAAGTATAAAAGATAAGATTGCGTTTTCTGGTCTTAATGAGAAGAATGAAAGCCGTACACGGTAGTACTCCGTCCGAAAAAATTTTCTACCAGGGAAATACCATGAAAGAGAAATACGTCAAAACTTGAAAGTGCCGAAACGATAATTAATAGAAATATAAGCGCTTTGATTGCATTAAGCGCGTATATACGGAACTCATTTATGAACACCTTTCCAATAAATAAAAGCATTGATCATCGCATAGAGTTGTTCAAACAGTTTTACAAAAGAGAGAACCGGCGCCCGCTTTTCGGTTTTTATTATGGAAGCGAATACCCTATACATCGGTATATTGCAGCAAAATCCATTCCTGAAAAAACAATATTGCGCGCTGATCATTTTCGTGTCGAGTCTTTTTTGGATGATTTCGAAAGGCTGTTCGATATTCATGAAGAATGTGGGGGTGATTTTATATGGAGTGCCAGCGCCTTTTGGGGTATTCCTTGGCTAGAAGCAATATTGGGATGTGACATCCTTCTTAATGATTATAATTCTGGGTCCATTCATGCCGAAAAACCTGTCTTTTTCAATGGTCCCGATTCCATTCCATCATTCTCCATGGATAACGAATGGGTATTAAAGGCAGGAGAATTTCTTGAAAAGGCGGCTAAGAGAAGCAATGGAAGTTGGCCTATTGGCACAACGCGAATGCGTGGTATAGCCGACCTTCTTGCCCTGCTGTACGGTGACACAGAAATGATTTTTGCGATGATGGATAAACCAGAAGAAGTTATTGCTACGGGAGAAAAGCTAACAGAAATATGGATAAAGTTTGGCCGGTTTCAATTGGAGATTATTCCGGAGTATCATGGAGGCGTTGGATCCTTTTATTATAATGCCTGGGCGGATAAAGGAACTATCTGGCATCAGGAAGATGCAGTAGCACTGCTATCGCCAGAGCTGTATGAACGGTTTATACGACCTTTCGATGAAAAGATCGCCGCCGCTTTTGATCAATGCATCATGCATCAGCACTCCGTGGGTTATTTCCCCTATGAACATTATATAAACATGGGATTTTATGCCTTGGAAATCCATATCGATTCCGGAGGGCCGTCTGCCGAGCAGTTGTTCGATGTCCATAGGAAGATATTGGAGAAAAAACCGATGATCATTTGGGGAGCCATACCTGAAAATGATCTCGAATGGATTTTTTCCAAACTTCCTGTCGAAGGTCTGGCGGTAATTACTGTTGTGGATAGCAAGGAACAGGCAGCAGAGTTATGGAAGAAGTATTGTAGCTTTTTCCATCAATAATGTATGATTTACAATTACTGTCATCCGACGAATTCCCCCTTGGAGAGGGGGGTAGGGGGATTGGCCATTAGAATCAATGCTTTACAATGAGATTTTATGCCTGTAAAAAGTAGTGGGTGTTTTTAAGAATTTAAAGAAAAGCCTTAATAAACGCAAAAGAGCTATGTTTTTCAATATTTACTTTTAGTCGGACGACAGTAATTTACAATGAAACTTCGGTAAAACCTTCAATAAGTTAGCTTACATATCACTCCACTATTGGAGCGGATCATTTATTTTTCTTAGCTTTATATTCAAGCTTTGCTTCTTGAATTGCCTTTTGGATGAATTCGAAAAAGTTGGATATGGATAAATCGTTGGTTTGCCGTCTAAATAGAGGGGAAAAAGAGGCATTCAACGAATTGTTCGATACCTTTGGAATCAAGCTTCTAAATTTTGCATATAAATACACACACAACAGGGAAGATGCTGAAGAAATTGTTCAGGAGACTTTTTTAAGAATCTGGGAAAACAGAAAGCATCTTAGAGAGGACCTTTCATTTAATGCTTATATAATTAAAATAGCTAGAAACCTGATTTTCAATAAGGCTAAACGGAGAGTGCGGGAACTTGCTATGAAAGCATATTATGCCAGAGCAAATATTATTGACAACTCCACAGAAGACCACATAATATTTTCGAGTCTGGATCATGTAGAAAATGAGATCATCAAGACGCTTCCCCACAGAAGGAGGGAGATCATTATATTAAAGAAGTCCGGATACACCAATTCCGAGATTGCCAAAAAACTAAAAATATCCAAGAAAACAGTAGAAAACAGCATCAATAAAGCTTTAAAGCAACTTCAACCGTATTTTAGATCGGGCGCATCCTGGTGCCTTTATTTTACGGTTGTCAACTTGATTTCTTCCCAGTAGTTCCGGAGAAGTTTGCAGCCTGATTCCGTATCATTTTCCGAAGAACATCTTTTGATTACAGGCTTTGTTTAGCTTGAGTTAATCAATTCTTACTCAGCGTTCAGACTGATAAACAACTTATTCGCTTGATCAACCGAACCCCTTTCACAACCGGGTTCGGTTCCATGATTTCATGAAGCACTAAAACAGATTTTTCAGATACGATGGGTGTATTCAATTTTCCGATTGTATTTATTTACATAGGGGTAGAAAAACAAAAATTTTAATGTTTTGACAGAAAGTGGATTATAAACTTTTACAAAAATACTACGATAACGGGTGCACTCCAGAGGAGTTGAAAGAGATACTGAGCTGGTTTGAGGACCCGGAGCAGGAAAAATCTACTTTAGCATCTATTGAAATGCACTGGTATAAATACCAAATTGAGGAAAATGAGAAGCAGGATTCCATAATTGAACTCAAGAAGAAAATAAATGCATATCTGAAAGACGAACCAAACTTAAAAATAATAAGCCAACCGGAGAAGAATTTAACGAAGCACCGGTCGTCGGTTCCTGTTCTCACCAAGATTGCCGCAACTTTGTTGCTCGTTTTGGGGGCGGCATTTCTTTTCTGGCAGGTAAGCAAAAATTGGGGACCCGGTGATTTAAGCATTCGGAGTGACCTTATTGAAAAAGTAATCAAGGAAAATCCCAAGGGTCAAAAACTCAAATTGATTCTCCGGGACGGTTCGGTGGTCATCATGAATTCGGATAGCAAAATAACCTATGATCCGCTATTCGGGGAGCGCAATAGGAATATCACTTTGGAGGGCGAGGCGTATTTTGAAGTCGAACACGACCACAGTTTGCCTTTTGTCGTTTTTTCCGGAGGGATTTCCGTCACTGCCTTAGGGACTGCGTTCAACGTTCAGAATTATCCTGAGAATCAAAAGTCGTTCGTTGCGCTGGCCGCGGGGAAGGTTGCTGTTACTAAAGAAGAGGGCAGCGTCGAATCGAACGACGAAATCATCCTTAATCCAGGTGAAATAGCAATTTATAGTAAAAGCAGGCAAAGACTGGAATCGAGAATTAGCGCCGATTTAAAACATAGTTTGGGTTGGAAGGAGGGATTGTTATTGTTTGAGGACAACAATTTTGACGAGGTAAAAACCAAGCTGGAGAGATGGTATGGAGTGGATATTATCGTTGCATCAGATCAGGTTCCCGACTGGCATTATTCCGGACAGTTTGAAAATGTGAGCCTTGAAAAAGTATTACAGGGAATTGGTTTTACCAAATCCTTTGATTTTGAAATAAAGGGGGATAACGTATATATCAAATTTAAATAATATGAGAACCAGACCATTTGAAGACACCGGTTGATAAGCCGGCGATTTCAATCGCCGGCTTAAAGGATTTGAAATTTCTATTGATTTAACTCGTTTGCCGACTGCAGTCAAATCAATAAAACAGTTTAAAGCAATTTTATCATTACTTAAACCAATGTAAAGGTATGAAAAAAATTATACGACCTATTGTTATGATATCTAAATATTGTGTGCTGGGAGTGTTTTTGCAATGTTTATTTATCCAATTTATGATAGCCTCTTCGGGAAACGCCCAGACCGTCAAAAGCGTTAGAGAAGCTCATGTAAATATCAATTTTCTTGAGACCTCCATCATGGAGGCCTTCAGGGAACTTGAATTCAAAACCAATTACACATTTGCCTTTGATATAACCGATATTGATCAAAATCTGAAGCTAAGTGTGAAAAAGGGGAATTATTCCGTAGCAGATATTCTTACTGAAATATCCAAAGCCGCGGACCTGAAGTTCAGACAGGTTGATAATAATATACATGTCAGCAAAAAATTAAGTATCAATCAGTCGACATTAATTATTGAAAATATCTTGCAAACGCGCACAATAACAGGTGTGGTGACATCTGAAGAGGATAATGAAGGATTGCCCGGAGTAAATGTAGTAGAGCAGGGGACCACCAACGGAACAGTAACTGACGTGAGCGGAAGATATGCTTTGGACGTGCCCGAAGGGACAACTTTGGTATTCAGTTCGGTGGGCTACAGCCCGGAAGAAATTGTCATTGGAGACCGCTCAGTAATCGATGTGGTGATGGTGCCTGATATAACACGGCTTCAGGAGATCGTGGTTACCGGGGTGGTGACGGGTACACCTAAAAAGAAATTAGGATTTACGGTAGAAAAAGTTAGTGGAGATATCCTGCAGAACGTTCCGGCCACTAATGTGGCCACGACTTTGGCTGGCAAAGTGCCCGGTCTGAAGGTCAGTGCCAATAGCGGGGCGCCGGGCACGGATCCAAACGTGCAATTGCGAAGCGTAACCACTATTTTCGGGTCTTCCAATCCTTTGATTATTGTTGACGGAGTTTTGACAGAAGGTGGATTTAGTGATATTAATGTAGAGGATATCGCTTCCATTGAAGTTGTAAAAGGAGCCTCGGCTTCTTCGCTCTATGGTTCCAGAGCTGCTAACGGCGTAATAAACATTACCACAAAAAGAGGTTCGGGATTGAAATCAGGAACTTCTGAAGTAAACTACAGAACAGAAATAGGGCAATCTTATATCCCTTTTATACCTGAAAAAACAACTGCTATTAATGTGGAAGTTGAGGATGGGACCGTTGATTATGACAGCCCTTCTCCCGACGGCGTTTATGACAACAAGTACCCTTCGCTCACAGATCCGGTGGGGCAGTTTTTTAACCCGGGATTATTTATGACCCATTATTTGTCGTTTAGTGGAAATAGTAATGCGGGCAAAACGTCGCTGTTCAGTTCAGTGCAATATACCGATGAAGAAGGAGTAGCCAAACTGGCAAACGGCCGGCAAAGAATTAATTTCAGGCTAAACCTGGACCATAATGTTTCGGAAAAACTGAAAGTAAAGGCTTCCAATTTATATGCCGAATCCGTTCTGGATAACAGGGCAAATGGAATATGGGACATGTTTTATTATGCCGATCCCGACGTGGATTTGTTAGCCCCCAATGAAGAAGATGGTTCTCCCTATAATGTGAATCCGAATAGTCTGAATCCACGCCTGGCGAATCCGTTGTACAATATCCACAATACAATAAATGAAGAAGAAAGAAGCCGTTTTATAGGAAATTACGCCATTGAGTACGATCTCCTGGAAAATCTGCGCTTATCCGCTGCTTACGGATTAGACAAAATTGTGTCTAACGGATTTTCATTGAGCCCCAAGGGCTTGCTCAGAGCCGATAATCCGGATTTAAGAACCAACGGCAGTATTTCGGAATCCACATCCACTACTACTGCACAAACCTTGCAGGCCGATGCGCTGTACTTCAGGCAACTCGGCGACTTTAACACTAAATTCAGGGTGCAGTATTTATATGAGAACAACGATGTGAATTGGTTCAATGCCTCAGGAACACACTTGGCTGTTCTTGGCATGGATGTCAGAAGCCTGGAACAGGCATCTGACAATATTAACATTTCCTCAGGCAGAACATCGGTTGTGGCAAATAATTATTCCGCGGTATTTCAGGTAGACTACAAAGACAAGTACATCTTTGATGGTTTGTACCGGCGGGACGGAGTTTCCTTGTTTGGCGCCAATGAGCGATGGCAGAATTTCTATAGGATCTCCGGTGCATGGAGGATTACGAAAGATATTAGGATTGACGGTATAAATGAATTAAAGCTGAGAGCCTCCTACGGAACTGCCGGGTTGAGACCTCCGTTTAGCGCACAGTACGATGTGGTGTTCCTTACGGATGGCACGGCAAATCCGGGCGGGGGACAAAAGGGCAATCCCGACCTGAGAAACTCGTTTTCAAAAGAATTGGAATTGGGTTTTGACGCCGAATTCCTGAACCGGTTTACCTTGTCTTTTAACTATGCCAACTCAGTGAATACCGATCAGATTTTGGAAGTGCCCATTTCCGCCACTACGGGTTATGTCACACAATGGCAAAATGCGGGCACATTGGAAGCCGATATTTGGGAGGCTTCACTCGGGATAAATGTGATCAGGAATAAAAATGTTTCGTGGGATGTGAACCTCCTTTACGACAGGATTACACAGACTGTAAAAGAATTGAACAGAGAAGGTTATGCCATAGTCTCAGGGGGTATTTTCAGAATTGAAGAAGGGGAGGATTTCGGAACCTTATTCGGAAGAAAGTGGGCCCGAAGCCTGGAAGATGTAGCCAACCAGGTGCCTGAAGGCCGTACCTTGGAAGATTATTTCACCATTAATAACCAGGGATATGTAGTAAGGACGGAAACTATCGGAACGATTGAGGAGGAGCCTGTACAAATCAGGGATGATGAAGGTTTTGTAGAGGAGAAGATAGGGTCGGTAATTCCCGATTTTAATGTCAATTTTTCTTCTAACCTAACCTGGAAAAACTTTACTTTTTACATGTTGCTTGGGTATCAGCAGGGAGGTCAGACCTACAATCATATGCGAAGGTATATGATGGTCAACGGGGTAGGCGCGACCCTGGATCAATCTGGTTTGTCAAGAAATGCCGTAAAATCCGATCGGTATTACGATAGGCTTACCGTCTGGAACAATGAATACTTTGTTGAAGATGCCACATTCTTTAAAATGCGCGAACTTTCACTGGGATACTTAATTGACGGAAGTCACTTGAATAACTTCCTGGGGCTGAAGCGTGTAAAGGTGAGCTTGATAGGTCGTAATCTATTTGCTTTAACCAATTATTCCGGATTCGATCCCGAGACCGGACAATCGGAAGAGGGGCTCGATTCAAATGTATTAAAGTTTGATTTGTCCAGCTATCCCAATTTTGCCACTGTTTCAGGTTCCATTCAAGTAACATTTTAAATCACCAGTACGATGAGAAAGATACATCAAATGTCCATATTTTTCATAATTGGTATTTTTGTCTCTTCCTGTGAAAATTTCCAGGATTTGGACGTGCCGAATTATAACAATCCGAACAGAGCCCAGGTATTTAGCAATACCGAGGATTTTCCTACACTGATCTCAGGGGCGTATAACGCCTGGTGGAACCATCTGATGGGAGCAAGCCCTCAATTTGCATTGTTGCCCGCTTCAGAGACTATGGGTACGGGCTTTGGGTCCTGGGGAGCAAACCCTTTTTATGCTATTCCCAGAGAAGCGATACCCAATACTCAAGGCGATCCGGTACTCATTCCTCAGGCATCGTGGTGGTATGGGTTGTACCAGGCCGTGCCTACTGTTAATGATATATTGAATGAATTGGTAGTAGGAGGACAGCGGGTAGAGATCGGTAATGAAGATCATACCACATCGATGATGGCCCACAGCTATTTATTGCAAGGTATTTTATTCGGACATCTGGCCATGTTGTACGATAAGACGTTCTTAATGGATGAGGAAACGGATATCCAAAATTATGAATTCGATTTTACCGAATATCAGGCCTTGATGGATTTTGCTATTGAAAGAGTTGACAAAGCTATTGCCATATGCGATACCGCAACATTTACCGATCCTATTGAAATGATGCCGGGAGTGATTTTTAACAATGCGCTTTTAGCCAGATTTGCCAATTCGATGGGAGCGCGTATGCTGGCTTATAATGCCCGAACAGGTCAGCAAACTCAAAATACCGATTGGAGCAAAATCTTACTATATGCCCAAGGTGGAATAAATGAAGATTTTCTGGTCGGCGTAGAAGATGGCTGGAGAGGTTTGGTAATTGAAAGGGACCCCTGGGGGTACCATCAGTTGGTCATGGATTGGAAATGGGTATGGGTTCACCAGCGTCTGATCAACATGATGGCGCCTGATGATCCGAATGCCGCATTTCCGTGGCCTTTTGGAGTATCGAGCCTGGGTGAAGTCAGCTCACCCGATCAGAGATTTGATGCGTATTTTGAGTTTAATGAGAAAATTCGCTGGGCAAGTTCGGCCTCGTCAAAAGGATATCATATCATGACCCACTATTCTTTCAAACGGTTCAGAGATCTCTACAACCAGGGAGTCGGGTTTGTCAACTTTTATACCAAAGAGGAAAATGAATTTTATAAGGCAGAGGCTTATCTGAGGATGAATCAAAACCTGGAAGAAGCAACAGCCATCATCAATTCCACCCGAGTGGATAAAGGGGACCTTGAACCGGCCCGGACCTCAGAATCGGTGGAAGAGCTTAAAGAGAAACTCTTTTACGAGCGATTGGTGGAAAACTTAATGACCTTTCCGCTCGGCTCGTATTTTGACAGGCGTCGCATCGATATAGAAGACATGGGACTCTATCAAGGTACGGTGCGTCACTTACCCATACCGGCTCAGGAGCTGAATTTACACGGCTATGCGCTTTATACTTTTGGTGGCATCGAAAACGAAATGTAAACGAATCCTAATTTGATGATCATGAAAAACCTTATATATCTCTTTTTGTTGGTTACATTGGCCTTTTCGGGCTGTGACCGTGTGTTTGAAAACGATGTATTGAGCGAAACGCCTCCCGAACTGCACGTAATTGTGGACGATTCGGATAATGAAAAAGTGCAGGGTGCCGACGTGACACTATTCGGAAATCAGGAAGATTACGATAATAAAGCCAATGCTTTGATAAGCAAAACGACTGACCAGGATGGCAAGGCGGTTTTTACTAAAACGGAACTTGCCGAACCGGGTATATTTTTTGTTCATGTGGAAAAAGATGGCATTACCAATGAGCACACTTCAGTTCAAACAAAGTATTTGTTGCTCAATGACGGTCATACGCTTTTCTTCACCAAAATAGAATGATCAAGGATTGGAAATTGGAAGGAAGGGCCCGTGCGTGCCCTTCTTTTTTAGGTTCGATATTGCTCCGGTGAAAATTGGGCGGGTCACCATAAAATATATATCCGGATCGGTATTATCAACAGGGTACTCGTAGATTTCATACATGGAATAAAAGATCTTTAGGGTAATGAAAAGGCACTTATGTATCGCCCTTTATTATTTGTAATGCCCGGGTGGTGTCTCAGCCTGTTGTAGTTGGAGACATTAAGAATCGATGCTCAGGCAAACGATCCGCTTTATACCACGAATGCTGCGACGATGGAAAGATCTGATTGTATGGACCTAAAGCGCATAAAATGGTTTATTGGGGTCCCGGCGAACCTATATAGCCCGGGTTTTGATCGAGAAATATCAGTAAAACACAAATTCTTATAGAAATGTCAAAAACGGACGTCATAACATTGTTAAGTTTCTTTTTTTCAGGTTTGATATTTGCCGGTTGTAATAGCAAGACCCTGCCTGTTACTTTGGAAAGCCTATTACTGGAAATGATAGACCGCGAAAGTGTCACCCGGTTTCCCGAACCGGAATTCACCAACAGGCAATTCAGCAGTTATGACCGGGCAACCACCCAACCCGGGGATAAAAGCTGGTTTGCCAATTGGGACCGTTCCATGTTTTTGGGCATAGATTCCGCTAGGGGGAGAAAGGAATATGTGATGTATGATGCAGAAGGTCCGGGCGCAGTGGTTCGTTTCTGGATGACCTTTGCCGGGGAAGGAGCCGGGGAGGGGACTTTGCGTATTTATTTCGATCATCAGCAAGAACCGGAGATTGAAGGTAAGGCATTTGATGTTTTGAGGTTGGTGCCCACCTCTCCGCTTTGCACCTCCGTATCCCCGGAAACCAACTACAAGCAGAGAGGGCATAATTTCTATCTGCCATTGCCCTACTCAACTCATTGCAAAATTACTTATGAGAGCGCGAACATAGTAGGAGAAGGAGCCAGGTCGGGAGAGGCTGTCTATTACAACATCAATTACCGAACCTATACACCGGGGACCTCGGTGATTACTTACACCAATGAACAACTGGAACAAGCAGATTCGCTGATGCAAATGGTGAAAAGCACCTTATTGCTGCCGGAGTCCATGGCGGGTGAGGAACGGATGGTCAGCGCATCGTTTGATGCGAAATTGATCCCAGGGACTGCTGATTCCCTGCGGATCACCGGAACACAAGCCGTTCGTCACCTCAAATTCAAATTAGAGGGTGAATCCGACGAAAAAGCGCTTCGGAAAACCGTATTGGAAATATATTTCGACGATCACAGAACCGTGTGGGCGCCGCTGGGGGATTTTTTTGGTACCGGCTATATGATTAAACCATTCACTACTTTTTACAACAAAGTTTCTACTGATGGAACCCTGGAATCATTTTGGATCATGCCGTTCCAAAAAAAAGCTTTGTTGGTGTTGCATAACTATGGTGAAGAACCTGTCACTTTCGGGGAGGCCTCGGTTTACCACGCACCGTACGACTGGGATAAACACAGCATGCATTTTGGAGCTTCCTGGCACCAGTATACAAATCTGTATACAGGAGAACAAAAAGACAATGACGGTGGGGGGAATCCATTCGACATTACCTTTACAAGGCTTGAAGGGCAGGGGGTTTACGCAGGCGATGCCATTACCGTATTCAATACAGCTTATGCGTGGTGGGGAGAAGGAGATGAAAAGATCTGGGTGGATGACGATCCGTTCCCTTCACATATCGGCACCGGTACCGAAGATTATTACGGCTATGCCTGGTGCAGACCGGAAGTCTTTAGCCATCCTTTCATTGCCCAACCGTCCGGCGCGGGAAATTTCTGGCCCGGTTATACCGTGAATATCCGTCAGCGGGCACTGGACCAAATACCTTTTAATGACAGCATCCGCGTGAATATGGAAATGTGGCATTGGGTAAGCGCCCATATCAATTACGCTCCCACTGCCTATTTTTATTTAAAGCCGGGAGGGAAATGTCTTCTGGAAAAAGACATGGCCGGAGTTGAATCCAAAATAGCCATGCGCAGAAGCGACATTGTCTCTCCCTATGTTGAAAACGGCAAAATTGAAGGAGAAAATCTCATTATCGACAGCCTCACCAATGGGAGGATCAGCTTTCAGTATGGCAGAGCGTGGGGTTTTAGTAATGATAAACAGTTGTTTTGGCGGCAAGGGCAGGTGGGAGATCAATTCGAGCTCAGATTTTTGGCTGAGAAGGATGGAAAATATAAGGCCAGATTAGTTTACACCAAAGCGCCTGATTATGGTTCCTATCAATTGACGATCAATGGTATTGAAGCTCCGCAGAAGATCAATGGGTTCCACCCGTATGAGGTAGAGGTAGAGGCGTTGGACATTGGCATTTACAAATTAAATAAAGGAGAAAACTCTTTAAGGATAAGCATTACCGGAGCAAGCCCCGAACAGGATAAAGCATACGTTGGGATCGATTGCTTAATTTTTGCTGAAAACTAAATGAAGGATTTACGGATTCCTTATTCTTTTGACCGACATCTAACATTATAAAAGTGATGTACAAATTAATTACCTTGGCCTTATCAGCTTTTCTGATTTATCCGTATCCTTCTTTTGCTCAGGGATTAAGATCGATCTTTCTGGAGTCTACCGGCAATTGGCTGGTAAAACAATTAATTGATACAAGTGGCAATATTTATAATTCGCCCTATGCCTTGCCCCTGGTCTCCTTTGATCTTTGTCCCGTAAATATGCCGGAACAAAATGAGACATATACGACCAGCGGGTCTGATTTCAAAGACAAAACAGTGGCCAAAAAGGTTAAGCTCAACTGGCAGCCCGACAAAAAATATTCACCTGGCATAAGAGGCACGATCATATTTGAAAATGTTTCGAAGGATACCCTTTGGCTGACCAACGTGGTGCCATTGGGTAAATCGCCGAATCATGTTTACATTACCGGGCTGGGGGATCATGGATTGTCCCGTACCCACATATTCCGGCCGGGTAAAGATCCCGTAAATTGCATTGTTCCGGACAATGCCTGGGAATTAGGTTATGCCGGGATTGAAGTAGGGGAAGTAGGGGTGTGTGCCTTGGTCCGGAGAGATGTGAAAAGTATTGAAAAAGGTATTCGCAGGCGTTTTGAAACCGAGCTTTATCCCGGAGGCAAAGTGAAATATACCCTTTATGCCGACCTATACCGCGGAAACTGGCAGGAAGGACTCCGGCTTATTTTTCAGCACCGCCATCTTTATGACGTGGAACCTGGTACTTTCGACAGTTCACTTTACCAAAGAGAAGATCTGCGATGGATCAGGCATGCTTATGCCTCGCATTTGATCATGGCCTGGGATAATTACTACTATGATTACGTGAACGAACAATTTCATCTTACCGATTTTGAAAAGAGAAACAGTAAATGGTTTGGCGGGGATGATTTTATAGGGATATGGCCCACCTGGCCTACCTTGGGTATTGATCGGAGAAATCAATGGGATCTCTTTCGCGATCTTCCGGACGGAATAAAAGCCATTAACGATCAACGTAAAGCACTGAATGAGTTGGGGGCCAAACTTTTTATCTGTTACAATCCCTGGGACGAAAGTACCCGCAGAGAAAGTCACACTGCCGGTATGTCCGAGGTAATCCGGGAAACAGGGGCGGATGGCGTAGTGTTGGATACCAAAGGGGAATCCAGCAAGGAGTTGCAGAATGCAGCAGATTCGGTCAGAGAAGGAGTAATTATGTACAGTGAAGGTATGGCGGTGCCTAAAAATATGCAGGGTATTGTGTCCGGCAGGGTGCATAATGCATTGTATTATTGTCCGATGCTAAATTTGAACAAATTTATAAAACCGGAATTTGCCATTTTCAGAGTAGCCGAATTGTATAAAGAGCCTATTCGCAGAGAGTATGCGCTGTCTTTTTTCAATGGGTACGGTACGGAAATGAATATTTTTGCCCCTGGAAAACCCCCTTGGGCAGACGAGCAATACAAATTCTGGGGTCGAACGTTAAAAATTCTACGTGAAAATACGCATAACTTCGTTTCCAAAGATTATACTCCGCTTATTGATACCGGATATGAGAATATCTGGGTGAATAAATGGCCTGGTCGGCAAAAAACGATCTATACCGTCTACAGCCTTATTCCGGAAGGGTTTAAGGACCATCTCTTTGAGGTATATCCAAAAGAAGGTTATCATTTTGTAGATATCTGGCATCATAATGAGCTGGAACCGGAAAAAATAAACGGTAAATGGATGATAACGGCTGAAACGTCTGCTTTTGACAAAATGGACCTGGGAACCAACAATGAAGGAGCTGTCGATTGCATAGTGCGTTTTCCGGCAATACTACAAATCTCTTTGTTTAGTGATGAACTGACCGTTGGTTTGGACAAGGGCGATGGTATTAAAGTCTGGGCCGGAAAGCCGGATTATGAGAAAAAACCGCTGTTATTACCGGCCGGTAAACATAGCTTCAGATTAAGCGAGTATTTTGGCAGATATGAAGGTAAATTTGTGATACAGGCTTTTGCCGACGCTATTTTGCTGGACGAGCGAGTGATCCAAATCAAACCGGGGACCCCGCGCCTGAAAAGTGAAGTAAAGAAAACAGATCTCGCGTACAAAACTCCAGAAGGAATGGTAAAGATCCCTGCCGGCGGATTTACTTTTTGGGGAAAGCACGGCGATGAATTCATCCCTTATCCCAAAGATAATATCGGCAAAGAATATGCCATGCCAGCCTTTTTCATGGATCGATACCCGGTAACCAATAGGCAATACAGATCGTTTTTGGAGGCTTCAAATTATAAACCGGCAGATACGGCCAACTTTTTGAAGCATTGGAAAAACGGTCGAATAAAGGCCGGTGAGGAAAATTTCCCAGTGGTATACATCTCCCTGGAAGATGCAAAAGCGTATGCCGCGTGGACAGGTAAACGATTGCCTACCGAGGTGGAATGGCAATATGCGGCCCAGACATCGGCGTTGAATGAATGGCCGTGGGAGCAGGAAAATCCGGTTACCCGAAAGAAGACCGCGGTCACCAACACACTTTCAGTGTTTGAAATCGATGGCATCGACCAGGATAGATGTAATCTGGGGAATGGCGAATTGTATGCTGTAGGAAAATATCCCAAAGGGGCCAATCCTTATGATCTGATGGACCTGGTTGGGTGCGTGTGGCAATTGACCGACGACGAATATTTCAGCGGAAGTTATCGCTATATTATCATAAAAGGCGGCAGCTATTTTAAGCCGTCTTCCAGTTGGTGGTATGTGCAGGGAGGGCCCCGGGAATTGAATTACAGGCAACAACTATTGAGGGTATCTCAGGGCTTTGAAAGAAATTCCACGGTTGGGTTCAGATGTGTTAAAGATGCCGAATAGGCGAGTGCCGCACTTTTCCTGACATCGTGCAGTTCGGTCTAAATAAATCCCATATGGAAGAAGATTGATCGCCTCTATGGGCTTATCCACCGGAGGCATTTAGCAAATAAAACGCTCCGTTGACAACAATTTGGTCCTTCTCCGAAAGATCGCCGTTGAGGTTCAATAATTCCACATACCCATCAGCTTCCGTTCCTGTTGAGATCTTAATTTTTTCAAAGGAGCGCCGATCTTCCGTTGAGTTTACAACTCTGAAAATAAACTTTTCAGAACCGTCGACCACAACGGCTCTGGCAGGGACCGAAAAAGTTGAGCTTTCATCGATGGCTATGGAGGCCGTGCCATACATTCCAACCGAAAAATCTGCCTGTTTGTCATCAAAATGGACATGGACATTGATTGATCTTTTTTCTTCAGACAGATTTTTGCCCACGAGGTAAACTTCTCCCTCAAATTCCCGGTGTTCCAGGCTGGGCAGTTTGAATCGAACTTTTTGCCCTTTTTTAATTTTGGGAACGTCTCTTTCATAAACGCTCAATTCGAGATGAAGATGGTCCGTATTTGTCAATTCATAGATTTCTTCATGAGGGTCGACATGTTTTCCGATTCGCGCACTCAATTTATTAACACTTCCGGACAGTGGAGCTCTCAATAAAATCCTGGACTGGATCTTCCCTTCATTCAATTCATTGATATCATTGCCCAATAGTTTCAGCTTTGTAATTAAAGCTTCGAGTGTAGAATTTGCCACATTTAAATCTACCTCTGCTTTCAGGAATTTCTTCATGGACACTGCATCCTGCTCCCTCAATAGTTTTTGCCTCCCGTAATCTTCTTTCAGGTAGATGAGATGCGATTTTAACTCCATATACTGCTGTTGCAAATCGATGTATTCCATACTTTCAAGCTCGGCCATGATCTGCCCTTTTTTTACATCATCTCCCAATAAAAAGTTTACTTTTCTCACATATCCGGTTATCATCGGACTGATAACTGCTTTACTTTGCGGGGGCACATCCAAATAACCGTTGGCTTTTACCGTATTGGAAAGATTTCTTCTGGCTATTTTCCCAAATTGCAGTTTGATCGTTTCCACTTGCTTCAAGGAAAGTGCGATAACTTTTGATTCAGGCGCTTTGGTTTCACTGTCGAATGAATGGTTGTCTTTCCCCGCACATGCGAAGATCAAAAAAACGACCGGGATTATATATTTAATGGTTTTCATTGATCAATTATTTCACTAAGTAATTCATTTTCAAGGTTACGGTATTGTATTCATGCAGATTGTCAAGGTAACTGAGTTTCATGCTGATGGCTTGCCCTACGCTCCTTATATATTCGAGGTATTCTATTTCTCCGTTTCGATAAAGCAAATCCGCATTTTCAAGGATCAATTCCGCATTTCTCAACGAGACATTTTCGTACGTCTCAAGCTTGTCTATCAGTGTATTCCGCTGTTTGTTCAATACCGTAAGATCGCGCATCATGCGATGTTTTTGCAGATGATACACATTGCGAAATATTTGATTTTGAATGACTGCAGATTGGATCTTGCCGGAATTTGGGCGTGCCCAAAGTGGAAAACTAAGCCTCACCTCCCAGCCGCTAAATCCACCGATCTTGTCTATGGACTGATTGAAGTAGCCTACGCCAAGGCCGGGACTGAGGGTTGACTTTTGAACTCTGACGTTCTGTTCCGAGGTCTTAAGACCTTTATTTAGAAAGGTTAAGAGCGCGGAATTTTCATAGGGTTCATTCAAACGACCCAACTTAAAATCAAGTTTGATCTTGCTCAGTGAATCCAATGCAGTGCTGTATAAAGTATCCGCAAGTAATATTTTCATAAGGTTTTCCCGGGAAGCTATCCTATCTGCATCGGCTTGCTGAAGCATTAATCTCAAGTCTTCGTATTTTGCTTCCATCATTACCTTTGACAACAAATTGCTTTCGCCGGACTGATACTTTAAGTCAGCGATTTTTGTTGCCCGTTCATATTGCTTAAAGTCGCGTTCAATAAGTTTATAGCGGTGTTTTCTCCAGACCAATTCGTAAAATGCCAGGCTGGTTTCCAATTCGATTTTTCGCAGGATCAACACCCGCTCGGCTTCACTTTTTTCAACCATGAGTTTCATATAGTTCGACAATGAGGATTGATGAAGGGGCGTTCCAAAATCCTGTTTGATGTTCCACAAGTAATCGTCCATACCGGTATTTATCTGACCATAGCCATAGGACAGCTCGGTTGCCCCCAATGCCCATGCGGTTTTCACCAGGGCCTTTTGATTGTCTACATTTAACGCAGCATTTGCAAGTTCGAGGTTGTTTTGCCGGGCAAGGCCTATGGCCTGATCAAGTGAAATTTTATATTCCTGGGCACTTGAGTATGATTGAATTACGAGAAATGTACATAAGAATAATAGCATTTTTAGTCCGGGTGCAATTGAGATTTTCTTTTCGGGTTTCTGATATACAACCATATAAATTACGGGAAGTACCACCAGGGTCAGCAAGGTGGACGTAATTAATCCGCCGATCACTACGGTAGCCAGCGGCCGTTGTACCTCTGCTCCGGCAGAGTTGGATAAGGCCATTGGAAAAAATCCCATAGCCGCAGCGGTTGCAGTCAGCAGTACGGGTCTTAATCTTGATTTTGTCCCTTTCAAAACTCTTTCTTTTATATCCGAAACCCCTTTGTTTTTTAGCTCATTGAAATAACTGATCAGTACAATACCGTTGAGCGTCGCTATACCAAAAAGCGCAATAAACCCAACTCCGGCCGAAATGCTGAATGGCATATCCCTGAACCAGAGCAGGAACACCCCCCCGATGGCTGCCAGTGGGATTGCAGAATAAATCAAAAGTGCTTCAGTGATCGATCTGAATGTAAAATAGAGTAAAATAAAGATAAGGATCAGTGCGATAGGTACCGCAACCATCAATCGATCTTTGGCATTTTGTAGATTTTCAAATTGTCCGCCATAGGAAATGCTATACCCCGAGGGAAGCCGGATGTTTGATTCGATTATGCCCCGGATTTCATCGACCAGCGATTCGATGTCTCTTTTCCGTACATTAATGCCGATCACAATTCTCCTTCGGGTGTTATCTCTGGAAATCTGAGCGGGACCTCTCTTTATACCGATGTCGGCAACTTCGAGTAATGGAATGCGGTTTCCCATAGGCAAATCAATCATCAGCTCCTCCAGATTTTCAATCGATGCTCGATTGAGATTATCGTATCGGATTACGAGATCAAACCGTTTTTCTCCCTCAAAGACCGTACTGGCCGTTTTACCGGCAAAAGCCATGCGAATGTGGTCGTTGATGTCCGAAACATTTAATCCGTATTGCGCAAGCCTTTGCCTGTCGTAAGAAACGCTCATTTGAGGAAGTCCCACGATTTGTTCCACACTGATATCCGAAGCTCCTTGCACACCGGCAATCAGCGATCGAATCTTCGTCGCCAGATCATAAAGTAAATGTAGGTCTTCCCCATAGATTTTTATTGCCAAATCGGCCCTTACACCGGTGATCAATTCATTGAACCGCATTTCAATGGGTTGGGTAAATTCAAACTCTACTCCAGGGAAAACGGACATGGCTTCTTTCATCTTGTCAGCCAGTTCCTCTTTTGTATCTGCACTTACCCATTCCGATTTCGGCTTCAGGCGAATAATAATATCGGACATTTCCATCGACATTGGATCTGTCGGCACTTCAGCCGCTCCGATTCTTGAAGCCACCTGGCTTACTTCCGGAAAATTATCGAGCAGGATTGACTCAATCTTTGTGCAAAAATCGATGGTTTCGGAGAGGGAGGTGCCGGGCCGAAGCACCGGTTGAACTACGTAATCCCCTTCATCCAGAGTAGGAAGAAATTCTCCACCCATTTTGGTAAAAGTGAATATGCTCAATCCGAGTAATGAAAATGCCAATCCCAACACGGTCTTTTTACGATTTATGGCCACGGCCAGGGTAGGGGCGTAGAGTTTTTGAATAAATCCCATTATTACATCAGACAAATTGGGCTTGTCATGTTTGCCCGGTTTGAGGATCAGAGCGGAAAGAGCGGGCACATACGTAAGGCACAGGAGGATTGCCCCGATCAGGGCAAAGCTGAACGACATTGCCATCGGCTTAAACATCTTGCCTTCAATACCAGATAAAGACAGAATGGGAAGGAATACGATAAGAATTATGATCTGTCCAAAAAAAGCAGATTTCATCATTCGTTTGGAAGCGCCTTCGGTGATTTCATCCTTGGCCGATTGGAGTTCGTTGCCCCGAAGACGTAACAGGCCGCTCTTTTGGCTTGTAAATTTATAAAGCACAAATTCGACAATGATCACCGCCCCGTCGATAATGATTCCAAAATCGATGGCTCCGAGGCTCATCAAATTGGCCGTGATGCCAAATAGGTTCATGAAACCGATGGAGAACAATAAGGAGAGCGGAATTATAGAAGCGACAATCAGACCCGATCTGAAATCTCCAAGAAGCACGACTACGACAAAGATTACGATCAAAGCTCCCAAAAGAAGGTTTTCTGCGACTGTAAATGTCGTTTTTTCAATCAATTCGGTTCTTTCCAGAAACGGATTAATATAAATGCCTGCCGGCAACGTTTCCTGAACTTCAGCGATGCGTTCTTTCACTGCCCGGATGACCTTGCCGGAGTTTTCGCCTTTTAACATCATGATCTGCCCCATCACTTTTTCTCCCGTTCCATTGGCGGTAATGGCACCGAACCGATTGGCATGTCCCATTCGAACTTTGCCGATATCCCTGATGAGCACCGGGACATTTCCGGCTGTTTTCACTACAATATTTTCAATATCAGAGATGCCTTGAATCATTCCTTCACCCCGTACAAAATAGCTTTCCTGGTATTTCTCAATATATCCTCCGCCGGCATTTTCATTATTACCTTCGAGGGCTGAGAATACCTCGTAAATCGACACATCAAGTGCCTGAAGTCTTTCCGGCTGAACAGCAACTTCGTATTGTTTCAAATACCCTCCCCAGGTATTTACTTCAACAACTCCCGGAATGCCGACCAACTGACGTTTTACAATCCAATCCTGAATAGTTCGTAAATCCATCGTGGAATAAACACTGTCATATCCGGGCTTCACATCCAGGATATATTGATAGATTTCTCCAAGCCCTGTGGAAATTGGTCCCATTTCAGGAGTCCCGTACTGTTCAGGGATCTGTTCGCCGGCTGATTTTATTTTCTCAGCGATTAACTGCCTGGGGAGGTAGGTCCCCAACGCATCGTCGAAAATGATAGTTACCACTGACAGCCCGAATTTTGAAATCGAACGAATTTCTTGAACTCCGGGTAGATTCCCCATTTCCAATTCAATAGGATAGGTGATGAATTGCTCAATATCTTCTGTCGCAAGGTTTCTTGAAGTGGTTATGACCTGGACCTGGTTGTTGGTAATATCCGGCACAGTGCCCAACGGTATCCGGGTGAGCGAATAAATCCCCCATCCTACCAGTGCAAGCACAAACAGTAGGATTATAAGTTTATTTTTTATGCTAAACGATACGATTCGTTCAATCATGGCTGAATAAAATTGAGATTAAAGATGAATGGATGAACTCGAAATGGAATACGAGTTTCAGTAGAGCTTATATATAAGCTATATCAAACAGGGGGGAGCTCGCAGAGGGTTATCGCAGATGATAACTTCAATGGGTATGACCGGTAACGCATTGTTTTCTCCCTTTTCATTTTTCAGAACATTGACCTCTTCCGGATCAATGCATTCATGCGTGAAGGTGAATTGCATGAAGTCTTGCGTTTTTGTGAATTCGAGTTTCTTGCAATTCTTAAACTCCTCGAGATGATTTGCTCCAAGATTATGAGCGAGCGCAAGTTTTAATATGTCGGCAATGCTAAGATCTTTTGTCGCTCTTATTTCGCATTCGGCATACTCCCCTTCCATATGATTGTGAGGCAGTATAGAATGCCCCAGAACCAATACGAGCGCGCAGGTGAGCAGAAAATATGCGAAGCCTTTTCCCATTTTCAATAATTTAAGTCAAAATTATGAATTATTATTTATTTGAAATATGACAAAAGTCTCATAAGTCGAATTTAATGACTACCGGTCTTATTTGTGTCCATACCGTTAGGCGCATTTTCTTTTAAAAGGGTATCGGGCCTCGTCCAAAGATATCCGGATGTTTTCCGGTATACGGAATTCTTTCCGGTTCAAGTTCCGGACGTATCCGCCCCTGTCGGCGATACTTTTTTAAGCGGAAGCGGCTAAATCCACATCTTGTTCGATCTGGATCTTTAGCAATTGTCGGGATCTGGCGGATAAATACGAATGGATTGAATTATTTTGATAAAATGATTAAATCTACAATATTGGCGAAGTAATCGTGTACCGGTATCAAGTACGCATTTCGTATTTCTTAAATTCCTGTAGATAAAAATAGAGGTTAATTCTACTGAAGATCAATGGTTGAAATGACTGGAATAGCTCGCACAAGCAGATATATATGGATGGCCTTGATTGAAGGAGGTTCAAGCCATGAATCTCAGAACAGCACAATTGCGCACTTCGGTATGAAAAATGCTCCGGTAGCAGATGCCGTGATCGTGAGATGGATGGGCGGAGGTGTACAAACCATGTATGATGTCGCAGCAAATCGGTTGATCGAAGTTAACGAACGATTAAACGATTCATTTTGGCAAAAAAATACGCTGATCATTTGGTTTATTGCTTTGTATTTTGGAGCTTTTATATAAAGTAAAATTTTGAAAAAAGAATTCGCATATTCCCGGGAACGCATTGAAAAGGAAGCAGCGTTTGATCTGAATCAAAAGAGCGATAAGGAAGTATGGGATCTATTTAAAAAAGGGCATGAGGGCGCCTTTGGTTTTATCTACAAGACGCATATACATGATCTCTACCAATACGGGATTCGATTTTGCCGGGATGGGGAAACCGTTAAGGATTGCATTCAGGAGTTGTTTATCGATTTAAGGAAAAGCAAAAATCTGAAAAGTACGGATTCCATAAAGCCCTACTTATTTAAAGCGCTGAGATTTAAATTGCTGGGCGTATTGAAGAAAAGTCAAAAAATACCTATAATTCACGCGCTGGGTTCCGAGTACCAATTCAATATTGAGGTTTCATTTGAAGCTAAGATCATCAATAGCCAGATCGAGGAAGAAAATAAAATGAAACTGCAAAAAGCGCTTTCCAGGCTTTCGAATAAGCAGAATGAGCTGTTGCACTATTTTTATGTCGAAGACTTTTCATACCGTCAAATTGCTGATATCATGGGATTTAGTAATGTGAAGTCAGCCAGGAATCTGATATACAAATCCATTAAGAGATTAAGAGTGGAAATGGAATAAATCACCTTCGGATCTCCCGCACGACTGTTTTTACCCGCCTACTTTTACCCCCTACAACGATATTTCAAAAAAATCTGAAAAGTTTTTTTAAAAAACCGATGTCATTTAAGGAATTTGAACAATGTAATAATGGATACATTGTTCATGAAGTACTCAAACTACAAATTAGATGATTTTTTGACGGATGAGTTTTTCCGAAGCTGGGTGATTAACCCGAGCAAAGAGTCTGATTTTTTCTGGACTTCTTTTATAAATAACAATCCGGAAAAGTATTCAACCGTTCTAAATGCAAAAGAGATTATTCTCTCGCTCAAATCGTCTTCGCCCCAGGATCAGTTAAGCGCTGAAGAAATCGATTCGATGTTTGATAACATCCTGAATGACAGTACCCGGTCAGGAGTCATAGCTAAACCCGGAATAAACTGGGGCCCTTTACATATTGATTCCGGGTTTATCAAAGTCGCTGCTGTGATATTTGTGATTTCTTTTCTTGGTATTTCTTGGTTCGTAAATCGACATAAGGTAACTTCAGATATAGCCCGGATTGTTGAACCCATAACTAAAGAGACTTCTAAGGGGGAGAAGATGACTATGAGACTTCCCGATAACTCCGTCGTGGTTTTAAATTCCAACAGTCGCATAGAATATCCCAGTTCTTTTTCTGAAGAAGAGCGCCGGTTGACCTTGCACGGAGAGGCCTTCTTTGATGTGTCGGAAGACAAAGACCGGCCATTCATTGTCGAATCGGATCAATTCTACACAAGGGTACTCGGTACTTCCTTCGCGGTTAATAAAGATCCCGATATAAATGCGATCGAGGTTTCCGTCCTGACGGGAAAAGTGGAAGTTGCACATGTTTCGGATCGGAATGAAATAAAAAAAATAGAGCTCCGGGAAGAACAGATGGTCTCATTTCAGGAGGATGAATTTGAATTGAGGCCGTTTGACTACCGCATGAGGTTTGCCTGGAAAGATGGTACGCTCTATTTTAAAAACTCCGATTTTAATGAGATCGTACAAAAACTCGAAAATTGGTATGGTGTAAACATCATCATTCACAGAAGTATTGACAGGAAAAAAGACTTTTCAGGTCAGTTTACAAACGAACCCCTTGATCTTGTCTTAAACGGGCTAAGCTTTACGTATGATTTTGATTATCAGATAAATGGTAAGAATATAATTATAAAATAACTATACACTATGAAAAAGCTCGACACTTCCTAAAAAGAAAAGTCAGTTATCTGGCGGGATAACTGACTTAAAAAAAAACTGATCATCGATCAGCTAAATTATTCATGCCTTACAACGAATGTTAAACTAACACAAATAATTATGAATGTGAAACTACTAAAAAAAATCCTAATTATGTCAAAGTATGTTGGGTACGGATTTATCATACAGTGCATGCTTTTTACTATTATTTTGGCAAGTGATGGATTTGGGCAAGCAAACAGGTTACATGATATTCAGGTATCCTTCGATTTAGACAATGCTAGTATAGAAGAAGCATTTAAAGAAATTGAGTCTCAAACTTCATTCAAATTTGCCTATAAAAAGAGTGCAATCAAGAAAAATGTAAAGATCAACAATGAATACAGAGATGAACCGCTTGATGAACTATTGCTTTCGCTTGCGCAGGAAGGCAAAATTTCCTTCAAAAGGGTGAATCATACCATTTATGTTGCAAAAGCCGGAAGCGAAGGCGTCCAGTTGACAATTCCGGAAGAATCATTTTTACAGGAGCGAACCATTACTGGTAACGTTACCTCATCGGACGAAGGGGGTATGCCGGGTGTAAATGTGGTCGTTAAGGGCACTTCGATCGGATCGATCACCGACATTAACGGAGCTTACAGCATTAATGTTCCGGAAAATGCCATTCTGGTATTCAGTTCGGTCGGTTATCTTACGGAGGAGGTCGAAGTAGGAAATCAGTCGATCATTGATGTGGTATTGGAGGTGGACATTACAGCGTTGGACGAAATTGTAGTAGTCGGTTACGGCACTCAGAAAAAAGAAAATCTTACCGGCGCCATATCCACCGTAAATGCAAATCTGATCGAGAACAGGCCAATAACGAGTGTTTCAACCGCACTCCAGGGAACCACTACCGGCGTCTTTATAAATCAAAATTCCGGCCAGCCCGGACGGGATGATGTATTGATCCGGATACGTGGTGTCGGCACGCTAAATGATGCGAATCCGCTCATTCTGGTAGATGGGATCGAAGCGCCGATGGACAATATCAATCCGCAGGATATCGAGACCATTACCGTATTAAAAGATGCCGCCTCATCAGCAATTTACGGTTCCAGAGCTGCTAACGGCGTGGTGTTGATTACGACAAAAAGAGGCGCCAGGAATAAAAAGCCGACGTTCATTTATGACGGATATGTAGGCGTATCCGATGCCACGCTACTTCCGGATATGGTTACGGACGCTGTCCGGTTTGCCGAGCTAAGAAATGAATCGCTCACTAATTTCGGTTCTCCGGTTTATTTCTCCGACGAACAAATCGAAGGATTCAGGCAGAACAGAGAAAAAATCAGTACGGATTGGTTGGACCTCATATTCGATCCCGCTCCGATTCAACAACATACGCTCGGCGTAAGCGGAGGATCGGAAAACACCAATTACCGGCTTTCCTTCGGATACCTGGATCAGGAAGGTGTGATGATCAGCAGCGACTTTAAGCGGTTAAACACGAGGCTGAACCTAGATTCCAAAGTAAGTGAAAAATTCAAGCTTGGGACCAGTATTTCCCTTACCCGGGGAGACCGTAATTCTCCGTACGATGACCTTTCCAGTCTTAGCTCTTTATTTACGCACGCGATTCAGGCGCTTCCGACTTCACCGCCCTATGATGACCAGGGCCGTTATGCGGCACAAAACCCGGAATTTGGAAATAATTCCCGTGGAAATCCATTGCCTGAAGCCGAAGCATTTTCATTCAATTCTCTAACGTACGAGATTTTGGGAAATGCATATCTTGAATATGAACCGGTTCAGGGATTGGTATTCAACGGTACCTTGGGTGTGAATTATCGCAACAGGAATAATAAGGAGTTCAATGCACAGGTAAGCCTCTATGACTGGGTCACAGGAGAAGAACGTATCATGAATCCCGTGCGGCGAAGTTCCCGGTATAATTGGGAAGGGCTCAATACGACCGTATGGCTTACGGGCACCTATGAAAAGCGGTTTAACGATCACGGGCTTAAAGTTTTGGCGGGTTTTAACCAGGAAGAGCATAATTCAAGCTGGTTTAGCGCAGCGCGCCAGGGCCATCTTTCAAACTCGGTACAGGTACTGGATGTAGGTCTGGCTTCTACCGCAACTAATTCCGGTTCTGAAACCACCTGGGCCCTGCGATCTTATTTTGGTCGGATCAATTACGATTATAAAGATCGTTACTTATTCGAAGCAAATGTGAGACTGGATGGAAGCTCGCGATTCTCCAAAGATAAATGGGGTACATTCCCTTCTTTCTCAGCCGGTTGGATCATTTCCAATGAGAACTTTTTTGCAGGTGTTAATGCCATTGATTTTCTGAAATTGAGAGCTTCCTGGGGCCAGCTAGGTAATCAAAATACTGAAGATATTGCTGGAAATTTCCCGTATGCAAGAACGCTGAGCCTGAACCAACCGTATAATTTCGGCGGAACAGTTGTTTCGGGTGTAGCTCAAACTTCGCTTGGCAACGAAGATCTTACCTGGGAAACTTCGACCATGACGGATATCGGAATCGACCTGGGTATTTTTAATAACCTGAGTATTGAGGCGGATTATTATATCAGAACTACGGAAGATACTCTTTTTGATGTGCCGATCTCAGCCCTGACGGGTTATACCGAACAGATCACCAATGCCTCAACGGTAGAAAACCGGGGCTGGGAATTACTTGTAAACTACGATCAGACCATCGGTGAATTTAAATTCTCGGTTGGCGGCAACGTCTCTCATGTAACCAATGAAGTAAAGACGTTGAATCCGAATATTCCGTCCGGAGAAGTTGACCGTCTCATAACGGGTAGAAGAATTCTGACGCCGGGAGCGCCAATAAATTCCTTCTACGGGTTAAAGGCGATCGGTATTTTCCAGTCGCAGGAGGAGATTGACGACCCGAATACTCCGGACCATTCTACGCTTGATCCCAATTTCGGACCCGGGGATTTGAGATTTGCCGATGCCGACGGCGATGGGGACATCGATGCCGACGACCGTGTGGTCCTGGGCCAGGAAAACCCGGTCTGGACCTATGGGATCACATTTAGCCTGGAGTGGAAAGGGTTCGATCTGGCAGGTATATTCCAGGGAGCTGCCGATTTCCATGCTTACGGCAGTGAGGAACTGTCTGATCCTTTCTTTAATAATGCCGGTTTGCCAGCCCGTTGGGAAGACAGATGGACGCCCGGTAATCCGGGAGCTTCCATGCCAAGGCTTTATTTCTCTACGGGGCCGAGCAATAAAATGGCAAACTCCTTCTTCGTTTATGACCGGTCGTACTTTAGGTTAAAGAATTTGCAGTTGGGATATAATTTCAATGTCGACAACATATTCTTTAGCAGGGCGAGAGTTTATCTTAATGGCAGTAATCTGTTTACCGTTACTGATTTCCCATATTTCGATCCTGAACGTCCGGCAGGAGCTGACAGGGGAGCAACGGGATTCCCGAATATCAGGATTATTTCAATAGGTGCTAACCTGAGATTTTAAAGGAGGTTTGAATTAGTTGTAGTAAACCAGAGAAAAATGAAAAAGACAAGTTTTATAATAGCATTTACAATTACCCTGATTCTGGCATGTGATTCGGATTTTCTTGAGAAGTCCGATCCCGGATCAGGTAGTGTTGAGAATTTTTTCAACAATGAAGATGAACTCGTGTTTGGAATCAATGGAGTTTATAATGCCTTCCAGGGTTCGTGGTGGGGAGGATCCCTGATTCACATCCAGCCACACTTTGACGGAGCTACGGATAATGCCACCATATGTTGTCCCTGGGAATACGGATTCCCCGCTGTCGGCGACGGCACAATGACTCCGACCTCCGGTGGAATTGTCGCGTGGAAATGGAATTTCGGCTACCAGGCCTTAACCAGGGTAAATCAAATGCTAAAATTGATCGATGAAGGCGTTCCCGGACTTGAAGAAGCCAATGCCCAAAAGTGGATAGCAGAGCTTCGGTTCCTGCGTGGGTTCATACATTTTGAGATGATGAATGTATATGGAGATATTCCACTGGTATTGAGTGTTTTGACACCCGAAGAAGCGCTGGAATTAGGCCGGGTTCCTAAGGATCAGGTATTTGCCGAGATCATGAAGGATATGCAATTTGCCGCCGATAATCTTGAGACTACCCCCAACAGGGGTGAGATCGGAAGACCGTCGAAACAGGCAGCATTGGGATATATTGGCAAATTTTATTTGTTCAATGGAATGTTTGACGAAGCCGCCGCCACATTGAAGCAGGTGATTGATATGGAAGGCGATGCCGTCTTACTCGACCCGGATTACGAAAGTTTGTTTAACGGAACGAATGAATCAAGCAAGGAGATTGTATTCAGCTTTCAGGCTGTGGGTGACGGCGCCGGCGAGGGGAGCTATTTCCAGGTACATTACGCACCACCTAACTTCCCGGGTATTACAAGTGGAGGATGGAATTCCATGCAGTATACCAGGAAATTGGTTGATGATTATTACATGACGGATGGCCTTTCTATCCAGGATTCGCCGCTGTACGATCCGGACAATATTTATGAAAACCGTGATCCGAGACTCGCCTGGACGTTTTTAAGGATGGGCGATACATGGGCAGGAAATGTGATGGAAGAACGGAATTTCTTTTATAACGGAGCAGCCCCGGACCAGGAATATGCGGCTAATCTCATCTGTAAAAAATGGTGTAATGAAGAAACGATGAATAATGGCGATACCGGAATTGATTTTATACTTCTTCGATATGCGGATATCTTATTGATGTATGCCGAAGCCCAAAATGAAGCAGTTGGGCCGGATGCTTCTGTTTACGAAGCTGTAAATAAAGTGAGGAATAGATCCAACATGCCGGATTTTCCTGCGGGATTGTCCAAAGAACAGATGCGGGATGAAATCCGCCATGAACGAAGAATCGAATTTGTAATGGAAGGGACCAGGTACTATGATCTGATTCGATGGGGAACGGCAGAAGATGTAATTCCAAGCATTCCCGAGCTGCAGAACAGAGTTTTTGATCCTGCCAAAAATTATTTGTGGCCTGTTCCTCAATCTGCTATAGATTCGAATCCTGAAAAGATTAAGCAGAATCCAAATTATTAAGTTTTTGGAAATCAAATGAAAGAACCCCGGCATAGGGGTTCTTTCGCTTGGTATTAGTCGTTCTCGTGATCAGATGTCTCATAGCTTTTTCAATTATTTTTTTGAATTTTTACTCAGTCTGTCAATCCCAGCCGGTGCGAACATCTTGTGCCTGCTAAAATTGATCTTTACCCCAATCCTGCCCCGGACAATCAGATCAATATAAAATTTGGAGGAGATCTTAAGGGGCAGAAGCTGAGCATCTCCGTTATGGATATGTTCGGTCGGGTATTGCAAGAGCGCGACTATGCGCCGGCCGGAAATCAAATTTCAATGGACTTGGGAGCTATTTCCAAAGGCAATTAATTGATCCGGGTGAAGTCTGCAAATATTGATCGAACATTTAAAACCATTCTATGATTTTTGGCAAAATGACCCACAAGTTTTTAAAACAATCAACCTGTAAATTATGGAAACGAGAAAACACTCTTTAAGTGCTTCTTTACTCATACTCTGGAGCATAATTAGCATTTTACCCTGCAAATCCGATGCGCGAGATATAAAAGAAAACAAGGCGCCCGGTGAGTCAAACAACAAACTGGATTGGTTTCATGAGGCAAAGTTTGGCCTCTTTATTCATTGGGGGCTTTATGCGGTGCCTGCAGGAGCATGGGAAGGCAAAACCGGGTACGGAGAGTGGATTCAATATGGGGCCGGCATTCCGGGAGCGGTGTATGAAAAATTTGCTTCTCAATTTAATCCGTCGAATTTCAATGCCGAAGAATGGGTATCTGTTGCTAAAAATGCCGGGATGAAATACATTGTGATCACCTCAAAGCACCATGAAGGCTTCTGCATGTATGATTCGAAACTGACTGATTATGATATTGTAGATGCGACACCTTACAAAAAGGATCCGATGAAAGAGCTGGCTGCCGAGTGCAGAAGACAAGGAATAAAACTTTGCTTTTACTATTCTGTCAAGGATTGGCATCATGAGAATTATCCGATCGAATACACCTATTTTTCCAAAGCACATCCGGACGGATTTTTAGGATTCCCGGAAAAGAACAAACCTGACTACCGGAAATACTTTTCCTATATGCAGGATCAGGTAAAGGAATTACTTACCAACTATGGTCCGGTAGGTATTATTTGGTTTGACTGGTACGGTTCCGCCCTTAATCCGGGTCAGACGGAAAACAGAGCTATGGCGAAACAACTCGTCGATTCCATTCATAAATGGCAGCCTTCCTGCCTCATTAACAACAGACTCGGAGGCATCGGAGCAGATTACGGAACGCCTGAGCAGGAAATTCCCGATGGCGTGCAGAAACAAGCCTTTGAGGTCTGTATGACGCTCAACAATCATTGGGGATACAATAAGAACGACAATAATTGGAAGCGTACGGATGAAGTCATTTATAATATTTGTGACATCGCTTCCAAAGGCGGGAATTACTTGTTGAACATCGGTCCGACGGCTCTTGGTGAGTTCCCGGAAAAATCAAAAGAAATTTTAAAGGGTGTGGGTAAGTGGATGCAGATGAATGGTGAGGCAATTTATAACACAACCAGCAGTAGGGTATCGGTTCGGTGGAACCCTGATGTTGAAATGATCACCAGAAAACCAGGCACATACTATTTACACATTTTTAAATATCCCGAGGATAACAGGGTGTACCTGAATGATTTTAAAGAGAACGTAAAAACCGTTTATTTCCTGGCGGATAAGGAAAAACAACCTTTAAAATTCGACATACATCCGGAAGGTATTATGATTCATGTACCCGATGAACCTGTGGATGAAATTAATACGGTAATTGTGGTCAAATATTAATTTTCAGCAAATCCATCACGAATACTAAATTACCGATGTTACCCATATCTTTTGCAAAGGTCCAATGCCTCCCCTTTGATACTTCGGGGGAAGTCTGTCAAACCTGTGAAACCCGGTTGATTCCTTTTCAAGGGACTGGGTTGAGCCCGGGAATGATACTTGTGTAACATCAATAGACAATTTGAGTAACAAATCCAGCTAACTAATAATTATGAAAAATCTATATGTCCTTATTGTTATCACGGTTCTCAATTCCTGCTCGAACATGCAAGATGTTCGGGATGAAAAACGAACGTTTTATGTAGATGCCACAAATGGAAAAGATACCAATTCCGGGCAATCTCCGGAAACACCATGGGCGAGCTTGGATCAGGTAAATAAAACGGTTTTTAAACCCGGCGACGAGCTCTTTTTTAAATCCGGAACCAGCTATAAGGGCCAATTGGTTTTAAAGGGTTCCGGCACCTCAGAACGGCCAATTTCCATAAACAATTATGGGGAAGGCGCAAAACCGAGAATAGATGCCGAAGGAAAATTTCAGGAGGCATTGTTGCTGAAAAATGTGGAATTCTGGAATGTGCAAAACCTTGAATTGACAAATTACGGGCCATACAGGGAGGAAAACAGATGGGGTGTGCGGGTATTGGCCGAAGATTTTGGAGAGATGAAGCATATTCGCCTCCAATATCTT